>JAJYVS010000089.1 GCA_021791895.1 Actinomycetes bacterium | reverse complement strand
CGCGCGCCGACTCGCAGAAGAGGAAGGGGCTAACACACCCGCCAAGTACGATCAGGCCGCAGCCTGAACAGCTGTGGGACCGTCACCCAAAACCCACAGAGGTCGGGGCATCCTCCCCGGAGGGAAGCACCCGTGTTACCGTAGCGCCGGGGGGTCGGTTTGTTGCGCCAAGACGCGGGTTGAAATGCCGACCTTTCCCTCGTAACCAGGGTTTTTTTCCCGCCGCTGAAGGGAAAGAGGGCCGGTCGGCGCCGGGCCGAGGCGAGGTGCCTGGCGGGGAGCCGTCCCCGGTATGGTGGCGGCGTGCCCGCGGCCAGTGGCGACGTCGAGCCGCTCCACCGGGCCCTCGGTCTCACGGACGAGGAGTTCGGACTCGTCGTCGGGATCCTGGGGCGTGAGCCCAACCACCTCGAGCTGGCCATGTACGCGGTCATGTGGAGCGAGCACTGCTCCTACAAGTCGTCGCGGGTGCACCTGGCCCGACTCCCCAACGAGGGACCCGGCGTCCTCGTCGGGCCGGGCGAGAACGCCGGGGTGATCGACGCCGGCGACGGCATCGCGGTGGCCATCCGCATCGAGAGCCACAACCACCCCTCGGCCATCGAGCCGCACCAGGGGGCGGCCACCGGGGTCGGCGGGATCTTGCGGGACATCTTCACGATGGGGGCCCGGCCGCTCGCCCTCATGGACCCGCTGTGTTTCGGCCCCCTCGACGAGCCCCGCCAGCGGTGGCTGTTCGAGGGGGTGGTCGGGGGGATCTCTGCCTACGGCAATGCCGTCGGGGTGCCGACGGTCGGCGGCGAGCTCACCTTTGACCCCGCCTACCGCCATAACCCCTTGGTGAACGTGCTGTGCCTGGGCGCGCTGCCGACCTCCCGGCTGGTGCTCGGGCGGGCGAGCGGGCCGGGCAACCTGGTGGTCCTGCTCGGCGCGACGACCGGGCGGGACGGGATCGGCGGGGTGAGCGTCCTCGCCTCGGCGGGGTTCGAGGCCGAGGGCCGGGACACCCCGCCCGAGGACGCCAAGCGGCCGAGCGTCCAGGTCGGTGACCCCTACGAGGAGAAGCGCCTGATCGAGGCGTGCCTCGAGCTGCTCGACGACGGCCTCGTCGTCGGCCTCCAGGACCTGGGCGGGGCCGGTCTGGCCTGTGCGACCAGCGAGACCGCGGCCCGCGGCCAGGTGGGCATGGAGGTCGACCTCTCGGCTGTGCCCCGCCGGGAGGAGCAGATGGCCCCCTGGGAGGTGATGACGAGCGAGAGCCAGGAGCGGATGCTCGCCGTCGTGACCCCGCCGAACTGGGACGCGGTCACCGAGGTCTGCGCCCGCTGGGAGGTCCGGGCCTCGGTGATCGGCCGGGTGACCGAGCCCGCCGTGGTCGACGGGGCGCCGGTCGGCCGGCTGGTGGTCCGAGAGCATCCGGGGGGGCAGGTGGTGGCCGACGTCCCCGCCACCTCGCTCGCCGACGACGCCCCCCGCTACCGGCGGCCAATGGCCCCCCCCGGCGACCTGGCCGAGCGCCGGGCCGCGGGGCCCGAGCACCTCGCCCCGCCTGCCGACTCCGGTGCCGACCTGCTCGCCCTACTGGCCGACCCGTCCTGGGTCTACCGCCAGTACGACCACCAGCTGTTCTTGAACACCGTGGCTGGCCCGGGCGCCGACGCCGCCCTGCTCCGCCTGGCCGGCCCGGGGCTCCCGCCCTCGCGCCGGGCGGTGGCGGTCACCACCGACGGCAACCCGCGGTGGTGCGCGATTGACCCTCGGGCCGGGACGGCGATGGTGGTGGCCGAGGCGGTGGCCAACCTGGCCTGCGTTGGCGCCCGGGCCGTGGCCGTCGTCGACTGCTGCAACTTCGGCAACCCCGAGCACCCCGAGGTGATGTGGCAGCTCTCCGAGGCGATCGACGGCATGGCCGAGGCCTGTGTGGCCCTCGGGCTCCCGGTCATCGGGGGCAACGTCAGCCTCTACAACGAGAGCGGGGGCGCCGACATCCCGCCCACCCCGGTGATCGGCGCCCTTGGGCTGGTGGAGCGGCTCGAGCGCCGCCCGCCCGGTGCCGGGTGGTCGGCCGGGTCGACCGTCGTGGTGGTGCACCCCTCGGGCCCGGTCGACCCCGCCTTGGCCGGGAGCCGGTGGGCGGTAGAGCGGCACGAGGTGCGCACCGGGACCCTCCCGGCCCTCGACCTGGCCGCCCACGCCCGGGTGGTCGACCTGATCGTCGAGCTGGTGGGCAGCGGCCTGGCCGGCGGCCCCGAGCTCCTCGACGCGGTCCACGACGTCTCGGCCGGCGGCCTCGGGGTGGCCCTGGCCGAGATGGCGCTCACCGCCGGGGTCGGTGCCCGTCTCTCGGGAATCCGCGGGCACGCCGGGCTGTTCGGCGAGTCGCCGTCGCGGGTGGTGGTTGCTACGACCCGGCCCGACGAACTGGCAGACCGGGCCCGCCGGGCCGGGGTCGGCACCACCGTGCTGGGCGAGGCGGGGGGCGACGCCCTGGTCATCGAGGGCCTGCTGGCCCTGGAGTTGGCCGAGCTCGACGCGGCGTTTTCCGGGGCCATCCCGGCCGCCTTCGGCGAGACCGGGTGAGAACCCCGGCCTACGGCCGCCGAGCCGCCAGGAGCTCGAGCGCTTTGTCGGGCACCTTGAGGTCGCCCCGGCCCACCCCGACGAAGAGCCCCGGTTTGTGCGTGCCGTGGTAGTCCGAGCCGCCGGTGGCCACCAGGTCGTGGCGGGCCGCCAGCTCGACCAGGGCCCGGCGCTCCTCGGGCCGGTAGGCGGCGTAGTGGGCCTCGAGGCCGGCGAACCCCGCCTCGGCCAGCTCGCCCACGGCCCGGTCCAGCGCGTCTCTTTCGAGTTCCAGACTGAGGGGATGGGCCAGCGCGCACACCGCGCCCGACGCTTTTGCCTTGGCCGCGATGTCCGCCGGGGGGACGCGGGCTTTGGGGACGTAGGCCGGCCGCCCCGAGCCCAGCCATCGGTCGAATGCGTCGGGCACCGACTCGGCCAGGCCCTTTTCGACCAGGAGGGCGGCGAAGTGAGGGCGCCCCAGGCTCTCCTCGCCGGCGGCCTGCTCGACCGCCTCCTCGTAGGTGATCGGCGCCCCGAGCGCGCCCAACCGCTCGGCCAGGACGCGGTTGCGGGCGACCCGGTCGTCGCGCAGCCGGG
>JAJYVS010000088.1 GCA_021791895.1 Actinomycetes bacterium | reverse complement strand
GTCGGCCCCCTCGGCCGCCGCCAGCTCTTCGCAGGAGCTGAACGGGTCGTCCTCGGCCCACCCCCACATCTGCTTGCGCAGGGTCGGCACCCGTTCGGTGACGTAGGCGTCCTCGAGACCCCCGCCGAGGGTGTGGTCGATGAGGACGCAGACGGCGTGCCGCTTGCGCCCGTAGGCGAAGGTGAGCGCCAGTGCCTCCTGTTCGCCGAAGTCGTCGGCGCGGACCCAGCACGGACCGGGTCGGGGCCTCCCGAGGCCCTCGGCCCAGGGAGGCTCGACCAGTCCGCCCTCGACCAGCCGGCGGCCGGCCAGAGCGGCGGCACCCGACATCCGGGGCCCGCCCAGGGCGCCGAGGGCGGCCAGCAGCGCCAGCGACGCCGGGGTGGCCGAGGCCTCGGCCATCGGGATCACCGCCTCGGTGACCATGTCCTCCGCCGCGGCGGGGTCGAGGCCGATCAGGCCCAGCATGCCGAGCAGCTCCGAGCCCCACACCTCGGCGTCGAACGGGGAGCGCACCGAGGAGAGGATCGCCTCGGCCGCTTCGAGCACGTGGTCGAAGGCCTCCTCGGGCGTGCTCGGGAGAACCGTTACCCGTCCCGTTCACAAACGTGAGCACGGTCAGGCAGCCTCGCCTTGCGACGAGACGGTGACGGTCCTACCCGGTTGCCCGGAGCCGTCTTCACGCTTCACCGGAGGCTTCGGCCGGAGCCGGGGGTGCCCTCCTCCACGCGCGTTTTGGGTCTCGGTGCCACTCACCGCGACCACCCGCCGCCCGTAGGCGGCGAGGTTCAGGGCTGCGTTGAGGTCTCGGTCGACGACGAGGTCACAGTGCTCGCAGCGGTAGGTGCGCTCGGCCAAGGGAAGCTTGGCTTTCACTTCTCCACAGGCAGAGCAGGTCTTCGAGGATGGGAACCACCGGTCGGCCACGACGAGGTCGCCGCCGTGCCAGATGAGCTTGTACGTCAACTGGCGGCGGAGCTCGGCCGGCGAGGCGTCGAGGATGGCCCGGTTGAGGCCGGCCTTCCTTCGAGCGCCGTTGTGGGCATAGCTCCCGTCCCCGTTCTCGGCCGGCTTGGGCGCTGCCGTCATGCCCCTCACGTGCAGGTCCTCCACCACGACGGTGCCGTAGGTGGTGGCGAGGCGGGTCGTGAGCTGGTGGAGGACGTCCCGGCGGGTGTTGGTCACCTTGCGGTGGCACCGGGCGAGCCTGGCCCTCGTCCGGGCCCGTCGCCGAGAGCCCTTCTGTCGCCGGGAGAGCTCTCTCCCGAGACGGCGCATGCGGCGCTCGTAGCGCGAGAGGGCAGTGGGGCGCTCCACCACCTCGCCGGTGGAGACCACGGCCAGGTGCTTGACCCCGAGGTCGATCCCGACCACTGCGGTGGGCTGGGTGGCCGTGGGGTCCTCTCGCTCCACCTCGCAGGTGAACGAGGCGAACCACCGCCCGGCCTCTTCGGAGATGGTGGCCGAGAGGATGCGGGCCCGGCCCCGGTCGAGGAGGCGGCGGAGCTTCACCGTGGGTTCCTTGGTGCGGATGGTCCCCACGCGCGGGAGCTGGACGTGTCGGTCGTCGACGACGGCGATGGCCCCGGTGGTGAACCGACAGCTCCGGCGGGCCCAACGCTTCTTCTTGTGGGGGAACCCGACCGAGGCCCCGGTCCGGGTCCCCCGCTTCGACTCGCTGAAGTTCTTCAACGCCCTGGCGAGGGCGTCGAGGCCCGAGGAGTAGGACTCCTTCGAGTTCTCTTTCCACCACGGGGCGACGACGTGCTTGTCCCGGTTCCACTCCCGGCGCAGCGCTGGCAGCGTCCAGGGGACCTCCACCCGTCGGGCCAGCTCCTCTGCCTCGTCGTCGGAGAGGAGCTCCTTCAACGCCTCGGACCGGGCGCGGTCCCGCCGCTCGATCCGCTCGTTCACCAACCCCAGGCCCCAGTTGTAGGCGAAGCGGCTGGCCCCACAGTGGGAGGCGAGCGCCGAGCGGGTCCGGTCGGACGGGTCCAGCTCGAAGCGGAACGCCTGGTGCACCGGCATCAGGCCGCTTGGGCGTTCTTCGCCGTCGTGATCGCCCGGAGCGCTCGGTTGCGCGCCCCGCGCCTGCCGTAGAGACGAGCGCAGAAGGAGGTGAGCACCTCGGTCATGTCGCGCACGAGATCGTCGTCGACCTCGCCCTCGTCGACGACGAGGATCTCGCGACCCTGGGCCGACAGGGCGGCTCCGAGGTGCTCCACTCCGAAGCGCGCCAGGCGGTCCCGGTGCTCGACGACGATCCGCGTCACGCTCGCATCGGCGAGCAGCCGGGCGAGACGCGGGCGCTTGGCGTTGAGGCCGGAACCCACCTCGGTCACGACCTCGTCGACCGACAGCCCGTGCTCGCTCGCCCACAGGCCCACCCGACCGGCGTGGCGCTCGAGGTCGTCTCGCTGGTCGTGGGAGCTCACCCGGCAATAGGCGACGGTCCGGCCGTCGGCGACGGCCGCCGGATCCTGCTCGACCACGATCGTGCCCGAGGGAAGCCGACGAGCCGGCACCGGCATGGTCCCCTCACGAAACCACCGGTACGCAGTCTGGGGATGGACGCCGTACGCACGGGCCCATTGGGCGAGCTTCACGCATTTAAGCGTACATACGTTCGCTCATGTTTGTGGGGATACCGGTGAACTGTTCGTTACCCCCGCTGCGATGCCGGCCTCGAGGATGTCGCCCAACCCGAGATCGTCCAGGACGCCGTCGATGCCGGCCAGAGGATCGGACAGGTACCCGGCATCCACCGGTGCTTCCCCGGCGGGCGCCGGCGGGTCGACGAGGGCGAGATGGTCACGTCGGGCAGCCATGGGACCCGATGCTCGCGCCGCCCGGGCCGAGGGTGGTGGATGGCCGCGCCCGCCCGGGCTCGGCCCGCCCGGGCTCGGCCCGCCCGGGCTCGGGTCGACGCCGACCACCGCGGCCCCATGCTGTATACTTGTGATGTATGCCGGCGACTCGGACGCAGGTCTATCTCACCGAGGAGCAGCGTTCGAGAGTGGACGAGCTGGCCCGGGGGAAGGGGCTGAGCATGGCCGAGATCGTGCGCCGGGCCTTGGACGCCTACCTCGAGGCCGACGTCGACCCCGCAGCCGCCCTGGACGCCACCTTCGGCGCCGACCCGGACGCCACGCCCCCGTCGCGTGACG
>JAJYVS010000047.1 GCA_021791895.1 Actinomycetes bacterium | reverse complement strand
TTGCGGTTCACGGTGGTGGTCCCCTTCCTTGTCGGTGTTCTTGGCAGGACACCCGACACCTACCAGCTGGCAGGCATCAGGCGGGGGACCGCCACCTCAAAATCCACAACGTCAGGGACTACCTCCCCCCTCTGATAGTTGCTATTTGCAACTACCGGCCCCAGTGAACCCCATCGGGTATGGGCTGTCAAGCCTTCTACCTGGGGCTGGTGCGAAGTGCGAACATCTCGTGACCGATGGGGCGGTCGTGCCCGCGGCGCCGATCGTCTCCTACGAGCTGCCGTCGACTCGCGCCGGAATCCGACCTCGGCTCCGGGGCTTCAGGGGTCGGATCGGTCGATCTCCTCGGCGAGCCGTTCCGCTGCAGCGAGCGCCGTTGCCGAGTCGACGCCGGCACGGGCGGCAAGCCAGCACGAAATGGGTGCCGCGGTGCGCTCCGACGCATGGGCGGCGACGCCGGCCAGCCCGAGAAGGAGGTCCACCTCCTCGGTGCTCGGCGGGGACATACCGAGCGCCTCGGCGAAGCGCCTGATCCATTCCTCTTGTGTGAGGGCCATCGCAATCTGACCCTAGCCCTGTGCGAGCGCCACGCGCCGCGTCGCAGCGGTCTCCCGGCCCGAAGCCGACGAAGATCAGGAGCCGTCGAAACCCACCCGCTCGGGGCAGGTATAGACGTTGAAGCTCTCACCTCTGACGAAGCCAACGATCGTCATCCCGAACTCTTGTGCCGCCTCCACGGCGAGGCTTGACGGCGCCGAAACCGCGCAGATGACCGGAATCCCGGCCACTGCCGCCTTCTGCACGATCTCGAAGCTGATTCGCCCCGAGACCGTCAGAACCTGCTGGTGCAGCGGGACCTTCCCGGCCAGCAACGCCCAGCCCACCAACTTGTCGACCGCGTTGTGCCGGCCAACGTCTTCCCGGATCGCCCGGGTGGTGCCGTCCATATCGAACAACCCGCCAGCGTGGAGCCCGCCGGTCTCGTCGAAGATGCGCTGGGACTTCCGCAACCGCTCGGGGAGTGAACTGATGACGGTGCTCGTCAGGGCGCCTTCGGGTCCGCGAGGAAGCCGGCGACACTGGAGCTGGATCGCCTCCAAGGAGGCCTTGCCGCAGATGCCGCAACTCGAGGTGGCGTAGAAGTGGCGGGCCTCTCCGTCCATCTGGAAGGGACAGGAGAGCCGAACCGTGACGACGTTGTAGTTCTGCTGCTCCGGAGGAAGTTCGCAGTAGCGGATCGAGTGGATGTCCTCTCGCGACCGCACCAACCCTTCGGTGTGCAAGAAACCCGCTGCCAGCTCGAAGTCGCTACCCGGGGTGCGCATCGTCACCGTGACGCTCACCGGATCCTGCCCAGGCCCGGCGGCGCGAATCTCCATTGGCTCTTCGGTCGCCAGGCGATCCGGATGGAGGGCCGAAACCCCTTGACGTGCCGCCAGCACCTGTCGTGCGCTCGTCGGATGGCGCGTGAGATCGGAGACAGCCACCACGTTTCAGTATGGCACCCACCGCGTCCGGCCAGACACGGCGCACCCGGCAGCGATCGACTGAGGCGACCCCGGGGTCACGCTGCGCGCCGCAGCGCGACGAACCTCGGCGCTTCACGACCATGCATGATCAGGGCCCCTCGGCTGGACGAACTCGATGATGCCAGCCGTTCCGCTGGCCTCGGCGGTGAGTTATGGCGTTGCCGACTTCAGCGGGGGACTGGCGACGCGGTCGATCTCCGCCCGCCGGGTGGCGGCCATGACCCAGACCTGAAGAGTGCTCCTTCTCGTTCCCGCCGCGATCTTGACCGGTGGCACGTTGTCGGGCCGCGACGCACTGCTCGGCCCGGCCGCGGGCCTTGCCGGCGCGCTGGGCCTGATCGCCTACTTCAGGGCCCTCGCCATCGGTCCCATGGGGGTCGACTCGCCGGTCGCCGCGGTGATCGGCGCCCTCGTGCCGATCGTGGTGGGCCTGGGCATCGGCGAGCACCCGCCGACGACGAGCGCGATCGGGATCGGCGTGGCCGCGGTCTCGGTGCCGCTCGCCAGCGGATCCGGTCCGCTCCGCGTCCGCGCGTCAACGGGGCCGGCGTCTTTCTCGCGACGATGGCCGGATTCGGCTTTGGGGCCTTCTTTGTCCTGATGCACGCGGTGAGCGGGCGGGCCGAACTGTGGCCGCTCGTCACCGCCCGGGGCGGATCTCTCGCGTTGCTCTGGACGCTGTCCCTCCGACCCCGGGGTGAGAGGACCGGCCTGTCGGCCACGACGCGGGTCCTCGTCGCCGCGAGCGGCCTGTTCGACATGGGCGCCAACATCCTCTATCTGGTGGCGGTGCATCACGGGCTGCTGAGCGTGACGGCGGTCACGGTCAGCCTCTATCCGGTGGTGGTCCTCGTGCTCGCCTGGGGGTTCCTGCGCGAGCGGCTCACCGGTCGTCACCGGGTGGCCGCGGCCCTGGCCGTGGCGGCGGCCGTCTTTATCTCGGTGTAGGCGGGGTGCACTGAGCCCGGGGGCCCGCCGTGCTAGGTGATGGTGGTGGCAATCTCCTCGCCCGGTCTCAAGCCGGTCGGCCGGTTCGGCCTGGCTGGCGCCTGCCTCTTCGTCAGTGTCGCCTTGACCGGGTGCACGCCCGCAGCCGTTGCCTCCCACCAGCCCCGCCACCACGCCGCCGCGCCGCCGAGCACCACCGGTTCGACGACCAGCTCCACCACGAGCACCATGCCGGTGACCACGACCACGATCGACCAGTCCGGTTGGAACGTGCTCGGTACCGACCAGAGCGGGATCGCGCTCGACGAGCGCACGATCGTCGGCCCGAGCGGAGCCCAGGTGACCCTGGTCCGGTTCCGCCGGGGAACGGTCCGCTTCGCGCTGCACGTGGGCAGTTCGGACCCCCCCACCGGTTCAGCCCCGGTACCGCCGGGCGCGGGGTCGAGCATCAGCGCCGCCGAGGCGCCGCTCCTGCTCGCCGCCTTCAACGGCGGCTTCAAGATCGCGACCGACGTGGGCGGGTTCGAGGTCGACGGCGAGACGCTCAGCCCGTTGGTGCCGGGCATGGCCAGCCTGGTGATCGACGCCAACGGCATGGCCACGATCGGCGTCTGGGGCCAGAGCGAGCCAAAGACGGGGGAGTCGGTCGTGAGCGTGCGTCAGAACCTTCCGCCGCTCATCCTCCAAGACACGATCAGCCCGCAGATCGCGGACATCGCCGCCTGGGGCGCCACGATCGGCCCGGCAGCGGTGGCCCGGAGCGCGCTCGGCGAGGACCTGGCCGGCGACCTGATCTACGCCGCCAGCGCGTCGGCGCTTCCGATCGACCTGGCTACCGCGTTGCTCGACGCCGGTGCGGTGACCGCCATGCAGCTCGACATCAACCCCGACTGGGTCCAGCTCGACGCGGCGCCGGACCCCGGGGGCCCGCTCTCGGCCATCATCCCCGGCCAGTACCCGCCGGCCGACCAGTACCAGCGGGGTTGGACCCGGGACTTCATCACCGTGCTGGCGGCGTAGCGGTCAGCACGTCGTCGAGTCGGCGGACGTCCCCGGGCCGATCTCGGGGTCCTCGACGATCCCCTGGTCCGAGGACCGCAGGATGGCACCGAGGTGCACCACGTACCACACCCCCCGCCACGAGATCATCGACGCGATGCCGAACGAGCGGGTCTGGCCGTTCTCCTGGTAGACGACCCGCGAGTTGGCGACCTCGAAATACCCGACGCTGTTGTAGCAAACGCCCGGTGGGATCCAGTGCCCGTACTGGGAGGGCACGTTCACCGCGAGGAGGGTCGCGCTCGGCGCGCCCGCCCCGAGCAGGGTGTGGGCCGCAGCGAGATCGGCGCCGAAGTCCAACACCAGCCGGTTCTCGTAGTCCGACGCCGGATCGGCGATGGTCTTGAGCTGGACGTAGGCGGACTCCGGGAAGAAGGCGGGGAGCGCGGCCGACAGCGAGCCGGTGACCACCCCCTCCCACAGTGCCGCCATTTCCGCCTGGAACTGCGGGGTCTCGGCCGAGGGGAAGGTGGCGGTCTGGGGGAGCGTGCCGGGGTCGGTCGTGGTGGTGGTGGTCGTCTGGGGCACCGTCGTGGTGGTGGTCGTGGTCGTGGGTCGCGCCAGGTGAAGACGGCTGGGCGCGGTTGGCGCCGCGGTCCGGCCCGGCGTCGAGGCGACGATCGCCAGTGGGAGACCGATCCCGGCCGCCGCCGCCACGGCGACGATCACCGCACGGCGCCGCCACCGTCGATGGCGCCGCCGCCCCCGGGCTCCGGGCTCCCGGGAAGGGGGTGCCTGCCGAGGTTGATCGCTGCTCATGGCACCCGGAATGCTAAGTGGCGACCACGGACAGGACACCGAACGACGCGTCGGGGGCGCTCCGGAGCGTCGAGACGAACGAACTAGGGTCGAGCACGATCCGACCGAGGAGAGGACCCGACCCGGCCTGATGGCGACAGACGTGACGCTCGGAGCCACCGAGCACCCACCGATGCCCGGATCGTCCGACCCCTACAAGTGGATCGCTCTGTCCAACACCACGATCGGCACGCTGCTGGCGACGATCAACCTCTCGATCGTCCTGATCGCGCTCCCCAACATCTTCCGCGGGATCGGGCTCAATCCGCTGGTGCCGGCCAACACCGGCTATTTGCTGTGGATGCTGCTCGGCTTCATGGTGGTGATGGCGGTCTGCGTCGTCAGCCTGGGACGCCTCGGCGACATGTACGGCCGGGTGAAGCTGTACAACCTCGGGTTCACGATCTTCACCGTCTTCTCCGTGCTGCTGGCAATCACCTGGCTGAACGGAGCGACGGGGGCCCTCTACCTCATCTTGATGCGGGTTGGTCAGGGCATCGGAGCGGCTTTCCTCATGGCCAACTCCCCGGCCATCCTCACCGACGCATTCCCGGCCACCGAACGGGGCCTGGCCCTCGGGGTGAACATGGGAGCGGCGATCGCCGGCCAGTTCATCGGGCTCATCCTCGGGGGGATCCTCGCTCCGGCGAACTGGCGCCTGGTCTTCTTGGTCTCCGTGCCCATCGGACTTTTCGGCACCCTTTGGGCCTACCTCAAGCTCGAAGAACGCGGGGTTCGAGGTCGCGCCAAGGTCGACTGGTGGGGAAACCTGACCTTCGCGGCCGGTCTCGTCAGCCTGGTCTACGGCATCACCTACGGACTGCTTCCCTACGGCGGCCACACCATGGGCTGGACCGACCCCAGGGTGCTCGGGACCATCTTCGGCGGGCTGGCCCTCCTCGTGGTGTTCTGCGTGATCGAGACCAAGGTCGAGCACCCGATGTTCCACCTGCCGCTGTTCCGCATCCGGGCCTTCGCGGCGGGGAACGCGGCGGCGTTCCTCTCGGCGATCGGCCGCGGCGGGATCATGTTCATCCTGATCATCTGGCTCCAGGGCGTCTGGCTGCCCCAGCACGGCTACGACTTCGCGCGCACCCCACTGTGGGCCGGCATCTACATGCTCCCGCTCACCACCGGGTTCCTCATCGCTGGGCCGCTCTCGGGGTACCTCTCGGACCGCGTCGGCCCCCGGCCCTTCGCCACCGGGGGCATGGTGGGCTCGGCGGCGGGCTTCATCCTGCTCGAGGTCCTCCCGGTCGACTTCAACTACCTGACCTTCGCGTCGATCCTGCTCTTCTTGGGCCTGGCCATGGGGTTGTTCGTCGCCCCGGTCCAGGCCGGCGTCATGAACAGCCTGCCGGCCGACCAACGCGGATCGGGTGCCGGCATGATGAACACCGCGATGAACACCGCGATGGTGCTCTCCATCAGCGCGTTCTTCACCCTCATCATCCTCGGGCTCTCCGCCCGGCTCCCCGGCGCCCTGTACCACGGGCTGATCTCCGAGGGGGTCCCGGTGCGCTCGGCCCTGCGGGTCTCCCACCTCCCGGCCGTCGGGAGC
This sequence comes from Actinomycetes bacterium, assembly GCA_021791895.1. Lineage (GTDB taxonomy): Bacteria > Actinomycetota > Acidimicrobiia > Acidimicrobiales > RAAP-2 > Palsa-461. The sequence continues at coordinate 12,406 of JAJYVS010000047.1, read as the reverse complement.
CTGTTCGCCGCCTTCTTGGGCTACAACCCGATGAAGAGCCTCCTCGGCCCGACCCTGGCCCACCTGCCCCACGCCAAGGCGACCTACATCGCCGGCCGGAGCTTCTTCCCCCGTCTGATCAGCGGGCCCTTCGACAACGGGCTGCGTGAGGCGTTCGACTTCGCGGCGGCGGCCTGTCTCCTCGCGGCCGGGGCGGCGTGGTCGATCGGTGGGAAGTTCGCCCCCCAAGAGGCGCCCGAGGCTCTGGGCGCCCGAGTTCACGGGGACCGGGTGGCCCGACTGGCGACCGAGAACCTGACGGCGGGGGAACCGGCCCTGCCGTCGACGACCGGGGGTTGACGCCCCTCCGGCGACCCGGGCGACCGACTCCTCGATCCCGCCCCGCGCTCCCGTCGCGTGGGCGCCGTAGTATGCGCCACGACGTCCCGTGAACCCGCCGGCGCCGCTCTCGCCTCGACCGGCGCCCCGAGGCTAGCTGGGCCAGCTCGACGTCTATCGGGTCATCGCCTGCGGCCCGGTGGTGCTCCAGCACTCGTTTCTGTGGACCCTGGCCTACGGCAACGTGGCCGGGTGGGCCTTCGTCATGCTGCTGCACTTCAGCCGGACCGCGTTCTTCTTTTTGAGCGCGTTCGTGCTCACCTACACCCAGAACACCCGAGCGCGCTCGGCCGTCGAGTTCTCGCGTCGTCGCCTCGTCCAGCTGGGCGTCCCTTAGCACGCCTCGACCCTCATCTACTGGACCTACACCCTCATCGTCGCCCGCTCGTGGTCGGGGCCGCTCACCTGCTCTGGCACGACACCCTCTACGGCTACTACCAGCTCTACTTCGTCGTCGTTCTGCTCCAGCTCTACGTGGTGCTCCCCCTGGCGTTCTTCCTGGTGACCAAGGTGCGCCACCACGGTCGCTCGATGCTCGAGCCTGCTCTTCGTGCTCGGCCTGGCGGCCGTCTTGCACTGGCCGGGCTCCTTCGGACCCGTGGGGCACCGCGTCGTGTGGATCGAACGCGTCTACCCCTTCTCGCGCGACCCCCTCACCTACCAGGAGCAGTTCGCGCTTGGCATCCTGATGCACCTCCACTACGAGGAGGTGCACCGGTTCATCAGCCGGTGGCACCGGCACCTGGTCGCCGTGGCCACCGGCACCAACACCGGCGGGCCTCGAACATCTACAGCCGATCGCCTTCTTGTGGTTCACCGCGGTCGTGACCGCCCTGGAAGGCACCACCTACTGGTGGCACCGCCAGCCGGCGACGGGGCCGTTCGCCCGACGGATCGCCGCGTCCGCTCCCTACCTGGCCTCGTTGACCAGCGGCATCTTCTTCTGCCACATCCTCGTCATCAACCTGATGCGCGACGTCCTCGGATCCTCAAGGCTGTCCGCCCACCTGGGCTGGGGGGGGCGACGTGCTCGCGCTGTTCGTGACCACCGTCTCGGTATCGGCCCTCTTCGTCGCCACCGTGCTCCGCACCCCCTTGCGCTGGGTGCTCGGCGGCCCGGTCCGGGCCGCCCAACGGGCCGCTCTCGCCGGGACACCGTTCGCCGGCGCGGCCGCCCGGGGTGAGCCGGTCGGGGCGGGGCGTCCGGGGTGAGCGCCCGTTCCCGGCGGGCTCGGCCGTCGGCGCCCGAAGGAGTGCCGTTCAGACGCGGGCCATGACCTCGGTGGCGACCAGGTCGAGGTGGTCCAGATCGGCGAGGTCGAGCACCTGGAGGTAGATGCGGGTGACCCCGATCCCCTGGAACTCGGCGATCTTGGTGCACAGCTCGTCGGGGGTCCCGGCCAGGCCGTGGGCCCGCAGCTCGTCGACCTGGCGTCCGATTCGGGCCGCCCGCTGGGCCAGCTCGGCCTCGTCCTTCCCGCAGCAGAGGACCTGGGCGACCGAGTGGACGAGGCTGGCCGGGTCCCGCCCGATCTGCCCACACGCCTCGTCGGCCCGCGCCAGCACGGCCCGGGACGCCTCGACCGGGGCGAACGGGACGTTGAACTCGGTCGCGAACCGGGCGGCGAGGGCCGGGGTGCGCCGCCGGCCGTGGCCCCCGACCACCACCGGCGGGTGGGGGCGTTGCAAGGGTTTCGGGAGGGCCGGGCAGTCGGCGAGCTGGTAGTGGCGGCCGGAGAACGAGAAGGTCTCGCCGGCCGGGGCGCCCCACAGCCCAGTGATGATCTCGAGTTGCTCCCCCAGGCGCTCGAATCGCTCCTTCAGGGAGGGGAACGGGATCCCGTAGGCGGCGTGCTCCTGCTCGTACCAGCCGGCCCCGAGACCGAGCTCGACCCGGCCGCCGCTCATGTGGTCGACCTCGGCGACGCTGATGGCGAGCGGGCCGGGCAACCGGAAGGTCCCGGCGGTGAGCAGCGTCCCGAGCCGGATGCGCTCAGTCTCGCGGGCCAGGCCCCCGAGGGTGACCCAGGCGTCGGTCGGTCCAGGCTCCCCGCTCACCGCACCCATCTTCAGGTAGTGGTCGGACCGGAAGAACGCGTCGTACCCACACACCTCGGCCCGCTTCGCCACCGCCAGCAGGTCGGCGTAGCTCGCCCCCTGCTGGGGCTCGGTGAACACCCGCAACTCCATCGCCCGCCCCTCTCGTCGCTCCGAAGGATAGGGGACCCCGCTGAGGTCGCCCGGCCCCGGGCGTCGGGGGCTCAGCCGGTCCAGCGCTCGTGGTGGAGGACCTCGGCCAACGGGACCCGGCGCCGCCAGCCGTGGCGCTCGAGGTCGGGGATCGCCTCGAGGTGGCTCACCGGCCCCACGCACAGCCAGGCCACCGGCCTGATGCGCTCGGGCAGGTCGAGCAGGTCGGCCAGGAAACGCTCGCGGTAGAAGGACACCCACCCGACCCCCAGGCCCTCGGCCGTCGCCGCCAGCCAAAGGTTCTCAATGGCCAGGCACACCGAGTAGAGCCCGACGTCGGCGATGGCGTGACGGCCGAGCACGTGGGGGGCGCCGCGCTCAGGGTCGTAGGTGACCACGATCGACAAGGTGGAGTCCAAGATCCCCTCGATCTTGATGTCGGCGAACCGTTGGGCCTGTTCGCCGGCCAGTGATCCGGCGAAGACCTCGCGTTCGGCCGCGACGTGAGCCTGGAAGCGGCCCCGGAGCACCGGGTCGGAGATCACGACGAAGTCCCACGGCTGGGTGAGGCCGACGCTCGGGGCGGCGTGCGCCGCCTCCAGCATGCGCCGGAGGACGGCCGGTTCGATCGGGCCCCCGGTGAACTGGGCCCGGACGTCGCGCCGCCGCGCGATGGCCTCGTAGAGGCCGACCGCACGCGGGTCTCGGGCGGCCGGTACCCCGTCCGGCTCAGCCCGACGACGCACCGAGCGTGTCGAGGTTGATCGCCCCGCTCGGGGCGATCGGGTTTACCGGCTGGTCGAAGTGCGAGAAGGTGACCGTCCCGGTCCCGCTACGCGATTGCGCCACCAGCTTCAAGATGTAGGGGGTCCCCGACTTGGCCACGTAGACGCGACCGCCCGACTTGGTCTTCGGGTCGTTGCCCTCGATCACGGTGGCGCGCTGTCCGTCGACCCGGGCCGTCCCGGCAACCCTGAAGCGCGACTTGCCCAGGTTGGAGTTGAAGATCGCATTCAAGAACGCGCCGCCGTTCACGAAGTTGGCCAGCTGCTTGCCGTTGGCGCTGGTGGCCGAGGTGCTCACCCACTTGCCGGCCAGCGCCGTGGCCGAGGACTGCCCGGCCTCGACCGTCCAGAAGGTGTCGTTGGCCTTCAGGTAGACGGTCCCCGACACGAGCAGGACCTCGGCCGTCCCCTTGTCGATGGTGATCGTGCCCTCGCCCTCGCCGTTCTCGACGTCCGAGCTGATCCGGAGGGCGATGGTGGTCTTGCCCTGGCGGAGCCGGCCCGTGAAACTGAAGGCGCTGGCCGCCTCGGTGGCCGAGATCGCCCGGCGCACAAGCTGCTTGGGGGTCACCGCGGCGGCGGGCGGTGCGAATGTCGCCAGGGCGGCACCGGCACCGATCAAGGCGCCGACCAACCGGATCGTTCGGGCGTGCACGTCGTTCCCCTCGCCGCCGGCGAGACGGTCCGCCGGCGGGGCCACCTTCTCACCGGCCGGCGCCCGGCGACAACTGCGGCGCAAATCCTCAGCCACCAGCCGCGGCCGAGACGATCTCGACCCGAGACCCGGCACCGACCGCCGCGCTCGCCCACGCGGAGCGGGCCACCACTTCGCCGTCCATCGCCACGGCGATGCCCCGGCGGGCCGCTCCGACCCGCTCGACCAGCGACAACAGCGTGGTTCCGGCGGGGACCAGGTGCTCCTTTCCGTTGACCACGACGAGGATCGGCTCGCCGTCGTCGGTGCTCACGACCCGGACCCGACGCCCGCCCGGGACCCGGCCCCGAAGCGGCGCAGCTCCGGCGCCACCTCGGCGCCCGAGGCCAGGGCCACGATCGCCTCGGCGGTGATCGGGGTGAGGAGGATGCCGTTGCGGAAGTGCCCGGTCGCCACCGCCAGCCCAGGAACCCCGGTCCAGCCCACGTGGGGGCCGTTGTCGGCACTCCCGGGCCGGAACCCGACCGAGCACTCGACGAGCTCGAGCTCGTCGACCCCGGGGACCAGGGCCCGGGCGTTGTCGAGCAGGGTGTGGACCGCACCGGCCTGGACCCGGGCGTCCTCGCCCATCTCCTCCATCGTGGCGCCGACCACGACCGAGTGGTCGCGGCGGGGGACGAGGTAGCAGGCCCGTCCCCGGACGAGGCCCCGGACCGTGCGTCCGAGGAGCCGCTCGTGCCCGCGCAACCGCAGCACGTGGCCCTTCACCGGCCGGAGAGCGGGAAGGGTGCCGGGGGGCACCCCGGTGAGGGTGGAGGTCCGCCAGCCCATGGCCGCCACGACCATGGGGGTCCTCCTGACCTCGCCGTCGTCGGTGCGCAGCCCGCGCAGCGCGCCAGTGCCGTCGGTCTCGACCCCGAGGGCCCGGCGGGGGACGAGCTCCACACCGGCGGCAACACAGGCATCGAGGAGCGCCGCGACCAGGGCCCGGTTGTCCACCTGGTGGTCGCCGGGGACCTCGGCCCCACCGCTCAGGGCGGGGGAGAGGGCCGGCTCGAGGCGCCGGCATTCCGAGGCGCCGAGCCGGCGGGACTCGAGGCCGATCGACCGGCGGAACTCCAGGAGCTGGTCGAGGGCGGCTCGGTCCGAGCGATCGGCGGCGACCACGACGGTGTTCGAGGGCTCGTAGTCGATCGCCCGCCCCGCGGCCTCCTCGAGTGCGGCGGCGAACGGGGGCCAGCGGGCGGCCCCGGCCACGAGGAGCCTGGTGAGGTCCTCCTCGCCGAAGTGCGCCTCGTTGGCCGGAGCCAGCATCCCGGCCGCGACCCACGCGGCGCCCCGACCGGGCTCGGGGTCGACCAGCTGCACCCGGCGTCCGGTCCGGGCGAGCATCCAGGCGCCCGCCAGGCCGATCACGCCGCCACCGGCCACCACGACGTCGGGCGCCACGGCGGCCGTCGACCCGCTCGTCTCGGTCCCGGCCATGCACCGATGTTACGGTCCGCCCGGGCGCGGGCCCTGGTCCGGCCGGGGGTCACGGGGGCCCCAAGGGCGCGGTATATCCTGGGTCCACTGCTCCAGGGCCAGCGTCGTCCCGGGCGGCAGGACCAGAAACCCCGCCGGAATCGACCGCGTCGTCACCGTGGTGGCGACTTGAGCCCACAAGGACAGCGATGGCCCGTCCGGACCGTGGCGGTGCGACGCCCCGCCAGACCCTCTACGACCCCGCCTTCGAGCACGACGCCTGTGGCGTCGGCCTGGTCGCCGACCTCCAGGGTCGCCCGAGCCACGCCCTGGTCCGTCAAGGCCTCTCGGTGCTCGAGCGCCTGGCGCACCGGGGGGCATCGGGGGCCGAGGTGGCCACGGGGGACGGGGCGGGGATCCTGACCCAGGTCCCGCACCGCTTCCTGGCCGCCATGGCCGACGAGGTCGGCATGGCCCTGCCCAAACCGGGTCACTACGCGGTGGGGGCGGTCTTCCTCCCCACCGACCAGACCGACGCCGAGAAGGCCCGGGCACAGTTCGAGGCGGTGGCGGCCGAGGAGGCGCTCGAGGTCCTCGGCTGGCGGGAGGTGCCCTTCGACGACGCCACCCTTGGGGACACCGCCCGGCGCGCTCAGCCCCGGATCGAGCAGGTGTTCGTGGCCCCGGTCGACCCGGCGCGGTGCCCGACGCCCATCGAGCTCGACCGGATGGCCTTCGTCCTGCGCAAACGGGCCGAGCACCGCATCGACGACTTCTACATCGTCTCGTTGTCGGCCCGCACCATCGTCTACAAGGGCATGCTGACCGGCCACCAGCTCGACGAGTACTACCCGGACCTCTCCGACACGCGCTTTGAGTCCGGCCTGGCCCTCGTCCACTCCCGCTTCAGCACCAACACCTTCCCGAGTTGGCCGTTGGCCCACCCCTACCGCTACCTGGCCCACAACGGGGAGATCAACACCGTGGCCGGGAACCGCAACTGGATGCGGGCGAGAGAGGCGATCCTCGCCACCGACCTGATCGACGGCGACCTGTCCCGGGTCTTCCCCATCTGCACCCCAGGGGCGAGCGACGCGGCCTCCTTCGACGAGGTGCTCGAACTGCTCCACCTGGGCGGGCGCTCCCTGCCCCACGCTGTCCTCATGATGATCCCCGAGGCCTGGGAGAACCACCAGGCCATGGACGAGGCCCGGCGCGCCTTCTACCGCTTCCACGCCGCGCTGATGGAGCCCTGGGATGGACCGGCGGCGATCGCCTTCACCGACGGGACCCTCATCGGGGCGGTCCTCGACCGCAACGGGCTCCGCCCGGCCCGCTACTGGGTGACCGACGACGGGCTGGTCGTGCTGGCGAGCGAGGTCGGGGTCCTCGACCTCGACCCGGCCACCGTCATCCGCAAGGGCCGGCTCCAGCCGGGGCGGATGTTCCTCGTCGACACCGCGCAGGGTCGGATCGTCGACGACGACGAGATCAAGGCCGAGCTGGCGGCCGCCCACCCCTACGCCAGTTGGCTCGAGGCCAACCAGCTCACCCTGGACGACCTGCCTCCCCGGAACATGCTCACCCCCCAGCACGCGAGCGTCGTCACCCACCAGCGCCTCTTCGGCTACACCACCGAGGAGCTGAAGATCCTCGTCGGCCCGATGGCCCGGACCGGGGCCGAGCCGATCGGCTCGATGGGATCGGACACCGCCATCGCCGTGCTCTCGGAGCGGGCTCGCAACCTCTACGACTACTTCACCCAGCTGTTCGCCCAGGTGACGAACCCACCCCTCGACGCCATCCGAGAGGAGCTCGTCACCTCGCTCGCGGCCACGGTCGGCCCAGCCGACAACCTGCTCGTGGCCAAGCAGGGGTCCTGCCGCCAGGTGGTCATGCCCTATCCGGTCATCGACCTCGACGACCTGGCGAAGCTCATGTACATCAACGAGCACGGCGAGAACCCCGGCTTCAAGGCCTTCGCCATCGACGGGCTGTTCCCGGTTGCCGAGGCCGGTGACGTCGGGCGCCCGACCGAGGCCGGTGGCCGGGCCCTGGCCGAGGCGATCGAGGGGGTGCGCCGGCGGGTCTCGGCGGCCATCGAGGACGGGGCGAACGTGATCATCCTCTCGGACCGCAACTCGACCACCGAGCTCGCGCCCATCCCCTCGCTCCTGCTGGTCGCGGCGGTCCACCACCACCTGGTCCGGGAGCGGACGAGGACCCGGGTGGGCCTCGTGGTCGAGTCAGGCGACGCCCGCGAGGTGCACCACATGGCCCTGCTCATCGGCTACGGCGCCGCCGCGGTCAACCCGTACCTGGCGCTCGAGTCGATCGACGACATGATCGCCAACGGCCAGCTCGACGGGGTGACCCCGCGCCAGGCCCGGGAGCACTACATCAAGGCGGCCTGCAAGGGCGTGCTCAAGATCATGTCGAAGATGGGCATCTCGACCGTGGCCTCCTACACCGGCGCCCAGGTGTTCGAGGCGGTCGGACTCGACGCGGCGGTCATCGACGAGTACTTCACCGGCACCACCAGCCGCATCGGCGGGGTCGGCCTCGACGTCCTGGCCGCCGAGGTCGCCGCCCGCCACCACCGGGCCCACTACGAACGCCCAAGCGAGCTCGCCCACCGAGAGCTCGAGGTGGGCGGGGAGTACCAGTGGCGCCGCGAGGGCGAGCTGCACCTGTTCAACCCGAAGACGGTGTTCAAGCTCCAGCACGCCACCCGGGCCAAGCGTTTCGACGTCTTCTCCGAGTACACGGCGGCGGTCGACGACCAAGCCGAACGGCTGGCCACGCTGCGGGGCCTCATGACGCTGCGCCCGGCCGAGGGCGGGCCGGTCCCGATCGAGGAGGTGGAGCCGGCCTCGGCGATCATGACCAGGTTCTCGACCGGGGCCATGTCCTACGGGTCCATCTCGGCCGAGGCCCACGAGGCGCTGGCCATCGCCATGAACCGCATCGGCGGGCGTTCGAACACCGGCGAGGGGGGGGAGGACCCCGACCGGTTCACCCCCGACGCCAACGGGGACCTGCGACGCAGCGCGATCAAGCAGGTCGCCTCGGGGCGCTTCGGGGTGACAAGCGAGTACCTCGTGAACGCCGACGACCTGCAAATCAAGATCTCCCAGGGGGCGAAGCCGGGGGAGGGGGGCCAGCTGCCCGGGGCCAAGATCTACCCCTGGATCGCGAAGACCCGGTTCGTGACCCCCGGGGTGGGCCTCATCTCCCCGCCCCCCCACCACGACATCTACTCGATCGAGGACATCGCTCAGCTCATCCACGACCTGAAGTCGGCCAACCCCACCGCCCGGGTCCACGTGAAGCTGGTGGCCGAGGTCGGGGTGGGCACGGTGGCCGCCGGCGTGGCCAAGGCCCATTCCGACGTGGTGCTCATCTCCGGCCACGACGGCGGGACCGGAGCTGCGCCCATGACCTCGCTCAAGCACGCCGGGATCCCCTGGGAGCTCGGGCTGGCCGAGACCCAGCAGACCCTGCTCATGAACGGGCTGCGGGACCGGATCGTGGTCCAGGTCGACGGACAGCTGAAGACGGGGCGCGACGTGGTGGTGGCCGCGTTGCTCGGGGCCGAGGAGTACGGCTTCGCCACCGCCCCGCTCGTCGTGTCGGGCTGCATCATGATGCGGGTCTGCCACCTCGACACCTGCCCGGTCGGCATCGCCACCCAGAACCCCGAGCTGCGCAAGCGGTTCAGCGGGTCCCCCGAGTTCGTCGTGACCTTCTTCGAGTACATCGCCGAGGAGGTCCGCCAGCACCTGGCGGCGCTCGGGCTGCGCTCCATCGACGAGGCGGTGGGCCGTAGCGACCTGCTCGAGGTGGCCGAGGCGGTCGACCACTGGAAGGCGCGGGGCCTCGACCTCGCGCCGGTGCTGGCCCCGGTCGACTCCCCCTACGACATCGCCAGGCGCAAGACGAGGGATCAGGACCACCGTCTGGAGGCGGCCCTCGACCACCGCTTCATCGAGCTGTGCCGGCCGGCGATCGAAGACGGCACGCGGGTCGAGGCGTCGATCCCGATCAGAAACGTCGACCGCACGGTCGGGACCCTGCTCGGTTATGAGATCACCCGCCGCCACGGCGGCCACGGGCTGCCCGACGGCACCATCAACCTCTCCTTCTTCGGCTCCGCTGGGCAGAGCTTCGGGGCCTTCGTGCCCCGGGGGGTCACCATGCGGCTCCACGGCGACGCCAACGACTACTTCGGCAAGGGGCTCTCGGGCGGACGCCTGGTCCTGCTCCCGCCAGCCGACTCGCCCTTCGTGGCCGAGGAGCAGATCATCGGGGGCAACGTCATGCTCTACGGCGCGACCGGCGGCGAGGCGTTCGTGCGGGGCCAGGTGGGGGAGCGCTTCTGCGTGCGCAACTCCGGGGCCACCGCCGTCGTCGAGGGGGTGGGGGACCACGGCTGCGAGTACATGACCGGCGGCCGCGTGGTGGTCCTCGGGCCCACCGGCCGGAACTTCGCCGCCGGGATGTCCGGCGGGGTGGCCTTCGTCTACGACCCGGACCGCCGGTTCGCCGACCGGGTCAACCTCGAGCTGGTCGACGTGGAGCCCTTGGGGGCCGACGACGTCGAGTGGTACGGCTCGGTGGTCATCCGCCACGCCGAGGAGACCGGCTCGGCGGTGGCCAACCGGCTGCTCGAGGACTGGGGGGCGGCCGTCGCCGACACGGTGAAGGTGATGCCCCGCGACTACCGGCGGGTGCTCGAGGCCACCGCCCGGGCCGAGGCCGAGGGCACGTCGGTGGACGAGGCGGTCATGGCGGCGGCCCATGGGTAAGCCCACCGGGTTCATGGAGTACGGCCGGGAGCTGCCCCGCCGCCGGCCGGTGCCGGTGCGCCTGCGGGACTGGCACGAGGTCTACGAGCCCTTCGACGAGGAGCGGGCCCAGCACCAGGGGGCCCGCTGCATGGACTGCGGCATCCCGTTCTGCCACGAGGGCTGCCCGCTCGGGAACCTGATCCCGGAGTGGAACGACCTGGTCTTCCGGGACGACTGGTCGACGGCCATCGAACGGCTGCACGCGACCAACAACTTCCCCGAGTTCACCGGAAGGCTCTGCCCCGCCCCCTGCGAGGCGGCGTGCGTGCTCGGGATCAACGCCGAGCCGGTCACCATCGAGCGGATCGAGTACGAGATCGCCGAGCGGGCCTGGGAGGAGGGCTGGGTCACCCGCCAGCTGCCCCGGGAGCGCACCGGGAAGCGGGTGAGCGTGATCGGCTCGGGACCCTCCGGGCTGGCCTGCGCCCAGCAGCTCGCGCGGGCCGGTCACGAGGTGGTGGTCTTCGAGCGGGCGGAGCAACCCGGGGGCCTGCTCCGCTACGGCATCCCGGAGTTCAAGATGGAGAAACGGGTCCTCGACCGCCGGCTGGCCCAGCTGGTGGCGGAGGGAGTCCGGTTCCGGTGCTCGACGCTGGTCGGCCTCCCGCCGGCCCACCCCCCCGAGGCCCCGCTCGAGCCCAGCCTCGCCCGCGGGCTCGGCACGGCGTCCGCCCCCGACGTGGAAGTGGTCTCGGCGACCGACCTGCGCGCGGAGTTCGACGCCATGGTGCTGGCCGGCGGGGCGACCGTGCCCCGGGACCTCGCGGTCCCCGGCCGGAGCCTCAGGGGCGTCCACTTCGCCATGGAGTACCTGAAGCCGGCCAATCTGGTGCGCGAGGGGAGGCTCGGCGTGTCGCCTGTCGACGCCCGGGGCAAGCACGTCATCATCGTCGGGGGCGGCGACACCGGGGCCGACTGCCTCGGCACCGCACACCGCCAGGGGGCGGCCTCGGTGGTCCAGCTCGAGATCCTGCCCGAGCCCCCTGGCACCAGGCCGGCCGAGAACCCCTGGCCGACCTGGCCGGTCATCCTGCGCAGCTCGGCCGCCCACGAGGAGGGCGGCCGGCGCCTATTCGCCGTCTCGACCACCGAGCTCGTCGACGACGGGGCCGGATCGGTGGGCGCCCTGCGGGCCGCCGAGGTCAGCGTGGTGAGCGAGGGGGGCCGGCTCCGCTTCGAGCCGGTGGCGGGCAGCGAGTTCGAGCTGCCCTGCCAGCTGGTCCTGCTGGCCCTCGGGTTCAGCGGTGCCGAGCGCCACGGCGTGGTCGGCGAGCTCGGGATCGAGATCGGCCCGACCGGCACGGTGGCCGCCGACCGGTCGTGGTCGACCAATCTCGACGGCGTGTTCGTCTGCGGTGACATGACCCGGGGCCAGTCCCTCGTCGTCTGGGCCATCGCCGAGGGCCGCTCGGCGGCGGCGGCCGTCGACCGCTGGCTCATGGGGGACAGCGCGCTGCCGGCGCCGGTGCGCCCCGGTCAGCTGGCCCTGCGGTGAGTGCGCCCGGGCCAACCTAGTGATCCGTCGCTGATATAGATTTGGTAGCTAGAGTGCACCATGACGATGGTGACCGCACCGCCCCTGCCGATGACCGACGAACAGCGCCTCGCGCTCCAGACGATCGCCAAGTCGCGCTCGTTGCCGCACCGCAAAGTGGTGCAGGCCAAGGCGCTGCTGCTGGCAGCCGACGGGGTGGGGACCAATGAGGTGGCGAGGCGCTGTCACACGACCGACGTGTCGGTGCGGGCCTGGCGCCGTCGCTTCGAGCGAGAGGGTGTTGAGGGGGTCGGTCGCATCGCCCCGGGCCGAGGCCGTAGGTCCTGGCTTCCCGATGGCACGGTCGCCGCCGTCGTCTTCGACACCTTGCACGAGAAGCCCGACGACGGTTCGACGCACTGGACCACACGGCGTATGGCCGAGCGCTTTGGCATCGGCAAAGACACCGTGGCTCGCATCTGGCGTGACCACGAGTTGAAGCCCTGGAAGCTGGACACCTTCAAGCTCTCCAATGACCCCAGGTTCGAAGAGAAACTCGTCGATGTGGTCGGGCTCTATCTCAACCCCCCAGAGCGGGCTGTGGTGTTCA
>JAJYVS010000087.1 GCA_021791895.1 Actinomycetes bacterium | reverse complement strand
CATGCCGCCGTCGGAGCAGATGAACCCGTAGGGCATCGCCGCCCCGAGGTACGGGACGGCGCTCCGACCGGTGTGCCCGGCGGTGACCAGCACGTTGTGCCCCGCGTCCTCGGGAAGGGCGAAGGCGATGGAGTCGGTGCACACGATCGACCTCCCGCTCGGGGAGGTGAGCACCACCTCCCGGTTGGTCACCTCGGCCGGGTCCGGATCGCCGGGATCCCCCTCGAGCATGCGCTGGGATGCCAGCGCCGCCGACATGCCCACCTCGACCCCGCAGTCGCCGGCCGGCCGGTTGAGCCGGCTGATCGTCCCGCTCCGGAAGACGTCCTCGCCGTTCCCGAGCAGCACGCCGGCCACCGCCACCACCGCGGCGGGGAGGTCCAGCGCCTCGAGATACCACAGCCCGGCGATCGACGCGCCTTCCGGCCCGATCCCGCAGTCCACCCCGACGAGGCCCGCGGGCGGTGACGTCCGACGAACCGGGCGGGGAGCACGCCGCAGTAGGAGGCGGCGACCACCACGTCCCGGTCGCGGTTCGACCCGTCGACGTGGTAGGCCGAGTCCATCGCCATCACCCGGCCCCGGTCCGTGCCGAGCATCTCGATCTGCAGCTCCAGGTCGGCCATTGGCATCCACCCCTCCGACAGGCGATTCATTCTATATGTATAGTTATCATAGATAGGAGCTCGACCGAGCCCGTACACGTCCAAGGGGGACCGATGACCTCGCTCACACGGCTCGAGGAGCCCTATGCGTCGATCCAGACGGAGGCGCGGGCGTTCGCCGGCTCGCTCGAGCCCGTCGCCGCCGAAGCGGACGCCAGCAACGACGTCCATCACGGGGTCCTGACCGCCCTGCGCCGGAGCGGCCTGATCCGCCACACCGTCCCCGGCGCGTTCGGTGGCGCGTCGGAGCAGGTCGACCCGTTCGCCGTCTGTCTCATCCGCGAGCAGCTGATGTCGGTGTGCTCGCACGCGGACTCGCTCTTCGCCCTCCAGGGGATCGGCAGCTTCGCGCTGGCCACGGCGGGGAGCCGGGAGCTGCAGGAGGCATGGTTGCCGCGGGTGGCGACCGGGGAGGTGCTCGCCGCGCTCGCGTTGACGGAGCCGGAGGCCGGGTCGGACCTCAAGGGACTGCGCACGACGGCGCGCCGGGACGGCGATGCCGTCGTCATCGACGGACGGAAGTCGTTCATCTCGAACGCGGGCGAGGCCGGCTTCTACACCGTGCTGGCCAAGGAGGAAAGCGGGCCGGCCGAGGGCGCCGGCGGGCTGTCGGCGTTTCTGGTACCGGCGGACCTGCCGGGGGTGTCGACGTCCCCCGCCCCCGAGCTGATCGCCCCCCATGTGCTGGGCGACGTGCACTTCGACCACGTCATCGTCCCCGCCGGGCACCGGATCGGCCAACCCGGGAAGGGGCTCGGTCCGGTGCTGGCCACGCTGGCCGTCTTCCGGATCTCCGTCGCCGGGGCAGCGGTGGGCCTGGCCCAACGGGCGCTGGAGGAGGCCACGCGCCACGCCCGCTCGCGCGAGCAGTTCAACCGGCCGCTGGTGCGGTTGGGGCCGGTCGCCGGCCTGCTCGCCACCTCCTGGGCCGACGTGGCGTCGACCCGGCTCCTCACCCACGCCGCGGCCCGGCTGGCCGGGGAGGATCCCCGGGCCCACCTCGAGCACTCGTCGCTGGCGAAGCTGGCGGCGACCGAGGCGTGCTCGAGGGTGGTCGACCGTTGCGTCCAGGTCATGGGCCGCTGGGGACTGGTCCACGAGTCCCGCATCGAGCGCTGCTACCGCCAGGCGCGGGCCATGCGGATCTACGAGGGCGCCTCCGAGGTGATCAGCCTGGGCATCGCCCGTCAGCTCGCCGAGGAGGTCGCCTGACATGGACTTCGGGTTGACCGGCCGGGTGGCGATCGTGACCGGTGCGAGCCGCGGGCTCGGCGCCGCCGTCGTCCGGGCGTTCGTCGACGAGGGGATGCGGGTCGTGGCCGCCGCACGCAGCAGCGACGAGCTCGAGGCGCTCGCCGCCGCGAGCCCGGGAGCCGTGCACGCCGCGAGGTGCGACGTGAGCGACACCGCACAGGTGGCCGGGCTGGTCGACGTGGCGCTCCGCCGGTTCGGTGGCGTGGACGTGGTGGTGAGCAATGCCGGCATCGCACCGGCCGCCGCCTTCGTCGACATGCCCGAGCACGAGTGGGAGCGCGTCCTCGCCGTCAACCTCCTGGCCCCGGTGGCGCTCGCCCGGGCCGCCGGACCGGTCTTCTTCGACCAGGGTCGGGGCAAGGTCGTCCACATGGCGTCGACCTCCGGCCTCCGGGGGAAGCCCACCCTGGCCGCGTACTCGGCGTCGAAAGGGGCGTTGCTGCGGTTCACCGAGGCCCTGTCCGGCGAGTGGGCTTCCCGCAATATCCAGGTCAACGCCATCGCACCCGGTGCGTTCGCTACCGACGCCCAGCGGGCGGTCCTCGACGCACCCGAGGTGCTGACCCGTCGGTTGCGGAAGATCCCCGCCGGCCGGATGGGAACGGTCGGAGAGATCGGGGCGCTGGCGTGCTACCTGGCGTCCCCCCTGTCGGACTTCGTGACCGGAGCGACCTACGTCATCGACGGCGGCGAGTCGTCCAAGCTCTAGGAGCCCACCATGATCATCGACTTCCACAACCACGTCTGGCCGGACACGATCGCCCCCAAGGCGCTGGGGGGGAACATCCCGGGCATGCAGCTCTTCGGCGACGGGACGGTGTCCGGTCTCGCGGCAGCACAGGACGCGGCGGGGATCGACCGCTCCGTCTGCCTGGCCGTGGCCAACACCGCGGCGCAGCTCGGGCCGGCCAACCGGTTCGTCGGCTCCATCGACCGTTCCCGCTTCATCCCGTTCGGGTCGGTCCATCCCGACGCCGGCCCGGAGGCGAACCTGGCCCATCTGCGCGACAACCAGGTGCAGGGGGTCAAGCTCCACCCGATCTTCCAGGGCTACCGCCTGGACGACCCCCGCCTGATGGAGACGCTCGCCGCGCTCGAAGGCGAGTTCTGCGTCATCGTCCACCTCGGCGACGGGGGCGGAGCCGACGGCTCGTCGTGCACGCCGGCCATGGCGGCCAGGGTGGCGCGCACCTTCCCGAAGCTCACCCTCGTCGCGTGCCACTTCGGCGGCTACCACCGATTGGAGGAGTCGGCGGCCGAGCTCTCCGGGCTGCACCTGCTGTTCGACACGTCGTGGCCGCCGACGCTCGCCGAGCTGGACCCGGACCTGGTCCGCGAGAC
>JAJYVS010000086.1 GCA_021791895.1 Actinomycetes bacterium | reverse complement strand
AAGCTCGGCTTGGAGGTGGTGGCCGAGGGGGTGGAGACCGAGGCCGAGCTCGAGCAGCTGAAGGTGGCCAACTGCGACGAGGCCCAGGGCTTCCTGCTCGGCCGTCCGGCCCCGTTGGACGTCCTGCGGGAGCGGGGGGTGCTCGGCCCCGACCGGTTGGTCGCTCGTAGTCTCGTCGAGCGCGCAGACTGAACGCGAAGGACGGCGCGCGCCGGCCCCGGGGACGCTCGGGGGGTCCGCCTCAGCGTCCGCCGGCGTCGTGACGTCGGCGTTCGATCTCCTCGTTGATCTCGTGCTCGGAGATCGGCCGGCGCCAGAAGGTGTCGCGGGCGTGGAGGACCAAGAGGACCCCCCAGCCACCGAGCACCCAGCCGG
Organism: Actinomycetes bacterium; assembly: GCA_021791895.1. GTDB lineage: Bacteria > Actinomycetota > Acidimicrobiia > Acidimicrobiales > RAAP-2 > Palsa-461. The sequence goes on along the minus strand of JAJYVS010000086.1, from coordinate 2,908 downwards.
GCCAGAGGTATCCGTGCCCGGTGCAGGCCCACACGACGACCAGCCCCGCGTTGACCACGACGTAGGCGCTCAGATGCGATCCGAAGTCCCGCTTCAGCTGGAGCCGATTGCGGGCCCGGTCCCGTACTGAGTGTCCGACGACGGAGGCCGGCTCCGTCGTGGTATCTGCGCCCGGGTCGCCCACACGCCACCTCCCGGCCCGGCGATCTCCGTCTCCGACCCTACGGGCGCTGAGGATCGGCTCCCAGAGGCCAAGGTCCCGAACACCCGTTGATCCCGGAGCCACCTCGAGGGCTCGTTGGGGCATGATCGTTGGGGACCGAGATGATCGTCGTGCGAAAAGTCGGCCCGGATGACTGGCAGGAGTGGCGGGTCCTTCGTCTGGCCGGCCCGGCAGAGGCCCCCTCCGCCTTCCGCTCGACCCTAGAGGAATGGAGCGGGACCGGCGCACCGAGGAGCACTGGCGGACCTGGCTCGACGACGTCCCGCTGACCTTGGTAGTCGACCTCGACGGGTGGCCGGTGGGCGTGGTCGGCGGCGCCGGCCCCGACCGCAGTGAGATCGAGTTCTTCGCGACCTACCTGGCCACCGGAGCCCGGGGCCAGGGCGTGGGGGACGCCCTGGCCGAGGCGGCCTTGGACTGGGGTCGCGACCAGGGGGCAAACGGGCAGTGCTCGAGGTGCTCGAGGAGAACCTGGCGGCGATCGACCTGTACCGGCGGACGGGCTTCACCGACGACGGGCGGACCCGGGCGCCCCTACCTGGCCCGGGCCATGACCCGCGACCTCGAAGGGGACTGAGCGCCCCGCCCCTCGGGGACTGGCGGCGACCGCGCGCGGAGCGAACGGCCAGTCCCGCCGCCCTGACCAGGACCGTTGTGGACACCACCACCCGGTCGCGGGAACGGCCAGAGGCTCGGTCCAGGACACAAGCCGTGTCACCTCCCCGCCGACTGCTGACCGCCGAGCAACCGATGGAGCGAGAATGCCGCGTGCTCGGGACCGTCGTCTGGTACAACGAGGTTTCCTCTGATGATCGATCAGGTCTTGGTCCAGGTGTCGGTGCACGCGGCAGGGAGGTCGGGCGAGGTCCTTCGTGGAGGTGCCCGGGACCATGGCTAGGGATCGGTTCTTCGAACACCCTGCGTCGACCGACGGGGCGACCACCACCCCGACCCGCACCGCCGGGGCCCTCGGGCTGGCTGTTCTGGCCCGGGCCGATGACGTGGCCCAGATCGTCGCCGAACGCTGGGAGCTCGGGAGGCGCTCGTCCTCGAACGACGACGAATCCCTCCGACTCGACGTCTACCGGTTCGGCGAGGAGGGGACGAGACGCGTCTGTCAGTACCTCATCTCCGGCGACACCGGCGCCGATTCAGGGTCGACCGCCAGCGCCGGCTGGTACATCGCCAACCGCTCCTCGACCCTGGCCGACATGCTGAAGACCTACCTCTATTGGCGCGACTCGCTCGTCGAGGTCCTCGCCGAGGAGGCCGAGCGCCTGGGCACCGACATCGAGGCGTTGGCGATGGCCGAGCACGCCACCCGCATCGGCACCGACGCCGCCCTGGTGCAAGTGGCCCGGCGTTGCGACGAGTACTCCGCCCTCCTCCAGAGCCAGCTCGAAGAGGAGCAGAACCGCTTGAGCCACCAGGCCCTGCACGACGCGTTGACCGGCCTGCCCAACCGGGTGCTCTTCTTGGAGCGCCTGGCCACCTCGATCGAGGTCGCCGCCCGGCGCTCCATCCACTCGGCGGTCCTGTTCATCGACATCGACCGGTTCAAGTCGGTGAACGACATCGCCGGCCACGCGGCGGGGGACCAGCTGCTCATCGGGGTGGCCCGTCGCCTGCGCGAGGTCCTACGCCCGGCCGACACCGTGGCCCGTTTGGGCGGGGACGAGTTCGTCGTGCTGTGCGAGAACCTCTACGACGTCCAGAAGGAGGCGGTGGCGATCGCCGAGCGGGTCTGCGCCACGGTGGCCGAGCCGTTCTCCTCGACCGGGACCGAGCTGTTCACCTCGGCCTCGATCGGGATCGCCTTCGTCCGACCCGGCGACGACCCCCACGTGCTGGTGGCCCGGGCCGACTCGGCCATGTACATGGCCAAGCAACGGGGCCGGTCCCGCTGGGAGCTCTACCACCCCGACTTCGACGAACGGACCACGAGGCGGGCCGAGCTCATCAACGGGATGCACCGGGCGGTCGATCGAGGCGAGCTGGTCCTGCACTACCAACCGGTGAAGGACCTGGCCTCCGGGGGCGTGGTGGCCATGGAGGCCCTGTTGCGCTGGGCCCATCCGAGCTTGGGGATCGTGGCCCCCACCGAGTTCATCCCGCTGGCCGAGGAGACCGGGCTCATCGTCGACATCGGCCGCTGGGTGCTTACCGAGGCCGCCACCCAGTGCGCTGCCTGGCGGGCCGAGGGCTACGAGCGGATCGGCGTGGCGGTCAACGTCTCGGGCCGCCAGTTGGAGGACCCCGGCTTCATCCACGACGTCCAGGCCGTCCTGGAGGCCACCGGGCTGCCGGCCTCGGCATTGTCGATGGAGATCACCGAGTCGGTCATCGTGACCGAGGGTTCCATCGGCCACGAGGTCTTAGAGGACCTCCAGCGCATCGGGGTGCGCCTGGCCATCGACGACTTCGGGATCGGGTACTCCTCGCTCGCCTACCTGACCAAGCTGCCGGTGCACGCCCTCAAGGTGGACCGCAGCTTCATCGCCGGCCTGGGCACCGCCCAGGACGTCTCCATCGTGTCGGCCATGGTCGAGTTGGCCCACAAGCTCGGCTTGGAGGTGGTGGCCGAGGGGGTGGAGACCGAGGCCGAGCTCGAGCAGCTGAAGGTGGCCAACTGCGACGAGGCCCAGGGCTTCCTGCTCGGCCGTCCGGCCCCGTTGGACGTCCTGC
>JAJYVS010000046.1 GCA_021791895.1 Actinomycetes bacterium | reverse complement strand
AGAACCTGGAGCCTGACTTTGACGGTCTGACCGGCCAAGGAGGCCAACGTGCCTTCGATGAGTGGGACGAAGCGGCTTTCGAGCCGGTCCCGCACCGCCTGGTTCGGGACCGCGAGCACGAGTACCCCTTCGTGGCCGGAATCGGTCACCGAGACCGGTTCGACCCCCGAGAGCCACATCTGCCACGTCGCCTCCGAGACCTGCTCGCGAAGCGACGCGGTGCAGCGCGTCCACAGCCCATTGCTCTCTTCCACCTGCGCCTCCGGACCCCTCCAGGTGCTACCGTCCACAACTGGTCCACAGGTGTGGAACACGGGTAACCACCTGGTCATTTGAAGGTACACCGTCGGGCCGGCAGCGACTAGTGGCGATCTGGCGATCGCGCCTAGCATCAAGGACGACCTGCTGTGCACGCGGCCCACAAGTCGCGGCCGACAGCGGAAGCCCTCGGTGGGGCGCGAGAGCCCCGGGGATCAGGAAAGGCCGATCGGCGTGAAACGTACGTACCAACCCAACACCCGCAAGCGGGCGAAGACCCACGGGTTCCGCGCGCGAATGGCCAGCCGGGGAGGTCGGGCGGTGCTCCGGGCCAGGCGGCTGAAGCAGCGGCGTCGCCTGTCGGTCTGAGCGAGGTGGCCACACGATCCGCCGGGCGCGTCCGGCAACGGAGGGCGTTCGTCGCCTTGCGACGGCCCGCCGGCCGGGCCGCCGCGGGGCCGCTCCGGGTCAACTGGGTGCCTGACGGGGCGGAGTTTCCCCAGGTGGCATATGCAATTGGCCGTCGATGTGGTGGCGCCGTGCAGCGGAACCGGCTGCGCCGGCGGCTTCGGGCCGCGGTGGCCAAGGCCGGTGCACCTCCGGGGTACTACCTCGTGACGGCGGATCGTTCCGCTGCAGACCTGGCCTTTGCCGACCTGTCGAGGGCAGTAGGCTCGGCGATGACGTCCGCGGCCGCAAAGGGTTCTCGCCGATGACGGATCGATTCTCCCCCGGCCAGCGGGCTGCGCTGGCCGCGATCACGGGCTACCAAAGCCTCCGTGCCGGGCACCCGTCGCCATGCCGGTTCTGGCCGTCATGTTCCGCCTACGCCGCGGAGGCGATCGAGACCCACGGGTTCTGGCGGGGGGGCTGGCTCGCCTTCCGCCGGGTCCTTCGTTGCCACCCGTTCGGCCGGCACGGGGTCGACCTGGTCCCGGTGCGGGCCGAAGGATGGCGGACCCGATCATGATCGCCGAGAACGCCCTGTTCCACGACATCGGTCGGATCTTCCAACCTCTCTTCGACGCCGTCGGCTGGGTGCTCGCTCTGATCTACGGGATCATCCCGAACTACGCGATCGCGATCATCCTGCTCACCGTCGTGATCATGGTGCTTTTGACGCCGCTCACGATCAAGAGCACGCGTTCCATGCTCGCCATGTCGGAGCTCCAGCCGGAGATCAAGAAGCTCCAGGCCAAGTACAAGGGAGCCGAAAACCGCCAGAAGCTGAACGAAGAGCTGATGGCGCTTTACAAAGAAAAGGGCATCAATCCAGCCGGTGGGTGTCTGCCGATGTTCCTGCAGATGCCCTTTTTGATCATCTTGTATGACACGATTAGAGGGTTGACCAATGTCGTGACCGTCAACGGTCAACAGCTGGTCCAACCGCGGTATATCCCGAAGCCGCCGCACGGCGCGACGACCCATTCGCTAGTCGAGAACCTCTACCACAGCCTGACGGCCCACAATCCCCTGGTGACTGGGCATGGGATCATGGTCTCGTTCGGGGTGGACCTGGCCAACAAGCCCTTCGGCAGCGGGCTGAGCGGGACTCAGCGAATCCCCTATTTCGCCATGGTCGTGCTGGCGGTCGGGCTTCAATATTTCCAGATGCGGCAGATGAACCAGCGGAACAAGCAGGCCGCCGCGAACAAACAGATGCAAACAATTCAGAAGATTACTCCGATTCTCTTTGCATACATTTACTTTATTATCCCGGCCGGGGTCGTCGTTTACATGATCGTGTCGACGCTGATCCGTATCCTGACCCAAGAGGTGATGTTCCGGACCGGGATGGTGCAGATGCCCGGCGCTGAGCGGACGATCGGCGGGGCGAAGCGACGGTTCGGGCGGCTGGCCGGCGCGCCGAGCCTGGTGGCCGGGGAGAAACCGGAGCTCGGATCGGGGAGCGAGGAGAACGGATCCGGTACGACGACGCGACCGGCGGCGCCGCGCACGGGCACGGCCAACGGGAAGCCACGTGGTAGTACCAATGGTGCCACCAAGAAGATTGCCCCGGCGCACCCTCGGGCCCGGAGCAAGCGACCGCGAAAGGCGCGTTAGGGAGTGGAGTGGGTCGAGATCTCGGGCCGGACGCTCGAGGAGGCGAAAGGACTGGCGCTCGAGCAGCTCGGGGTCGCGGAGCAGGACGCGGAGCTGGTGGTGCTGACCGAGCCGAAGGTCGGGTTGTTCGGCCGGACCCGCGGCGAGGCACGGGTCCGGGCCCGGGTGCGACCGGTCGGTCCCCGACCCAAGCGGCAGCGTCGCCAGCGAAAGCCGGCGGGATCGAACGGGCAGGCGGCGAAGGACGGAGACCGCAAGCGGAGCTCGGGCAGGGGGCAGGGGTCGGAGCCGGCGCCGCGGCGCGACGGGAACGGGAAGGCCCTCGCTGCAGCGTCGTCGGGACGTCGGAGGCGAGGTCGGGGAAGCCAGGGGGCCAGCACAGAGGTCCGATCTTCGACCGATGGGGACGGGCCGACTCCCGAGGGAACGGGCCGACAGGACAAGGAGGCCGTGATGGCCGATGAGGTGACCCGCGAAGAGCAAGCCACCGCCGCTCGAGAGTTTCTGGAGGGGTTGCTCGAGGCGTACGGATACGAGGCCTCGGTGAGGACGACGCTGCTGGACGAGGACGTGATCGAGGTCGCGGCCGAGGGGAACGAGCTCGGTCTGCTGGTCGGACCCCGAGGTTCGACTCTCGCGGCGCTGCAGGACGTGGCCCGCACGGTGGTCCAGCACCGCTTCCCGTCCAGGAGCGATCGGATCGTGGTGGACGTCGCCGGGTACCGGCAGCGGCGGGTCGCCGCGCTGCAGCGGTTCACCCGGCAGATCGCCGAAGAGGTGCTCGAGTCGGGGACGGAGCGGGCCCTCGAGCCCATGTCCCCCGCCGACCGCAAGGTCGTCCACGATACGGTCACCGAGATCGAGGGTCTGTCCACCCGCTCCGAGGGTGAGGACTCGGCCCGGCACGTGGTGATCGCGCCGGCGAGCTGAGCGTGCCGGCCACCGGCCCGGACCTGCCGGAGGTGGTGGTCGAGATCCTGGCCCGGGCCCAGCAGGAAGGCTTGGTCGGGACGGGTGCCGTTGTCGATCACGTGCGCCACTCGATGGCGTTCGCCCGGGCGGTCGAGCTTGGGCGGGGACGGCCGATCGACGCCGAGGACCGCGTGGCCGACCTCGGCTCCGGCGGTGGCCTACCGGGGCTCGTCCTCGCTGCGGTCTGGCCGGGCGCTTCGTTCACCTTGATTGAGGGTTCAACCCGTCGCGCCGCGTTCCTGCGGTGGGCGGTCGGATGCCTGGGTGCCGGTTCGCAGGTGGAGGTCGAGGTGGGTCGGGCCGAGGAGGTGGGACGAGCACACCGCTGGCGGGCGAGCCAGACCGTGGTCGTGGCGCGATCGTTCGGACCGCCGGCGGTGACGGCGGAGTGTGGTGCCCCGTTGCTCGCGGTCGGTGGCCTCCTGGTGGTATCGGAGCCACCGCTCGGTGAGGTCGAGGGTCGTTGGCCCGACGACGGGTTGGCGCTCCTGGGTGTGTGCCGGGTGACACTGCCCGATCCCGCGCTCCGGTTTGCGGTGCTGCGTGCCACGGCCGTGTGCCCCGAGCGCTACCCCCGTCGGGTCGGGGTCCCGGCGAAGCGGCCGTTGTTCTGACGGCGTCGGCGTTTCACGTGAAACGGGTCGGGCGACGCCGATTTCGGAGCGTTTCACGTGAAACAGAGCCGGAAAGCGACGGAATGCCTTGACGCTCGGGTCCGGCGCGGCGAGGATGTGGCGGTGCAGCCTTTGGCTGAAATCAGGCCCTGATGCCGCTCTGGCGCCGAGACCGGGGTCGGCGGCATCTGCCGGACCAGCCCTCCGGCGAGATCACGATCGAGCGGAACCTCGAGAACCGTCGACCTGAAGGCGAACCCGAGCCCGCCCCCACGTCCACCGAGCCGAGTGGCGGCACGGCCGAGGGTTTCTCGCCGAGCCCTCTGCTAGACGAGTCGGTGCCGTCCGCACCTCAACCCGAACCGGAGCCGGAGGCAGCGGGTTCAGGGACTGACGGGGCGTCCGAGGCGGAGCCCACCGAACCTCCGGTCGAACCTTCGATCAAGTCGACGGCACCCGCGTCGACGGCATCCGAGTCGCTCGCACCGGCGGACGACCGCGTCGTCGCCACTGTCGCTGAAGAGCTCGTCGAACAGGAGGTGGTCGCCGCCGACCCCAAGGAATCGGCGGTCGAGTCCGCCGGCGAAGCACCACCGGACACCGAGGTCACGGAGCCGGCCGAGGACGCCTCAACACCTGAACCGGTCGGGGCCCCTGCCCCTCGCACACCACAGCGGCCGGCCCATGCCCGGGTCGATGCCACCACGACCTTCGCCGAGCGGGCGCAGATGTCCATGGAGCGGCTGGGGGAGCTCCCCGGGGGAACCAATGGGGCCCGTGCCCCCCGGACCCTGCCGAGGGTGGTGGCGATCGCGAACCAGAAGGGCGGCGTGGGGAAGACCACCACCACCGTCAATCTGGGCGCGGCCCTCTCCGAGCTGGACTACCGGGTGCTGGTGGTGGATCTCGACCCTCAGGGGAATGCGACGAGCGGTCTCGGCATCGACACCCGGAACTTCGAGTCGTCGATGTACGACGTAATCATGCGGGACGCGCCGATCGAGGACTGCATCGAGCCGACCAACGTGCAGAACCTGTTCGTGACCCCGGCCACCATCGACCTCGCCGGGGTGGAGATCGAGCTGGTGAGCGCGTTCAGTCGTGAGCTGAAGCTGAAGCGGGCGATCGACACGGTGGTCGACGACTTCGACTTCGTCCTCATTGACTGCCCGCCTTCCCTCGGGCTGCTGACGGTGAACGGCCTGGCGGCGGCCACTGAGGTCATGGTGCCGATCCAGTGCGAGTACTACGCGCTGGAGGGCCTGAGCCAGTTGATCCGCAACGTCCAGCTGGTCGCGGCCAACCTGAATGCCGGCCTCGAGATCAGCGCGATCGTGCTGACCATGTTCGACGCGCGGACCAGGTTGGCGATCGAGGTCGCCGACGAGGTTCGGACCCACTTCAAAGAGGTGGTGTGCCGGAGCATCATCCCACGCACGGTCCGGCTGTCCGAGGCGCCGTCCTTCGGGCAGCCCATCACGGTGTTCGACCCCAGCTCGAGAGGGGCGGTCGCCTACCGGGAGCTGGCAAAGGAGGTGAGCGATGGCGCGCCGAAGCGGTCTGGGTAAGGGTCTCGGTGCTCTGATCCCCACCGAGGTGCCGGGGCACGCCGCCTCCGCCCTGCGGGAGGTGCCCATCGGCAGCATTCGGCCCAACGCCCGGCAGCCCCGGACCTACTTCGACGAGGAAGCGATGTCCTCGCTGGCCGCCTCGATCCGGGAGCTGGGCGTCCTCCAACCGGTCCTGGTAAAAGAGGTGCCGGGGGAGCCGGACGCCTACGAGCTCATCGCCGGGGAACGACGTTGGCGGGCGGCTCGGCGGGCGGGGCTCCAGACCATCCCGGTCCTGGCCCAGATCCACGCCGGCGACGCCCAGAGCCTCGAGCAGGCACTGGTCGAGAACCTCCATCGCGAGGACCTCAACCCCCTGGAGGAGGCCGCCGCCTACCAGCAGCTCATCGACGACTTTTCGTTCACCCACGAGCAGGTGGCCAAGCGGGTGGGCAAGAGCCGGGCCGCGGTGACCAACACCTTGCGGCTGCTCCAGCTGCCGGCGGGGGTGCAACGCGCGCTGGCCGACGCGACCATCAGCGCAGGACACGCTCGGGCCCTGCTCGGGACCCCCGACCGTGTGCTGCAGGAAGCCTTGGTGGCCCGGGTCATTAGCGAGGGGCTGACGGTCCGGGCGGTCGAGGACGAGGTGCGGCGGGCCCAGGACCTGGTCGACGCGGCCAACGCCGCGGTTGGTAATACCGATGGTACTACCAGCCGCCAGCCGTCGAGGCGTCCGCTGCCCGAGCCCGGGCTCCTCGAACTCGAAGAGCTTTTGGCCGCGTTCCTCAACACAAGAGTGAAGGTCGACCTGAAGAACAGGAAAGGCCGGCTGGTGATCGAGTTCGCAACGCTGGAGGACCTGGAGCGGATCTACCGCACGATGGTGGGCCAACAGTCCGGCTAGCTGGGCTTTTGTCGATCGCCCACCGCGTTCACAGCGTTCAACTGGACATTCAGCTTCTTCCACAACCTGTGCATGATGTTGTGGATTGTCACAGCGTTCACCTGGTCGAGGGTTAGTTTCCCGGATCGGCGGGCCGGGGGAGCGGCCGTCACAGCCACGTCACTCCCAGGCCGACTCGGCCCAGGCCTCGACCGCCGCGGCCAGGGTGAGGGCCAGAAGACGGCTCCGGTCGGCAATCACCCCCGCCGGTCCGAGCTCGACCAGGACCGCGGGCATCCGGGTCTCCCGGAGCAAGGGGACCGACATGCCGCGGCATCCGCCGTCGGCCACCTCGAGGGCGACGGGGACCATGGCCTGGATTAGCTCGGCCAGGCGCCGTCCGCCTTCGGACTCGGTGCGATACCCGGCGTAGTAGGCGGTGGCGCAGCCGGCGACGTCGGGGTCGAGGCGCAGCCCGACCAGCAGGTCCGCCTGGCCGGCGTTGGCCTCCCGGGCCTGGATGGAGTCGTCGGGATGGTGCATGGCGGTGACCCGGGCTCCCGCCTCCACCAACGCGCTGCGGAAGGCCGACAGGGCCGAGGCCAGCCCACCGGGCTCGCCCACCGCGACGTGCCGGCCGACCAGCGTCGGCGGGGTGTTGCGGAGCCGCTCTCGGGCCCGCACGCTCGAGACCAGCTCCGTCCGACGGTGTCGGGCCCGCATGCGGAGCAGTTCGCCGACCGTCGCCGGCCCGACGATGCCGTCGGCGGTGATGCCGACGTTGCGCTGGAAGTCACGCACCCCGGCGGCGGTGTTGTCGCCGAAGATCCCGTCTACCCGCCCGCTGTCGAAGCCGAGCGCCCCGAGGCGCTGCTGGAGCTCGGCCACGTCGTCACCGCGCTGCATGGGGGTCCAGCGGAGCAGGGCCCGGTCGCCGAGGCGGTAGCCCGCCTCGAGCAAGGTGGCCCAGGTCTGGGTCCCGCACCGGCCGTCGACCCGGAGCCCCCGTCGGTGCTGGAAGGCCTCTACGGCCGCCCTGGTGGCCGGCCCGAAGAGGGCCGGAGGGTCCTCGTCGGTGGTAAGGCCGAGCCGGCCGAGCCGTTGCCGGAGCTCGACCACCGCCGGGCCCCGGGCCCCCTCTTGGAGGGGCGAGGACCCGGCCGCTACAGGTAGGCCGAGATCTCCTTCAGGAGCTGGGCCTTCGGCTTGGCCCCCACGAGGCGGGCGTGGGGCTCCCCGTCCTTGAACAAAAGGAGGGTCGGGATGCTCATCACGTCGTAACGGCGGGTCACGTCCAAGCTGTCGTCCACGTTCAGCTTGGCGATCGAGAGCCTGCCGGCTTGTTCCTGCGCGATCTCCTCGAGGATCGGGGCGATCACCTTGCACGGCCCGCACCACTCGGCCCAGAAGTCGACCAGGACCGGTACGTCGGATGCCTTGACATGCTCGTCAAAGGTAGCGTCGTCGAGCTGCACGATCTTCGCGCTCATCGGTCATCCCCTCTCTCGGACCGTTCCGGCCGGGCGCCCGGTGCACCCCGGCTCGATGCGACAACGCCGTCGGCGGTCATGTTGTTCCCCATCTAGGACCCCCGGGCCTCGAGGTAGCGCTCGGCGTCGATGGCCGCCATGCAGCCCGACCCAGCGGCGGTGACCGCCTGGCGGTAGTCGTGGTCCTGGACGTCGCCGCAGGCGAACACCCCCTCGACGCTGGTGGTGGAGCCGCCGTGGGTCTGGATGTAGCCCTGGTCGTCCAGCTCGAGCTGGCCACGGACGACCGCCGTGTTGGGTTCGTGGCCGATGGCCACGAACAACCCGGTGACCGGCAGTTCGGAGTGCTGGCCGGTCACCGTGTCGACGAGGGCGAGGCCGTGCATCTTCGTGTCGCCGAGCACCTCGGTCACCTTCGAGTTCCACCGGATCTTGATGGTTTCGTTGGCGAACGCCCGCTCCTGCATGATCTTGGACGCCCGGAGCTGGTCGCGTCGGTGGACGAGGGTCACCGAGCTGGCGAACCGGGTGAGGAAGAGCGCTTCCTCCAGGGCCGAGTCCCCCCCACCGACTACGGCGATGTCCTGACCCCGGAAGAAGAACCCGTCGCAGGTCGCGCAGGTGGAGACCCCGTGGGCCAGGAACCGTTCCTCGCCTGGGACCCCGAGCATGAGGGAGCGGGCCCCGGTGGCCACGATCAACGCCTCGACCTCGTAGGAGGGTTCGGAGGCGTCCCCGACCCACACCGGGAACGGGGGATGGGACAGGTCGACCCGGGTGACCTTGGCGGTGTGGATCTCGGCTCCGAAGCGGGCCGCCTGGGCCCGCATCGCGCCCATCAACTCGGGTCCGAGGATGCCCTCGGTGAACCCGGGGTAGTTCTCCACGTCGGTCGTGAGCATCAGCTGGCCGCCCGGCTGGTCGCTGGTCGAGGACGGCTCGCCCTCGACCACCACCGGCTGGAGCTGGGCCCGGGCCGTGTAGACGGCCGCGGTGAGTCCGGCGGGGCCGGACCCGGCGATCAGGACCTTTCGGTGCTCGGTCATCGGCACCCGGTCGTCAGCACGGCTCAGTCACCGGCCGAGCTTCGGGCGCTCCGCTTGGACCAGAGCGCGAACCCCCCGAGGCACAAGAGGGTGCCGAACAGGGCGTCGGAGGCCCAGACCCGGTTGCCGAAGGCATAGACGTCGAGGAGCCGGACGACGGCGACGGCCACGAGGAGCAGCACGACGAGGGCCACTACGGCGATCACGACGCCGAAGACCACCGAGCGCCCGAGAAGGAGCGCTGGCCGCAGGACCCGGTCGTGGACGACGTCGAGGACCTGGTCGACCGCGTCGAGGGCCCGGCCGGACCACTCCGCCCCCATGGGCGCGGGTCCGACGGGCGCGGGGATGCCGGGCGTGGCGTCGGAACCTTGCAGCATGGGGGCAAGGCTAGTCGGCGGCCCGCGACCCCTCTGCGCTGGTCAGGGTGTCAGGAGCGGAGTTGGGCGCAGACCCCGACGGTCCCGGGCCCGGCATGGGTGCCCACGACCGCCCCGAGGTCGACCACGACGACGTCGCCCCCTGTGACCTCGATCCCGGCCAAGAGCTCGAGGAAGGTGTCGAGGTCGGGCGACGCACCGTCGCAGACCGCCAGCCGTTCGAGGGGGGCCTGGTCGCGGATCTTGTTGGCCAGGTACTCGAGGCTGCGGGACCGTGTCCTTTGCTTGGACTCCTCGGCCACCACGCCGTCGGTCACCTGGATGACCGGCTTGATTGAGAGCATGGAGCCGAGCATCGCCCGGGCGGCGCCGATGCGACCGCCCCGTTGGAGGTGCTCGAGGCTCCCGATGGCCCCGTAGACGCGTGTCCGCCGCGCGACGTCGCCGGCGAGGGCGACGATCTCGTCGGCCCCCGCCCCGGCCGCCGCGGCCTCGGCGGCAGCCAAACAGACGAGGCCCTGGCCCATGGTCACGCTCCGGGTGTCGACGACCCGGACGTCGTAGTCCGAGAACGTCTGGGCCGCCGTCTGGGCCGACTGGTGGGTGCCCGAGGACAGGTCGGCCGAGATGGTGAGGCACACCACCGCGTCGCAGCCCTCGTCGCGGGCCGTCTGGTAGGCCTCCTGGAAGGCACCGGGCGGTGGAGCCGAGGTCTCGGGCAGGGTGGGGCTCGCGGCGCAACGCCGCCAGAACTCGGCCGCGTCGAGGTCGCGCCGATCCACCAGGACCTCGTCGCCGAAGCGGATGGACAAAGGGACGATCACGATCCCGTGTTGTTGCGCCAACGCGTCGGTCAGGTCACATGCGCTGTCGGTGACGATCCGTATCCCGGCCATGACCCCTCCCCGTTCGGCAGGGCAGCAGTCTGTCACCACCGACGGGGCGGACCCAGCCGCAACGGCGGCACCTGGCGCCGGCGGTCCCGGCCGGCCATGAACATCGCGGTGGCGAGGTAGGCGAGGGTGCCCGCCGCCACCGAGCCGAGGACCCGGACCAAGAGACCGATCCCGTGGGAGGCGCCCGAGAGGTTTGACGCCACCAGGACCACGACCCCCATCACCAGGGTGGAGAGTCCCGACCCCTTGAGCGGCGACCAGGCCCGTCGCCCACCGAAGTGCCCGAGCCAGGCCCGCAGGACCGCGATGCCGAGCACCGCGGCGACGCTGTAGGCGATCGAGAGCGAGACGGCGAGACCCCGGACGCTCATCGGGCCGACGAGCACGATCGCCAAGACCACGTTGATGACGTTCTCCACCAGGTAGAGCCAGAAGGCCACCTTGGTCCGCTGCATGGCTTGCAGGGCCCGCACGACGTAGAGGAAGGTGCAGAAGCCCGGGAGCCCGGCTGCGAGGATGGCGAGCGCCGCGCCGGTGTCGGCGGTCTGCCCCGGGGTGGCCGCGCCGTGGCCGAGGAGCAGTGCCACCGCCGGCTTGGCCAAGATCAACATGCCGACCGCGGCCGGCAGGATGATCGAGAGCACGGCGCGCAGCCCACCGGTGAACCGTCGCCGGAACGCGCCGAGGTCCTTCAGTGCCCAAAACCGGGACAAGTCGGGCGTCACCGCGCTCATGACCGAGACTGCCACCACCGCGTAGGGCATCTGCATGAAGGCGTAGGCGTACGTCCACGAGGACACCGGGCCGTCCCCTCTGGCCCCGACGGCCAGTGCCAGGACGACGTAGAGCGCGACCTGGTTGGCCACCACGAACCCGAAGGTCCACAGGCCGAGCCGCACGACGGTTCGCACGGCCTCGTGGGTCGGGTCCCAGTGGAACCGGACCCGGCCGAGCCCGGCGCGGGCGTAGCTCGGCACGAGCAAGAGGGCCTGGAGGCCAACACCGACCGTGGTGCCGAGCCCGAGGAGGACCAGCTGGTGACCCGACTCGAGGGCTCCTCGCACCGTCGGGTTCCCGACGCTCTGGTGGAACCACAACAAGACGGCGATGCACACGACGTTGTTGGCCATCGGCACCCACATGGGCACCACGAACCGGCTCCGTGCGTTGAGGAGGGCCGTGGCGAGGCTGATCAGGCCGTAGAAGAACACCTGGGGCACGAACCAGCGCAAGAGGTTGGTGGCGACCGCCCGCTCCTGGGTCAGGACGGCCGCCGGGACGGCGTGGTGGCCGAACGCGGTGAACGCGTCGATGACGAACGGCGCGAGCAGCCAGAACGCGATGGTGGCCACCGTCAGCACCACGAGGGCCAGGGTGATCACCGAGGAGATGGCACGCCACGCCTCCGCCGGGGACCGGGTGGCCATGCGGTCGACGAAGACCGGGATGAAGGTGGCCGCGAGCACCCCGCCCAAGACGATGTCGTAGAGCATGTTCGGGGTGGTGTTGGCCAGGTTGTAGGCGTCGGCCAGGTGGTGGAACCCGAGCGCGTACGCGAGGACGAGGATCCGCCCGACCCCGCTCAGCCGGGAGACCGCGGTGCCGACGGCCATGCCGAGGGTCGCCCGCTGGAGCCCGCCAGCTTGGGATTCGACCGGACCCCGGAGTGGGGCCGGTCGGTCGACGGTCCCGCTCACGCGCTCGTGCCGTGGGCGGACCGGGCCCGGCGCCGCCGGCCCTTCCATAGGGTGCGGGCCCACCAGCCGGTAAGGACCACCGCCGCCACCAGCGTGAGGACGATCCCGACGACGGAGGTCGCGGTGGAGCGGACCGTGAGTCGGTCGTGGGCGATGACGAGCGCCCCGCCCGGGGAGGTCAAGGTGACCGTGAGGGGAAGGTCGCCGGTCGTTCGCGCCCGCACCTCGACCTGCACCGAGTTGGTCGGGTGGTCGACGCGCACGGTCCGCGTCGACCCCTCGGGGAAGACGAGCTTGGGGCTGGAGAGGGTCAAGAGCGTGGTGAGGTGGAGGTCGGCGTTGGAGTCGATCGTGATCGGGATCGACGCCGTCTGGGCGGTCAGGGTCACGCTGCTCGTCACGACCTTGATCGACCCGAGCTCTTGGGCGAGGTACCGCCCGAAGGCGGCCAGGCCGGCCAGCTGGGCCCGCTGGCGCAGCTGGTTCGACTCGGCAGTGAGGAGTAGGTCCTCCAACTGGTTGGCCACGCCCGGCGATCCGAGGATCGAGGAGCTGAAGGCGTCGATCTGGCTCCGGGCCCGGACGATCACCGCCGCCTCGGCCCGGCCGATGCGCTGGTTGTTCGTTCCCGACGCCAGGTGGCGGGTGGTCTCGGCTTGGTTCCCGCCCGCGGGGACCGAGGCGAAGAATCCGTTCAGGGTGGCGGTTGAGACGACCGGGTTGTTGGTCAGGCCGTTTACGAGCGCCGAGACGAACTGGGGCTTCGGGTCCCAGGACGCCGGCGGGACCGCGACCACCCCGCGGGGGTCCGGGGCGTTGGGCAGCTCCGACTGGATCATGGCCAGCTCGGCCAGCAACTGGTTGGCCGCCAGGACCGGGTCGGCGGGGAGGGCGGTGAAGTAGGTCGACAGATGGGTGTCGATGGCGGCGGACCGGACCGAGGTGTGCCCGAGATCGAGGGAGAAGGGTTGGGACCAGCTGGCGTGGTACTCCTCGGTGGCGCTCGTGAGGTCGGTGTCCGGGAGCACCAGGTTCTCGGAGCGGACCTGGGTCAGGCCCATGACGATGGCCGGGGTGACCGGCCCGTCGGTCACCCAGGTGGCGTGGGAGGGCTGATCGGCCGACGGCAGGCCGCTCACGATGGGGGCCAGGATGTTGGTCGCCGGCTGGGTCTGCCCTTCGATCTCGGCGGGGATGCCGGCCGCGGCGAGCGAGGCCAGGTTCACCGGGACGTAGGGCTGGGTCAGCAGCCGGCCCGGGCCGCTGCCGGCGACGGTCCGGAGCCCGTTCAGGATCGAATGGGCCGCGGTCGTGTGGCTGGCCTCCAGGCGCTGGAGGGTCGAGAGGCTCGGCGCCACCGTGACCTGGACCGAGGGGTTGGAGGCCAGGGTCTGCGCCAAGGCGGCCAGGTCCCTCACCCGCGAGGTGCCGAGGGATGGGATCGCCTCGGCCAGGGTGCCGCCGGCGCGGATGTGGACCGGCGCGCCGACCGGGACCACCCAGGAGAACACGAGGGGTCGGGCACTGCGGGCCTCGGCGTAGACAAGGTAGGTCGTGAGGCGGGAGAGCAGCGTGCCCTCGGGGCTCAACAGTTCGACCCCGACCGGGTAGACGCCCGAGCAGTCCCCGGCTCCGACGGCGCAGCCGCCGTGCCCTCGCAGCCCGACGGTCGTCGACCCGTTCGGCTCGGCCGTCCCGGCCACGACGGTGACGGCCAGCTGCAGCCCCGAGGCGACCGGGCGCAGCGAGGTGAGCGGCTCCGGGGCCACCTCCTGCATAACGTTGCCTGACCGCCCCGACAGGGTCTGGTCGAAGGCGGAGCGGCTGGTGAGCTTCTCGTAGAAGACGAGGCCCAGCTCGGAGCCGGCCGGGGCTCCCGGTGCCCGGACGGTGATCTGGAACGCGGCCGGGTCGCCGGGTGCCGCGGGGGTGACGGTGGCGCTCTGGGCCACGAGGACGACCGACGGGGTGGGCGCCGCCGCTGTGGCCGAAGCCGGCCCCCACCCGCCGAGCGTCACGACGACCGACAGCACCGCCACGGCGCTCAGGCATCGGGCGCTGCGCAATACCACCGAGCAACGCTATCCGGTCGCGACCACCGCTTCGGGGTCCACTACCGTGGAGCGGTGCCGCCCCCCGTGCCCGAGCGGTTCCGCCATCTTCTCGAGGCGACCGAGGAGCTCGCCGCCATCTTCGAGCGTGCCGGGAAGCGGTTGTACCTGGTCGGGGGCTCGGTGAGGGACGCCCTGCTCGAGCGGGCCGCGGGGCCCGGAGCGGGTGACGACCACGACATCGACCTAACGACCGACGCCCGGCCGGGCGAGATCGAGACGCTGGTCAGCGGCTGGGCCGAGGCCATCTGGACCCAGGGGGCTCGCTTCGGCACCATTGGCTGTGCCAAGGGCGGCCGCCGCTACGAGATCACCACCCACCGGGCCGAGGCTTACCGTCCCGAGTCGCGCAAGCCGAGCGTGACTTTCGACGACGACATCGAGACCGACCTATCGCGTCGGGACTTCACCGTCAACGCCATGGCCCTCCGGGTCCCCGACCTCGAGCTGATCGACCCGTTCGACGGGCTGGGCGACCTCGCGTCCGGAGTGCTCCGCACCCCCCTCGGACCGGAGGTCTCCTTCGAGGACGATCCGCTCCGCATGCTCCGGGCCGCCCGGTTCTTCGCCGGCTACGACCTCAAGCCGGGCCCAAGTCTGCTCGAGGCGGTACGGACAGGCCACCACCGCCTGGCCATCGTCTCGGCCGAGCGCATCCGGGGCGAGCTCGACCGGCTCGTCACGTTGGAGCGGCCGTCCCCGGGGCTGTGGTTCGTGGTCGAGACCGGGCTCGCCGAGGAGTTCATCCCCGAGCTGCCGGCCCTGGCCCTCGAGCAGGACCCCATCCACCGGCACAAAGACGTCCTGGCCCACACCCTGGCCGTCGTGGACCGCACCTCCCCGGACCGCCTTTTGCGGCTGGCGGCGCTCTTCCACGACGTGGGCAAGCCCAAGACCCGGGCCTTCGGGCCCGGCGGGACGGTCAGCTTCCATCACCACGAGGTGGTGGGGGCCCGCATGACCCGGGAGCGCCTGGAGGCCCTGCGCTACCCGAACGAGGAGGTCGAGACCGTGTCCCGGTTGGTCGAGCTCCACCTGCGGTTCCACACCTACGCGCTCGGGTGGACGGACCGGGCGGTGCGCCGCTACGTCCGGGACGCCGGGCCGCTCCTCGAGCGGCTGAACGAGCTCACCCGGTGCGACTGCACGACGCGCAACGCGGCCAGGGCCCGGGCTCTCGGCCGCCGGATGGACGAGCTCGAAGCGCGCATCGACGAGTTGCGCACGCGCGAGGAGCTCGACGCGATGCGGCCGGACCTCGACGGCAACCAGGTGATGGCGTTGCTCGGGATCCCGCCTGGGCCCCGCATCGGCCGCGCCCTCGACTTCCTCCTCGAGCTGCGAATCGACGAAGGTCCGCTCGGCGAGGAGGAGGCGACCCGCCGGCTTCTCGCCTGGTGGGCCGAGCAGGACGAGGGTTGAGGGTCCTCAGTCGGCCGGCCACACCCCGGGGTCGCCGCCGGCGGCGAAGTCCTCGACCATGACCCGGGCCTCCTCGTCGCGGTACTGCACGGGCGGCGACTTCATGAAGTAGGCGGAGGGACCGACGAGGGGACCCCCGATCCCCCGGTCGAGGGCGATCTTGGCGCAGCGGAGGGCGTCGATGATCACCCCGGCGGAGTTGGGCGAGTCCCAGACCTCGAGCTTGAGCTCGAGGTTCAGCGGCACGTCGCCGAAGTTGCGCCCCTCCATCCGGATGTAGGCCCACTTGCGGTCGGCCAGCCAGGGGACATGGTCCGACGGGCCGATGTGCACGTCCTCGGCGGGCAGTGGCGCATGCTCGATCTGGCTGGTCACGGCCTGGGTCTTCGAGACCTTCTTGGACTCGAGACGGTCCCGTTCGAGCATGTTGCGGAAGTCCATGTTGCCGCCCACGTTGAGCTGGTACGTGCGGTCGAGGACCATGCCGCGGTCCTCGAAGAGCCGGGTGAGGATGCGGTGGACGATGGTCGAACCGACCTGGCTCTTGATGTCGTCCCCGATGATCGGGACGCCAGCGTTGGCGAAGCGCCGGGCCCAGGCGGGGTTCGACGCGATGAACACCGGGATGGCGTTGACGAACGCGACACCGGCATCGAGGGCGGCCTCGGCGTAGTGGCGCTGGGCCGCCTCGGAGCCCACCGGCAGGTAGGAGACGAGGACGTCGGCCCCGGCGTCGCGCAGGGCCTGGGCGACGCCGACCGCCGGCTCCGGGGACTCTTCGACCACGTCGCGGTAGTACCGGCCGAGCCCGTCGAACGTCGGGCCCCGTTGGACGCGCACCCCGAGGTCGCCGACCTCGGCGAAGCGCACGGTGTTGTTCTGCCCGGCGAACATGGCCTTGGCCAGGTCGACCCCGACCTTGGTGGCGTCGACGTCGAACGCGGCCACCGGCTCGAGGTCGCCGACGTGGTAGCCGCCCAGCACGACGTGCATGAGGCCGGGCACCGGGTCGGAAGGGTCAGCGTCCTTGTAGTACGAGATGCCCTGGATGAGCGAACTGGCGCAGTTGCCGACCCCGGCGATGGCCACGCGGACCGATGTCATGGTGTCTCCCTTCAGGCGGACCGGCGGCTCGGTCGCCGGTCGCTTCCGGCCGCGCCCCCGAGGGAGCGTTCGGCCTCGATCAAACGGTCGAGCCAGGCGATGTCCCGGTCAACCCCGTCTTTAATGTGCTCGGCCACCGATTGGGCATAGGGGTCACGACCCGGCTCGTCGTCGGCGGGGAGTTCGCTGCGGTGTTGCGCCAACTGGCCCCGCCGCCGCTCGAGCAACGCGAGGCGGGTGGCGGGGTCCATGTAGCGGGCCAGCGAGAGCCGCAGCAAGAAGCTGCGGGCGTCGTCGGGGGAGGTGTCGGTCAGCATGGCCAGGAACAGCTGTCTCCCGGCCGGGGTGATCCGGTACACCTTGCGGGAGCGCCGCCCCCGGGTCCCGGTCCGGCGCCGGGCCCGCATGGCCGCCCGTTCGCCGGTGAGCGACCCGGTGGGCGGGGAGAGCGCGACCGGTGCCGCACCCTCGACCGTTTCAACCGCCCCGCCCCGCTCCAGCCTTGACAGGGCGGGGTAGATCGACCCGAACGAGACGTTGGTCAGGTTCCCGAACCGGCTCTTCAGCAGTTTCCGGAGCTCGTACCCGTGCTGCGGGCCGTCTTCGAGCACGCCCAGGAGGGCCACGTCCAACATCGCGTTCGATTATATCGAATCGATATAGCGACCGGCAGGGCTGACGCGG
This sequence comes from Actinomycetes bacterium, assembly GCA_021791895.1. GTDB lineage: Bacteria > Actinomycetota > Acidimicrobiia > Acidimicrobiales > RAAP-2 > Palsa-461. The sequence goes on along the minus strand of JAJYVS010000046.1, from coordinate 1,285 downwards.
CACTACACCCCGCGCTCGGGCTCAGCCTCCGGTCTCGGCCAAGGCTGCCAGGATCACGCTCATTGCACGCGCAAGTTGTCGCGGCGCTTGTTGCGGAACTGCGCAGGCGCGGCATCACCGATGCGAGCATTATTCGCTCCCCTGGGCTGGACGAGCCCGAGACGGTCGCCTTCGGCTGAGGCTCCCCAGCGGTGATCGCAGAGTTCCTTTGGGTCTTTGAGTTCTCGGAGGACCCCGCTATGCCCACGCGGTGGGGGCGTGCCGTTCTTCGACCCTTGGTCGAAGTTCGACCTATTGGACCGCAGGGTACGAGCGAGAAGGTCTTCGCCCTCATTGACCCTGGGACTGAGTCCACTCTCATCATGCGATGGCTTGCCCAGGATACTGGGGCAGTTGTGAACCCAGACCTATCCACAAGGCGGGGCATGGGCGGCGAAAGCATTTCAGCAGCGCCAGCCGATGTTGACCTGAGGTTCGGTCCCAGCGACGTATCCGAAGATCAGTGGCACCAGTGGAACGCGGAGGTTGGGGTCGTTCATCGCTGGCGCGCTGTTTGGCCGATCGTGTTGGGGCAGCGAGGGTCCTTTGACGAGTTCACAGTCACAATGAACCGACACGCCCAGATGCTTGCGGTCACCGCAAGAGAAGACTTTGACCAGCGGTTTTCTTCGCCAACCAACTGATGCCACCGACTGGGCAGCCTGGGGCTACTAGTGGCATCTGATTTTGAGTCTGAGCACCAGGCCAACGAGTCTCTTGAGCGATTCGAGAGCCTCGCGAAGGAGTTGCTGAAGGTTCCGCAGGCCGAGATTACGCTCATCTCCGATGCAACTACACGGCTGTAGGGCGAAGGGGTGCAGCCAAGTACGTTGATGCCGCCGCCGCAATCCCCGGCTTCAGCCCGTCCCCGGAGTCGGGTCTTTGGTCCCTAGGCACGGCCCGGGTCCCTCCGTACCGTGGCCGGGTGCCGCCGGGGGCCGAGCGCTACGAATGGGCCTGTCCGACGTGGGGGTGCCGGGGGGTCATCGCCCGGGCCGAACAGCCGGTTCACGCCGAGATCGGCTGGTGCCGCCCACCCGCCCACCCGGCCAAGGGCCTCATCTGTCGACGTCCCTGGGCGTGGGACGGGCAGCGGGCGGCGTGGACACCGGTCGGGGAGTGGTCGCTCCGGTTCCCTCCTGTCACCGGCGAGTGAGGCGATCGCCTTAGGCCCGGCGGGGCCGCCGCAGGGCGCACGTCGTGGCGCCGTGCGTTCGGAGAGGACAGTGGCCGCCAAAAGCCGAGG
>JAJYVS010000085.1 GCA_021791895.1 Actinomycetes bacterium | reverse complement strand
GCCGCGGCGAACAACGACTTGGCCATGCCGAACTTCGACCGGTCTCCCATGGCAGCCACGAACTCGTCGGTCAGGGTCGCGAGCAGGTCGACGAGCTCGGCCGACGGTGACGAACCGACCCCGGCCAGTCCCTCGTCGTCGAGAAAGGTCAGAAAGGCGCCCAGCGCCGGCGGGATCGAGATGCAGGCCGCCTGGGTGACGCTCAGCTTTCGAGGGCACCACTCCAACAGGAATTCAGCCACGTCGCCGGGGACCCAGGTGGCCAGCCGGCCATCGGCGTAGCTCCACTTCCAGTCCAGTGCGACGCCGACATCGCCGGCGAGCTCACCGGCCCCGTCGTCCCCGATGCCGATCGTACGGCTCGCCCACACGGCGAACCGGTCGAGCAGTACCCCGCGGGCTTCCCGGAACGCGTCCTCGTCCTCGTGGTCGACATCGAGCTTCACGGCGCCGACCTTCTCACGGGTAGATGAATTCGAGTGACGGTAGTTCGGCGAGCGCCTTCTGCCGCCTGCGCCGCTCCGAGGTGCTGAGCCCGTCCCAACCGTTGATGAGGGCATGGGCGGCGTTCCGGGGATGATCCTCATCCGGGATCCTGGTTGGCCACGGGTCGTCACGGACACCGAGTGGTCGGATCGACCGGACAGCTCCGACCGGCAGGGCCACGACGAGGTTCTGCGGTGCCCGGACGACATCCGCCGCCGAGAGGGAGGCTTGCTGCAAGAGGGACTCCCGGTAGACGGAAACACCGTCATCGTCGGGCTTAAACGCCCCGCTCGTCGGGCGGCGGTCACCGGTGAGGACATCGACAGCGATCATGTTCGGGCCGTTGTCGGACAGCCTGCGGTACAGGCGATCGTCATCATCGATCGACGGATCGTCGGATACGCCACCGCCCTGCACGTCGACGCCCATCGGGGCTACCGGCCGCTGGCAGCCCGGATCGAGAGCCGCCGAACAACCGCCTGAACGGGAAGGAGAGATTCGGAGGCGGCCGGGTCCAACGCGCTGTCGACGATCACCGCCCCAGAGTCGTCGGTCACGAGCGCGTGGGCGTCACCCGACCAATCGATCTCGACTTCCACTGCTTCTCCTCCGACGTGCCACTCGATCTGGACACCCCCGTCGGGGAGCGGAAAGAACTGGGGAGGAAGGGACAGGTCGTCGCACAGCGCGAAGACGAGACCGATTGTCGTCCCCGCGGCCTCATCGGTGATGGGTCTCGCACGGTGGCCATCCCATCCCTCGCCGAGCGCGAGGATGGCGTTGACCTCGGTCTGGACGTGGTCGGCCAGCCAGCGCAGGTTCCCCTGGGCGGCGCCGAGCTGAATGAAGATCTGCCGCTTCGGCACCGATAGCCCTGGTTGCAGGTAGAAGTCCTCGGCGTCCTGGGTATCGACCCGGTCGCGCCCTGCCTGCGGGTACAGGGTCGCACCTGGTGCGATGGGCCGATCCAGCAACTGCGTCAACGGTTCCTCCTCCAGTGCTCGTGCATGGCGTCCGTCGTCAGCTCGGCGAAGCTGTGGACGATGTGAGCGTGGGCCTTGTCCATGAATCCTAGGGCTGACCCCAGATCGGAGGTCGTCGGTGCGCCCCTGACCGTCAACGTCAGCAGGAGCACCGGTGCCTGTCCGACCTGCTGCGCCGGTGCGCATTCCACGTAGAGACGGACCGGTGGCGTCCCGATCTCCGGAACTCGGAAGACCATGGCGACGCGAGCTTCTTCGGGGTCACCCAGGTGATGGCCGGCGAGCGAACTCCAGTGCCGGAGGATCTCCTCCAGGTGGCCCCGCCCTTCGTCAGCAGCATCGATGCGATTGATGTAGTTGGCCTCGACCTGGGTGATCTCGAGTGGTCCGAAACCGCGGTCGGCGACGAACTCCTCGACATCGTCGAAGCTGCGGTCGAACATGTCCCGGACCGCTGGATACCGTGGGTAAGGGACCCCGTCGAGCTTCCTCCAGTTGACGGTCAGGCGGTCGTGCTGGATCTGCACGAGGGACGACTGGTCCTCGCTGAGGAACCAGAGCCGGGTCTGCAGCGCCGGGCCGAACACCAACTGCGTCGTGCGCGGACCCGACGTCGGCTGCTCGATGGTGGGAGGAAGGGGAGGTTGATCGAGGACGACCGGGTATTCCGATCTCCATTGCTCACGCAGGCTTGCCATCTCCACCGGTCGCAACCGCGGGATGGGACGGAACTGGACGCCCAAGGCCACTTCGACGACGGGTGGATCCTCGAAGTCTGGCAAGTGTGCCGGATCGCCGGGATTTTCGTCGCTCGTCATTCCCGGCAGATTACGCGGCAGGAGGCGGCGCGACGTTCACCCCCGCTCCCCAGGGGTCCTTCGGCCGGACGCCGTCGCCGGGGACCGCGGTGGCCACGCGCGGGGAATTCTCGTGGCCGCACCTGGGGAGAGGAGATGGCCGCCAGTGGGGAGATCCCATATCCCTTGACGGCCGGACGCAACCGGTACTGATGCTCAGGAGGCCAACCCCAGGAGCCACTTCGCGATGACCACCCGCGGGACCTGGTTCGTGTCCCCCGTTGTCTGGGTGGTTGCCTCCGGGTTGGTCCAGCTGGTGGGTCCTAGTACGCTGACCTGGCAGTATTCGGGACCGCGTGTTGCTGGGTCCACCCAGCTCTGTCGAGTTGCAGGGATGAAGTAGCGATGGATCGGGGGATCGCGCCTGCTCGGAACGGAACATATTTGTTACGCTCGGCTGCAGGAGGGAGCGCCCGATAGAACCACGCACCGGCGCGGAGCGGTACATCGCCGACCGTCGGCTGAACCCCGACTGCGCCACCGCCTTCGACGATGCTCGTCGTCGTATCGACGACGTCGACCGGATCGTGTGGTCAATCGAAGACCAGCGCATCGCGCTCGGACTGAGCAAGGCCGAGCTCGCCCGCCGGGTCGGCGTCCGACCCGAGGCGGTCCGCCGGCTGCTCTCCGGCCACCATGCGAATCCGACCCTGTCGACCGTGGTCTCGCTCGCCTCGGCGCTGGGCCTCGACATCGTGGCTGTCCCGCAACGTGCCAAACACGTGCAATCGAGCACGTAGTCAACGGGCCGACGCGCCAACGTTTCACGGCCGTCCGACGACGCTCGATCTCGCACCGTGAGCCGCTCGACAGTCTGATCGCCTTCAGGGGCATACGGCACTCTCAGCGCTCCGGACAATCTGAGCCGGCCGCTGTGTTTGCATTTAGACCGCTCTTCCGTATTATTGTGACGTAATAGGTGCTTTGATGAAAACACGACCGTTGCCCACCAGTCTGGCGCGGGTGGTCGAGGAGCTGGAGCTCCG
>JAJYVS010000011.1 GCA_021791895.1 Actinomycetes bacterium | reverse complement strand
CTGCAACGCGTACACGACCAAGGAGTACACCACCTTCTTCGTGCGCCTCCTGGCCGAACACCTCCCGCTCGGGCTCGACATCCTGAGCCAGATCATGTGGGACCCGGCGCTGCGCCCGGCCGACGTCGAGTCGGAGCGGACGGTGATCCAAGACGAGATCCTCATGCACGCCGACGAACCGGCCGACCTGGTCGTCGAGCGCTGCCTCGGGGCGTTGTTCCCCGGCCATCCCCTGGGGCGGGACGCGCTGGGCACCGCCGAGAGCGTCGCCGCCATCACCACCGACGACGTGCGCGGGTTCTTCGAAGCGCACTACCGGCCGGAGAACATGGTGGTGTCGGTGGCCGGCCGGATCCATCACGACGAGGTGGCCGCGGCAATCGAGGCCCGGTTCGCCGGCAACCCCGGCGGCGCCCCGCCGCAACGCCGAGAGCCCGGGGAGGCGGGGGAAGCGCTGGTGGTGGTCACCCGGCCGACCGAGCAGGCCCACCTGACCCTCGGGACCCGGTGCGTCTCGAGGTTCGACGACGACCGTTGGGCGTTCTCGGTCCTGAACCACGTCCTCGGGGGCGGGATGTCCTCGCGGCTGTTCCAGAAGGTGCGAGAGCAGCGGGGACTCGCCTACTCGATCGGCTCGGAGCGGGTGGCCTTCGCCGACGCCGGTTCGCTGTGCGTGGTGGTGGGCACGGCGCCCGGCCACGTCGAGGAGGTCCTCACCATCGTCACCGCCGAGCTCGAGCAGCTGGCGGCGGACGGGGTCTCAGAACGGGAGCTGGCCGTTGCCAAGGGCAACCTCCGGGCCGAGGCCCTGCTCGCCACCGAGGACTCGGGGGCCCGGATGAGCCGGATCGGTTCGGCCCTCCTGCTCCAGGGCGAGGTGAAGCGGGTGGAGGAGATCCTCGAACGGGTGGACTCGGTGAGTCTGGACGACGTCCGTCGCGTGGCCCGGGTGCTCGCAGAGCAGCCCCGCACCCTGGCCGTGGTGGGCCCGTTCGAGCCGGCGGACTTCGAGGGCGCGCTCGGCGGGCTGGCCGCCCACCTGTCCTAGGACCCGACCGGGTGACGACGACCGTGGCGGCGGCCGGCTCGCCCGACACGACGGCGCGCCGGCTGGTTCGCCTGGTGCGCGAGTCCCCCGACACCTGGCCGGTCGCCGTCCTCGTCGTGCTGCCGGTGGTGGTCTTCGGCCTCCCGGCGGCCGTCGGGCACCCGGCCATCAGCTACGACAACCTGCTGCAGAACTTTCCGCTCCGGGTGCTCTCGGGGTCGCTGTTCCGCCAGGGCCACCTCCCGCTGTGGAACCCGACCATCTGGTCGGGCTCCCCGCTGCTCGGCGGGCTGAACGCCGGCTCCTTCTATCCGGGCACCCTCGCGTTCGCCGCCCTGCCCGGCGTCCTCGCCTGGGTGCTCAACCTCCTCGCCGTGTACTGGGCGGCCGGGCTCGGCCTGTACGCGCTGCTCCGCCAGTACCGGCTGCGCCCGCTGGCCTGCGGGTTGGCCGCGCTCACCTACCAGTTCGGCGGGGCCATGACCGGCCAGTTGGTGCACCTCGGGATCATCCAGGGGATGGGCTGGATGCCCCTCATGGTCCTAGCCGAACTCCGCCTGTCCTGGGCGGTGCTCGGCACCGGGCCGAGCGCCGAGTACCGGACCCGCCCGGCGCAGGTGTCCTCCCCCTGGCCCTGGGTGGCGCTGCTCGCCGCGGTGATGGGCCTCAACCTGTTGACCGGCGAGCCCCGGAGCATGGCCGAGACCGAGATCGTCGGCTCGGTCCTGTCCGCCTGGCTCCTGCTGCGCAGCTACCCCGGCGACGGGGTGGACGTGGCGCGGCGGGTCCGGCTGTTCGGCTACGTGGTGGTGGCGGCGGCGTGGGCGGCGGCGCTCGGCGCGTCGGAGCTCCTGCCCGGACGGTCCTTCATCCTCGCCTCCCAGCGGGCCACCGAGAGCTACGCCTTCTTCGGCCTGGGCTCGCTGCGGCCGTCGTGGACGATCCTGCTCCTCGTCCCCAATCTCTTCGGGGGCAACGGCGCGTTCGGCCAGCCCACCTTCTCCATCGGCTACAACCTCCCCGAGGTCACCGGGTACATGGGGCTGCTCCCGCTGGCCGCCTTCGTCGTCCTCTTGGCCCGGGGGATCGGGCGGGGTGCAGACCCCCGGGCCCGTGACTGGCGGCCGTGGCTCTTCCTCGCCCCCCTCGGGCTCCTTCTCGCCTGGGGCACGTTCACCCCGCTCGGCCACCTCTTCGCCCAGATCCCCTTCTACAACAAGGTCCGTCTCGACAGCCGGAGTCTCGGGATCGTGGATCTGGCCCTGGCGGTCCTGTTCGGCTTCTGGTTGGAGCTCTTCTTGGCCGGCGAGTGGCGCGAACGGACCGCCCGGCCGCTGCGCTTCGTGCGCGAGGTGGTCCTGCCCGCCGCCCTCCCGCTGGCCGGGCTGGCCGCGGCCCTCACCATGCTGTGGTTCCCGGTCACGGTGCTCCTCACCCTCGGGGCCGAGCCGGTCGACCCCTCGGGCCGGCGACCATGGATGGCGGCGCAGGCGACGGTGGCGGTCGGGGCGTTGGCGGTGGTGTGGGCGTGGCGTCACTGGTCCCCGGCCCGGGCCCGGCGCCTCCTCGTCGGCGTGGTCGTGGCCGACCTCGGCCTGTTCTGCCTCAGCTGCTCGACCGGCATCGAGGCCGGGGGCCAGGCCCAACCCACCCGCGCCGAGGGGGCCAGGGTGCTCGGGACCACCGGGCGCTTCGCCATCGTCGGGGGCGAGAACATCGACTTGTTGAGCTCGATCTCGGAGCCCGACATGAACGGCCTCACGGGGCTCGACAGCGTCCAGGGCTACGGCTCGATCGTGAGCGGGAACTACGACCAGGTCACCGGGACCCACTTCCGGGGCTCGATGGACCCCTGCGCGCTCGCCCGGGGCGTCTTCGTCCCGCTCCGGCTGGCCACCCTGCTCGTCGCGCCCGGCACCCTGGTGCGGCGCCTGGCCCCGGGCCAACAGGCCCGGGCTCCGGCCCGGTGCCCGGGGGCGGCCCCGCCGGGCACCGAAACCGCTCGGACCTTCTATCTCGGCCGCGACCGCAGGGTCGAGCGCGTGCAGCTCGTTTCGGCGCACCCGACCGCCGCCGCCCCGAGGCTCGAAGTCCTGGGGCCGAAAGGCTCGCCCCGCCCCGTCCCCCAGGTGGCCACCTTCGACCCGCAGGGCTGGAGCGTCCGTCTCCTCGGGGCTCCGCTGGCGCAGGCGATCGTGGTCGGCGGCCCCGGCGCGCGCACCTGGAGCGAGGCCTCGACCGTCACCACCGTCGGCGGGGTCCGCTACGAGTTGGATGGCTCGTTCCAAGCGGCACTCGGCCAGGCCGGCTGGCACCAGCGGGGGTTCTGGGACGGCTACAGCCGGTTCGTGACCCGCCGGCTCGGGCCCGAGGTGGCGGTGCGGGGGGTCGCCGGGGCCGTGGCCCGTCAGGTCTCGGTCACCGACTGGGGGAGCGAGACCGACCAGGTCGACACGCCCCGGGCAGCCCTCGTGGTCCGGTCCGAGGCCTACCTGCCGGGCTGGAGTGTGCGGGCGGTTCCGGCCGGCGGGGGGCCGGCCCGGGTGCTCCCGGTGGTCAAGGTCGGCCTCATCCAGGGGGTCCGGGTCCCCGCCGGGCGCTGGAGGCTGACCTTCGTGTACTGGCCCTCGGGGCTCACCTTGGGCGGGGTGGCCACGGCGCTCGGTGTGGCGGCGCTGTTCGGGGTGCTGCTCTGGCGCCTCGTCGAGCGGCGACGGTCCCGGTCCCGGTCGCGCCCGGGCCACTAGGGTCGCGAGGTGCGCAGGGTGGGGGTGGTCGGGGCCGCGGGGCGGATGGGCCGCACCGTCCTCACCGCGGTGCAAGAAGCCGACGACCTGGAGCTTGTCTGCGCGGTCGACCCGGCGGCGGCCGGCCAGGACCTCTCCGTGCTGGTCGACGGGCCCTCGCCGGCCTTGGCGGTGGCCGACGGGATCGAGGCGCTGGCGGCGGCCGGGGTCGACGTGGCGGTCGACTTCACCACCGCCGCGGGGATCGAGGACCGGCTGGAGTGGTACGCGGAGCACGGGGTGCACGCCGTGGTCGGCACGAGCGGCATCCCGCCGAGCGTCCTCGCCCGGGCCGAGAAGCTGTTCACCTCCTCGAGCGCCAACGCCGTCGTCGCGCCGAACTTCGCGCTGGGGGCGGCCCTGCTCACCTGGTTCTGCGAGCTGGCCGCCCCGGTCATGGACGCGGTGGAGATCGTCGAGCTCCACCACGACGCCAAACGCGACGCCCCGTCGGCCACCGCCCTGCACACCGCCGAGACCATCGCCGCCGCCCGGGAGGCCTCCGGCGCCGGTCCGTTCACCCCCGACCCCACGGTGGAGGTGAACCTGGAGGCGGCCCGGGGCGGGCACGGCCCGGCGGGCATCCGGATCCACGCCCTGCGGCTCCCCGGCGTGGTCGCCCACGAAGAGGTGATCTTCGGCGCCGCCGGCCAGACCTTGACCATCCGCCACGACTCCTTCGACCGCCGCTCGTTCATGCCCGGGGTCCTCCTGGCCGTGCGCCGGGTGGCCGAGCGGCCGGGGCTCACGATCGGGCTCCTCGCGCTGCTCGACCGCTGAGTAAGGTGCCGACCCCCCGGGCGGCCGACACGAAGGAGCGCATCCTCGAGGCCGCCTACGCATGCGTGGCCCGGTGGGGGTTGTCGAAGACCTCGGTCGAGGACGTGAGCCGGGAGGCCGGCCTGTCGCGCTCCACCTTGTACCGGGTCTTCCCCGGCGGTCGCGACGAGCTGGTCGCGGCCGTGGTCGGTTGGGAGTACGACCGCTTCTTCGCCCGTCTCTACGAGGCGGTGCGCGACGCCGCCACCCTGGAGGAGGTGATCGAGCGCGGGCTCACCTTCGCCCATCGGGCCATCGCCGAGCACGAGGTGCTCCAACGGATCCTCAAGACCGAGCCGGAGCTGTTGACGCCGGCCCTCACTGTCCGCAGCGAGGGGACCATCGCCCTCGTGGCGGCGTTCCTCTCCCCCTACCTCGAGCGGCACCGACTGGCTCCAGGAGTGGAGGTGGCCGCCGCCGCCGACTTCTTGGCCCGGATGGTCCTCTCGTACATGACCGCCCCGGGGCGCTGGGACCTCGAGGACCCCGGGCAGGTGGCCCGGCTGGTCCGAGCCGAGCTCTTGGGTGGGATCCTGCCCCCGGGGTGAGCCATCCCACCTGGTCGCCGGCCCGACCCCGATAATTGACGGCCGATGGCTCCTCCGGTCGCGCCCGCGCCCCTGTCCCTCGGACGCCTGGCCCCCCGACCCCTGGCGGTGGGCTTCGTGGCCCTCTCCGGTGCGCTCGCCGGGCTGGTCGCCCTGCCGGTGCCGTGGCCGATAACCGCGGTCGTCCTCGGGGCCGTGGCCCTCGGGAGCCTCTGCGCCATGGTGGTCGGCCTGCGTGCCAACGCCCCCGCCCGGCGGGGGCCCTTCGAGGTGCTCCTGCTCGGGGTGGCCCTCCTCATGGCCGGGGGCTTCCTGCGGCTGGCCGACCACAGCCTGGGGGTGCTCGGGCCGGGCCGGGCGCTTCGGGGGGACGTGGTGGTCCTGGTCGGCTCGGTGGTCGTGGCCTTCGCCTTCTCCGTCCTCGCCCGCGCCCCCTACCCCGACGGCCGGGCCAACCTCGACACGGTCCTCGAGGGCCTGGTCGCCGGCCTCAGCGCCTTCGCGCTGGGGTGGGTGGAGGTGGTGGCGCCGGCGGTGAGCGGCACCGACGCCCTGAGCTTCGAGCGCGGCGCGTTGCCGATCCCCGCCGCCCTCGGGGTCTACACCCTGGTCGTGGCCCTGATCGGCATCCGGCCGCGGGCCCCCAGGGCCGGAGCGGCTCGGGGCCTCGTCGCCGCGGCCGGCCTCCTCGCCGCGGCCGACGGCCTCTACCTCGCGGCCGACGTCGGCCGGCCGGTGCCTCACCGGCTGCTCGCCCCGGCGTTCGTCCTGGCCGCCGGGTGCTTCGGGGGGTCCTTTTTGCACCCGACGGTGCGCCGCCTCTTCGGGGGGCGGTTCCAACCGCCGGCCGCCGCAGCCCGGGTCAGGGACCGGCTGGTCGCGGTGGTGCTGGCGCCGGCCGTGCTAGCGATCGTCGGGCTCACCGGCCCGCCGCGTCCGGCGGAGGAGCGGGTGGTGCTCGGGGTCTTCGGCGCGCTGACCGTCTGCCTGGCCGCCTGGCGGGTGGGCCGCGCCGTGCGCACCAGCGCGTTGCGCGAGGCCGAGCTGGCCCACGAGGTCGCCCACGACCCCCTCACCGGGCTCGGGAACCGGACCCTGGTCGAGCGGGCCATCTCGGCTGCCCTGGCCGAAGGGGCCCGGGCCGGCGAACTCGTGGCCGTCGTGTTGTTGGACCTCGACCGGTTCAAGCTCGTCAACGAGGGCCACAGCTACAGCTCCGGGGACCGGCTGCTCGTCGAGGTGGGGGAGCGCCTGACCCGGACCTTCGGGCGCCGGGGGGTGGTGGCTCGGGTCGGGGGCGACGAGTTCGTGGTCGTGGTGTACCCGGTGGGCGGTGGCCTCGCCGCCCGGCGGGAGGCCGAGCTGGCCCAGCGGGCCCTGGCCGCCCCGTTCGACCTCTACGGCGACCAGCTGTCGGTCTCGGCCAGCGTGGGCGTGGCGGTGGGGTCGGGGGCCGAGCCCACCGCGGACGCCGAGAGCCTGCTGCGCGACGCCGACACCGCCATGTACCAGGCCAAGGGGTCCGGACGCGACATGGTGACGCTCTTCGACGACTCGATGCGGGACCGGATCGCCGACCGGCTGGCGCTCGAGCACGACCTGCGCCTGGCCATCGAGCGCGAGGAGTTCCGCCTGGCCTTCCAGCCCATTGTGACCCTCCGGGAGGGCGAGCCGACGGTGGCCGGGCTGGAGGCTCTGCTGCGCTGGGAGCGCCCGACCCGGGGGCTCGTGCCGGCGTCGGTGTTCATCGAGTGCGCCGAGGCCGGGGGGCTCCTGACCGAGATCGGGGACTGGGTGATCCGGGAATCCGCCCGCTGGCTCGCCCTGTGGCGCCGGCTCCCCGGGGCCGAGGGGCTGTTCGTCTCGGTCAACGTCTCGGCCCTGCACCTGAAGAGCCACAACCTGAGCGCCCGGATCCGGCGGGTCCTGGCCGAGACCGGTCTCGACCCCGACGCCCTGTGCGTCGAGCTGGCCGAGCCGACCCTCATGGAGCAGCCGACCGAGGGAGTCGCCCTGGTGCTCGGGTTGCGCGACCTCGGGGTCCGCCTGGCCGTCGACGACTTCGGCAACGGCTACTCGTCCCTCGCCCACCTCCGCCAGTTCCCGGTGGACTACGTGAAGATCGACCGCCGGTTCATCGAGGGCCTGGTGGGCGAGGACTCGACCGAGGTCTCCTTGGTCGCGGCGATCGTGGCCATGGCGAGGGACATCGACGCCGTGACGGTGGCCGAGGGGGTCGAGCACGAGCTCCAGGAGCGGGTGCTGCGGGAGCTCGGCTGCGAGCTGGCCCAGGGGTTCTTTTACGCCCGCCCGGTGCCCGGCGACGAGGTGGTGCCGACCCTGCGGGCTATCTCCCCCCGCCAGGGGCTCCGGCTGGTCACCGGAGATGGAGGCGCAGGTCGGCCAGGGCGCTGACCTCGGCGGCCAGCTCGGCCGCCCGCTCCCAGTCCGGCGGCCGCACGGCCGCCTCGAGCCCGGTGCCCTCGGTCATGATCCGGTGGAGGACGCGGTCGCGCTCGAAGAGCTGCCGGTGCCACTCCCGCAGGTGCATCCACGCCGGGAGGCTGGCCGGTGAGTCGAGGTAGGGGTGGGGCTCGACCCCCTCGAACTCGTGGAACGGGCGGTGCAGCTTCCACTGGAGCATCCGCAGCACCGGCACGTGCACGAGGGTGAGGGCCCAGGGGAAGGCCAGCTTTGCCCCGAGGACCGAGATCGACTGGCACAGGGCCATGGTCACCAGCCCCTGGAAGGCGGCGGCCCGGTACTCGGGGGCGATGGCCATGCCGGCCACGTCCCAGGTGTGGTTGGGGTCGTAGTCGAAGTCGCAAGCCTCGAAGAGGGCCTCGGGGCCCACCGAGAACGTGGGGCCGAGGTCGTTGAGGCTCTTCAGCCCGACCTTTGACGGCAGGATGAGCCGCACCATGGCCGCGGGGAGCCGGCGATGGTGGTCGAGCACGCACAGGAGGACGGTGGCGTGGTCGTAGGGGGCGAACTCCTCGGCGAGCACGGCCCTGGCGCCGTCCCCGAGTGTCTCGGCGAACACCCGCTCCTCGAGACGGCGGGGGAGGGCCGCGCCGGGCTCGGCGGTCGAGAAGGCGTAGACCCCGAGCGGCTCGGGGGCGCCCCCCGCCACCTCGGCCGCCAGGGCGCGAAGCTCGTCGCGCTCCCGCTCGGCGCCCGAGGGGGCCGACTCGAACCGGCCGTCGTCGGCCCGGTTGGCGCGGAAGCGTGCCATCAAAGACACCAAGCTAGCGGCTGCTCCCGGCGCACTGGTGGTTCCTCCCTGGTCGTCCTCCCTGGTCGGGGCGGTGCCCCCGGCCCCGCGACGCGTTGACAATGAAACGTTCTTCGCCCTAACGTTTCAGCGCCGTGTCTGTGGTTGCGGGGACCTCGAGCGACACCGATCTGGCCTGGCCGGCCGACGACGCCGATGGCGGCGCGCCGCGGGCGGCCATCCGGCACCTCGGAGCCGACGACCGCTCCTCCCAGCGGGTCCGGATCGTCGACTCCACGTTGGCCTGCCTCGCCCGGCAGGGCCTGGCCAAGACCACCCTCGAGGACGTGGCCGCCGCGGCCGGCCTATCCCGGGCCACCGTCTACCGGGTCTTCCCTGGCGGGCGGGACGCGATCTTCGCCGCCACGCTCGACACCGAGCTGGCCCGCCTGTTCTCCGAGCTGGCGGTGGCCATGGGCGAAGCCTCGGACCTAGAAGAGGTCCTGGTTGCCGGGATGCTGGGCGCCGCCCGCCGCCTGCGGGGGCACGCGGCCATCGGGTTCCTCTTGGCCCACGAACCCGGGGTGCTCCTCTCGCAGCTGTGCTTCGACCGGATGGAACGGGTGCTGGCGGTGGCCTCGACGCTCGCCGCCCCGTTCCTGGCCCGCTGGCTCGAGCCGGACCAGGCGGCCCGGGCCGCCGAGTGGGCGGCCCGCATCGTCCTCAGCTACCTGGCGGCTCCGGGCCGAGGCTCCGTGGAGATCACCGACCGCGACGACGTGGCCGGCCTGGTGGGCCGCTTCGTGCTGCCCGGGATCCTGGCCCTGCGGGCCCCGGTCCCCGAGGCGGCGCGCCGGTGAGCACCGGGAGGGGATCGACTTGACCGAAGAGACCAAGCCAACGGAGGAACCCATGGAGACGACCGGATCGGGTCCCGCACCCGATGCCATGCGCAGCACTGAGGAGATCATCGGACGCGCCGATGTGAACGACCTCGAGGCCATCTTGTCCTTCATCGGGCACGAGGACGAGAGCGGCCACCACAACGTCACCGACCACTGCGATGCCGAGTTCACCTGGGACTACGAGAAGGGCCGGCTGGAGAAGCTGGACAAGCTCTACGAGAAGGCCAAGACGGCGCAGTGGAACGCCCGGACCGACCTGCCCTGGGACACGCCGGTCGACCAGGAGGCGACCCTCATGGCCAACTTCGCCACCAACCCCGAGCAGATGGGGTGGAGCGACGCCATGCTCGAGGGCACCTCGCTCGCGAAGTGGGACAAGAAGGAGTGGGTGCGCTTCGGCGTCGAGAGCCAGAACTGGACCCTCAGCCAGTTCATGCACGGGGAGCAGGGCGCCCTTTTGTGCACGGCCAAGATCGTCGAGACCGTGCCGTGGATCGACGCCAAGTACTACGCGGCCACCCAGGTGGTCGACGAGGCCCGTCACGTGGAGGTCTTCTCCCGCTACCTGGACGAGAAGATGTCCGGGCACTACCCGATGAACGGCCACCTCGGGCTCCTGCTCGACGACATCATCGCCGACTCCCGCTGGGACATGACCTACCTCGGCATGCAGATCATGGTGGAGGGCCTGGCCCTGGCCGCCTTCGGCTTCATGCACCAGATCTCAGAAGAGCCGCTCTTGAAGCAGCTGCTGCGCTACGTCATGGCCGACGAGGCCCGCCACGTCGCCTTCGGGGTACTGAGCCTCCAGGAGCTCTACGGGGAGCTCTCCGCGCCCGAGCTGCGTGAGCGCCAGGAGTTCGCCTTCGAGGCGGCCGTGCGCATGCGCGACCGGCTCCGGTCCCAAGAGGTGTGGGACCGCATGGGCGTCCCGTGGAACGACGTGCTCACCATCGCCTCGCGCGAGGACCCGAACCAGGACGACTTCCAGATCCTCTTGTTCTCGAGGATCGTGCCCAACCTGCGCAAGCTCGGGCTCCTGGACGCGGCCGACGGCTGGCTGCGCCAGCGGTTCACCGAGATGGGGGTCATCGCGTTCGAGAACCTGACCGACTCGACCGAGGACGAGGACGCCTTCGCCGACGGGTCGCCGGCCGCCCGCCGGGTGTCCTGAGCACCACGGGCCCCGGTCGGCCCGGGGGGCCGGGGTCGCCGCTGGTACCCTGAGTTCGATGGGACCGGCGGGGCACCACGCGCGCTTCGGCGAATTGCTCACGGCCATGGTCACCCCCTTCGACCCGGCCGGTGCCCTCGAGCTGGCCGAGGCTCAGCACCTGGCCCGCTGGTTGGTCGACCACGGCACGAGGGGCCTCGTGGTCTCGGGGACCACCGGCGAGGGCCCCACGCTGAGCGACAAGGAGAAGTACTCCCTGTGGCGGGCGGTGGCCGAGGCGGTCGAGGTGCCCGTGCTGGCCGGGGCCGGAACGAACGACACGCTCCACTCGGTCGAGCTGGCCAGGAAGGCAGCCAAGGCCGGGGTGGACGGGCTCCTCGTCGTCACCCCCTACTACAACCGACCCTCCCAGGCCGGGTTGCGCCGGCACTTTGAGGCGGTGGCGGCCGCCACCGACCTGCCGGTCATGATCTACGACATCCCGGTGCGGACCGGACGGGCCGTCGCCCTCGAGACGATGGTCGAGCTGGCCTCCTCGGTCGAGACGGTCGTGGCGGTGAAGGACTCGACCAAGGACCCGGCCCGGGCGGCCCGGCTGCACGCGCTGACCCCGTCGAACTTCGAGATCTACTGCGGCGACGACGACCTGGCCCTGCCGATGTTAGCGGTGGGGGCGGTCGGAGTCGTGAGCGTGGCCGCCCACTGGGCGGGACGGGAGATGGCCGAGATGCTCACCGCGTTTTCCAAGGGGGACCTGGTGGTCTCGAAGACGATGCTCGCCCGGCTGCTCGAGAGCTTCGCCTTCGAGTCGAGCGACGCCTTCCCGAACCCCCTGCCGGCCAAGGCGGCCTGCCGGGCTCTCGGGCTCGCGGTCGGCCAGTGCCGGGACCCGCTCGGCCCCGCCCCCGACGCCCTCGACCTGGCGGCCCGTGGCGTCCTCGAGCGGCTGGGCGCCACGGTTGGCTGAGCGTCGCGGACGGGGCGGGGAACCGGCCAAGACCCCTGCCCGCCCCCGACGGGCCCGTGGCCCCGAGTCGGCCCACCGTCGCGCGCCGGCGCGCCCGGCCGCCACACCCAAGCGGGCCGCACCGGTGCGCCTGGTGTTCCTGGGCGGCTTGGGGGAGATCGGCCGCAACTGCGCGTGCTTGGAGGTGGACGGGCGGATCCTCGTCATCGACTGCGGGATCATGTTCCCCGAGCCCGACATGCCGGGCATCGATCTCGTCCTGCCGGACTTCTCGTACCTGGTCGAGCACGCGGAGCGGGTCGAGGGGATCGTTCTCACCCACGGGCACGAGGACCACACCGGGGGTCTCGCCTTCTTGCTGCGCGACCTCTCGGTCCCCATCTACGGCTCCGAGCTGACCGTCGGCCTGGCCTCCAACCGCATCCGGGAGGCCGGGCTGCTCGAGCGGACCACCCTCGTCGCGGTGGCCGACGGGGAGCGACGGCGCATCGGGCCCTGCGAGGTCGAGTTCATTCCGGTGACCCACTCGGTGCCCGACGCCTTCGCCCTCGCCTTCCACACCCCCCAGGGGGTGGTGCTCCACTCGGGGGACTTCAAGCTCGACCTCCAGCCGGTCGACGGCCGCCGCACCGACCTGGCCCGCTTCGGAGCGCTGGCCGAGGATCCGGGGATCCGGCTCCTGCTCGCCGATTCGACCAACGCCGAGGAGCCCGGTTTCACCCCCTCGGAGTCCTCGGTCGGCGAGACCCTGCGGCAGCTGTTCGCGGCCCGCTCCGACCAGCGGGTCATCGTGGCCTGCTTCGCCAGCCACATCCACCGGGTCCAGCAGATCGCCGACGCCGCCCGGGCGACCGGGCGCAAGGTGGCCTTCGTCGGCCGCTCGATGGTGGCCAACGTGGAGCTGGCCCGCTCCATCGGCACCCTGTCCCTCGACGATGACACGGCGGTCGACCTCGAGGACATCGGCAGCCTCGACCCCTCCGAGGTCTGCCTGGTCTCGACCGGCTCCCAGGGCGAGCCGATGTCGGCCCTCTCGCTCATGGCCACGGGGGAGAACAAGCGGGTCCACATCGAACGAGGCGACGTCGTCATCATCAGCGCCCATCCGATCCCGGGGAACGAGTGGTCGGTCGGGAAGGTGATCGACGAGCTGCACCGCCGGGGAGCCGAGGTGGTCCACTCGGGCAAGGCGCCGGTGCACGTGAGCGGGCACGCCCGCCAGGGGGAGCTGGCCACCCTGCTCTCGGTGACCCGCCCGAGGGCCTTCGTCCCGGTGCACGGCGAGTACCGCCACCTGGTCCACCACGCCGATCTGGCGAGGCGCATGGGGGTGCCGGCCGGTCAGGTCCTCCTGTGCGAGGACGGCGACGCCGTGGTCCTCGACGAGGGCGGGTTGCGTCGGGACGGCTCGGTCCCCGCCGGCTACCTCTACGTCGACGGCACGGTCGGCGACGTCGGCCACGGGGTGCTCCGGGACCGCCGGATGCTGGCCGACGAGGGGGTGGTCATGGTCGTGGCCACCGTGGACCTCCACGCCACCACCCTCGTCGGGACCCCGCGGGTGATCACCCGGGGATGGGTGCACGCCCCCGAGGCCGAGGTCCTCTTAGAGGAGGCGGCCAGCGTCGTGGCCGAGGCGCTGGCCAAGTCGATGGCCGACGGCGCTCGGGACGTCGAGGTCCTGGGCCGGGCGGTCCGGCGGGCCTTGGGGGGCCTCGTGAGCGAGCGGACCCGGCGCCGGCCGCTGATCGTCCCGGTGGTGCTGGCGGTCTGAGAAGCCTGCCCGCTCAGGCCGACAGGCTCCGTCCCGAGCGCGAGCCGTTGGTCGAGGGGGAGCCGATCTTGGCCAGGTCGATGCCGCCACGCCACAGGATCGGGTCGAGGTCGGCCGGCGGCATCGGCCTCGCGAGGAGGAAGCCCTGCCCCCGGACGCAGCCGAGGCGGATGAGCTCGGCCATGTCCCGCTCGTTCTCCACCCCCTCGGCCACCAGGTCGAGGCCGAAGGACTCGCCGAGGTGCACGATCGCCTCGACGATCGCCTGGTCGGCAGGCTCGTCGGCCAGGCCGATGACGAAGCTCATGTCGATCTTCAACGTGTCGATGGGGATCCGCTTCAGCTGGGCCATCGAGCTGAACCCGGTGCCGAAGTCGTCCATGGCCAGGCGGACCCCGAGGGTGCGGAAGTCGTCGAGGATGGCGATGGCCCGCTCGACGTCCTGCATGACCACGTGCTCGGTGATCTCCAGGCACAACGCCGAGCCGAGCAGGTTGGACTGGCGCAGGCACCGGCTGATGTGCTCGGTGATGCCGGGGGAGGACAGCTGGGCGGGGGACATGTTGACCCGCATGAGCAGGTCCAGGCCCGGGTAGCGGTCCCGCCAGACCTGCATCTGGCGGCAGGCCTCCTCGAGCACCCAGCGCCCGAGGTCGACGACGAGCCCGGTCTCCTCGGCCACCGCGATGAACTGGCCGGCCGGGACGATGCCGCGCTCGGGGTGCTCGCAGCGCACCAGGGCCTCGACGCCGAGGATCTTGCCGGTGGTCATGTCGATCTCGGGCTGGTAGAAGAGCCGGAGGCCCCCGCTGGCCAGCGCCTCGCGCAGCATCATCTCGGTGTCGGTGCGCTCGTCGATCTCCAACCGGAGCACGTCGTCGAAGATGACCGCCCGGTTGCGTCCCTGGGTCTTGGCCGCGAACAGCGCGACGTCGGCGTTGCCCAGGAGCTCGAGCGCCCCCATCTCGGACGGCTGGGCCAGGGCGATCCCGACCGAGGCGGTGTGCGAGACGTGCTGGGAGCTCACCTCGAGGGGTTTTGAGACCAACGAGAGCAGGCGGTTGGCCGTGGCCATGGCGGCCAGCTCGCCGCCGGCCCCGCTCATCACCACCACGAACTCGTCCCCGCCGAGTCGGGCGGTGAAGTCCCCCGGCCGCACCGACATCCGGATCCGGTCGGCCGTGGTGACGATGACCCGGTCCCCGGCCAGGTGCCCGAGGTAGTCGTTCATGTACTTGAACCGGTCGAGGTCCAAGAACAAGAGGGCCGTCGGGCCCCGGCCGCTCAGACGCCGGTCCAGCTCCTCGATCAGCGCGCGGCGGTTGGGCAGGCCGGTGAGGTCGTCGTGGAGGGCCAGGTGCTGGAGCCGGGTCTCGGCGTCGATGCGGGCGTCGAGCTGGGTGAGCATCGAGGCCACCGCCTGGAGCGCGTTGACCTGGGGCTGGGTCCACTGGGCGTCGTAGAACTGGATGAAACCGAGGGCCCCATCGGTGGTGTCGCCCTTGAGTAACGGGACTGCCGCGCCGGAGAACTCGGTCACCCCCGAGCCGTCCTTCACCCGCTCGTTGTACTCGTCGGGGTTCTCCGAGGTCCGCACGATGAGCGGTTCTTTGAGGTCCCGCAGGGCGGCGAACACCGGGTCCGAGTCGAAGGGCACCACCGCCAAGGGGTCGGGATCGGGCTTGAGCGGGCGGCGCGGGTACTCGGCCACCAGCACGCTCACGTCGGCCACCAGGTCGTTCTTGCGGATGAAGGCGGTGTCGGCCCGGAGGAACTCGGCGAGGACGGTTAAGACCTCGGTCAGGGTCTCGGTGTAGGTGGCGGACGAGGCCGTCAT
Organism: Actinomycetes bacterium; assembly: GCA_021791895.1. Taxonomy (GTDB): domain Bacteria; phylum Actinomycetota; class Acidimicrobiia; order Acidimicrobiales; family RAAP-2; genus Palsa-461. The sequence goes on along the minus strand of JAJYVS010000011.1, from coordinate 57,006 downwards.
CAGGCGGTTGGCCGCCCCGATGACCAGCTCATCCAGGCTTCCCTGGTACTCGGCCGAGGCCCGGGCCCAGGCGGAACCGCATAGAGCGGCGAACACCCGCACCGTCGAGATGTCACCGTCGGTCCACCGCTCCCTGGCATCCCGGGCCACCCCGAGCGCGCCGACGGCCGGCCCGGGTCCGATGCGGACCGGTTCGGCCCAGACCGTCCAGTCCCGCTCGGACGTCGGCATCTCGAGGTAGCCGAGGGGCCCGGCGGCTGCGAGCCGGTCCCGCATGACCTCGGCGATGGGGAGGACCGCGGCGTCCTCAACGCCGTCGACGATCCAGTGGCAGCCATCGGCACCGACCGGGGCGTGCTGGCGCCAGGGGACGAGGACGATCGCCCTGGACCACGGCAGCAGCTGGGACAGCCCGGCGATGATGACCGGCGGGTCAGCCGGCTCGAAGCGCGCCGAGGGGTCGTCGGGGTGCTCGATCGGGTTGGGGGGCGTCTCGGTCATCGTGTCATTCGAGATCGGGCTCACGGCCCGGCCGACGCCGGGTCTCCGAAAAGCTTACGAGCGCCGTTACCGCGGCAAGTGGATCATCGACCTCTGGCATGGTTTGGCGACCCCCGGTGAGCTGGGCGAACCCCGAGCGGAGTGGTCGATCCGGATCCGACCGGTGGCGGCCGGCCGGCCGACGGGCTCAGCGGGTCGAGCCGATGCCCGAGGGTGCCGGCGCCGGGGCGCGCTTCAAGATGGCGTCGAGCGGCAACCGCCGGCTCCGGACCGTGGGCGCCGGGGCGTGGCTCAGCCGGAGCACCAGGCCCAGCTGCTCGCCCGGTTGGAGGCCGAAGAGCTCCCGGAACCGTGCAGCGAGAACCGCCAGCCGGTGGCCGAAGGGCTCCTTCGTCAGGGCCTGGAAGTGCTCCTCGCCGTGGGCGTAGATGAACAGGGGCGAGACCGGGTGGACGGCCATCCCGGCCCCCTCGGCCGCCAGCCAGACCCGCATCACCGTCTCGCCGGCCCGCACGAAGTCCTCCCGGCTCGATCCCTCGGTGGTCACCGCGGCCAGGGCCGAGCACGAGGCGATCGCGGCCCGGGTGTTGTCGCCGAGCGCGTGGCCCGCGTCCCAGTCGGCCAAAAGGGCCATGACGTCGCCGCGGCGGGAAAGGGACAGGGCGGCCAGGTCGGCCGGTTCGAGCTCGAGCGTGCGCACGTCGATGCCGGTCTCGAGGGTGTCACGCCCGGGCCAGCGCAGCTCGCGCGTCATCTCATGGTGGATCTCGGGGGTGAGGAACCGCATCCGGTCCGACTCGGCCAAGATGTCGCCGGCGGCCGAGAGCTCGGCCCGGCCGGTGAGGACGTGCACCGCGCCGCCGCCCACGACCGCCGCCTCGTGGAGCGCGCCGAGCACCGGGGCCGGGATGGGGGTTGGGGTGCCCTTGCGGCGGTTGGTGGTCCGGTTGAGCACCGCGTCGAACAGCGCGGCCAGATCGGGGTCGGTCCCCCGGCCGAAGTGGAGGACCCCGACCGGTCCGTCCATCCGGGCGTCGGGGAACAGCTCGAGCGGTCCCAGTCGGCCCCCGGCGGCGGCGGCCACCCGGGCGTTGAACAACGAGGCGCCGATGGCCACGTAGCTTCCCCGGTAGGCGACGTCCATGGTCACCGACTTGGCCGGGTCCAAGAAGACCGCGAATGCCTCGTCGGTGAGCTCGAAGCGCCAGGGCTGGACGTTGCCGCCCGAGGGGGCGCGGCCGGCGGCGAAGGCGACCAGCTCCATGGGGTCCGAGGGCACCTCTTGGAGGCCGCGCTCGGGCTCGACGAGCTCCACCCGCTCGGGGATCTCCGGCTCGGCGATCGTCTCGAGGAGGGCGTCGGTGTCGATCCGGAGCCGGCCCGAGGCGAGGTCGCCGTCGCGCACCAGCCGGAGCACGGCCGCCGCGACCGTGGCCGCCCCGAGGGTGACGTCCCCGGCCAGCTGGGGCCAGGTGCTAAGGGACTTGCCCACCTCGGCCAGTGAGGCGGCGGCCCGGGTCGACACCTGGTCAGGCTCGAGGATCCGCAGCACGTAGGGCACCTTGTCCCGGGCCGAGAGCCCGGCGATGTCGCTCGCGCCAATTCCGGCCAAGAGCCCGTGGAACGGCTCGCGCCCGGGCTCTCGGTCGAAGCGCTCCACGTCGAGGAGGCCCCGGTCGCTCGTCTCCATGATGACCGGGATCCGTCGCTTCCGGGCCGCCTCTCGGAGGAGGAGCTTCATGTCGAGCGAGTCGCATTCCTCGACTACCAGGTCCAGGCCGTCGAGAAAGGAGGTCACGTTCTCCTCGGTCATCCCCTCGGGCCAGATCGACACCTTGAGGTAGGGGTCGATCTCGGCGATGCGCCGGGCGGCGGCCACCGTCTTGTTGAGACCGATGTCGAGCAGGCTGGCCGGGATCCGGTTCAGGTTGCTCGTCGCCAGCTGGTCCATGTCGGCCAGGCGGAGCTCGCCGCAGAGGCCCTCCATGGCCAGCAGGTGGGCGATGGCATGGCCCACGCTCAGCCCGACCACCCCGACGGACGTGGCGCGCAACCGGGCCTGCTCGGCGGCGGTGATCTTGTGGCGGTTCCGGTCCAGGCGCAGGACCTCGAAGGCGGCCGGGCCGACGATCCGGAGAAGGGTGCGGCGCCACGGGTAGTAGACGTAGCGCGGCGCCTCGGCCGCCAGCTCGGGGTCGAGGGGCGGCCGGAGGTCGTCGAGCTCCGCCCGCTGGCCCTCGAGCCGATCGATGACAGCGACGTCCGAGGACAAGAGGCGTTCCGCCACCGCCCGGTCCCCGCGGGAGCGGCAGTCGAGCACGAGCGGTCGCCACCACTGCCCGTCGAGCCGGGACGCCGCCGACTCCCGGCCCGGCGCGGGTGGCCCGGAGAGCTGGCCCAGCTCCAGGCGCTCCAGGAGGACCTGGTCGGCCACGGTGGTGTCGAGGAGGCGAGAGCGTCGCCAGCCCATGAGCACCGTTCGGTAGTGCTCGCTCGGGAACGGCACGCTCTCGGTGGACACGAGGTGGGCCCCGCCCTCCACCACCGGCTCGATGTGCGCCTCGGCGAGGGTGGCGATCGCGAACTCGCAACGAAGCCAGTGCAGCGTGTACACGACGCAGCGGTTGAAGGACTTGAACATCGAGTGGGGGCCGGAGCCCTTGACCGAGCTCCACGCCCCCTTGATCTCGACCACCCCGTGGGGGATGAACCGGGCGACCTGGTTCCGCAGCCGCTCGAGTTCGGAGGACTGGGCCATCTCGACGAGCGAGGAGGAGTCGTCGATCCTGTTCAAGGGGCCGTGGAAACGGACGCCGGCCCGGACCGCGCCACCTCCCCGGCGCCCGACGGCGAACACCGACACACCGTGGCCGTCGCCCAGACGGGCCCGGTTGATCGCCTCGCCGACCCCGTAGCGGGCGTAGGCAGCACTGGCCCCGTCCAGGTACTCCGCCCAGACGTCGGGGCGGGCCCGGGGGTGGTGGAACTCGAAGGTGAGCCCCGTCGACTCGTCGAAGAACCCCGTTCCCAGCAGCTGGCCCACATCCGACAACGTGGCCTGGCTCATTGCCTGTCCCCTCGCTTCGCGATTTCGTCCCTGGATCGAAGCGCGGACTGCCAATTCGCCTCGAGTTCCCAGATGTTAAATCACATCGATGGGATTTTCCAGGGTCGTCCGCCTCGACCTGGCGAAACGGTCGCCGAAATCGGTTTTCGAGGTCAGGGCGACGGGGGCCGTTGGCTCCCGATATAGCGATTGAAGGCGGCGAGCGTCGCCCGCGAGGCCGACTCGGGCTCGCTCCGGCCCTGGGCGATGCCGACGAATTCGGTGTCGTCGTCGGCCGAGCGCAGGATGACCCGGACCGGGGGGTTCTCCAAGCCCTGCCCGGAGCTGACCGAGGCCAGCGCGGCGTCGAGCGCGACCCCGAGGCCCTCCAGCGCGGCCAGGGTGGCCTTCGCCGGGCCGATCAGCGACCCGGCGACGGCCGAACCGGTGGCCGAGCGGCCCAGCCATGACAGGACGACCCGGGCCTCGCCGTTGCGCCGGTCGACGCCGCTCTCGACCAGTGCCACCCGCTCGTCGGAGGCGTGCGGGCCCGGTCGGGCGCCGACCGGGCCCGGCGCGGCCGACTTCGGTGGCGACAAATCGAGGACCTCGACGGTGGCCGAGCCCCCGAAGCTCCGGGCCACCCGGGTGGCTACCTGGTCCAGGTCGGTCTCGGGGTCGAGGGCCACGACGCTGATGGGGACGTGACCGGTCGGCTCGACCGGGCCGAAGCCGACGTCGACCACGCCCGGGAGCAGGCGGAGCTCGAGCTCGAGCTCCGAGCGGTCTTCGTGCATCGTCCCCTCCGTCGATCGGTCGGCAAGATTGTCAGCCATGCAGGCGGGTCCCGGCCAATCGGAACAGTTCGGCCGGGTCGACGGAGTCGTTGGGGGCGGTCGCGCTGGCGAAGCGCAGGGCGGCGACCCCCACGCCGGACTCTCCGCAGAACCGTTCGACCAGCGCGTGGAGCGACTGGGCGGTCGCGTTGGGGAGCAGGGCGCTGAACGTGGCGCGGTAGAGCCGGCCGCCGGTGTCACCGCTGCGCAGGGCGCGGGCGAAGGCGTGGCCGAGCCGGCGGATCTCGCCGTCGGGCGGGGGAGCCTCCGTCGTCCCGATCTGGAGGACGAGCAGGGTGAAGGTCCATCCGTAGCGGGAGCTCTGGGCGGCGGCGGCTCGGAGGGCCTCGTTGAACACCTGGCGCGACAAGAGCCCGGTCGTCGGGTCGCGCACCAGGTGCCGTCGGGCCAGTTGGGTAGCGAGGGCCACGTCGATGAGGCCGAGCACCAGGCGCTCGGCTCCGGGGGGGACCCGGTTGGGCGCCGCGATGAGCCCGATGCCCTCTCGGACCAGCGCGAAGCCCTCGGCGTCGATCGGTCGGCGTCCGAGGCGGAACGCCTGGGGCCCGAGGGTCTCGTTGGTCACCACCGCCGTCAGGTCGTCGAGGCTGAACCGCTCGGCCACCAGGTCGAGCAGGTCGTAGATCACGTCGAGCCCGTGGGTCTCGCTGGCCGCCCGGTGCAGGAGCCCGATCCACTCGTTCGGCCCCGGTCCCGGCGAGCCGTTGGGTGGAAAGGCGTCGGCCGGGGTGATGGTCACCGACGCCGGAGAGGGGGCCGCCGCTTCGCTCATGGAACACCGCCTTGGGGTCGAGACCGCGTGGCCCGAACTGTACCAACGGGTAACCGTCGCTCGGAGGGCCGCCCGGGTCCGAGGAGGCGGGCCTCAAGAGACGAGGCGCAGTTGGACCGGAACCCCGCCGGGCGGGGCGGCGGTGGCGGCCCCCGGCACGTCGGCCGTCACGGCCGGTCTCGCCCTCGGTGGGCACTTGGCGGCGATCAACCGGGCGATCCGGTCCCGCTCGGCCCTGGGTTGGTAGGCGCCGTTGGCAAAGCGTCGCTCGTGCTCGGGCACCAGGTCTGGATGGGCATCGGCCAGCCAACCGAGGTAGTGCTCCTTCATCGCGCCGCGCAGGTGTAGCGGGACCCCGGTGACCGAGACCGCGCCCGCGGCCAGCGCCGCGTCGACCACCGCTTCGATCTGTCCGGCCGAGTCGGAGAGCCCCGGCAGGATCGGCGCCACGAGGACGCCGCACGCCACCCCGGCCTCGTTCAGGCGCCGGACCGCCTCGAGCCGTCCCTGCGGCGGTGGCGTACCGGGCTCGGTCGAACGCCAGAGCTCCCGGTCCAAGGTGCCGATCGAGAGGTCGAGGCGCACCCGGGTCCGCCCCGCTGCCGCCACCAGCAGGTCCAGGTCCCGCAGGACCAGGGTCGACTTGGTCAGGATGCTGAAGGGATTCTCGGCCTCGCTCAGGACCCGGACGATCCCCCGGGTGAGGTGGTACTTGCCCTCGGCCGCCTGGTAGGGATCGGTGTTGGTCCCGAGCGCGATCGAATCGCCGCCCCACCTCGCCGACGCGAGCTCGGCCTCCAACCGCTCGACCGCGTTGACCTTGACGACGATCTTGCGCTCGAAGTCCCGGCCGATGTCGAGGCCCAGGTACGCATGGGTCGGCCGGGCGAAGCAGTAGGTGCAGGCGTGCGAACACCCCCGGTAGGGGTTGACGGTGTAGTCGAACCCGAGGCTGGTGGCGCCTGCCGGGACCCGATTGACGATCCGCTGCGCGTTCACGTGCAGGAACTCGAGCCCGCGGAAGGCGCCGGTGCCGACGTGGCGCGTGGTCCGGCGCTCGTCGGGGAACAGCGCACCAGCTTCCTCGTCTTCGGCGAGGCGCCAGCGCAGACGGTCCGCTCCTGACCCCATCGGGGCAATGTAGCGAACATGTGTTCGCTTGACAAGCACGGATCGGTCCCCGCTCGCGGCGACCATCGGGCCAGGTCGGAGGGCAAATCGGTATCCCCCGATCGTCGAGGCGACGGCGGTAGCGTGCTCCGAGCGTGACGACCAAGCGTTCCACCGGCTCCCGGCGAGGCGCGTCCCACTCGAGGTCTGCTCGGGACTCCGGTCGGGGCCGACCGACCAAGTCGCAGGCGAAGCCGTCGATCTGGGACACCACCTTCTTCGCCGACCACGCGGCCGATCTGTGGGCGATCGGGCTGGCAGCTTTCGGGGTCCTCCTGGCGCTAGCACTCTACGGGCACGCCGCCGGCTCGCTGGGTTCGGGCATCGACCACGGGCTGGCGGCGGTCATCGGATGGATCCGGTACCTGATCCCGCCGGTCGGCGTGGCGGTCGCGGTGGCGGTGATCGTGGGACGCCGGTCGGCCGATCCGTTGCGGGCGGGGATCGCGGTGGCGCTCGGCCTGGCCTCCACCTGCGGTCTGGCCGATCTGGCCGGTGGCTCGCCAGGTCCCGGCGTGCCGACCGACGTGCTCCGGTTGTCCGGGGGCTTCGTCGGCGCCGTGGTCGGCCACTTTCTGGCGCGCGGGGCGGGGACAGCCGGCGCCGCGGTCATCTTCGTCGCCGCCTTCCTCATCGCCCTGGTGCTGGCCACAGGCGTCTCCTTGCACACGCTCTTCTCCCGGTTGGGCGCACTCGCCGCGTCGATGGGCCGGTTTGCCCGCTCACTCAGGCAACGACGCGAGCGGCCCGCGGCCCCGGCCCTGAGCGTCGTGCCGGCCCCTGCGCTCCTCTTCGACGCCGAGGACGAGCCCGTCGACGAGGAGGTGCCCGAGGTCGAGCCACCGGCGCCCGAGCCGGTCGCGGCGCCGCGCCAACGCCGAAGCGCCCGAACCTCGGCGGTGGTGGCCGCTGCCGGGGAGTGGCATCTGCCCCCGCTCAGCATCCTGCGTCGGATCCGGGAGCAGCGCCACGACGAGCGACAGCTGGACGCGGCCGGTGAGGCGTTGATCGCGGCGTTGGCCGCGCACGGGGTCATGACCCGGCTGGTCGACCGCACGGTCGGGCCGACCGTGACCCGCTTCGAGCTCGAGCTCGGCGCCGGGGTGAAGGTGTCCCGGGTGACCAGCCTGCACCGGGACATCGCCTACGCGATGGCATCGCCCGACGTCAGGATCCTCGCCCCGATCCCGGGGAAGTCGGCCATCGGGGTCGAGGTCCCGAACGCCCAGCGCCAACTGGTGGTGCTGGGCGACCTCCTCGGCACCGACGAGGCGCGCCGGGCCCGCCACCCCCTCGAGGTGGCTCTCGGCCGGGACATCTCCGGGCGCCCGGTGATGGTGAACCTCGCCGAGATGCCCCACGTGCTCATCTCCGGCGCGACCGGGGCGGGCAAGTCCTCGTGCATCAACTCCTTGATCACCTCGGTCCTGTTCCGCTCGACCCCCGACCAGGTCCGGCTCATCCTTGTCGACCCGAAGCGCGTCGAGCTCGAGCACTACAACGGGCTGCCCCACCTCCTCACCGGCGTCGTCACCGATCCGAAGAAGGCGGCGAACGCGCTGGCGTGGGCGGTGCGGGAGATGGAACGTCGCTACGAGCTGTTGGCCGAGTATGGGATGCGCGACATCACCGGCTACAACGAGGCCTTCGACCGCGGTGACATCGGGCCGAGGCCGGGTTCGGCCGCTGAACTGCGGCACCGGCTGGCCGAGGTGGCCGACCGGGCACGGGCCCATCGCTCCGGTGACCCCGATGAGACCGACGACCCCTTCGAGGAGTCCGAGCCCGAGGACGAGGGCGAGGAGGCGGGGGAGCCCGAGCGGCTGCCCTTCATCCTAATCGTCGTGGACGAGCTGAACGACCTCATGATGGTGGCGGCGCGAGACGTCGAGGAATCGGTGGTGCGCGTCGCGCAGATGGCCCGGGCGGTCGGGATCCATCTGGTGCTGGCCACCCAGCGTCCCTCGGTCGACGTCATCACCGGGGTGATCAAGGCCAACATCCCGAGCCGCATGGCCTTCGCGGTGTCCTCGTTGGCCGACAGCCGGGTGATCCTCGACCAGGCCGGTGCGGAGCGCCTCATCGGCCGGGGCGACATGCTCTTGCTCACCGCGTCCTCGAACATCGCCAGGCGGCTGCAGGCACCCTGGGTCTCCGAGGACGAGATCCGCGAGGCGGTGGCGCACTGGCGGCGCCAGGGCGGGGTCCGCGAACCGGTGGTGGCGATTTCGGACGGGACCGAACGGCCGTCGGGGATGGGCGGGTCCGACGACGACGACGAGCTGCTCGGGGCCGCCCTGGAGCTCGTGGTTCGATCCCAGCTGGGCTCGACCTCGATGCTCCAGCGCAAACTGCGGGTGGGCTTCGCCCGGGCCGGGCGCCTGATGGACCTCCTCGAGCGCCGGGGCGTGGTCGGGCCCTCGGAGGGGTCCAAGGCGCGGGCGGTGCTCATGACCCCCGAGGAGTTGGACGATCGTTCGGCGTAGTAGGTAACAGAGGTGCGATTCCGCCGGGGGACGAGGAGCGGGTCGCCGCTTGCTCCGTCGTCGCCGACCGACGAGCAGAGCGGATTGACCGACGCCACGAGTCCTCCGGAGACCGAACCAAGCGTCGCCGCCGCCCCGGTCCCCGCCGAGCCGCTGGGGGAGCGGGCGTCGGGGCCCCCGTTCGCCGCCCAAACCGAACCGTCTCCGGCCGCCGAGGCAGGTGCGCCGGTCGAGACACCGGTCGCCGAGCCCGAGCTTGGGGCACCGACCTCCCTGCCCCCGGGGCCGGTCCGTCGATGGTTCCGACGGGGGGGGAGGGCCCGGCACCGCCAGCACCGTCCCCGGCGCCGTCTGGTCGTCGCCGTGATCCTGGCGGCCGTCGCCCTCGTGGCGGCCTCGGGCTCTGTCGTGGGCGTGCGCCTCAGCCAGCGGTACCCGCTCGCCGCGGTCCGCCCCAAGATCCCGGCGGCGGCGGTGATCCCCGGGACGGTGCCCACCATCACCTGGCCCGCCGGGGTCCAGGCCGCCTACGGCATCCCCGAGCTCGGCGTGTCAGGTGAGTCCGGTCCCGAGGTCCCGGTGCCCATCGCGAGCGTCACCAAGCTCATGACGGCGCACGTGATCCTGACCGATCACCCGCTCGCCCCCGGGCAGCCCGGTCCTTCGATCACGGTGACCCCGGCAGACGTCGCGACCTACGACGAGGACGTGGCGACGGGACAGACCAACATCGAGGTGCAGGCAGGAGAGGTGCTCGACGAGTACCAGCTGCTCGAAGGGATGCTGGTGCACTCGGCGAACAACTTCGCCGACCTGTTGGCGGAGTTCGATGCCGGGACGGTTCCCGCCTTCGTGGCCAAGATGAACGCGGCAGCCGCGTCGCTCGGGATGACCGACACCCGCTACGCCGACGCCAGCGGGTACGACACCTCGACGGTGTCGACGCCGGTCGACCAACTCACGGTGGCCGCCCTGGACGTCTCGAGCCCCCTGTTCGACCAGATCGTCGACATGTCGAGCGTCACCCTTCCGGTGGTCGGCACGGTTCCGAGTTACACACCGTTGGTCGGTACCAACGGTGTCGTCGGCCTGAAGTCCGGCTTCACGACGGCCGCCGGCGGTTGCGACGTCCTCGGGCTGCTCCACGGTTTCGACGGCCTGCCGGTCGAGGTGCTCGTGGTGGTACTCGGCGACCAGGTCGGCACCGACGTCGTCGACGGCGCCGGCGTCGACGCCCTGTCGGTGGCGCGTGAGGCGATGGCCGGGGTCCAGGTCCTCACCGCGTTTCGGCGCGGCGAGCGGGTGGGGACGGCCACGACGGGATCGGGATCGGTGTCGATCGTGAGTCGGGGCCGGGCGGCGGTGGTCGGCTGGCCCGGGCAACGGGTGAGCGAGTCGTTCCACCTGGCGAGGCGTCCTCGCCCCGGGGCCCATCGCGGGTTTCTGGTCGGTCGGGTGACCGTCACCCTCGGGTTCCAGCGCTCCGAGGTGCAGGTCGCGACGAGCAGGCGATTCCCGACCCCGACCTTCTGGCAGCGCGTATTGTGACCTGGTGCGCGCCAGGGCTCCGGCCTCAGCGGCCAACCTGGGGCCGGGCTTCGACAGCCTGGCCCTGGCCGTGGACCGCTACGTGGAGGTGGAGATCGAGCCGGCGTCCCGCCTGATCGTCACGAGCGAGGGGGAGGGGGCCGGGCTCTCCGACGACGCCGGCCACCTGGCGGCGCGGGTGGCGATGGACGTCATGGGCCATGACCGCATCGCCATCACCGTTCGCTCCCAGATCCCCCTCGGTCGAGGGCTCGGTTCCTCGGCCGCGCTGGCGGTGGCGGCGGCGGCGGCCGCCGGGGCCCGGGATCCCCTGGCGGTGGCGGCCCAGGCAGACGGTCACCCGGAGAACGCGGCGGCGAGCTACGCCGGGGGCCTGGTCGTGGCGACCCGGGTCCGCGGCGCGGTGCGGGTCGTCGAGATGCCCCTCGACCCCCAGATCGTCCTCGTGGCCATCGTCCCCGATCGGCCCCTGTCCACCTCTCGGGCCCGCCAGGTGCTGCCCCACCAGGTGACGCTGGCCGACGCCGCTTTCAACCTCGGCCGCATGGGCCTCCTCCTCGCCGGCCTGTCCGACCACCGGATGCTCTCCAAGGAGGCCGGCGAGGACCGCCTGCACCAGGACTACCGCAGCCCCCTGTTCCCGGAGGCCCCCAAGCTGTTGAGTGCGCTGGTGTCGGCGGGGGCGCTCATGGCCTGTTGGTCCGGCGCCGGCCCGACGCTGCTCGGCTTCACCACCACCGAGGCGCTGCAGCCGTTGCGGGAGGGTGCCAAGGTCGCCATGGCCGAGGCCGGGTTGCGCGGCGAGGTGTTGGTGCTCCATCCGGAGCGGGCCGGGTTGGTCCGCGGCGACCAGGCCGAGCTGGTCCCGCTTGGGGGCTTCGAGAGTGGACCCTCGGCCGGGCACCGACCAGCGACGACGGCCACCGAGGTGTTCGACTTCGACGAGGACGCCTGAGGTCCGAGACCTACACTGCTCCGGTGGCGCCGCGCTTTGTCGTCCGCACGTTCGGGTGCCAGATGAACGAGCACGACTCGGAGCGTCTGGCCGGGCTCCTCGCGGCGGAGGGGATGGAGCCGGCCGACGGCGTCGACGACGCCGACGTGCTCGTCTTCAACACCTGCTGCATCAGGGAGAACGCGGACAATCGCCTCTACGGCGAACTCGGGCGGCTAAAGGAGCTCGCGGACCGCAAGCCGGGGCTCACGATCGCGGTCGGGGGTTGTCTGGCCCAGAAGGACGGCGCGCGCATCTTGGAGCGGGCGCCCCACGTCGACGTGGTGTTCGGCACCCACAACCTCTCCCGTGTGCCCGAGTTGCTCCGGCGCAGCGCCCTCGAGGGCCCGCTCTGCGAAGTGCCCGACCAGCCCGATCCCGACGCGCCGCCACTGCACCTGACGGCGCTCCGGGACCTGCCCTACGCGGCCTGGGTCACCATCCAGACCGGCTGTGACAACTCGTGTGCCTTCTGCATCGTCCCTTCGGTCCGGGGCAGGGAGATCAGCCGTCACCTCGACGAGGTGGTGACCGAGGTGGAGGGTCTGGCCGCCCGGGGTGTGGTCGAGGTCACCCTCCTCGGCCAGAACGTGAACTCCTACGGTCGGGACCTGACCCACCGCTCCCCGCTTTTTTCCGAGCTGCTTCGCCGCGTCGGGGCGGTCGAGGGCATCGAGCGCGTCCGGTTCACCTCTCCGCACCCAAAGGACCTCCGGCCCGAGACGATTGCGGCCATGGCCGAGACCCCGGCGGTCTGCGAGCAGCTCCACCTGCCGTTGCAGTCGGGCAGCGACCGGGTGCTCGCTTTGATGCGGCGCGGCTACACCGCCGAGCGCTACCTCAGGCGACTCGCCGCCGTGCGCGCCGTGGTCCCCGACCTCGCCGTGACCACCGACCTCATCGTCGGGTTCCCCGGAGAGACCGAGGACGACTTCGAGGCCACCCTGGAGGTGGTGGCCGAGGCCGCCTACGACAGCGCGTACACCTTCGTCTTCTCGCCCCGTCCCGGGACGAGGGCGGCCGACATGGTCGAGTCGTTCGTCCCCCCCGAGGTGGCGAAGGAGCGTTTCGAGCGTCTCCGGAGCGTGGTCGAGCGCTCGGCCCTCGGTCGCCATGAGACCCGCGTCGGGCGCCACGAAACGGTGCTCGTCGAGGGTCCGAGTCGCAAGGAGCCGACGATGCTCTCCGGGCGGACCCGCCAGGGGAAGCTGGCCCACTTCGCCCCGCCGAAGGCCAACGGCGTCGCGCCCGGGTCCTTCGCCGAGGTGGTGGTCACCGGCGCCGCCCCGCACCACCTCCGGGCCGACTGGGTCGCCCTGGTCGCGCCGCCCCGGCACCGGATGCGAATTCCGGTGCAGGTTCGCTGAGCACCGGGTCGCCCCGCCCGGGCGCCCCGGCGCCCGTGGTGCTGGTCGGCACCACCGCCTCAGGCAAGTCCGACCTGGCCTTCGGTGTGGCCAGCGCCCGGGGTGATGTCGAGATCGTCTCGGTCGACTCGATGAGCGTCTATCGGGGCATGGACATCGCGACCGCCAAGCCCTCCGCCCGCCAGCGCGCAATCGTCCGTCACCACCTGGTGGACCTGCTCGACCCCTCCGAGGAGTGCACCGTCGCTCGCTTCCAGGCCGGCGCTCGTTCGGCGCTGCGTGAGATCGAGCGCCGGGGGTCCCGAGCGCTGTTGGTGGGCGGGACCGGCCTCTACGTGCGGGCGGTGGTCGACGAGCTCTCGCTGCCGGGCCGCTACCCCGAGGTGGCCGCCCGTCTCGAGCAGGAGGCCGGCGAGCCGGGCGGCCTCGGGCGCCTCTACGCCCGCCTGGGCTCGTCGGACCCGGTGGCGGCGGCAAGGGTGACCCCGCAGAACGCTCGGCGCATCGTCCGGGCGCTGGAGGTGACCATCGGCTCGGGCCGCCCCTTCTCCTCCTTCGGGCCCGGCTTGCGCCGGTATCCGCCGACGCGCTTCGTCCAGATCGGCCTGCCCTTCGATCCGGTCCGGGTCGACGCGGAGATCGAGGCCCGGTTCCTCGCCTGGATGGAGGGCGGACTGCTCGAGGAGGTGCGGGCCCTGGCGGGCCGACCGGCCGGCCTGTCGCGCACCGCCCGTCAGGCGCTCGGCTACCGGGAGCTGCTCGCCCACCTCGAAGAGGGCGTACCCCTCGAGGTCGCGGTGGCGAGCGCCATCCAACGGACGCGGACCTTCGCCCGGCGCCAGTGGGCGTGGTTCCGACGGGACCCGCGCATCGTCTGGGTCGGCGAAGAGGAGGACCCGATCGAGGTGCTCGCCGGCGCGTTCGAGCCCGGGCGCTCGGTGCACGAGGCCGAGGCGCGAGACTAAGAGGGTGACCTCGGGGGACAGAGGGAGCTTCGCGTTGAGCAAACACGAGGCGGCGGGCAACGACTTCTTGGTGCTGCTCGATGCCCCCGGGCTGGTTCCACCCGACGCGACCGAGGTCCGCGCCCTGTGTGACCGCCGACGCGGCGTAGGGGCGGACGGGTTGATCCTCCTCTCGGCCGGTGCGGGACGGGCGGATCTGGCGATGGCGTTGTGGAACGCCGACGGGGGGCCCGCCGAGACCAGCGGCAACGGGTTGCGGTGCGCGGCCCAGGCCGCGGTGGGGGCCGGGTTGGTCCGACCTCCCCGCTTCAGGGTGGCGACCGGTGCGGGGGTGGCGATGGTGGACTTCGAGGCGTCGGCGATGCCGGGGTCGGCCCGGGCCACCGTGGACATGGGCCCGGTGCGCCTCCTCGGTCCTGGTGTCACCGATCCGGCCGGGCGCCCGGCGCAGCGAGCCGACGTCGGCAACCCCCATCTGGTGGTCCGGTGCGAGGATCCGGACCAGATCGACCTGGCGGACATGGCGGCCCGGCTGGCCACGAACTTCCCCGAGGGGATCAACGTCGAGTACGTGGCCCCCGGCCTGCGGCCCGACGAGCTCGTCATGCGGGTCTGGGAGCGGGGGGCGGGGGCGACCCTCGCCTGTGGGAGCGGGAGCTGTGCCGCGGCGGCCGTGGCGCGAGCCTGGGGGCTGGTCGGTGACCTGGTGTCGGTGCGCAACCCCGGGGGCACGCTCGAGGTGTCGCTCGGCCGAAAGGACGGGGACCCGGTCCTCCTCGGAGGCCCGGTCCGGCGGGTGGCCGAGGTGCTCGTCGAGCGCAGCGTGCTTCGATGACCCAGCAGTTCCCCGGCAGCCTGATCGAGCGGGAGATCCGGGAACGGATCGTGCTCGTCGGCGTGGCCCTCGGCCCGACCGAGCTCGAGGAGGTCGAGGCGGGCCTAGACGAGCTGGCCCTCCTGGTCGACACGGCCGGTGCCGACGTCGTGGCCCGGGTCGTCCAGCGCCGCGACCGTCCGGACCCGGCCACTTTCGTCGGGCGGGGGAAGGCGGCCGAGCTGGCCGAGCTGAGCGAGCGGGTCGACGCCGACACGGTGGTCTTCGACGAGGAGCTGTCCCCGGCCCAACAGCGGAACCTCCAGGAGCTCCTGGGACGCACGGCCATCGACCGCACCGCGGTGATCCTGGACATCTTCGCCCAGAACGCCCGCACCCCCGAGGGCAAGGCACAGGTGGAGCTGGCTCTGCTCCAGTACCGGCTGCCGAGGTTGCGGGGCCGGGGCCGGTCGCTCAGCCAGCAGGCCGGTGGCATCGGCACCCGGGGGCCGGGCGAGACCCAGCTCGAGGTGGACCGCCGCCGCCTGGTTCGCCGCATGCGGCGGCTCGAGAGCGAGCTCGGTCAGGTCACGAAGACCCGGGGGCTCCAGCGTCGGGCCCGGTCCCGATCGCGCCAGCGCGAGTTGGCGCTGGTGGGCTACACCAACGCCGGGAAGTCCACGCTGCTCAACCGCCTGACCGGTGCCGGCGTGCTGACCGAGAACCGGCTCTTCTCGACTCTCGACCCGAGGACCCGTCAGCTGGCCCTGCCCGGGGGTGAGACGGTGCTCGTCACCGACACGGTCGGGTTCGTGCGCAAGCTTCCCCACCAGCTGGTCGAGGCGTTCCACTCGACCCTGCAGTCGATCGGACTGGCCGATCTGATCGTGCACGTCGTCGACGGCTCGGCGAGGGACCCAGAGGGCCAGATGGCCGCGGTGCGCTCGGTGCTCGTCGAGATCGGCGCGGCCGACATCTTCGAGCTCGTGGTGGTGAACAAGATCGACCGCGCCCCCGACGCGGCGGACCTCGTGGCCAAGCACGACGGGGCGGTTGGCGTCTCGGCGCTGAGTGGTGCGGGGATCGACGGGTTCCTGCGGGCGGTAGCCGACCGGATCCGGATGAGCGACCGGGTGGTGCGGCTCGTGATCCCCTACGCCCGTGGCGACGTCCTGGCCGCGGTGCACCGGGAGGGAGAGGTGGTCGACCAGGAGGCGGGCGTCGAGTCCGCCACCTTGACCGTGCTCCTGGACGAGGCCGGTCGGGCCCGGTTCTCCGAGTTCGTGGCGGCGTCGTGACCGGCGGCTTCGAACCGCCGCCCTACCCCTACCACCGGCTGGGGGCGCTGGCCGAGCTGGCCGGGGCTCACGCCGGTGGCCCGGTGGACTGCTCGGTCGGCACGCCCTGCGACCCACCGGCCCCCTTCGTGGTGGCGGCGATGGCGGGCTCGGGCACCGAGCGGGGGTATCCGGAGTCGGCGGGGAGCGCCGCCTTGCGCGACGCGGCCCGGGCCTTCTTGCAGCGGCGCTTCGGCGCGCTGGTCGAGCCCGATTCACTGAGTGCCTGCGTGGGGACCAAGGAGTTCGTGGCCTCGGTCCCCCAGTACCTGCACCTGCGGAGGCCCGAGCGTGACGTCGTCCTGTTCCCGGCGGTGTCCTACCCGACCTACGCGATGGGGGCGCTGCTCGCCGGGTGCCGCCCGGTCGCGGTCCCGCCGTCGGGCCCCGACGGCGGAGGGCTGGCCCTCGAGCGGATCGACCCCGCCGATGCCGCCGCCGCCCTCTTGCTCTGGGTCAACAGCCCCTCGAATCCCACCGGAAGCCTGAGCGACCTCGAGGCTGCCGCCGACTGGGGTCGCCGCCGAGGGGTGCCGGTGTTCTCCGACGAGTGCTACAGCGAGTTCACGTGGTCGGGACGGCCCCGCTCCATCCTCGAGCACGGATCCGAGGGCGTGGTGGCGGTGCACTCCCTCTCCAAGCGGTCCAACCTGGCCGGGGTCCGGGCCGGGTTCTACGCCGGGGACACCGAGCTGGTCCGCTTCCTGACCGAGGTGCGTCGTCACGCGGGCCTCATGGTCCCCGGTCCCATCCAGGCCGCGGCCGTCGCCGCGCTGGGCGACGACGCCCACGTCGAGACCCAACGCGCCCGCTACTCGGAGCGGCTGGCGTTCCTGGCCGAGGCCCTCGCCCGGGCCGGATGCCCGGCACCGGCGCCCGAGGGCGGCTTCTACCTCTGGGTGCCGGCGCCCGCTCCCTTCGCCAACGGCTGGGACCTAGCCGAGGCCTTGGCTCGCACCGGCGGGATGCTCACCAGCCCCGGGGACTTCTACGGGACCGAGAGCCCCGGGTACGTCCGGGTCGCGGTGGTGCAACCCATGGCGCGGCTGGCGCTGGTTGGCGAACGGCTCGAAGCGGCCGGCCCGCTCGTCGGGGACACGACACCGGAGGACCGGGCCCCGGCTCGTTAAGGTTGGCCATGCCCGAGCCCCCGGCCGACCTGGACGCGCTCGAACGCGCCGTCGAGAACTTCTTCGAGCGGATCGACGAGCTCTCGGTCGGCGAGCGCGAGGCCACCCCGGTGGTCGACGCCACCATCGATTTGCTCGACCGGGGGGTGGTCCGGGTGGCCGAGGTCGGCGCCGACGACCAGGTCGTCGTCCACGAGTGGTTGAAGAAGGCCATCCTGCTCGTCTTCAAGCTGCGGGGGATCGAGACGCTCGAGGTCGGCCCGTTCGAGTACGCCGACCGGATCCCCCTCAAGCACGACTTCGCCGCCGCCGGCGTGCGGGTCGTTCCCGGCGCCTCGGCCCGGTGGGGCTCGTTCCTCGCCCCCGGGGTGGTGCTCATGCCGAGCTACGTGAACATCGGCGCCTACGTGGGCGAGCAGACCATGGTCGACACGTGGGCGACCGTCGCGTCCTGTGCCCAGATCGGTGCGAGGGTCCACCTCTCGGGCGGGGTGGGGATCGGGGGGGTGCTCGAACCCCCGAACGCGGTGCCGGTCGTGATCGAGGACGACGTCTTCATCGGCAGTCGGTGCATGGTGACCGGCGGCGCGCGGGTGGGGCGAGGAGCGGTGCTCGGGGCCGGGAGTTTCCTCGACCCCTCCATCCCGGTCCTCGACGCCGAGACCGGGGAGGAGCTCTCCCGCGGGGTGGTGCCGCCGTGGTGCGTGGCCATCCGGGCCAGCCGCCGACGCGCGTATCCGGGGGGCGAGTTCTTCGTGCCCTGCGTGCTGGTGATCAAGCGCCTCAACGAGGGAGAACGCCACGACAAGGCCCGGCTCAACGCCCTCTTGCGTGAGCACGGGGCCAGCGTGTGACGACCGACCTATTGGCAGCGACGGCCGACCTGGTGGCCATCTTGTCGGTCTCCCGGCACGAGGCGCCGATGGCCGATCACGTCGAGCAGGTGCTGCGCCGGTGCCCCTGGTTGGCGGTGGAGCGGGTCGGTGACAACGTCGTCGCCCGGACCGAGCTGGCTCGGAGCGCCCGGGTCGTGGTGGCAGGCCATCTCGACACGGTCCCGCCGGCCGGCAACGAGACCCCCCGGATCGAAGGCGACGTCCTGTTCGGGCTGGGTTCGGCCGACATGAAGGGCGGGTTGGCGGTGATGCTCGAGCTCGCCACCACGACGCCGGAGCCCGCCGTCGACGTGACCTGGTGCTTCTATCGCGGCGAGGAGATCGACCGGTCGGAGAACGGCCTGGTGTACCTCTTTGCCGATCGCCCGGAGCTGTTGGCCGGGGATGTGGCGATCCTCTGCGAACCGACGGGCGGCCTGGTGGAGGCGGGCTGTCAGGGGTCGATCCGAGTCCGGATCGAGCTCGCGGGCAAGCGGGCCCACACCGCTCGCCCGCAGACCGGGGTCAACGCCATCCACCGTCTCGGTCCGCTCATCGCGAAGGTCGCCGCCTTCGAACCGCGCGCCGTCGTCATCGACGGCTGCGAGTACGTCGAGCGGCTCCAGGTCGTCGCGGTCGAAGGAGGGGTCGCCGCCAACGTGGTGCCCGACCGCGCCGCCGCCGTGGTCAACTTCCGCTTCGCCCCGGACCGGGACGCCGAGGGGGCCCAACGGCACCTGGCCGGGTTCTTCGAGGAGTT
Source organism: Actinomycetes bacterium (assembly GCA_021791895.1). Classification (GTDB taxonomy): domain Bacteria; phylum Actinomycetota; class Acidimicrobiia; order Acidimicrobiales; family RAAP-2; genus Palsa-461. The sequence goes on along the minus strand of JAJYVS010000011.1, from coordinate 38,384 downwards.
CCTCGAGCACGAACGAAAGGACCGTTACGAGGTCCTCGACGTCGGGTCCTGTGCGCCGCCCCGGCTCGACCACCCGCTCTTGGCCCGGCTCCTCGGGGCGACCGGACGACCGCCCCGGGCCAAGCTCGGATGGACCGACGTGGCGACCTTCTCCGCCCACGGCGTGCCGGCGACCAACTTCGGCCCGGGGGACCCCGAGCTCGCGCACCAGGCGGACGAGCACGTCGACCGGGCCGCGCTCGAAGCGGCCCACGCCCACCTGAAGGCGGTGCTCGGCTGACTACAGCCGGCGCAGGACCGTGAGCACCTTGCCGTAGAGGCTGACCTCGCCCGGCTCGAAGGTCATCGGCGCCATCGAGGCATTCGCCGGCGTCAGCACGACCTTGCCGCGTCGCCGGGAGAACACCTTCACGGTGGCCTCCTCGTCGGGGATACCCGCCACCACGACGTCGCCGTTCTCGGCGTCCTCTTGGTGACGGACGACGACGTAGTCGCCGTCGAGGATCCCGGCGTCCACCATGGAGTCGCCCCGGACGCGGAGCATGAAGGCCGGACCGGCGCCGGCAAAGGTCTCGGGGAGCGGGAACACCTCTTCGACCCGCTCCTGGGCCAGCACCCCGACCCCGGCCGCGACGTCACCGACCAGCGGGACGTTGCGCACCCGGTCCGCCTCGACCGCCTCCTTCGACGAGGGGTCGTAGCGGACCTTGATGGCCCGTGGCTTGGTCGGGTCCCGCTCCAAGAACCCCTCCCGCTGCAGCACCGCCAGATGGGTGTGCACCGTGGCGGTCGAGGTCAGACCGACAGCCTCACCGATCTCGCGCACCGAGGGGGGATAGCCCCGCTCGCGCAGGCACGACGCGATGAAGTCGAGCATCTCGCGCCGCTTGCCGCTCAGCGTCTCCGCCACCTGGCCTCCTCGGTCCGGCCGCCCCGACCCGAAGGGATGCGGGCGAACACACGTTTGTCGATGACCCTACACAAGGGAACGCCCAGATACAAACATCTGTTCGAAAAAGCCTTGACACAAACGTCTGTTCGTGCTCAGATGGCTCCGTGGCGAACAGATGTTCGGTCAAGAACCGGTTGGTGCCGGCCGGAGCGGGAGGGCTGGCCTGATGGCCATCGCCTCGCTACCCGACCCGGACGTCTTCGACGCCCTCACTGCGACCCGGCCGCCGCTCCGGCTGCTTTCGCTTCTTGACGACGGCGGCCGGGCGGCAGACCAGGTCGTCACGACGATTCGGCCGATCGGCGGACCGACAGCGGCGCCGAAGCGGTGGCATCCGGCCTCCTGGCGCCGTCGGGGCACGATTCTCGTGCTCGCCGGGCTGCTCGCCGCCCTGGCGCTGCCGATCGGGGCCATCGCCGGCACCTCGGGTGCGTCGGATGGCGCGCTGGTGCCGGGGGCGACCTATGTCGTGCGACCAGGTGACACCCTGTGGTCGATCGCGACCAGGCTCGAACCGGGTCGCGACCCGGCGTCGTTCGTGGCCCGGATGGCCGCCGAGACGGGATCGCGCGCGGTCGTGCCCGGTGAGCACCTCGTCTTGCCCTGAGGACTGCGCAGCCGACGGCTCGAGAGCGGGAACTATCGTCGGTCCCGTGCGGTGCCCGTGGTGCTCGGTCGACGACGACCGCGTGGTCGACTCGCGGCTTGCCGACGAGGGCGCGGCGATCCGCCGCCGCCGGGAGTGCCTCAGCTGCGGCCGCCGGTTCACCACCTTCGAACGGGTCGACGAGCTGCCGCTGTGGGTGGTCAAGCGCTCGGGCGATCGTGAGCCCTTCGACCGGGCCAAGGTCGTCGCCGGCGTCCGGGCGGCCAGCAAGAACCGACCGGTGGGCGACGAGGCGATGATCGAACTGGCCCAGAGGGTCGAGGACGCCCTACGTGAGCGGGCCACTGAGCCCACGACCCAGCAGGTGGGGCTGGCCGTGCTCGAGCAGCTGAAGGCGCTCGACGACGTCGCGTACGTGCGCTTTGCCAGCGTCTACAAGGGCTTCGAGGATCTCGGCGACTTCGAGCGCGAGGTGGGGCTCTTGACCAAGACCACCGAACCCAAACAGCGCGGCTGACTGCGGTGCCCGAGCTGCTCGACGCCACGCCCCAGGTCGCCCTCGCGATCTACGCCCATCCCGACGACGCCGACGTGGCCTGTGCGGGGACACTGGCCCGTTGGGTCAAAGACGGGAGCGCGGTGCACCTTGTGACCTGCACGAACGGGGGGCGGGGGACGACCGACCCGACCCTTGGGGTCGCGGACCTGGTCAAGCGTCGGGCCAAGGAGGCCACGGGCGCCGCCGCCGTGGTCGGGCTGGCGACGCACGAGAACCTCGGTTTGACCGACGGTGACCTGGCCAATTGCGACGAGCTCCGGGGTGAGCTGGTCGGGTGGATCAGGCGGGTGCGACCCGAGGCGGTCATCGGGCACGACCCGACGGCCATCTTCTTCGGGCAGCACTACTTCAACCACCACGACCACCGGGAGCTCGGGTGGGCGCTGCTCGACGCCCTCTCGCCGGCCGCCGCCCTGCCGCACTACTACCCCGAACGCGGTCCCGCCCACCAGGTCCCGGTGGCCTACCTGTCGGGCACGCTCGAGCCCGACGTCTTCGTGGACATCTCGACGACCATCGACGTGAAGGTGACCGCGGTCGCGTGCCATCGGAGCCAACTGCCCGAGGCGCCCGGGTGGGCCGACGACGTCGTGCGGGGACGGGCGGCCGAGCAGGGGGCCCGGATCGGTGTGGCGTACGCCGAGGGCTTCCGGCGGTTGGTCATCGGGCCCTGAGCGTTCCGGCGATGACGGTCGACCGCTCGATGGAGCTCGAACCGGCCGTGCTGCACGTCGACATGGACGCGTTCTTCGCCGCGGTCGAGCTGCTCGATCACCCCGAGCTGGTGGGGAAGCCGGTGATCGTCGGGGGGACCGGCCGTCGGGGCGTCGTCGCGTCGTGCACCTATGAGGCTCGGCGCTTCGGGGTGCACTCGGCAATGCCGATGTTCAGGGCTCGGGACCTGTGTCCCCAGGCGGTGGTGCTCCCGGGTCGCCACGACCGCTACGGGGAGGTCAGCGGACGCATCCACGAGGTCTTCCGGTCGGTCACCCCGCTCGTCGAGCCGATCGGTCTCGATGAGGCCTTCCTCGACGTCACCGGGTCCCGTCGGCTCTTCGGGTCGCCGTTGTCGATGGCCTGGCTGATCCGGACGCGGATCGACCGGGAGTTCTGCCTTCGCTGCAGCGTGGGGGTCGGGCGCTCCAAGATGATCGCCAAGCTGGCCTCGGAGGCGGCGAAACCCAAGGTCGGGCGGACCGGGGTCGAGGTCGGCGAGGGCGTGTTCCTCGTGGCCCCGGACGAAGAACTGGCGTTCCTCCACCCCATGGCCGTCGAGGCCCTGTGGGGGGTGGGGCCCGCGACCGCCCGTCGGCTTCACGGGCTCGGTGTCAACACCGTCGGCGACCTCGCCCGCGTCGGGCGGGAGGTGCTGGTCCGCCAGCTGGGTCGGGTCCACGGCGAGCACCTCTTCTCGCTGGCCATGGCAAGCGACCCGGTGCCGGTCCAAGCGGACCGCTCGGCCAAGTCCATCGGGCACGAGCAGACCTTCCCCAAGGACATCACGGACCCCGCCGAGCTCCGGGCCAAGGTGGTGGCCATGGCCGACGCCCTCGGCGAGGTCCTGGCCCGCGAGCGCGTGCGAGGACGCACCGTGACCCTCAAGGTGCGCTTCGCCGACTTCAGCACCCTGACCCGGTCGCACACCATGGAGCTGGGCATCGACGCCGGGGCCGCGATCGCTGCGGTCGCCGGCGCCTTGCTGGAGGCGGTCGACCTGGTCGCCGGGGTGCGCCTCCTCGGGGTCAGCGTGTCGGGGCTCGGCCCCTCGGACGCCGCCCGTCAGCTGGCCTTCTCGCTCTTCCCCGGTCCGGGGGACCCCGAGCGGGGGGCGAGCACCCAGGCCTCATGGGAGGAGGTCGCCCGGGCGCTGGCCGCCATCCGGGTCCGGTTCGGTCGCGGGGCCGTCGGCCCGGCGTCGGGCGTCGGGGCCCGGGACGCTCCGGTCGAGTTGTGGTGACCCTCGGAGACCGAGGGGGACGCCCCGCCGGCGTGACCACCTGCCGGCTCCAGGAGACCGAGACGAGGCGCCCCCGGCGCGTGGTTGAACGACACTGCGGGTGGGATTCGGGATAAGAGCGGCGTAAGGATCTCCTGGTCGGTGAAGGAGCTTCATCGTGCCGACAGGTTGGACCTCCATACTCCGCCCGTGGCGAGATCCCCGAAGCGGCGGGCGGCCGCGGTCGGGCAGCGGGCGCGTGCGGCTCGGGCCTGAGAGGTCGGTCGGCGCGGTCTCCTCGTGCTCGGGGCGGTCGGGGCGGTCGGCATCATGCTGGTGGTGCACGGGTACGGCGAGGGCGTCGCGGGCGCCTCGGGACCGACCGGCATCGTGAACTCGGCGCCGCTGCGCGTGTCGCCCCAGGGCACCGCACCGCTCGTCGGGATCGACGTGAGGACCGGGACGACCCCGGCCACCTCGGGATTCGACGTCCAGGTCGTGCCGGGTGCCACCACGGTCACGGTGGGCGTTTCGACGGCGGCCACCTCCCGAGCCCAGACTGGCACCTATGCCTCGGGGGATCGGGTCTTCTTCGTCGAGACCACCTTCGGTGACGACTCGTGGAACCTCGGCGCCCACCAGGCCGACACCGAGGGCCGGGAGGCGACCGTCGCGTGACCCCCGGGACCGGCCACCGACTCGAAGACCCGGCCCCGCAGCGGGGAGACCGGATCACGGCGCGGCCGATGCGGGTCGGCAGGGCGGCCCCCGAAGCCGACGGCCCGGCTCGGGGCGTTCGCGCTCCGGCTTCCGGGCAAGCGACCGGCGCCATCTCGGCTGTGGCGGTCTGGACCCCGACAGTCGCCCGGATGCTCCTCGGCCTGGTGCTGGCGTGGTTCGGCTACCACGAGCTCGCGTCCCCGGGTCGTTGGACCGGCTACGTGCCGGTCGTCTCGGCCACCTCGCACCTCGCCGAGATCCTGGTGCTCGCGCACGGGTGGTTCGTCTTGGTGCTGGCGACGGCCCTGATCACCGGGATCGTCCCCCGTCTGGCCGCCGCGCTGAGCTCCCTCTTGGTGTTGGAGATGGTCCTGTCGGTGACCGCCTCGGTCGGGTTCTCCCCTGCAGTCCTCACGGGCATCGGGATCTTCTGCCTGGCCGTCGCGGTGGCCGGCGCTCAGGGGCAGCGGTTGCTCCTTCGCCGTTGAGCGGGCTCCGGTCCCGGTGAGGGGCCGCCGTCGTCGGTGGCGGGCCTGGGCCCACCTGGTCCTCCTCGCTGGCCTGGTCGCCAGCCTGATGGCCGGGGTCCAGGCGGCCGCTGCCGCCCGTCGACCGGCCCACCACCGCCACTCGAAGGGGATCCCGGCCATCGAGGCCGGGTTGTCGCCGTCGAGCCTGGTGGCGCCGATCAGCCGGGAGGTGCTCGAGCCGGGTGCCTCGGGGTCCCTGGTGATCCTCGGGGGCCTGACGGCCGGCGGGACCTCGGCCGACGGTGTCTACTCGCTCGATCCGATCGGCGGGGCCATCACCCTGACGGGGACCCTGCCCGCTGGGGTCCACGACGCCGCCGGCTCGGTCATCGGGGGCCGGGACGTGGTGTTCGGCGGGGGCTCGCCCTCGACCGTCGGCACCGTCGAGTCGATCTCGACGACCGGGACGGGGACCAATACCGGGACGGTGATCAGCAACTTGCCCACACCCCGTTCGGATGCCGACGCCGTGTCGATCAAGGGCACGACCTACATCGTGGGCGGTTACGACGGCACGGCGCCGGATGCGGCGGTGCTCGCCACCACCAACGGGCGAACCTTCAGCACCGTGGCCCGGCTCAAGGTGCCGGTCCGCTATCCGGCGGTCGCGGCCCACGGCAACGAGATCTACGTCTTCGGCGGCGAGGCGGTGGCCGGTTCGGGCGGTCCGGTCAGCACGATCCAGATGATCGATCCGGCCCGCCACTCGGTCAGCATCGTCGGGCACCTGCCCGAACCGCTCCAAGGTGCGGTAGCGGTGTCCTTGAAGGGGACCATCTACCTCGCCGGTGGGAGCAGCAGCATCGTCCAGCCCGCGACCCCCGGGCTCGGCGTCACCGCCGTGGCCCCCCCGGTCACCGGGGTGCTCGCCACGGTCTCGACCATCTGGGCCTACGACCCGGTGAGCCGCCGGCTGCTCGTCGCCGGACGCCTCCAGGAGCCGGTCTCCAACGCCGGGGCGGCCGTGGTCGGTTCGAGGGCCTGGATCGTCGGGGGCGAGCTCAACGGGACGCCGGTGGCCGCCGTGCAGATGTTCGAGGAAAACATCGCCTTCGGCACGGCCGGCGCGCCGGGGGCGGGATCGCCCTACTTCGGCGGCAAACTCCTCATCGCCGACCGCGGGAGCAACCGGCTCATGCTCCTCAACCCGAGCATGAAGATCCTGTGGACCTACCCCTCGGCGACGTCGCCCCCCAACCCCGACGGCTTCTACTTCCCCGACGACGCTTTCTTCATCGACAAGGGGCGGGCCATCATCACCAACCAGGAGCAGAACGAGACCATCGAGGAGATCGCCTATCCCTCGGGCAAGGTCCTGTGGACCTACGGCCACCCCGGCACGGCCGGATCGGCCCCGGGCTACCTGCACGAGCCCGATGACGCCTACCTGTGGAAGAACGGACAGGTCTCAGTGGCCGACGCCGACAACTGCCGGGTGCTGGTGCTGAACCACAACGGGACGGTGGCCCACCAGATCGGGACGACCGGATCGTGCGTCCACAACCCGCCGACCTCGCTCGGGACCCCGAACGGCGACACCCCGCTCGCCAACGGGAACCTCCTCATCTCAGAGATCAACGGCTCCTGGGTCAGCGAGTACACGATGACCGGGCAGCTGGTCTGGACGCTCCAGCTGCCGATCAGCTACCCCTCCGACCCCCAGCAGCTCGGCCCCGACCTCTACTTGATCTCGGACTACTCGAATCCCGGGCAGATCCTGGAGTTCACCCGCCAGGGCACGATCACCTGGCGCTACGACGTCACCTCGGGCCCCGGGGCCCTCGACCAACCGTCGCTGGCCGAGCGGCTGCCGAGCGGGGTGATCCTGCTCAACGACGACTACAACGACCGGTTGGTCGCCATCGACCCGGCCACCGACGCCCTGGTGTGGCAGTACGGGGTGACCGGTCAGAGCGGGACGGTACCGGGCATGCTCAACACGCCCGACGGGTTCGACGTCCTGATGCCCGGTGGGCTGACGCCCACTCACCCGACGACCGGGTAGCGCCGGCGTCCAGTCGTCGGGGTCGGCCTCCAGCGCTCGGACTTTGGCCCACTCCGGCGCTCGCCGCCGGCCGAGCGACGAGAGTTCAGAGCTCAGCGCGACGAGCTGTCGGGTCCGGGTGCCCGGTGGCGCCGATTCGGTTCGGGCGGCCCGGTCCGGGGGGTCAGTTCCCGACGGTGACCAGGGTCCCGAGGGGGGTGAGCGGGTAGACGACGGCGGCGTTCGCCGGCGGCATCTCCACGCAGCCGAGGCTCTGGGGGTACCCGTAGCCGGGGCGGATGAAGCCGTGCAGGGCGTCACCACCGTTGAAGTAGCTGACCCAGGGGACGCCGGGGTCCGAGTAGTGGCTGCCGTCGGGGTTGGTCCCCGACATGGTCGTCGAGACGTAACGCAGGTAGACGGTGAAGGTGCCCTGGGCCGTCGGAGCTTGGGGGATGCCGGTGTTGGCCAGGGTGTGGTAGACGGGCGCCCCGTTCGAGTACACCGTCACCGTCTCGGGTTGGGTCTCCGACACGTAGACGTAGTCCCACGGGTTGGGGTCGGCGTGCCCGGTGGAGGCGTCGGCCAAGAGGTCCGCCCACACCTGGGGGCCGGCGATCCCGTCGGTGGTCAACCCGTGCACGTTCTCGAACTCCATGATGGCGCCCTTCGTGAGGACGTTCATCTGACCGGGGGCCCACAGCGAGGTTAGCGACGCCGGCTGGTTGGGCCACCGCCAGCCGAAGGTGCCCTGCTGGACATCGGCCTCCTGGGTGAGCGAGGTCGTGGGCGTGGTCGGTGTGAAGGTGAGGGGGAGGTAGCCCAGCTCGGCGAGGAGCTGCTGGAGGCGCAGCGTCGACCCCGGGGCCACGCTGAAGGGCACGTTCATCGACGAGGCCAGGTACACGCCCTGCGCACTCACCATGCCGGTCGCGCCGCCGGGCACGGTCACGGCCTCGGTCGCCCCCGGGACCATCGGCGCCGAAGGGACGAACTCCACCTCGGTCGGCGAAACGAGCGACCAGGCCCCCGAGATCGGGGGTGAGAGGGTGGGCATCGGACTCGACGGCGAGATGGCCGACGAGAACGACACGGTGATGGTGGTGGCCGGCGAAACGACGCCATCACTCGCTGTCGGGGTGGTGGCGAGGACGGCGAAGGGCAGGGTCTTCGGCTTGTGGTTGGTGGCGCTGGGGGTCGCCGGCGAGCCGGAACGGGCGATCCAGATCGCCCCGGTGGCACCCCCGCCGACCACGAGCAGGGCCGCCGACACGGCGAGCGCGACCGGCCATCGGCGGGCCGCGGATTTCCGGTGCGCTGGCTGGCGCTGCATCGTCACCAGCCTAGCCGTCAACCCTCAATTTTCGGACTCACCCTCCTCGAGCGACGGGGAGCCACGTGGTGGCCGGCCACCTCTAGGGGTCCAGGTTGGAGGGGTCAGGCCGCCGCCGCCCGGACCGTCGCCTCGACGACGTCGAGCTGGCCCGGGTCGGTCACCTTCCCCCCCGATCCGCCCTGGAGGTAGAAAGCGTCCACCACCTCGTGGCCGATGGTCGACACCCGGGCCGAGACGACGTCGAGACCGAGGTCGAAGATGGCCTGGGTGACCCGGTGCAGGAGCCCGACCTGGTCCGCAGCCCGCAGCTCGAGCACGGTCGAGGACGCCGAGGCGTCATTGTCCACGACGACCTGCGGATCGGTGGTTCGGGCCGAGCGGATGCGGCGCTCGCCGGCGTAGGCCGCGGCCCGCGCGTCGAGCTTGGCGCCGAGCTCCATGCGATCGTCGAGCACGGCCTCGAGATCCTCACGGACCTTGGCCGAGTCGGGCCACGATCCCCGGGGCACCTCGACGGTGAAGACCTCGACGGCGACACCGTCGTCGATCCGGGCATCGGCGCTGCGCACGTCGAGGCCGTGGACCGCCAGCACCCCGGCGACCGACGCGAGCAACCCCGGGCGGTCGAGCGCGGCGACCGTGACCCGGGGGGGGTCGAGGACCACCGACGCCCGCCCCCCGTCGCGCACCTCCTCCCTCAGGCGCTGCTGGTCCTCGTTCACCCAACCGGGCTCCCGGGGGAGCGGCCGACCCTCCAAGAAGGCGGCGGTCCGGCTCACCAGTTCGGCGACCAGCCCGGCCTTCCACGGACCCCAGGCCGACGAGCCGGTCGCCAGCCCGTCCGCCTCGGCCAGGGCGCCGAGGAGCGCCAGGGTCCGGCCGTCTCCCACGCTCTCGGCGACCTTTTCGATCGTGACCGGGTCGTCGAGATCCCGTCTCGTGGCCATGTCCGGCAAGAGCAGGTGGTGCCGGACCATGGCGACGAGGACGGCGGCGTCCTTGGGGGGGAACCCGAGGCGGGGGGCGATCCGCTCGACCAGCTCCACGCCGACGTCGGTGTGGTCACCGGGGTACCCCTTGCCGATGTCGTGCAGGAGTGCCCCCACGACGAGGAGGTCGGGGCGATCGACCTGATCGGCGAGCGCCGCGGCCTGGACTGCGGCCTCGAGGAGGTGACGGTCGACGGTGAAGCGGTGATAGGCGTTGCGCTGGGGCCGGGACCGCACCGGGGCCCACTCGGGCAACAGTCTCGACAACAGATCTTCCTGGTCGAGGGACTCGAGCGCGGCAACGGCCGGTTGCCCCGCGAGAAGGACCCGGACGAGCGCTTCGCGGGTCTCAAGGGGCCAGGGGTCGGGGGCCGGGGGCATTCGGTCGGCCAGACGCCGGAGCGCCGACTTGGCGATGGGTGCGTCACGCTCAGCGGCGACCGCGGCGAGCCGCAGCGGCAGCGACGAGTCGTGGGCGATGTCGGCGCCGTCGGCGAGGGCGATCTCGTTGCCGACGGTCACCACCCCCGGCTCGATCTCGACCGCCCGGGCGGAGGACGCCGGGCGGCTCCGTCGGAGCCCCCAGCGCTCCCGGGCCGGGGCCCAAGAGACCTGCCGTCGCCAGGCGTCGTCGGCCGCCCAGGCGACGGTGCGGCCGGCTCTCGCCACCGCGGCCATGAGGTCGTCGGCGTCGCGGTAGGAGAGGAGCGCGGCGATCTGGTCCTGCTCTTGGAGGACGAGCTTGTCGAGCGCCCGCCCGGCCCGTCGGTGCAGTTCCACGCGGATCGCGGTCAGCACCTCGACCGCGTGACCGACCGAGTCGAAGTTGACGTAGTCGCCGAGTCTCGGGGCGTAGGTGGCGAGCGCTCTCAACACACCGGCGTCCCGGAGGCCGCCGTGGGCTTCCTTCAGGTCCGGCTCGAGCAGGAAGGCGAGCTCGCCTTGGGTCTGGTGGCGTTCGCGCATCTGCCCGGCCAGATCGGGCAGCCACTTTTCCCCGAGCTTCGAGCGCCACAGCTCGACCGCCTCGCCGAGCAGGGGTTCGGCCACCTTGGGGTCCCCCCACACCAATCGGGCATCGAGGAGGCCGAGCGCGACCCTGAGGTCCCCCTCCGCGGCGGCCAGGACCTCGGCCGGGCTGCGGACGCTGTGGTCCAAGTGGACACCCTCGTCCCAGACCGGGTACCAGATGGCGTCGGCCACCTTCCGGACGTCACGGTGTCCGTGGTGCACCAGGACGACATCGAGGTCGCTGAAGGGACAAAGCTCCTGGCGGCCGTAGCCACCCACCGCGAGCAGGGCCAGCGTGCGGGGGTTGCCGCCGACGGCACGATCGGCGAGTGCCGCCAACCACTGGTCGGCCTCGACCGCGTAAGCTTGGCAGAAAGCCACACCACCCAGATCAGATCGTTCAACGAGCCGCTGGCGTCGTTCCCTCAGCGAAACCTCGGCCACGGCCGGAACGTAGCAGCGTCCAGTAGGGAGCAGGGATGTCCAACAAGCCAGTCAAGGCCAAGGGTTCAGGGCTCAGCGTCGTCGACGGGGCACTCGTGGTGGTTGCCGGGGTGGTCGGCGTCGTCATCGCCTTCGCCGCGCTGCACTTCGTCGTGGGGCTCGTCTGGGAGTTGGTGAAGGTGGCGGTCATCGTCGGCGTGGTCGGCGGTGTGCTCTGGGCCCTCGGCCGCCGCCGCCGCCACCACTAGCCTCTGAGACGGTCTGTCCGGGGTGGATCGCCCTGGCGACGTCCGGCGTCCATGACCGGTCGTCAGGGTGGTGCAGCGCCAGCACGATCCGAAGGACCCTTCTCAGCGCCCGTCACCGCAGGACACCCCTCGTCAGTTGGTCGACCCCGACCAACGCGACAAGGCCGAGATCGAGCCGAGATCGAGCCGAGATCGAATTGACAACGGCCTTCTGACGCCCTGGGTCTTGACCTTGGACCAGGGTCCAGGGTTGACCGTGGGGACACCATGGTGGTCACGATTTCTGAGTTCGCCCGTCATGCCGGGGTCACGGCCGACACGCTCCGCTACTACGAGCGCCGCCGGCTGCTGTCCAAGGTGCCCCGTGCCCCGAACGGCTACCGCCTCTACGACGACGAGCTGACCGGGAGGCTCCGCTTCATCAAGAGCCCTCGGCACGTCGGGCTCCGTCTCCACGACGTGAAGGAGCTGCTCGAGGTCATGGACCGCGGCATGTGTCCCTGCGGGCACACCGCCACGGTCGTCGAGCGCCGCTTGGCCGAGATCGACGCCGAACTGGGTCGCCTTTTCGCCATGCGCGACCAACTGATGGAGATGGGCGAGCAGACCGAGGCGTGCAGCGAGCCCGACCGACCGCAGTGGTGGTTCGCCCCTTCGCACTCTTGGAAAGGTGGTGACTGATTGTGACTTGCCCACACTGCGGCTGCGAGTGCGGTTGCTCGCCGTGCTGCTGGTGCGGCAATTGAGCAGCTAGCGACGGCCGTGTCAACACCGGCCGAGCTCTTACTGGCGCCGGCAGTCGCGCTCCGAAGCCGCCCTCGAGGGGCAGCGTCGATCGATGGGGAAGAGGCTCGCTTGACCGTGGGTCCATTCGGCAACGGAACGCCATGCCATTGGTAGTGTTCGTTCCCTCCCAGCCAAACTGGCGTCGACTGCGGAGCTTCGGACGGTCCCTTTCGTGCGACGCAGAGGCAGTAAGTATGGTGGCGACCTCGCAGGGCTCAAAAGAGTGCCCTGTGTGGCGGCGTGGCCGAGTGGTTTAGGCAGGGGCCTGCAAAGCCCCGTACGGCGGTTCGATTCCGCCCGCCGCCTCGAGGGGAGGCTCCCAGTTCTCCCGGCGCGATGGTTGCAGAACCATGTGACGCGAACCTGGCTAAAACCCGGGTGTCGCGGTCTACCGCATCGTCAGGTGACCACTGATCTTTGCCCATCCGAAAGGCTTGTGGTCCAAAGGTAACCATGGTTGGCTACAATTGGACCAGTGCCGCGGGTCGAGTTCGAACGCATCGAATTGCTGGAACTTCTAGGGATGACGCTCGCTCACCTCAATGATGCTGAGGGGCGATCCGAGATCTCACCGAGGATTCCGCTCTTGTTGACCATCCGAGACAAGCTTGCTGTGGCCCTTCGGGAGGACACATGAAATATACGGAAGCCCAGGTGGCGGCAGCCGTCGCGGCCATGGACAAGTACAGAACTGATGAGGATGCTGAGGTCGGTGCCGCTCTGGTCGTGGTCGGTCTTAGTTCTGATAGGGCAGCGAAAGAAGAACGGATCCGTGATGACATGATTCGCGTAGCCCACCGCGCAGGAGCGTCGATCCGGCAGCTCTCGGAGGTGTCCGGCCTCGGCCGCAAGACTGTGACCGCGATCGTTTCATCTGTCGCCTCGGGGCAATGACCTGCTGGTCTCTTGATTGGAATGCCAAACCCCGACCCGTGATGCACTTCAGCGGTGGGTCTTCGAATGGTGGAGACTCCGTCGTCAAACCTGTGGAGACTCTGGCGCAGACCCCAGGTCAGCCCCGGTCAAACAGGTCTGCAATCACCCCTCGAGGGGGTGAGCCGGCAATTCCGGCTCACCAGCCCCAGAACTGCGTCGACCGGGTGCGCTTCTATGCGTTTGCCCGCCCCGACGTTTCCCCCTGGTCCGCTCCTAAGCCGCTCCCCGGACGACCTACTGGGAGGCGCCGCGGCCGAACGTCGCCTGGCGCCTCAATCGCGTGGTCGACTACGCCGCCACTGTCACGGTGAGGAGCTGGGGCGTGCCGACCTCTTCCTGTCAAGGGTCTCTCGAGGTCGCCCGTTGAGCGGACGGGGAACTCGGGCGCTCAGTCCAGGAAGACCATCCCAGGAGTGGCCCGTTCTGAGCCGTCGGTGTCGATCACGTAGGCCTCGTACCCTTCGAGCGTGGCCACAGCGTCGAAAGCGTCGTGGCCACCAACGGCGAGTGCGGTCGCCAAGGCGTCGCTCATGGCGAGGTTGGGGCCGGTGACGGTGGCGGATGCGACGGTCTGGGCCGGTTCGCCGGACCGGGGGTCGACCAAGTGAGCTCCCCGTTCGTAGGGGCCAGAGGTCGCCACCGCCGATCGAAGCTGCACGACACAGGCGAGCGCGTCCCTGAGCCACGGGTGCCGGATGCCGATGCGCCAGCCGTCGCCCGGGCCCGGGCTCCCGAAGCCCGCCAGGTCACCACCGGCGTTGAGGAGTGCTGCCTCGAGCCCCGCCTCACGAAGCTTTGCGAGGGCGACGTCGAGCGACCACCCTTTCACCAGGCCCGTCGGGTCGACTCCACCCGGCATCGCCCAGGGATCGAACCAGCCCCGAGAACTGGCCTTGGCCTGCTGGCAGAGCTCCAGCACCTCGAGGACCTGGGGGGCCATGTCGCTCAGCGCGAGCTCACCACGGCGAAGACGACTGATCGGGCTGTCCGGGCGCCAGGTGCTGAACGTGGCGTCCACCTCGTGGAGAACCTCGCGAGCCTCGTCGACCGCCGTTCGGGCGCTGTCGATACCGGCACAACCAGGAAAGACCCGAAAGGACACCACGGTGCCCATCACCGGCTCAGCGTGGACGAGGTCGCCCGTCCTCCCGAGGGTGACCGGGATGGTTGGTCGGGCAACCGGCGGCTCCCTCGGAGCCTCGACAACCGGAACGCCGCGGACACTCCAACGGATCTTGCCGACCGTGTCGTTGCTCAATGGAAGTGCAGCTTGTCGAGGGCCGACTGCAGGGAGTACGCATACGCCTCGCTGGTGTAGGTCGCACCCGAGATCCCCGAGATGCGGGCCGTCTGCAGCGAGAGCACCTGGCGGCGCAGGTACGGGATGACCTGGACGGCCAGCTGTTGGGAGTACTGGTCGATGGTCTGGAGATTGGCCACCTTCACATCGGTGATGCGAGATCCAGTGATGGTGACCCGCACCGAGAGGGTGCCGTAGCCGTACTGCTCGCTGACGCCGGTGGCGCTGCTCGCGGCGGTGGTGGTCGGGGACTGGGGCGCCGTCGTCGGGACGGTGGTCGGTCCCGAGACGCCGTTGCCATTGGACGAGGGTGGCGCGGTGGTCGACGGCGTTGACGTCTTCGATGCATTCGACGGAGCCGACGATCCACTCTTCACGGACACCGAGTTGGCGAGCAGTCCCGTGGTGCCACGTGAGTGGAAGCTCAGGATGCCGGCGAGCCCGGCCGCGGTGGCGCCCATGACGAAGGGATAACGTTTCACCAGCTGTACACCTCGTAGTGAATGGCGCTCTTCTCGACCCCCAACTGCGCCGCCGCGTCGATGACGTCCTCGATCATGCCTGGTGGTCCGCAGACGTACAGGTCCCGCTGGAGAAGGTCGGGGACGAGTCGTTGCAGCATCGTCCGAGCAGAGCCGAGGCTCTTGCGCGGCCCCACCAGCTCGTGCACGACCCCCCGGCGATGGCGGACGAGCTCGGCCACCTCGTCTCGAAGCACCAGTTGGTCCTCGGAGGAAGCCCGCATGATGACGATGGGCTGTGACTGGCGTGGCAGGTCCTCGAGCAAGGAGCGCAACGAGGTGATCCCGATGCCTCCGGCGAACAGAACCACCTTCTCGTGACGTCGTGCGTTGACGGTCACCGCGCCGTAGGGGCCCTCGATGGCCACTCTGGTCCCGCGGCGAAGCTTGGACACGGCCGACGAGTGATCGCCGATGGCCTTGACCGTAAGCCGCAGGTAGGGCGGTTGGGGGAGCGCGGAGATGGAATAGGGGTGCGCTTGCCACCACAGTCCCTTGGTGAGGAACCGCCAAGCGAAGAACTGACCCCCGGAGACCGCGAGACGCTCGAGTCTGTGGCCCGAGCAGATCACCGACGTCACGCCGGGAGCCTCACGCTTCACCTCCACGACGCGGAGGCCATAGCGCGTGCTCCGGGCCACGGGAAGGGCCACCCGGTAGAGGAGGACCGTTCCGGCGGTCGCCGCCCAGATGACCGACCAGACGATGCGGACGACTGGGTGACCGACGAAGGAAGGCCCGAGCACGATGACGTGGGCGAAGGACAGGGCCAGGGCCAGGTACATGTACAGGTGCAGCACCCACCAGGTCTCTCGGCGCATGCGGTTCCGAATGGCCCGAATGGAGGCGATCCCTATTGCCACCATGAGGCCGAGACCGACCGTCGCTGCCAGCAAATCGGGATAGGAGTCGACGAGCTTGCCGATCTCGTGCCAGAAACCGGTCCGCGAGGCTTGGGCGTAGCCGATGGTGATGAAGACCGCGTGGGCGGCGAGGAGGCTGATGGGCCAAGGGCCGAGCCACCGGTGCCAGCGCAACATGCCGTCCTGTCCGAGGATCCGCTCGAGGGCAGGGATCCGGGCGACGATGACCACCTGGACCAGAGCCAGGTACATGCCGACGAGGCCGGTCATGCTCCCGATGAACGTGGTGACCCCTCCGGGAAGTCCGAGTTCCTTGCTCGTCTCGCTACTGATCCCGAGCACGACCACCCAGACGAGGGCGATGACCGCGACGGTCGTCGCCAGTGCACCGACCCAGGGGCGGGGCGGGGGAGCGGGGGGGTTGTGAGAGCGTTGCCTACGGGTTTTGCGTGGGGACGCCACGGAGGGGTCGAAGACCGCAGTGGCCACGACCCAAAGTGTGGACCACGGTCAATTACGATCTCATGAAGAGCCGGCCCTTCGGGTCGCCGCAGGGATCCGCGCTGCCGGTCGCCGCCGTCCGGCCAGCTTTCGAAGGCATGTCGGCCCTGGTCAGGGGCATGAAGCGGAGAACTCGGGAGTACCGGCACCGGGGCCCGACCGACTTGGGGCGACGGCGGGCGGGGCGGTCGTGCGACCTCGTCGGCCAGGTGGACCGGAGACCGGCCGTCCCGCCCTCGATTGGGGCCTCACCGACGTCGGGGGCCCACGAACCGGAGCTACGGCTTCGGACCCCGCAGATGCTCCTCGGCCAGCGCTGGTGGAGCAATCGCCAGCCAGGCGTCGAGGAGGCACCGCTTGAGCGCCCGTTTCCCGACGGAGCGCAGCTGGATCAGCACCGCCGAGAAGCCCTCGAAGTGCGGGATGGTGAACAGGCCCTTGACACCGGAGGCCAACAGCACCTCCTTTTCTTGGAGGTCGAGCACCCGGACGGCCAAGATCGGGCCGTCGGGCGGGGTGTCGCTCCCGTAACGCTTGATGTCGGCGTTGCTGAAGGGTCGCTCCCAAGCGAATACCTTCCCGTTCACGAACCAGGTTCGGTTCCCGTGGCGGACACCCTCGGACGTGTCGGGTAGGGCCAGCGCGATGGCGCCTGCGTCATCGAGCGAAGCCACGAGGTGACACGGTATCGAAGCCTCGATCTGTTGGCGATGAGTCGGGCCTGCGTCCGTCGGTCTCGTTCTGAAGAGATCTCCGAGGCAATCGGAGGTGAGCCTGGCCGCCGCCCACTCGTGAGACGGCGGTGAGAGGATGACCGGATGCCGAACACGCGGCGCCCAGCGCTCGGTCTCGACCGCGAGTTCGTTCGCCTCGTTCACCATCGCGCCTACCGGGACGTGGTTGAACGGCAGTTCGGATTCTGGGACGTCGAGCAGCAGGACGAGTTCTTCAACGGCGACTGGTTGCGAGGGGGGATCGAGATCATCGAGGCCGACGGCGAGGGTTGCGGCTACGTGGCCATCAAAGAGCGAGACGAATGTGTGCTGATCAGGGAGCTCGTCATCGATCCTCGTTTCCAAGGCCGCGGTATCGGGACCCTGGTCTTGAGCGAGGCCGTGGAGCTCGGCACATCTCGCGGGATTCCTGTCCGTATCGGCGCTTTGCACCAGAACCGGAACATCGGGCTCTATCGTCGGCTTGGCTACGTCGAGATCGGTCGTGACGACACCCACGTCTTTCTCGAACACCGACCTCATGGCGCGGGTTGATGAGTCCGGGACCTTCGACGGTCTCGGGTTCGTGCGGTGGCCCGGCACCGAAGGATGACGTCCTTTGACCGCTTCGTCGAAGCGCGCTTTTGGATCTTGTGCCCGAGTCGCCCGCGGCCTCCTCGTACTGGGTGCGGCATCGGCCCTGCTCGCGTCCTGCTCCTCGAGTCCCTCGGCGACGGGCGTGGCCCAGTCCCCGGGAACGTCGGTGTCAGTCGTCGCAACCCCGACCATTCCGGTCGGGCTGCCTTCGATCCGACATGTCTTTGTGATCATGCTCGAGAACGAGGGATACGGATCGACGTTCGGTGATCCGGCCAACGACCCCTACCTGGCGAGGACCCTGGTACGACGGGGCGCCCTGCTGGAGAACTACTACGGCGTCGGTCACAACTCGCTCGACAACTACATCGCCATGATCTCCGGTCAGCCGCCGAATCCGAGTACCCAGGGTGACTGCACGAGTGGCTTCGATGCCTTCCCGTCGAGCTCCCGGTCGACGACCTGGCGTGGGGCGACGGGGGTCCAACAGGGCACCGGATGTGTCTACCCCGCTCGTGTCGGGACCCTGGTCGGACAGCTCGCCGCCCACGGATTCACCTGGAAGGCCTACATGCAGGACATGGGGAACGACCCGCACCGGGACGGGGCCCCCGACTCGGCCTGCGGGCACCCCTCGGTGAACGGTCCGGATCCGGCGATCAACGCGGTCGCAGGAGACGGGTACGTCACCCGTCACGACCCCTTCGTCTACTTCCACTCGATCATCGACAATGCCGCGAACTGTCGCAGCCACGTCGTCCCCCTGGGCACGACGAGCGGGACGATGCCCAAGAGCGACACGATCGGGGCCACCGGTCTCGCCCAGGACCTTCGGTCCGTCGCGACCACGCCCAACTTCAGTTTCATCAGTCCAAACGTCTGCCAGGACGGTCACGACTACCCCTGCGCCAACCAACGGACCCCCGGCTCCTCCGCTCTCGCCGACATCGAGGGATTCCTCAAGGTCTGGGTCCCTCGCATCACCTCGTCGCCGGCGTTCAAGGCCGACGGACTTCTCGAGATCACCTTCGACGAGGGGAGCGGGTCGACCTCGTGCTGTGGTGAGGTCCCGGGCCCGACCAACTCGGCCCCCGGTGGTGGCGGGGGACCGGGCGGCGGGAGGGTCGGAGCAGTCCTCCTCTCCCCGTTCATCAGACCGGGTGAGGTCGTGACCAGGGCGTTCAACCACTACTCGACGTTGGCGTCGATCGAGGACCTCTTCGGACTACCCCGTCTCGCCGACGCCCAGACGGTCCGGGGCACCTTCGATCGGGGTGTCTTCAGGACCGGCTGACCAGCTCGTCGGCGGCTCGTGGCGACGAACCAGGCCCCCGTCGAAACGTTCCTCTGGTGGGGCAGGTTCAGTCGGGCATACGACCGAGCTGATGGCGCAGGCTCGCCTCGAGCGAAGGCCGGCGAAAGCGATGGCCCGAGGCCTCGAGGGCACCCGGTCGGACCCGCTGACTGGCGAAGGCGAGCTGTTCGGCGCCCTCCTCGCCGAGGAGCAGCCGGGGACCGAGGCCGGGTGTCGGAAGCAACGAGGGCCGCCGCAGGACCGAGCCGAGGGTGCTCGAGTACGTGCCGTTGCGCACGGGCTCCGGAGCGACGGCGTTGATCGGCCCGGCCATGCGGGAATCGACGACCGCCCGGTAGTAGATGTCGGTGAGGTCGTCGAGGTCGATCCAGGCGGTCCACTGCTCCCCGCGTCCCATCGGACCGCCGAGGCCGGCTCGAAAGATCGGGCGGAGGAGTCGGAGCACTCCGCCGCGCGGCGACTGCACGATCCCGGTCCTGACCCTCACGACTCGGACGCCGGCGTCGGCCGCCGCGATCGTGGCCGCCTCCCAGTCCACGACGACGCGGGCGAGGAAGTCGTCTCCGGCCGGGCTCTCCTCGTCCAGCCACCGGTCACCGCAGTCGGCGCCGTAGTAGCCGATGGCCGACGCGGCCACCAGCACCCGAGGCCCGTCGGGCGTTGCGGCCATGAGCTGTGCGAGGCGGTCGGTTGGCTCGATCCGGCTCTCGCGGATCGTCTCCTTGTGGGAAGGGCTGAACCGCCCGGCGATCGAGGCTCCCGCGAGATGCACGACGGCGTCGACGCCCTCGAGCAGCCGAGGGGCGGGGGATCCGGGTCGCCACTCCCGCTCGCTGTCCCCGAGGGCCCGGCGACGGACGAGGTGGACGACCCGGTGCCCACCGGTCGACAACAGCGACGCGAGGGCCGAGCCGACCAGTCCCGAGGACCCGGTCATCGCGACGGTCAGGGGCCCGGGCGCGTAGTCGGCCATCGCGCGCTGCACCGTCAGGTCGTCGGCCAGCTGGCGGTGCCGGTAGCGGAAGGTCTGAGCGAGGAGGGGGGCGGGAACCGGAGTCTCGACGACGTCGGTGACCCGGGTGGCCCCCGGTCCCTCGGGAGCGAAGCGGTGGACGTGACGCCAACGAAGGGGCAGGGACACCAAGCGGTCGGTGAACTGGTTGGGTGGGTCAAAGGACTCGTGCTGAGCGATCCACGGCACCCCGCCAGGGAGACGCAGGACGGCACGTCCATGGGCCAGCGAGTCGGTCTCCGCGACCACCCGGATCGACCGCCAGGGGGGGAGGAGGCGGTGGATGGCACCCTGGCGCCCGTGCCAGGCGAACACCTCGTCGATCGGTGTGTGGACCACGCTCGACCTGGTGATGCCCATGTCCTGCCTCCGTCGCCTCCGACTGCCCCCTCCTGCAGGGTATGCGCGGGCCCGCCGAGGAGGGATCGGACACGAGCGGGCGACTGTCGCGCTCGGGCCGAACCCGAGGCAACCTGTTCGGGTGAACGAGCATGCCGAACCGCCCGAGTCCGTCAATACCTTCTTTGCCAACGCCGCCGGGACTATCTACGGCGTGCTCGCGGTGGCCACGGTCATCGCCGCCGAGGGCACCCGCCAGGAGACGACCGGCAAGGTGCTCGGCGCGAGCGTCATCACCATGATCCTGTACTGGTTGGCCCACGCTTACGCTCACCACCTGGGGTCGCGACTGCGGGAGCCGGCCACCTGGAGCTTCCACGAGATCTTCGTCTCCTTGGCCGCCGCGGCGTCGATCCTGGTGGGGGCTGCGATCCCGGTGCTCGCGATGCTCGGTGCGTGGTTGGCCGGGGGCACGTTGGAGTCCGGGGTGACCGCGGCGCTCTGGTGCGCCGGCGTGGAACTGGTCGGCTTCGAGCTCGTCGCGTCGATCCGTCGTCACCTGGGTGTTCGTGACCTGCTCGTTGAGACCTCGATCGGTCTTGCCTTCGGTTTGGGCATCCTCGGGATCCGGCTCCTGCTGCACTGACGATGACCGGCACCGTGGTTCCTCCGAGCAGGGACGGCACCCCTCGAAGCGAGCGACCCTCGACGTAGGGTGGTGTGTGCGACGTCGCCGGGAGGTTCCATGAGCCGGTTGGTCGAGCTCCTCGCCGACGTGGTCGAGCCGGGGCAGCTGCTGGTGGACGATGCGGTGCCCGAGGAGTTCGGTCACGACGAGACCCTGGGTGTCGTCCCCGTGTCCCCGGCGGCCGTCGTCCTTCCGACGACGACTGCCGAGGTCGCCGAGATCCTGCGCCTGGCCCACGAGCACCGGGTGCCCGTGATCGCCCGGGGCAGCGGGACCGGCCTCTCCGGGGCGGCGGTTCCGACTCCAGGGTCGCTCCTCGTCTCGTTCGCCAAGATGGACCGAATCCTCGAGATCGACACGGAGAACCATGTCGCCGTGGTCCAGCCCGGGGTGACCCTGGAGCAGCTCGACCACCGAGTCGCCCCGCTCGGGCTCGTCTACCCGGTGTTCCCCGGAGAGAACAGCGCGTCAATCGGCGGCAACGTCGCGACCAACGCCGGAGGCATGCGAGCGGTCAAGTATGGGGTCACCAGGCATCAGGTGCTGGGCCTGGAGGTGGTGCTCCCGGGCGGAGAGGTCATCCGGACCGGCGGGAAGTTCGTCAAGTCCTCGTCCGGATACGACCTGACCCAGCTCGTGGTGGGCTCCGAGGGGACCCTCGGCCTCGTCACCGAAGCGACGGTGCGGCTCTATCCGAGGCTCGAACACGCCGCAACCGTGCTGGTCCCCTTCGCCACCCTGGAGGCGATCACTCGGGCGGTGCCCAGGGTGCTCGAGCGAGATCTCGGGGCTCGGGTCCTCGAGTACCTTGATGCCGCGACGCTCATGGCCATCACGGCGAACGTCGATGTCGAGCTCGGCGTCCCCGAGGACGTTCGACGTTTCGCGAGCGCCTACCTGATCGCGGTGCTCGAGTCCTCCCACGAGGACCGGCTCGAAGCCGACACGGCCACCCTCGCCGAGCTCCTCGGATCCCTGGGGGCGATCGACGTCTACGTGCTCTCTTCGGGCGCCGCGGCAGAACTGATCGTCGCGAGGGAGCGAGCGTTCTTCGTGGCCAAGGCGGCAGGGGCGAACGAACTCATCGACGTCGTGGTTCCAAGATCGGCGATGCACGCCTACCTGGCCGATGTGGCAGCGGTGGCCGAGAAGTTCGGGTCCTACATCGGCGGTTGTGGACACGTCGGCGACGGGAACGTGCACCTCTCGGTGTTCCAGCCCGACCCCGAGCGCTGCGAGCAGACGGTGCGCTCGGTCCTCGAGCTCGGCGTCGGCCATGGTGGGGCGATCAGTGGGGAGCACGGAATCGGTACCGCGAAGAAGCGCCACTTGGCAGCACTCGAGGATCCCGCCAAGGTGGCCTTGATGCGTCGCATCAAAGCTGCCTTCGATCCGCGGGGCATCCTCGGCCCGGGCCGCATCTTCGACCCCACGCCCTGACCCGATCCCCGACGGCACGCTGGCCGGACGGACGCTCAGCGTTCCTCGTCTCTCCGACCCATGTGCCACCCGTGGCAGTACGGGCACTCGTAGACGGCGAGGGTCGTCCCGGCCTCCGTACTCCGCTCCGCTGCCGCGTCCAGCGCGTCGGTGTGGGAGGGGAAGCGGACCTTCGCGCTGCCGTCTCGACGCCAGTGCGAGGAGTCGAGGCGCAGTTCTCGGTGGGTTCGCGGTCGGCGCTTCGGCATGGTGAACGGTCGTCGGGCGGGCTCGGACAACGGACAATGTAGACACCGACGATCTCGAATGGACGCCAACGGTGGGTCTCAACCGCGTCGGGCGGGGGCGCCGACGGACCTCCGAGCGTTCAGGCCGGCTTGAGGGCCCGGGTGGCCAGGAACCCGGGAAAGTACGGCACCGTGATGTCTCCGTCTTCGTGGTAGTCCTCGTACAACCCGGTCACGACGAACCCGGCGTCGAGCTGCCCGCCGATCTGGTCCTCGAGGGAGTGCCCGAAGCACAGTGGCTCGTCGGGCTCCAAAAAGCGGGCTCGTTCCTCCGCGTCGAGCGAGGTGACGTCGGAGTAGGGGACCGGATAGCGGATCTCGAGCTGACCGAGCCGCTCCTTCTCCCGGTCGAAGCAGAAGAGGAGCGGGTTGGCAAAGCCGGCCAAGAGGGCTCCGCCCCTCTGGAGCACCCGGTAGCACTCGCGCCAGACCGGAAGGACCACCTCGGAGAAGCAGTTGGAGCAGGGGTGCACGATCAGGCCGAACGTGGCGTCGGCGAAAGAGGAGAGATCGGCCATGTCGCCGAGCACCGTCTCGATGTGCAGGTCTTCGCGGGCGGCCACCTTCCGGTCCTGGGCCAGCTGAGCCGGGGAGTTGTCCAGCACCGTCACGCGAGCTCCCGCCGCCGCGAGGATCGGCCCCTGTTGGCCACCGCCCGAGGCGAGACAGAGGACCTCGGTGCCGGTGAGCTCGCCGAACCAGGCTCGGGGCACGGGCCGTCGCGGCGTGAGGACCACGTTCCAGTCACCACGGCGGGCACGGGCGATCGCCTTGGCCCCCACCGGGACGGTCCAGCGGTTTCCGGTGGCCACTTCGTGGTCCCAGGCCGCGCGGTTGTGGGCTGCGGCGTCCATGGCCGCACCCTACCGAGCCGCCCCGTCAGCCTGGTCAAGAGGCCGGCCGGCACGACCGGGTTGGGCCCGGTCTCCGGGCCCGGACTGGTTGCGGCATCGTGCCCTACGATGCCGGGTCGTGGCATCGGCGAGCATCGACGCGGCCAGGTTCCGCGAGGTGCTCGGACACTTCGCCAGCGGCGTGACGGTGGTCACCGCCTCGGGTGAGGACCCGGTCGGGTTCACCTGCCAGGCCTTTGCCGCCCTCTCCCTCGATCCGGCCATGGTCCTGCTCGCGCCAGGGAAGAACTCGACCAGCTGGCCGAAGATCGCCGAGGCCGGGTCGTTTTGCGTGAACATCCTGGCCGCGGATCAGGAGGCTCTGGCCCGTTCGTTCGCCATCTCCGGTGGGGACAAGTTCACCGGGGTCGCGTGGGAGCACGGTCCGGCCACCGGTGCCCCCCTCCTCGAGGGCGTCGTCGCCTGGGTCGAGTGCGAGCTCGAGCAGATCTTCGACGCCGGCGACCACGAGCTCGTCACCGGGGGAGTCCTGGCACTGGGGGTGGGCACCGGTCGGCCCCTCCTCTTCTATCGGGGCGGATTCGGCACCTTCCGGGCCTGAGCATCGGCGCCGACCGCCGGTCAGTGGGCGCCGGTGCTCGCTGCTATTGTGCCCCTGAACAGGAGTTTTGTGAGCGGCCAGGCGTGTGACGCCAGGGGAGGTGGGCGCGGTGGACGTGAAGGACCGGGTAGTGGTGGTCACCGGAGGTGCGAGCGGCATCGGGCGTGCCCTGTGCCGGGCCTTCGCCGCCGCCGGTGCGGCCGCGATCGTCGTGGCCGATCGGGATGCCGAGGGGGCACGGGCCGTCGCCGACGAGTTCGACGGTCGGGGGCGGGCGGTGGTGACCGATGTCGGCTCGGAGCCCGACGTGGTGGCCCTCGTGCGTGCCGCCGAGGAGGAGTTCGGCCGCATCGACCTGTTCTGCTCGAACGCCGGGATCATCGTCGCCGGCGGGGTGGAGGTCGACAACGGGGATTGGGACAGGATCTGGCGGGTCAACGTGCTGGCCCACATCTATGCCGCTCGAGCGGCGCTGCCCGGCATGCTCGAACGGGGCGAGGGGTACCTGCTCTCCACCGCATCGGCGGCCGGACTGCTGACCCAGATCGGCTCGGCGCCCTACAGCGTGACCAAGCACGCCGCGGTGGCACTGGCCGAGTGGCTGTCGATCACCTACGGGGACCGCGGGATCGGGGTGTCGTGCCTGTGCCCCCAGGGGGTCTGGACCAACATGACCGGCGGGGAGGGGCGCCGGCGGGACCCCTCCGAGGTCGCCCGGTCGACCGCCGGCCGGGACGGGTTCTTGGAGGCCGAGGAGGTGGCGGACGTCGTCCTGGCTGCGTTGGCCGAGAACCGGTTCCTGATCCTGCCACATCCCGAGGTCGCCACCTACGAGCAACGCCGGGCCGGGGACCGGGAACGCTGGCTGAACGGGATGCGGCGGGTGCAGGCCTCGTTGCGGCCGCCCGCGCCCTGACCCGGCTTAGCTGAGGATCCCGCGACCGGGTCCGCCGACCCCGGTGCCCGGGGGAGGACCGTTGCCCGTGGCCCGCTGGTTGGCGTACTCCTCGAGCTCGGCCAGGAACTCGTCGGTGCCGGAACGGTCGGCGGCAGCCCGGGGCATGGCCGGGAAGGAGTAGCCGGGAGAGGGCAACGGAGGGTGATCCTCCGGCGGCTTTCGGGCCATCACCCGCTCGAGGATCGGCGCCAGGCGGGCTTCCTTTGCTGCGCTGCGCCCCTCGTCGCGTTCGGCGAACTCGGGGAGGACCTTGGTGCCGAACAGCTCGAGGCTTTCCATGATGTCTTGGTGGCGGTTCCGACCCGCCTGGCTGACGAAGACCACCTGGTCGACCCCCAGTTCCTCATAGCGGCGTAGGTAGTCGCGGATCTGCTCGGGGGTCCCGACCGACCCCCGCAACCCGCTCACCCCGGCCTGCACGGCCCGGGCCCCGAGCCGTTCGGGGTTGGCCGCCGCCTGACGCACCGCCTCGGGGTCGTACCCCTGCTCGGCCCGGCGACGTTCGAACTCGCTCCAGACGTCGGTCACCCCCGGGCGGTGTTCGCCGAACAGGTAGTAGTGGCCGAGGGAGTACCCGAAGAAGTTCGACCCGACGGTGCCGCGCTCGATGGCCTGCTCCTCGGTCGGGGCGCACATGAACGGGGTCACGGCGGCCACGTTGGGGTTGACGGCGTCACCGATCGGCACGCACTCGCGCTCGAGGGTCTCGTAGTAGTCGCTGACCCAGTGCTGGGCCTCCTCGGGGTCGATGAAGGCGAAGGTCAGGGCCCCGATGCCCTTCTGGGCGGCGAGGTGGATGGTGTCGCGGCGACTGCAGGCCACCCAGACCGGGGGGTGGGGCTTCTGGCGGGGCTTGGGCACCACGTTGCGCGGCGGCATGGTCACCCAGTCACCGGCATGGCCGGTGAAGGGAGCCTCGGTCATGCACCGGAGAGCGACCCGCAGTCCCTCCTCCCACATGGCTCGTTTGCTCGACGGATCGATGAGGAACCCCCCGAGCTCGGCCTCCGAGCCGGCCTCGCCCGTCCCGAACTGCACCCGGCCGCCCGAGACGAGGTCCAAGGTGGCGATCCGCTCGGCCACCCGGGCCGGGTGGTTGAAGGGTGGCGGCGTCTGAACGATGCCGTGACCGAGCTTGATCCGCTTGGTCCGCTGCGACGCCGCGGCCAAGAACACTTCGGGAGCCGAGGAGTGGCTGTACTCCTCCAAGAAGTGGTGCTCGACCTCCCAGACGTAGTCGAACCCGAGCTTGTCCGCGAGCTCGACCTGTTCCAGGGCGTCCTGGAGCAACCGGTACTCGGAGTCCGGCTCCCAGGGGCGGGGCAGCTGGTGTTCGTAGAAGATGCCGAACTTCACGACGAGGTGCGCTGGGGCCGCTCGCCGCTCATCGCAGCGTTGGGAGCGGCCTTCTCGACCAGGTCCGGTACCACCTTGCCGAGCTCGGCCGGATCCCAGCGATCGCCCTTGTCGACGCCGGGGCCGGCGTGCCACCCCTCGGCGACGCTGATCCGCCCACCGGCCACGTTGAAGACCCGGCCGGTGATGCCGGCCGACTCCTTGGACCCCAGCCAGACGACCAGCGGGGCGACGTTGTCGGGGGACCGGGCGTCGAACTCGTCCGGCTTCACCTCGGGCCGGTCGGGCCGCAGACCCTCGGTCATCCGGGTGAGCGCGCCCGGGGCGATGGCGTTGACGGTCACGCCGTAGCGGCCGAGCTCCATGGCCGAGATGATGGTGAAGGCGGCGATCCCGGCCTTGGCAGCGCCGTAGTTGGCCTGCCCCACGTTGCCGTAGATCCCCGACGAGGAGCTCGTGTTGATGATCCGGGCGTCGTTGGTCTCGCCACCCTTGGCCCGCTCCCGCCAGTAGACGGCGGCGTGGTGGGCCGGCGCGTAGGTGCCCCGGAGGTGGACGCGGATGACGGCGTCCCACTCCTCGGGGGTCATGTTGATGAGCATGCGGTCTCGCAGGATCCCGGCGTTGTTGACCAGGACGTCGAGACCGCCGAAGGCGGAGACGGCCGACTCGATCAGCCGCTTGGCTCCCTCGAAGTCGCTTACGTCGTCGCCGTTGGCGATGGCCTCGCCACCCATGTCCTTGATCGCCGACACGACCTCGCTGGCCGGTCCGGCGTCGGCCCCGGTCCCGTCGACCTTGGCGCCCAGGTCGTTCACGACGACCTTGGCCCCCTGGGCGGCGAACTCGAGGGCGTGCGAACGGCCGATGCCCCGCCCCGCCCCGGTGACGATGACGATCCGTCCGTCACAGATTCCGGCCATGATGCTCCTCCTGGTTGTTCGTGCTGTTGTCTAGTTCTTGACTGGGGTTGGCTGCGTTGCGGACCGCCCTCAGCGACCGGTCCGTCCGTCTTCGTTCGAGGGGTCCTTTGGGAGCCCGAGCACCCGCTCGCCGACGATGTTGCGCTGGACCTGGGCGGTGCCTCCCCAGATCGTGACCGAGCGAGTGGTGAGGAAGTCGGACTGCCAGCGGTCCGGACGGTACTCGTCGGGCTTCTGCTCTGGCATGACCAGCGCGTCGGCACCGCGGATGTCCATCAGGATCTCGGCGAACCGCTGGGCGTACTCGGACCAGAACATCTTGTTGACCGACGAGGCGGGTCCCGGCTCCTTCTTCGCGATGACCTCGGAGAGCAGCCGGAGACCCTGGAAGCGCATGATCTCGGTCCGGGTGAACGCCCAGGCCAGCTGCTGGCGGGTGAGGGCATCGTGTTGCTTGCCCCGCTCGCGCACCATGTCGACGGCGTCCCAGAACTGACGGGTGTATTGGACGTGCTGGGTGGTGGCGTTGCCGCCCCGCTCGTTGCCCAGGGTGGTCATGGTTACCCGCCACCCGTTGTTCAGGCCGGCGATCACGTTGAACATTGGGGCCCGGGCCTCAGTGATGAAGGTCTGGGTGAAGCCCGCCCCGCCGTTCATCTGCTTGATCGGGCTCAGCTCGAAACCGTTGGAGGAGCCGTCCTCGCGCCTCATCGGCACGAGCACGTAGGAGATCCCCTGGTGCTTCGGCACGTCGGGATCTGTCCGGCACAGGCAGAACATCATGTTGGCCATCTGGGACCCCGAGGTCCAGACCTTCTGGCCGGTGATGACGATCTCGTCGCCATCGACGACGCCTCGGGTCTTGAGCGAGGCCAGGTCGCTCCCGGCGTCGGGCTCGGAGAAGCCCTGGCAGTACCGATCGGTGCCGTCGATGATGCGAGGGAGGAAGTGGGCCTTCTGTTCGTCGGTGCCCCAGACGATGATCGACGGGCCGACTAGCCACTCGCCCATGCCCCGGGTGATCCGGGGCACACCGGCCCGGGCGAACTCCTCGTTCATGACCGCGACCTCGATCCCCGAGAGGCCCCGACCGCCGAACTCCTCGGGCCAACTCACGCACAGGTAGCGGGCGTCGTGCAGCTTCTCGGCCCACTGCTGCCATGCCGCGCCCATGCCCATGCCCCGCCGGGGAGCCTCGGCCATCGAGTCGGCTTCGATCGACGCCTTCTCGTCCGGCTTGGGCTTGTTGGCCTCGAGCCACTCGCGCAGCTCGTCCCGGAAGGCCTTGGCCTCGGGGCCGAGATCGATTTCCATCGTGCTCGTCATGTAGATCCTCCTTGGGGGGTGGAGCACGGGACGAGGCCCGTCGTTCCCGTGGGTCTGGAGGGGTCGGTGGGCCTGACGCTGCTCGGTTCGGAGATGTCCGGGGTGCCGACGGGCGACGGGCGACCCACCCGGTGGCCGCGGGCCACCGGTGCGCTCGTCTCGGTGGGCGTCATCGGCTCCTCCGCCTCCTCTCCCGGCGTCAGTCCAGGCCGCGTGTCACTCTACTGTGACAACCTGGCTGTCAACAAGGTCGCACACCCGGTAGGGTGGGGTCAGTGGCAGGCCCCCGGCCCAACCAGCCCGGCGCCGTCTCCTTGGTCCACGAGCAGCGCATGGTGGCACGAGACCGGATCGAGCGCGCCGCCATGCAGGTCTTGGCGGACAAGGGCCTCAGTGCGACGGTCGAGGAGGTCGCGGCGGCGGCCGCGGTGAGCATCCGCACGGTGTTTCGGCACTACGGCACTCGTGACCACATGATCGCCACCGCATTGCGCAACCAGCTCTTCCACTATCGCGACACCCTCCCGGTGCCTGAACCGGGTGCCTCCCTCGAGGCTTGGCTGCCGGCGCTGCTCGAGGAGGTCCACCGGGTCAACGCCGAGCTCGGGCGGGGCTACTGGGAGCTCGCTGCCCTCGGCTACACCCTGTCGGGGGAGCTCGGCGACGTGGCGGCCGAGCGGCTGGCCGGGCGTACCCGGCTGGTCAACGGCATCGCCCGAGGGGCCTGGCGTCTGGCCGGGAACCGGTCGAACCCCCCGGGGTGGTTGGTCGACCTTTTCGCGATCCACGTCAGTGCCTTCACCACCCGCGAGCTCGTCTCGGATTTCGGGCGCTCGATCGAACAGGTCGCCCTCATGTCGTCCCGGATCCTCGTGCGCGCGGTCCGGTGGGCCACCGCAGAAGGCGACAGCCCGTCCAAACCGGAGCGGGCAGCGAAGCGGCCGAACACCGAGAGGCCCCTCGGCACCTAACCACGTCGGGGCGAACCGGCCGGTAGCATGGCACCCGGTGGTCTTCGCCGTGATGTTCCGTGCGCGCCGAACCGGCGCGGCAATGGGGGTGGCACCAACTCGATAGGGGCTGGGCGGCCCGGATCGTGGCCGCCGCCCAGATCGGCCCAGGAGATCTCGTGCTCGACGTGGGTGCCGGCAACGGTGTCCTGACCCGGGCGCTCCTGGCCTCGGGAGCGTCGGTCATTGCCGTCGAGATCCACCCGTCGAGGATCGGGACCCTCCGGCGGCGCTTCGCCGACGACCCGGTCGTGATCGTGGCTGCCGACGCGTCCGATCTCCGACTGCCGCGTCGGGAGTTCCGGGTGGTCGCCAACCCGCCCTTCGCCATCGCGATGGCCCTGGTGCGGCGGTTGGTAGCCCCCGGGAGCCGCCTGGTTGCTGCCGATCTGGTGCTGCCGCGTCACATCGCTCGGCGATGGTGTACGGGTGCGCCGGCCGGTGCCCACCGATGGGGAGGACAGTTCGACGTGTCGCTGGGGCTGCGCGTCCCGTCACGCTCGTTCCGCCCGGCACCGGCTCGGGACGCCGCCGTGCTCCGGATTCGCCGGCGCTGGCGGCACGAACCCGCTCGCCGGCTCCGTAAGGGGGATCCACCGGCCGGCTGAGGCCCCCTGCCAAGCTCGACGTCGGTGAGGGGGAACCGGCTCCGGAGCGATCCGGCACAGCTCTCCCTCTTCGACCTGTCGCTCGCAGCGGCCCCGTCGTGGCCGGCGATATGGACCGAGGGTGAGCTGCTGTGCTTCGACCTCGAGACGACCGGGGTCGATCGGTTCAGCGACGTCCCGGTCTCGTTCGCGTTGGTTCGGATGCGAGCGGGTGCGATCCTCGAGCGGACGGTCCGCATCGTCGACCCGGCTCGACCGATCCCGCCCGAGGCGATCGCGATCCACGGCATCACCGACGAACGGGCGAGACGAGAGGGGATGGCGCTCGATCAGGCGGTCGAGGTGGTGGTCTCCGCCCTCGTGTCGGCGAGCGGCCTGGGGGTTCCGGTGGTCGGGATCAAGCTGGACTTCGACCTCACGATCGTCGACGTCCTGAGCCGGGCCCGCGACGGCAGGGGGCTGGTCGACCGGGGCTGGCGGGGCCCGGCGCTCGACGCCCTCGTCCTCGACCGCCACGTCGACCCCTACCGGCCGGGTCGTCGGACCTTGGTCGACCTCTGCCGCGTCTACGGGGTGACCATGCGCCAGGCCCACAGTGCCGAGTGCGACGCCGAGGCGGCCGCGGCCGTGCTCCTCGCGATGGGCCAGCAATACGAGGAGCTGTCGTCCACCTCGGCCTTCGAGCTGCACGCGGCGCAGGCCGAGTACCACCGGACGTGGGCCGTCTCCTACGACCGCTGGCGCCGGAGCCGGGGGCTTGTGGGGCTCGACCCGGCCGAGGTCTGTTGGCCGCTTGCCGGACCGCTCGGGTCGGAGGCGGGCGCCGCGTAGACCGGGGCGCGACGATGGTCCGGTGCGGGCGTGGCAGGTCGTCCATCCGGGGCCCATCGACAGCGGGCCGCTCGAACTGACCGAGTTGGCGGCCCCCCAACCCGGTCCGGGGCAGATCCGGCTCCGGGTCCGCGCGTGCGGAGTCTGTCGGACCGATCTCCACGTGGCCGAGGGTGACCTCGCCGTCCACCGGGAACGGGTCGTGCCGGGCCACGAGGTGGTCGGGATCGTCGATGCCCTCGGCCCCGGAGCCCGGCGCTTCGATCTCGGCGATCGGGTCGGGGTGGCCTGGCTGGCCTCGACTTGCGGCGCCTGTCGGTTCTGCCGACGGGGCCAGGAGAACCTCTGCCCCGACGCCACCTTCACGGGCTGGGACCACGACGGCGGCTACGCCGAGGCGGCCTTGGCCGACGAACGCTACGTCTACCGACTCCCCGACGAGCTCTCCGACGACCAGGCAGCCCCGCTCCTGTGTGCCGGCATCATCGGCTACCGCGCACTCCGGGCAGCCCGGTTGCCGCCCGGTGGCCGGCTCGGCCTCTACGGCTTCGGCGGCTCGGCCCACCTCGCGGCCCAGATCGCGCTGGCCGAGGGGGCCGAGCTCTACGTCGCGACCCGCTCGACCGAGGCCCAGACCCTGGCCCGGGAGCTCGGGGCAACCTGGGTCGGAGGGGCGGCCGACCGGTCCCCCGAACCGCTCGACGCCGCAGTCCTGTTCGCCCCGGCCGGCGAGCTGGTACCGGCCTGCCTGGAAGCCCTTGGGCCGGGCGGGACGCTGGCCATCGCCGGGATCCACCTGAGTGACATCCCGTCCCTCAGCTATGCCGACCACCTGTTCGACGAACGCTCGGTGCGGAGCGTCACGGCCAACACGAGGGCCGACGGCCAGGAGCTCCTGCGCCTCGCGCCCCGCCTCGGCGTGGTGGCCACCACGACGCCCTACCCGTTGGAGGCCGCCGACATCGCCCTCGGCGATCTCGCTCACGACCGGCTGGTCGGGGCCGCCGTGCTCGAGGTGGGCGGAGGGGGGACGCCGTAGCGACTCTCGGCGCGCCAGCCGGTCGGCGCCACGATCATCACGTTCTGCAGGATCGTCGGGGATCCGATTCGCGGAGGATCGGGACTGACTTCCCGGGCCGAGCGAGTTCGCGTGGGTGTCGGCTCGGGGTCGAGAAGTCGGTGGACGGGATAGGCTGACCTCTCCGGGGCCGTTGGCGCAGCTGGTAGCGCACTTGCATGACGCGCAAGGGGTCAGAGGTTCGAGTCCTCTACGGCCCACTCGCATCGTCCGGGAGAGAGAGAGCACGGGACGCGGACGGACCGGAACCGGGGACACGGGACCGGGAGAGAAGGAGGGGCCAGCCAGCCAGCGGGGCGGGAAGC
This sequence comes from Actinomycetes bacterium, assembly GCA_021791895.1. Classification (GTDB taxonomy): domain Bacteria; phylum Actinomycetota; class Acidimicrobiia; order Acidimicrobiales; family RAAP-2; genus Palsa-461. The sequence goes on along the minus strand of JAJYVS010000011.1, from coordinate 5,920 downwards.
GGACCGAAGGCGGGGACAGGAAGCGGGACGCCGACTCAGTTACTTCGGCGGCTTGCTGTAGAAGAACATGATCGTTCCTGATCCAAGTATTGGCTCCCCAAGGAGCGCCTCCGGGTGGCCTTCGGGTCACCAGATTCTGTTCAGCACCCGCCCGCGGTTTGACCACCGGCCGGTGCACAGATATTCGGCAATGTCAACACGTAGTCCGATGGATCCGTTTCCACGGCACCAAAGTCGCTCGGCGCATTGACAGCGGCAGGGATGGCTCCACTGAATTGGATCGTCATCGTGGTGAAGACATTCAACCCACCGACAAGCTTGGGAGTCGAAAGCATCAAGTTAACCGGATAACTAAGTTGGCTTCCTGCAGCGCAGCTCGGAGTGCAGGAGTTCACCGTGTAAGTGCCAGCACCGGCTGCGCCCGTTGAATTCCATGATGTCCAACCGAGTCCCAACAATTGGAACCCGTTTTCGGATGCAAACCCCACGCCACACGGTCCGAGAATCTGATTGGGTCGCATCACCGGAGGACCTCCGACTGTTGGCGAGTTCTGTGGAGGACCATAGGAACACTCCAAGAAGTACGGCGTGCTCTGAGGTGCAGTCGTCGTTGTGGTGTTCGATGAACTACAACTCGTCGGGAGGCCCAGACTCGAAAGGACTGCTGGGGGAACCGTCGGAGGCGGCACCCAACCCCCTAACTGACAACTACCAAGAAGGCTGTTTGGGCCGGCGAGGACTGTGTCATTGTGCAGGTCAATGAGCGTTCCGCCGTTATCCGAGTCCGGCTGACCCTGCGGCGTGTAGTACCCGACGCTCACGACGAGATAATCAGGATCGATTGATGAGACCGTGACAATGGTGGCTTGGCAATGATCCTCGTTTGTGAGCCTGGCTTGGCTACGCAGCGCCTGGCAGGCCAAGGTTTCTGCTTCTGAGTTGGGACTGTTTCCGAAATAGGTGCCAAGCATCGCGCCCACGATTGGCACGACTGAGCCGATCGCTGTGTTCAGGTCTGTAAACGAGTTGACGAGCAGCCCCAGAGTGTTGGTACCAGACCCGATCGACCGAGTGATCGCCTGAACGAGGTTCGCCGCACCCTGTTGCACCGCCGCCGTCTGTGAGAGCTTGATGGTGCTGGCGGTTAGCGCTGCCTCGTCGCTGACGAGCTGAGCCTCCGCTTCGGTAAACAAACCTGGTGCGGTGATTGTTTCGCTGAAGCCCACGACGCCATCTGCGGTCGCGAGAGACCCGGAATCGGCCGCGATTACAACCGGGTCGGCGAGCCGGAACGCCGCAACGCCAGTCATCCCGCTTACAACGTCAAGGCTGATCCCGAGGGCCTTCTGTCCCAGGGTGAGGTGGGGGTTGACGGCAGTAGCGACAGCTCCAACTCCGCTTGCAATGAGAGCGCAGGCTCCCGCTATCGCTGCGACTGGCGCTCCGACCACGGTCAAGGCGGCACCGAGAGCAACGGCACCACAGGCGGTCGCTACTAAGTTCGCAGCATCGGCGATCGCGCCTGAGTTGTCGACGAACCAGGTAGCTGCAGACGATGCGGCACCGGTAATCGCAGATAAAGCCTGGTTTCCAGCTGTGACAACGCCGTTCGCAGCATCACCAAGCCCCGTCGCGGCCGCATTGACGACGGATTGCCCCGCCGCGCGCTCCTCAGATGTGAGGACATTCACGGACGAGGAAACCGCGCTCTGGACCGCCGAGAGATCGGAGGAGAGCTCGCCGATCAACCCACCGCCTCGGGAGCTAGCCAACAGGACGGGCGCTCGCCGCGAAGTGGCCCGCAGAAGAACGATGTTCGGACTGTTGCTCTGGCGAGCCGGAACTGAGAGCGAGCTGGCCGGCGAAGCGGAAGCCAGGGACCGTCTTGCCGCTTCAAAGGATGCGCCTTCGGCTACGACAGTAGCCTTCGTCGAGGTAAAGAGGGTCTGTAGCTCTTGATTCTGACCGATCCGTTTGTGAATGACCTTCGGAGCGAGTGGCGCCGCTCTCAGAACTGAGATAGCTGCACGAGCAGCCGAGGTGGCGCTCGGCGTGGCGTCAACCTGAAGAAGCTGGTTGGTGTCGAAGAGGATGGCTTGGATCTTGGGTGAAGAGAGAGGGATCGTAGGTCGAGTCGACGACGTGGTCTTCACAATCCCTTGGAGCAGTGCCTTCAAATCATCCAGTTGGTGGCTCACAACCGGTAGGGCTTTCTTTTGGTCCGCCACAACGCCATGAGCAATGTTGCGAAAGCTGTCAAGAGTTGATCGGGCTCGTTGGCTCTTGGATTGCCCTACTTCTGTGCCGCACGAAGCGGCACCTAGAAGCGAGATAGTCGCCATGACCACTGCGAAGCGACGTGAGTAACTCAGGCGCATTGACTCATTCTTGAGCGTGGTCCTTGCGATCCGAACATGCTGGCTAGTCTGTGACGCAGGCGGCGGAGACGGCTGCCAACTTCGGATCGAGCTCCGCATTTTGCGCTCCCAACCAATCTTGGAAATGACGATGCCGAAGGTTTGGCGAATATTACGACTCTTCGTTCCCGGCGGCCATCGCAAGGGATTCGATCCAATGGAAGCCAAGAGCCCCTTTGTGCGCTAGAGCCCTGCGAGATCCTTGGCCAGCACCCGGACTGTGACCACCGTCTCTAGACCGATCCGCTCTTCCGCACCCTCGGCCCAGCGTCGGAGCGCTGCCATCACCGCCGCCGACACGGCATCCGCAACCTCGTCCGGAATCCCGGACGGCACCTCCACGAGCACGCTCCACTCCCCAAGTTCCACCACAGCGTCTTATCTTTCGTTGACTCAGTTCGATCCGAACATCGTCCTATGCCTCTTGTTCAGTTGGAGGCAAGGAGTACTAAGGCGGTGGAGGGCCGGCTGAGCCGTAGGCCACGTTGAACCCAGTCGAGTCAAGGCTCGAAGGGGTTGAAACCTGACTCCCGGCTTGGACCATGAACAGTTCCACTTGTTGGGTATCCGAGCCCATGAATCGGAGGTTCGAAAAGGTTATGGCCGGACTAAATGGGGCGAGGGGAACGATCCCAGTCGATGTCGCCGGAGCCTCGACTATCCACTCGGCTGACCCGCCTGGAATCAAATACGTCACATCGATCGAAAAACCCTCGCCGTTGCTATCGTCCACGAGAGCGATTTGCCAGTCGTTGGACGCGATCTCCTCGATCGTCACGGTCACCAAGTCGCCTGGCGCGACGACAACGGTGTTGATCGTCTGTTGTGGCAGATCGGGAAAGACCTCCCACCACGGTGTTATGACGAAGTAGTTCGTATTGCTCGGCAGGCTCTGCTCTGAGACGCCGGCCTGGATTAGTCGGGTTGGACCGGTCCCACCGATTCCTACCCACTCACCCATGAGATCTGAGGGAGGCGTTCCGGCTAGCAGTCGTGGGACGGTGAACGTCCCCGTCACGGCCGTAAAAGGCCCGCTCTCGGCCACGTAGCCGGACCAGTTGGACGATGTGCCAGTGGTGGTCACAACTGCGGGGGGCGAGACAGCAATCGAGAGGGCCTGGCTCGCCGTCTGCGGCGTCGGAGTCGTCGAATCGGTCACCTGCACCGTAAAGTTCTCGGTCCCCTGCGTCGTCGGCGTGCCGGTGATCGCACCGCCCGCGGAGAGGGTCAGGCCGGCAGGGAGCGATCCGGACGTGACCACCCACGAGTACGGCGGGGTCCCACCGGAAGCTGAGAGGTTCGCCGAGTATGACGTGCCGACCGTGCCGCCTGGCAAGGAGGTTGTCGTCACCACCACAGGGGTTGGGGTAGAGGGTGGAGGCGTCGATGATCCGCCGGTCGACTCCAACTCGGCCAGCACGTCGCTGCCGACCGCCAGCGGCCCACCGAACAGGAATCCTTGGTCAACCCAGAAGCGACGGTGCCCAGGTAGCTGGCGATGGGACCCGGAAGCGGTCCTGACGATTGCACGAGCAGCAAGGGACCCCGTTCGGCCGGTGCCCCCATGAAGGCACCCCCCGAGAGGGCGTCGGGGAAGTTTGTTCCGGTCGCAGCTCCGAAGCTGGTGGCGCCGGGGAAGAACGTGCTGGCCACGGCAGCCGAGGTGCCGTAGAGGTCCTGGCCGTAGACCGGAGTCGCCCCTGGGTCCGCCCCGTAGGCGGCCAATGGGCCGCCGATGGCATAGCGGGTGTCGCCCGGGTGGGCGAGTAGGTACAGGCCTGTCTCGAGCGATTGGGTCGCCCCGTCGGTCAACAGGATGGCCCCACCGGTTGCGATGGCTGCGGGGACCGCCGACAGGGCGTCGGGAAAGTTGAGCCCGGTGGCCTCGAAGATCGTGGTCGGATTCCCCAGCTGCTCGGCGATGTCGACCGCGGTGGCGTACTCGTCGGAGCCGGCGATCCGCTGGGTGATATAGCCGAGCGATTGGAGCGTGGCGTCGATGGTGGGGCTCAGGGCGAGGACCCCGCCCAGGATGTAGACGGTCCTTCCCACTGGGAGCACCCGTTGGATCTCGGCCAGCACCCGGGGGTCGATGGTCGAGCTCTGGTCCGCACCCGGGGTGATGAGGAGGGGTCCTCCGACCTTGGCCGCCAGCGGGCCGCCAGCCAAGGCGTCTGCGAAGAAGTCGGAACGGGCGAGCACGACGGCATTGGCCGAGCCGGCACTCGGAAACTCGGTTTGGGATACCGCGATGGAGGTCCCGATGGCATCGGTGCCGTAGATCCGGGTGACCGGGATCTGACTTGTGGTGCTGGCGGCGGCCGGGGAGACGGCGATGATCACCGCCGAGACCCCGGCCAAAACCACCACGATCACCGCAGCTGCCAGAGCCCGACGAAACGGGATCACCGAAGGCGAATCCTAGGGACCTTCCCGTCGTCTGAAGCGGAGGACATAGGACTCGCTCAGGGTGACTCTCCGGACGAAGTGAGCTGGACGAGCGCCAGCAGCCCCTCCCGCAGGTCCCGGAAGCGCCGGTCCATCTCTTGTAGCTCGGCCAGCAGCTGCATGGCCTCCTCACGGCCGAGGCCGGCGGCGTGCGGAGGCAGCATGGCCAGGCTGCGCCTCAAGTTCTCCAGCTGGTAGCTGTCCATGCGTCACGAACATACGTTCGCTAGAGCGTCCACGCAAGCGTCAGCTGCGGACCAGGACCCAGAGCCCAGCGGCGACCAGGCAGGCACCGAAGAGGCACCACCCCCAGGCGGCCCCATCGAGTTTTCCGGCACTTCCGGATCGTCGGCTCCAGCCGTAGCAGACGGCGACTGCCCCTGCCCCGGCCAGCCCCAGTCCGGCGAGGACTTGGCCGGGGATGGTCGTACTCTCATCGAACGTCTCGACTGGGGATTCGCTAGATGAGGGCAACGGGGAGCCGGTCTGGCGGGAGACCGACACGACCTTTCGACACCGCCGGCACCGCGTGTTGGTCCGGGCTTCAGTAGGAAATGTCAGTCCGCAGGCGGGACACGTGAGCTGCACAGCCCATCATCGCTCTGCGAGTGCTAGGGCGGTGGGTTTGACTCATGAACTTCCACTGGAGACCGGGAGCTGCGGTGTTGGCGTTGGAGGAGGTGTCCCACACGAACCAGCGGCATAAGCGCTGGCAGCGTATTGGTATGCGGTGGAGACATAGCCGTTCACCTCGTTGATGTCCGCATTGGCCAGGGTGATAGCCGTCTTGATCGCTCCGGTCGCGCTTCCCAATGCATTAGTGATGTCGCTCTGCGTAGGGGTGTTTGGAGCCCTGTAGTTCTGCAGTGCGGACTCATCCTTCTGGAGCGACGAGAAGTCCTGCTGCAGCCCCTGAATGTCAGCCTGAATGGGCTTGCTCCGGTTTGACGGACATCCACCATCAGGCGCGAAGCGCCGGAGAGGATGCCCATCATGGACACCATGGAACGGAAGAAGGCCCGTCCCCGTCGGTCGTTCACCCCGGAGTTCAAGGC
>JAJYVS010000084.1 GCA_021791895.1 Actinomycetes bacterium | reverse complement strand
GGTCGACACCGACGGGGTGACCGACGTTCCTGGTCCCCCACACCCCGACAAGTGCAACGACTACATCGCCTCCGTCGTTCGGAGCGACCCAGGTCGGTTCGTCGGCTTCGGCTCGGTCAATCCCCTTTACAAGGGGACGGCGGCCGCAGTGGAGGAGATCGAGCGCTGCGTCGAGCTCGGTCTGTCTGGGTTGAAGCTCTACCCGATGTACCAGCACTGGGCACCGAATGACCGGGAGCTGGGGTTCCCGATCTTCGAGAAGGCGGCCGAGCTCGACCTGCCGGTCATGGTGCACCAGGCGGGCTCGACCCGCATCGATGCAAGGATGGAATTGGGTCGTCCAGCTCTCTTGGACGACATCGGGCGCGAGTTCGGCGAGCTCCGCGTGATCATCGCTCACTGCGGGCTCCCCTGGGTCGACGAAGCGATGTTCCTCTTGACGAAACACCCCAACTTCTATGCCGACCTCAGCTACCGCATTGCCACGATCACCCGCCCCGAGCTGTTCCGCTGGCTGGCTTCGCTCGAAGCGTACTTCGTCCCGCTCGACAAGTTGTTCTTCGGGACCGACTATCCAGGGTTCTTGTACGACCCGGTCGCATTGCGGGAGAAGTTGCTCGGCGTGAACGAGGAAGCTGAGCGGTGGGGGCTCGAACCGATTCCGCCAGCGCGACTCGGGGGAATCATGGGTGACAACGTGGCGCGGGTCCTGCGACTGGACCGAGGGGGCGAGTACACGGTCGACCAAGTCGTGGCAGGTACGAGCGATGGAGGCGAGACGTGAAAGCAGCAGTTCTCGAGCGGCGTGGCGAGTTCGTCGTGCGCGATGTCCCGGACGCAGGTCACGACGGTTGGGCACTCGTCAGAACCCGGGCTGCGGGCTTGTGCGGTACCGAGTTGCACATCATCGATGCCCTGTTCGAGCCTCCGAGCTACCCGTTCATCATCGGGCACGAGGCGGCTGGAGAAGTGGTCGAAGCGCCACCGGGCTCCGGACTCGCGCCTGGCCAGCGCGTGGCGGTCTACAACATGATCGGCTGCGGCAAGTGCCGTTGGTGCAGGAGCGGGAACACGCAGATCTGCACGAACCCGATCGGACAGCTGGGATTCACGTTGAACGGAACGTTCGCCGATCTCGTCGCCGTGCCGCCGGAGAATCTGGTGCCGCTGCCCGACGGCGTGAGCTTCGAGGACGCGGCCCTGTTGAGCTGCGCAGGCATGACGGCGGTGCACGCCTGCCGTCTGGCCGACGTCGCCATCGGCCAGACGGTTGTCGTGAACGGGATCGGCGGAGTCGGTCTGATGCTGGTCCAGGTTGCCCGGGCAGCTGGTGCGCGGGTGGTAGCGGTAGCGGACGCCGACGACAAGGCAGCAGTCGCCGAGCAAATGGGCGCGGACGATGCGATTGTCCTCGGAGACGGTGGCTTCGATGCTGTTCCCGACCACATCCGCGAGCTGACCGGTGGCCGCGGGGCTGATCACTTCTTCGAGCTCGTCGGTACCTCGGCCAGCATGGCGGCGGGGATACGCGGGCTCGGACGGCGGGGCACTTTCGTCTCGATCGGCTACACCCCCGAGCAGCTCTCGATCCATCCCATCGAGCTGATCCTCTCTGAGGCCCGGATCGTCTCGTCGGTCGCCGCCTCGCTCGTCGACCTCGAGATGGCGGTGCAGTTTGCCGCCGACGGGCGAATCAAGACGGTGATCGACGAGCGGTACCCGATCGCCGAGGTTGCAGAAGGGCTTGACCGCCTCCGCTCCCGCACGGTGAAGGGGAGGAACGTGCTCGTCTGGGACGGGGACTGACCGGTCAAACGCATGGGTGCCGCTTTGCCAATCAGCAGCCTCGTTGAACGTTAATTGCGTCACCCCGCCTGGCGCCCCTCTCCGACTCCCCAAGACGACGAGCCGCCGACGGAACATCATGCGAGCAGCGCGGTTCCACGGGAAGGGAACGTCGTTGGTGATCGAGGAGGTAGAACGGCCGGTACCAAGAGAGCACGAGGTGGTCGTAAGGGTGGCGGCCGCAGGTGTGTGCGGAACCGAGCTTCACTTCCTCGACGGCCTCTTGACGCCCTCCTCGGTGCCGATCACCCTAACCGAGTGCTCGACGACCTCCGCTCCGGGTCGATCATCGGTCGGGCCGTCCTCGTTCCCGGTCAGGAGCGTGGATCCGAACCAGCCAACGAGCCCACCTGCCGAACCAAGCGCCTTTGAGTTATGGTGGACCACACCGATGTAACTACCACCGCCATGTCCAGCACCCTCAGTTCACCGATCGTCGCTCAGGAACCGAGAGTCGCTTGTCTGCGAGGAACGGGTTCGGCGAGTACGTACTGCCCCCCCTGATGGGCATCATCCAGATCTACGAGGGGACCAACACCAACCAGATCCAGCGCGTGGTGATCGGAGAGAAGGTGCCGGGCTGGCAGGACGAGCTAGGCCGTTCTACCAGGTCGGAGGCCCCTGGGCACCGGATCTTCTGTCTCGGCGGCGGCCGAGGTGACCGTGCGCCCGGCGGCCCAGGAATTGCCGAGGGCGAGGCAGGTCGATGGGGATGACGAGGCGGGAGCGCTCCTGGAATAAAGCCGTCGAGCCGGAGGGTCCATCCCGACAGTCCGGCCCCGATCAGGCTGGGCTGGTACTTTCGTCGCTGCCATGGCCGGTCACCGCTTCGACCTGCCGGCCGGACGGAGCGGGTGGTTCCCGCCGCCTCTCCTGACGCCGCCTCTCCTGACGCCGCCGGCATGACCGGGCCGACATGACCAGTGCGACGTTCGACCTCGCCGTGCGCGGCGGCACCGTGGTCACGCCCCGTGGCCGGGCCCGGCTCGACGTCTACGCCAGCGGCGGCAGGTTCGCCGCGCTCCGTCCGGCGGGTGCGCCGGGAATGGAGGCTCGCCAGGTGGTGGACGCCGGGGGTCTGCTGGTCCTGCCCGGGATGGTCGACACCCATGTCCACCTCATGGACCCCGGGGACCCCGAGCGGGAGGACTTCCCGTCGGGCAGCGCGGCGGCGGTCCTCCAGGGCGTGACGACGATCGTCGAGCATACGCACGGCTGGCCGGTGACCACGGTGGCGCGTCTGGAGGAGAAGGTCTCCCACCTGCGACATCGGTCGTACGCCGACTTCGGGCTGGCTGCGCACGTCTGGCCCGACCACCTCGACGAGGTCGGGGACCTGTGGGCCGCCGGGGTGGCGTTCTTCAAGATCTTCACCTGTGACACCCATGGTGTGCCGGGTCTCGGCCCGGACCTGCTCCTGGACGTTCTCGACCGTGTGGCAGCGGTGGACGCGGCCTGCCTCGTCCACTGCGAGGACGACGCCATCACGGCGAGCGCCGAGTCGCGGCTCCGAGCCGCCGGACGCTCGGACGGGTGGATCATCCCGGAGTGGCGCTCGCGGGCGGCCGAGGAGGTGGCCGTCGCCGTCGTCGCGCTGCTCGCCCGGTTGACCGGTGCCAGGGTGACCGTCGCACATGCCTCTACGCCGGACGTCCTGGAGGCGGTGGCGCACCAGGCGCGG
>JAJYVS010000083.1 GCA_021791895.1 Actinomycetes bacterium | reverse complement strand
GGGGGGGGAGGACCGACGTCCTAGAGCGCGACCCCGAGCAGGGCCGCCGCCTCGGCCACCGGCTCGTCGCGCCCAGCGAGATCGTCGAGGTCGGCCAGCGCGCCGGGGGTGTCGAGGTCGTCGTCGAGGCGTCGCCGCACGGCGGCCAGGGCCGCCGCCCCCTCCCCCGGCGGTGCCGCCCGCCACCGGGCCAGCCGGGCCGCGCCGGCCTCGGCGTCGGCCTGCCGCCACTCCCAGTCACCGCGGTAGTGGTGGCCGAGGAGGGCGAGACGCACCGCCATCGGTTCGTACTCCTTCAACAGGTCGGCCACGAAGACCAGGTTCCCGAGCGACTTGGACATCTTGGTGCCGTCCAGGCCGACCAGGCCGACGTGAACCCAGTGCCGGACGAAGGGTTCGTGGGTCACCGACTCGCACTGGGCGACCTCACACTCGTGGTGGGGGAACACGAGGTCCCGCCCGCCGCCGTGGATGTCGATCGTGTCCCCGAGCTCACGCCGGGCAAGCGCCGAGCACTCGATGTGCCAGCCCGGCCGGCCCGGGCCCCAGCGCGACTCCCAGGCCGGCTCGTCTTCCAACGAGGGCTGCCAGAGCACGAAGTCGAGCGGGTCGCGCTTGTTCGGGTCCTCGGGGTGGCCGCCGTGCTCGGCCGCCAGGCGCAGCATCTCGGAACGCTCGAGGCCGCTCAGGCGCCCGAAGAACGGGAAACTGGACACGTCGAAGTACACCGAGCCGCCCGACTCGTACGCGTTGTTCGACTCGAGGGCGGCGCCGATGAGCGAGAGGATCTCGGGGATGGCCGAGGTGGCCCGGGGCTCGGAAGAGACCGGGAGCAGCCCGATGGCCGACATGTCCGAGTCGAACCGGGCCATCTCCTCGGCCGCGAGGTCGAGGTAGTAGACGCCGAGCTCCCGGGCCTTGCGCAGGATGTCGTCGTCGACGTCGGTGACGTTGCGCACGCAGCGGGTCTCGTGACCCAAGTCCCGGAGGCGCCGTTGCAGCACGTCGAAGGTGACGTACACCGCGGCGTGGCCGAGGTGGGCCGAGTCATACGGCGTGATGCCGCAGCAGTACATGGTCACCGTGGGTCCGGGGGCGAAGTCCACGACCTCGCCCCGGGCCGTGTCGAACAGGCGCATGGTGCTCAGATCCCCCCCAACCGGACGTAGGTGCGGACCTTGTAGCGGATGTTGACGGCGATGCACACCGCGGTGAACGCCTCCACCGGGCCGGCCTGGGAGAGCCGGCCGGCGTCGAGGCCCCGCAGGCCCTCGATCGCGTCCACGAGCGAGATGGTGGCCTCCTTGGCCGAGGCGTCGTCCGCGCACACCAGGATGTCGGCCAGGAGCCCCTGGTCCAGGTCGGCCAGGTCCTCGGCCGGCAGGTGGTGGAAGGCGGCGGAGACCGGCGAACCCGGGAGGGCCGCCTGGAGGGTGGCGGCGAAGGAGCCCCGGGGCAGGTCGACGGCCTGGATCTCCCGGCCCACCCGGAGCAGCGCCGTCACCATGGAGACCACCACCTTGCCTTGGAGGGCCCGGCGCAGGGGCCGGACCGTCTCCAAGGTCCCGTCCCAGGGCGTGCCGATCACGACGATGTCGGCCGCGGCGGCCGCGGCGTTCTCGCCGCCTTGGAGCGCCAGGTTCCGGCCGGGCCACGCCGCCACCAGCTCCTCGGCGACGCGCTCGGCCCGCTCCTGGTCGCGCGAACCGAGCGTGACCGTGAGCCCGGCGGCGGCCAACCGGCAGCCGAGCCCGCGACCGGCCGGGCCGGTGCCTCCGAGGATGCCGACGTGCAGGGTCATAGCCACCAGTGAACCAGGCCGGACCGGGGGCGGGCCACGTCGGGGGTCGAGCACCGCGTCGCCGGGCGGTCCTCGGTAACCTCGACCACCTCGTCGGGCGGGGCCGGGCGAGGACGTGGCGAGGACGGACGGAGCGAGGAGGGGCCGTGGGACTGCTCGAGGGGAAGCGGATCCTCGTCACCGGCGTGCTCACCGAGGAGTCCCTGGCCTTCGGGGTGGCGAGGCTGGCCATCCAAGAGGGGGCCGAGGTCGTCCTGTCGGGGGCGGGACGCGGGCTGCGGATCACCGAGCGGGTGGCCCGCAAGCTGCCGGTCGTCCCGTCGGTCCTCGAGATCGACGTCACGGTCCCCGAGCAACTGGCTGCGGCGGCCCGGCAGCTGGCCGAGGGATGGGACCGGCTCGACGGGATCCTCCACGCCATCGCCTATGCCCCGCCCGAGGCGCTCGGGCAGGGCATGTTCGGGGCCGGCTGGGACGAGGTGGGCACCGCCCTGCACATCTCGGCGTACTCGTTGAAGGCGCTGGTCGAGCACTTCGGCCCGCTGCTCGAGGCGGCCGGGCGCGCCGGCGGCGCGTCGGTGGTGGGGCTGGACTTCGACGCCACGGTCGCATGGCCCGTCTACGACTGGATGGGCGTGGCCAAGGCGGCCCTCGAGTCCCTCGCCCGGTACCTGGCCCGGGATCTCGGGCCCAAGGGCATCCGGGTCAACCTGGTGGCGGCGGGCCCGGTCCGCACCATGGCGGCGAAGTCCATCCCCGGCTACGCCACCTTCGAGGACACCTGGAAGACCCGGGCGCCCCTCGGCTGGGACACGACCGACACCACCGCGGTGGCCAAGGCCTGCGTCGCCCTCTTCTCCGACTGGTTCCCCATGACGACCGGCGAGCTCGTCCACGTCGACGGCGGCGCCCACGCCCTCGGGGCCTGAGCTCGGCGCCCTCAACCGATCGAGCCCTCGATCGCCGAGGCCAGCCGGGAGCCGTCGTCCGGGCCGAGCAGCGGACCCACCGCCACGTAGCGGGCCCCCATGGACCGGGCCAGCTGCCGGGCCACCCCGAGGGCGCGGGGTCCGCGCTCGCAGTCGACCACGAGGCCCTGGAGCCCGGCCGCCGCGCAGCGGGCCGCCGCCCGCTCGGCCGCCGCGACCGGATCGCCCTCGTCGGCGAAGGTCGCCCGGCCGTCGGTGACCACCACCACCACCGGGTGCCCGCCCCGGCGGCGCTCGGCCTCGGCCAAGGCGCGGGCGGCGTCGATCCCGGCGGCGAGCGGCGTGCGGCCACCGGTGGCCACCTCCCCCAGGCGGGCCAGGGCCACCTCGCTGCTCGAGGTGGGCCGCAGGACCACCCGGGCCCCCTCGTCCCGGTAGGCGACCACCGCCACCTTGTCGCGGCGCTGGTAGGCGTCGGCCACGAGGGCGAGCACCGCCGCCCGGGCCGCCTCCAGCCGGCCGGCCGCCCCCATCGAGCCCGACGCGTCGACCGCCAGCACCAGCACCCGGCCGCCGCGCCGCTCCCGCCGGGCCGCCCGGAGGTCGTCGGCCTCCACCCGGACCGGTGCCGGACCGCCGCGCACCGCCGCCGCCACCACGCTCGCCGACGCGGCCAACGGACCGCTCCGGCCCGGGGCGAGCGGCTCGGCGCCGATCAGGCGGCCCTCGGCCGTGCCGGTCCCCTCCGGCGCCCGGCGCCGGCCCCCGCGCCCGGCGCCGCCCGAGCGGCCCTCCAGCAATCCGGGGATCACCGGCGGTCGTGCCCCCTCCGCCGGGGCCGGGGACGGGCCCTGTC
>JAJYVS010000010.1 GCA_021791895.1 Actinomycetes bacterium | reverse complement strand
GGGCGCTGATGGGTGAGCCGGAGCTCCTCCTCCTCGATGAGCCGGCGGCTGGGCTCGATCTCGGGGCCCGGGAGCGCCTGGTCGCCCAGCTGGCCTCCTTGGCCTCGGACCGACGCGTTCCGCCGATGGTGCTGGTGAGCCACCACCTCGAGGAGATCCCGCCGGGGACGACCCACGCGGCGCTGCTGCGCCACGCGCAGGTGGTGGCCGCCGGCCCCTTGGCCCAGGTCCTGACCCCCGGCTCGGTGTCGGCGGCCTTCGGCACCCCCGTCGACGTGGGCTGTGACCAGGGACGTTGGTGGTCGAGGGCCCCCGCCTGAGGGCGCGGCCCCGCCGCTTGGCCGGGTGACCAGGGCGGCGGCGGGCGGCTTGCACGGCCTTCGGGCCGGCGGTACAAGTGACGGCGCGGGCGTGCGGCAACGGCTCCTGTCGGGAGCGGTCCGAGCGGTCGTGTCGCGGAACGTACGACCATCCACCACTTGCGGGCCGGCCTTCAATAGGGTCGTCGCGCACGGAACAAGGTCATGGGGGAGTGACGCTGGTGGTGGTTCTGCTCCTGATCCTGGTGTGGACGGTGGTCCTCATCCCGGTGCTCTGGAAGCGGCGCAGCGAACGTCAGCCGTCGGGCTCCATCGAGTCCTTCCACCACCAGCTCCACCTCCTCGAACGGGCCGGCCCGAAGATCGTGCCGCCCGCGTTCCGGCTCGAGACGGCGAACTCCGGCACCGGGCTGGCGCCCGGCCAGTCGGGCTATCCGGCGGTGTCGAGCATGCCCGGCCGTCCCAATCTGGTGCTGCTGCGACCGGTGAGCAGTGACGAACGCGGCGACGACGACGACCGGATCGTCGACCCGGCCACCGGCAACCACTATCGACGGGCCGGCGTCCCCTCCTCCGACCCGTACGGTGACGACCCCGGGGAGCTGCGGCGATCGATGCGAGCGACCTACGGTTCACTGGCCCGCGCCCGGACCCGTCGCCGGCGCCAGGACGTCCTGCTCGGCCTCGCAGGCACCGTCGTCGTCACCGCACTGGTCGGCATCGTGCCGAAGCTCCATCTCCTCTGGGTGCTGACCGGTTTGGCGGCAGCTGCACTCGTAGGGTTCCTCGCCCTGGTGGCGACCGCTCAACGTTGGGCCGCCGAGGCGCGGCCGAGGCGATCGCCCCCCATGGCTCCGACATACGGCGGCGCCCGCTATGCCTCGGCCAACCCGTATGCGCAGGACGAATGGCTCGGTGACGGGCTCGAACCCGCCTGGGCCGGCGACCCCTACGCTCCCGACGCACACGGCTACGACGACGGCTACGGCGTCCGGCCACGGACGGCAGCAGCCGGCCGCTGACTGGCCATCGCCGGCTTCCGTCGACGCCGAGCCGGTCCTGCGGGGGCGTCCTCCGGAGGTTCGGCGGTCGGTGACCCTCCGGGCCCCGCACCGCAACCGGGCGCCGGCCACGGGAGTGGGTGGCGCTATCCTTGGCAGGGCCCTGGGGGTGTAGCTCAGTTGGCAGAGCGCTACGTTCGCAACGTAGAAGTCGGCGGTTCGAGTCCGCTCACCTCCACCGCGTACTTCAGATCTTCGCGCCTTCCGGGCTGACTGTCCTGGGCTTTCGTGGCGTTTCGTGGTACTCCCACGTGGTTGTCCACAGGGTTTATGGACTCCATTATCGACTCCTGATCACCTTGCCATAGGCAGCCCTATGCACCTGCCCTACCCAATGACCTTGACGGGTCACCTGACTTCGGCGGGTGACGAGTGGGGTGGTCGTCGGCGTCTGGGTGTCGATTGCCGGTAGGAGCGCAGTTGCTCCTCGGCGGTCCCTGAGGAGGGGAGGATTGTCCCCTCGGGCACGGTGGCTGCGTGACGGGTCGATCCGAGGTACTCGTCGTGTCGGGGTGCCTGCGGCGGAGCTCTATGAACACCGCCGTGCTGTGAACGGCTCGTCTCGTCGCGCCCGAAGGAGTCGCGGCCGTGCTCCAGTTACGCCTCGGTCAGTCCCGCAGTGGGGGTGGTGTCAAGCCGTGACGAGGTGGCGGAGCATCTCGTCTATGCAACTGCCCTCTCAACGTGCCCGGTCGGCAGCGCGCTGTAGGTGGTGGCCGGTGCGTCGGCGCCGTCCCAGAGGACCCACAGACGGCTGGTGTCGCTGGAGCGGCGCATGGCCAGGGCCGCGTCGGTCACCTCGGGACCGTTGACTGCGCCTTGTACCTCGTCGAACGCTTCGTCGGAGGCCACCTTCCATCCGGCGGCGTCGCCTGGGGCCGCCCCAGTGCCGATCGGCTCGTGACAGGTGGGCGCCTGGTCCATCCCTGCCCAGGAGCACCACAGGTGGTCCGATCGGGGGCACCTGAAGCAAAGGGTGGCCTGTGGGTGCCGAATACTCGATCAGGATGATGAGCTGGGGTTTCCGGCCAACCCGACCGAGCGGTAGCACCTTCGGTAGGCATCTACGAAGCACAGGTAGTACCATAAGTATTACCGTCGCCGTAGTTGCCGAGCTTTCACGTCACAGTGAGGGGTTCACTGAAGGAACGTCCTGTTCAACGGGCCGGATGGCATATTCGGCACGGACAGGTCGCTGACAGCGTGCACTCGAGGGATGGGATGTACTGCGTCGACGTGGTCGTGACCCCAGCCGGCTTTGCGCTGCAGATCTGCCGACGAGACGAGGGGCGCTGGCAGGTGATCCGCCGGAGCGGCGAGCACCTCGACCGAGAGGAGGCTGCCATCCGGGCCCGGGAGATTGTCGCGACCTTCGAGTAGTGCCGTTGGGCGCGGACCACACCGATCGAGGCTGGTGGTCACCCGGTGGATCCCCTGTTGGTCAGGAACGGGCCGAGCCATCCTTGCCGTGACATGAACGACCGGGCGTCGCACGAGGGTCCCGCCCCATGAAGGCGGCAAGACGTTCCCAGCCGTCGGCACGAGGAGGTGGCGTCACCTCCTTGGCGAAGGGCACGCCTGGCCCCAGCATGTCCCGGTACTGGAGTTTGATCATCGCCCGTGCGCCGTCCAGTGCCGGGAGTGCGAGGGAGGGCTCCAAGGTGTCGAGGTGTCCGGTCGCCCGTGCCAGGTCCCAGGCGTGAGCGGCCAGCTCGGCGACGTACATGTCGACCAGGGTGGCGCCGTCGTACTTCTCGCCCCAGGGCGTGAGGAGCTCCGACGACAACAGTGCCTCGTCGGCCCATGCCCGCCCTGCCTGGCTGGCAGCTTCGCGTAGCTGCGCCGGTGCATCGTCGAGGTCGACGTGAGGCGAATCGTCTCCGGGGGCAGCGCCTGGCCCTCGCCGAGCCAGAAGACCCGGCGACCTGCTTCAACGAGGTGGTCGATCAATCCGGCGACGTCGTAGCCGGGGCACGGCGTCGGGTAGGCGAGCTGGCGATGCTCTATGGCCGAGACGACCAGGGCGGCGTTCTCGTAGGCCTGCAGCAGCGTGGCTCGCCGGTCGTGGGCAGCCATGTCCTCCATCATCGCTGAAAGACGGCACCCAGGCCGCCCGTGCAGCGTGCGCACACGATCACTGCACCCGACAGCACCTACTGCGATCGAGAGGTCCCGCTGCTTGAACGTTCCGCTGGCGCTTCCTCGTCATCGCCGATTGGTTGCGCGCGGAAGTTGCCGGCGAGAGAGCCCTTGGGTCCGTCGAAGGGAGTTCGTCTCGTCACTGCCCACCGATGGGGAGGTGACGGATGCGGATCCCGGTGTCGTCAATCACTGCGATCGCGCCCGCGTCGAGATCCGCTTCGACATTGGCCAGGTTGGTGAGCAGGATCATCGCCTGTTCGTGGGGTCGTCGGCGAGTGCGTCGGCGGAACAGGACGACCGAGGGGACGCTGACGTCTCGGGCCGCGAGCAGCCCGCCGAAATCGGTGTCGGCAGACACGAGCACGCGGCCTTCCGTGGCGGCGCGGGCAAGGATCTCGGCGTCGTCAGCCCGAGAGAGCCCGTAGGTCGCGACATGGACGGCGTCATGGCCGGCTGCCGTCAAGTGGCTCGCCAGCTCGACCGCGAGGCACTGGTCGACGAGGAACCTCAAGCGGGGTCGAGCAGAGGGACGAGACGCTCTTGGAGCGCGGCCGCCGCGTAATGAAGCGCTTCGGCGACATCGGCAGGCTCGAGGTCCGGCAAGACGTCGACGACCTCATCGGCGGTCATGCCGTCGGCCACCATGTCGACGACGGTGGCAACGGGGATCCGCAGGCCCCGGATGCAGGGCTGGCCACCCATCTGTCCTGGTCGTACCGTGATCCGGTCGAAACCCATGACGTCACCCTCCTCGGCAACAGGGTACCTGAGACCGCCCAGGTCGGGACACCGGAGCCGGTGGAGAAGGTGGTGGACACGCTCTCGCGCGACGTCGACAAGCTCCACCGCAGCGTCGCCCGACGCAAGGCGTCCTGATTATCGCCGGAGGTTCAAGCTTGAGTACGCACGTGCCCCATGCAGTGCCCTATGCAGAGCCCGTGACCAGCACAAACGCAGGATCTGTAGGGCGACGCCGCGCGAACATGCGACGTCACCTCCACGCTACCGGACCGGACCACATGTGTCTACGTGTGCTACAATTGCTTCATGTCCAGATCGATCTCGGTCAGAGATCTGCGAAACACGGTGAGCGAAGTGCTCCGGCGGGTGGAGGGTGGTGAGCGGCTGACGGTCACGGTGGACCGACGTCCCGTCGCCGAGATCGTGCCGCTGCGCCGACGCCGAGCCGTGCCGGTGGGCGAAGCGCTTGCAGTCGCGTCCCGACACGCGGCCGATCGAGGGCTTCCCGACGACGTCCACCGCGCCATCCCCGACACGACCGACGACGTGTGAAGGCATTACTGGACACGTCGTTCTTCGTTGCGACGGAGTCGGGACGGCCTCTTCGCTCCATGGGCGGTGTGACGGAGACGGAGGTATCTGTCATCACGGTGGCCGAGTTGACCGTTGGAGTCCTCATGGCGAACGACGCGGATCGGCCGGTGCGCCTTTCCACGCTTTCCGCGGTCGAGTCGACGTGGGACCCTCTGCCCGTAGATGTCGAGGTGGCGCGCCAATTCGCTCGGATCGTCGCTGCCCTGCGTACCGGCAGACGCCGGGTGCCGATCCTCGATGCCCTTGTGGCTGCAACGGCCATCGTCGAGCAGATCCCCGTCGTCACCCAGGACGACGACTACGACGCCATCCCGGGAGTCCAGGTCATCCGCGTTTGACGACCCGCTGGCGAATCCCTGCGTTCAGGGCTGTGGGTGCCGAGAACTCCGTCCGTCCAGCTCAGGCCACCAGCCGGTACTCGTGGACGAGCCCACCCAGACGGTCGGTTCTTCGCACCCTCGCGGGGTTGATGTCGTCGATCGGTGCCGGAAGCGAGCCGTGATCGGACGGCGAACGCTGGCTGAGAGACCGATGGGGACGGTGCGAGTTGTAATGCTCGACGTACTCGGCGAGCACGGTCTCCAGATGGCGGCGGCCGAGGATGAGCATCCTGTCGAGGCATTCCCGTCGGAGGGTGGCGATCACACGCTCGCAGATGGCGTTGGCGCGCGGGGCTCGAACTGGGGACTTGATAATCCTGATGCCGTCGGCGGCGAAGACGGCGTCGAAGGAGGCGGTGAACTTGGTATCTCGATCGCGGATCAAGAACTTCACCGCATGTGCCTGGTCGGCGAGCTCCATCGAGAGGTTGCGGGCCTGCTGGGTGACCCAGTCGGCGACCGGGTTCAACGTGACGCCAGCGATGCGCACGAGACGGCTGCCGTGGTGGATGAAGACGAGCACGTAGAGCCGACGGAGGAGCACGGTGTCGACGTGGAAGAAGTCGCACGCGATCAGGCCTTTCGCTTGTGCAGCGAGGAACTCCGCCCAGGTCGGTCCCGACCGCCGTGGCGATGGGTCGATACCACGGCGCTTCAAGATTGCCCAGACGCTGGATGGGGCGATCGTGATGCCCTTGGTGGCGAGCTCCCCGTGGATGCGGCGATATCCCCAGGTCGGGTTCTCCTTGGCAAACCGGAGTACCAGCCCAGTCGTCCCGTTGGCGATAGAAGGTCGACCGGGACGGCGGTGCGGGTAGGTCCAGCGCTTGGCGACGAGGTCACGATGCCAGCGCAGCAGAGTTGCCGGTTGGACGAAGAAGCACCCGAGTCGTCGGCGTGGGAGCAACCGCGCCAACCAGCACCGCCCGATCGCCAGGCTCGAGCGCCGGTCGCTGCACCTGGCGGCGGAGGACCGCCACCTCGTGACGCAGCATCACGACCTCGATCGCGAGATCGCTGTCATTGCGGGCGAGGAGTCGGACAACTTGGAGGACGCGGCAGAACGCCCGGTAGAGGAACGAGAGGGTCATCACTGGATGCTCCCGGCTCTCGTGTCCAATCGTCAAAGTCCAGCTCAAAAAGGATGGATGACGTTCTCGGCACCGACAGGTGTCGTCCGAGTTCCGCCGCGGTCAAATCAAGCAGACGGTCCTACAGCCCGACCTCGTTCAGCCGGCCGACTTTCTCGTCGTAGATGAAGCCTCGCACGGCGTCTTTGTGGGGAAGGAAGGGGCTGGCTTTGATCCGGGCCACCGATTGGCGCACGTCCTCGGCCGAGTCGGGGAAGGCCTCCGGTGCCCACGGCGGGCGGATGCCGGTGTCGTCTTGGATCTGGCGGGCAAAGGCCCCGTCGTTGAAGGTGCGCATCCCACAGTCGGCATGGTGGACCACGATGATCTCCTCGGTGCCCAAGAGGCGCTGGGAGATGGCGAGCGAGCGGATCGCGTCATCGGTGATGGCGCCCCCGGCGTTTCGGATCACGTGGGCGTCACCTTCGCTCAGCCCAAAGATCCCGTAGGGGTTCACACGAGCGTCCATGCAGGTGATGATGGCGACGTGCTGGGCTGGGGGCATCGGCAGCGCCCCCTTGTCGAAGGTGGCGGCGTAGCGCTCGGCGTTGCTCAACAAGTCGTCGGTTACGGTCATGGACTTCCTCCTCGAGATCCGAAATGTCGACAAATATAGTCAGGATTTGGCGCGCCGCAGCTCCGGCGTCGGTTCTGGCTGTACGCACATAGCAACTAATATGCTATCATTATGCGACATGAGGACAATCTACCTTCGTAACGTGCCTGACGATGTGGTCGAGCGTCTGGAACGGTTGGCCGCCCGAGACCGGATGTCGGTGGCGGCGGTGGCGGTGAGGGAGCTGGAACAAGCTTCGCGTCGGGTGGACAACCCGGCCCTGCTCGGCTCCCTGCCGGACCTGGACGTCGACCCCGTCAGCGTCGTCGGCGACGTGGACGCCGGGCGCGCTGACAGGTGATCGTGGTCGATGCATCGGCAGCGGTTTCGGCACTGCTCAACGCGGGCTCTGCTCGCCAGGCGTTAGCGGAGGAGCAGGTGCATGTTCCTCACCTGATCGACTCCGAGGTCGCCAATGCGCTTCGCCGTGGGGTCGCCACTTCGCGGGTCGAATCTGGCGAGGCACGGGCTGCCCTCGTTGGGTGGGGCCGGCTCGGCCTGTGGCGCTATGCGACCTTCCCTCTGTTGGAGCGCGTTTGGGAGCTTAGGGAGAACCTCTCGGCCTATGACGCTTCCTATGTTGCTTTGGCTGAATCTCTCGACTGTGCACTGCTGACCGCGGACGTTCGCATCGGCAGGTCCCCTGGACTTCGTTGTCTGGTGACCGTGGTTCCCCGGTAGCGAAGGGCTTGTGGCGTCTGTCGGCACTGAGTTCGGGTGGTCGGCCATTAGGGGATGACGTAGCGGGGCGAGCAGGGGGACGAGCACATGTGCGTTGGGGCTTTTCCGGCCGGTGACTGGGTCCCACCCGGGCGAGGCGTGATATCGGGTGATTGTTTGGGTGGGGAACGTCACAGTGCATTACGGCCTTCGGGGAGCAGGTTGCACGCTCGCCAGCAAGCCTTCGCACTTCAACTTCTGGCGGGTCTCACGACGATCGCGGGAATCGTGATTCTCGACCGGTCGCCGCTGATCTCGCCAGCTTGACGTACGGTCGTCCGGCTGCCGTTCTCGAGTGAGCTGTGCACCACGTAGACGCGGCAGGAAGGTGGTGGCACACCGCGGTGATTGGCGCCGGAGTCGAATGATGTCTGTGTGGCGCGGTCGAACGATGGCCTCAGCGCCAAATCCGCCTGCCCTCGAGCACAGGAAAGCTTCTGCGGCGGCCGAACGCGTCTCGCTGCCGCACCAAGCTCTAGGGCTCAGTCGCCACGCCAAACGGGATCGCGCCTCTCCAAAAACGCGGTCATGCCTTCTTGAGCATCATGTGCCCCTGCGTTCTCGGTCATCACCAGCTGGCACTGCTCGTAGGCCTGATTTTCAGGACGATCAATCTGGGAGTAGAAAGCGTGCTTTCCGGTGCTCACTGTGTAGGAGCTAGAGCGAGCGATCGCCCCAACCAGTCGCTGGACCGCTGATTCGAGTTCGTCGCGCGGGACAACTTGATTGATGAGCCCCCACTCGAGTGCAGTCGCAGCATCGATCGGCTCACCTGTCAGGAGCATTTGCATTGCGCGCTTACGCCCGATCGCCCGGGATACGGGAACCATGGGAGTCGAACAGAACAGACCGATCTTGACTCCTGGGGTAGCGAAGTTGGTGCCTTGTGCCGCCACCGCAAGATCACAGGCCGCGACGAGCTGGCAGCCGGCCGCGGTGGCCATTCCATGCACCTTCGCGATTACGGGCTTTGGCAATTCGTGAATCGTTTCCATCATTACCGTGCACCGATCGAAGAGACGGGCGAAGAACTCTTGATCGCGACCAATCATCTCGGTGAGGTCGTGTCCGGCAGAAAACGCGGGACCTGCGCCTTCAATCACGATTGCTCGAGCGGATTCATGCTGGGAGAGCTCGCGAAGAGCGGTGATCATCTCTTCCATCAGATCCAACGAAAGGGCGTTGCGCTTTGCGGGGCGGTTCAGCACGACTCGCGCGGCCGAGCCGTCGGTCGTGATGAGCAGGTTCCGATAGTCGGTTGAAGGTCGCGAACTCGTGGGAAGAGCGTAGGTCCAGCTCGACAGCGGGGCAACCAACGAGCTGGACGGGCATCCCCGCCATCCGGCCCTCAGAACCCCGTCATCGTCGAGGTAAGCCCCGAGCTTATGGATCGAACGCGACCTGGTCGCATGCGTCGTTGGGTGAACGACTCGATAGCTGACTCCGCGGCTTCCTTGTGAGTTGACGCTGCCGGGCTGGCCTGAAGGATCCAGCGGCTTCCACAGTGTGGCCCTGTTGCTCGCTGAGAGCCGACCTCCTTGGTCTAAGGGTTCACACCATTCGGACCACCGGAGTCTCCTCTTCGTCGGATCCGACGATCATCGATCGAGTAGTAGCCTCGCTATAAGGGAATTCGTCAGGCGCTCCCGGTTCGAGGCTCGTGCCCGCACCGGCGAAGAGCATGTGCTCGCCTCGCTGCACCGAGATCACGATGCATTCGCGGGGCAAGTTCGCCTCCCGGAGTGGCACGCCGACGAGCGGAGAGTTCGGGCCTACCCGTTCGTCAACGGTGATGGCGCATTTGCCACGATCTCGATACTTCGGGTCATTTCGGCCTCCATGACCATGACGGCAAGCGGAGCACGTGAGATGCCGCCGAACATCGCCATCATGCCGACCACGATGAACGGGGCAGCGTTGTGGCCGACGCCGGGGGCGATGGGCTCGAGCACCCGCCACACCGCGAGTCCGGTGAATGCCCCGATGATCATCCCCGGACCGAAGACCCCTCCTGATCCGCCGGTACCGATCGAGAAGGCGGTGGCGGCGATGCGGGCGAGGGGCAGGAAGAGGACGATGTAGAGGGGTGTGTGGAGCATTTGGTCGGAGAGCGCCTTCTGGATCCACCCGTAACCGGTTCCGAGAACCAGCGGCATCGCCAGCGCGAGGAGACCCACCAGGAGTGCGCCGAATGCTGGCCGCAGCTTGCGAATGAAGGGCAGCCGGTTGGTGAAGCGCACCATGTCGCAAAAACCCTTCGAGTAAAGAATCCCGATTCCACCGGAGAGCACCGATGGGGGCGAACCAGAGAAGTTGGATCGC
The DNA here is from genome assembly GCA_021791895.1 of Actinomycetes bacterium. GTDB lineage: Bacteria > Actinomycetota > Acidimicrobiia > Acidimicrobiales > RAAP-2 > Palsa-461. Next base: position 65,659 of record JAJYVS010000010.1, on the reverse strand, counting down.
GTCCGTGAAGTGGTACTGGGTGGGAGCCAGGAAAAGAGAGTGGTAGCCGACGGCTGCGCCGAAGATGACGTAGGCGATGATCGACGCGAGGGCCCCGGGAACCAGCGCGCTGTATTCAAAGTCTTCCCGGTAAACCGCGTCGGCCGCGAGGACGGCGCCGCCCAAAGGTGCGCTGAAGATGGCCCCGATGCCCGAGCCGATGCCGATCGAGACGGCGATGCGCCCGTCCTCGGGGGAAAGGTCCAGCACCCTGGCGAGCAGCGATCCGAATCCGGCGCTGATCTGGGCCGTCGGCCCCTCACGACCGCCTGACCCGCCCGAACCGATGGTGAAAGCCGAAGCCACGATCTTGACGAAGACAGCTCGCAGGCGGAATGTTCTCGGGTTGTAGTGGATCGCGTCGATGGAAATATCGGTACCGTGCCCCTCGCCTCAGGCGCGAAGGTGAAAACCAAATGGCCCGAGAGAATTTCCCCGATGACCATCGACAGTGGAATGGCCCACGGACCCTTCGCCTGCCGGGGTTGGCATCCGGGTGCCGAGTTGGCTGCCGAATCGACGCAAACCGGAGCAACCTGGGGGTGTGCCACGACGACGCGCCGGCGCACTGGCGCGGTTCAGGGATCCTAGGTCTCGGCCGACCCGTTGCCCGACGTGCTGGCGGGGTCTTCTGTTGTCACATCCGCTGGCGTCCGTTCCGGCTTGTCCAGCGGAATCGGAACGGAGTTCTCATCGGTCATGACCTGTTCGTCCGTGCGAAACGAGCAGAGTGGCAGCGGTCGCACCTCATCGGACGTGTGGTGCTCACTTCGCGACGTCCCAACCCATCGACCAGTCCTGCTCTGGAACCTGGCCGGCGGCATTGGCAAATGCCCGGAGCGCGGCAAGTGCGGGACGTCTGTCGGCGGAGGGCAGTCGGCGCAGGATCCTCGCGATTTCCGCTCGTCGACGACCGCTCACCTCTTTGACGATCTGCTGACCCGAAGGGGTCAGCGAAACGAGCACGACTCTGCGGTCCGCGGTCGTGCGGCGTCGGCGGAGAAGTCGCTTGCGGGCCAGTCGGTCGCACATGCGGGTAGCGGTCGACGGATCGACAGCGAGCACGCCCGCCAGATCGGCTAGACGTTGGGGCCCTCGGGCTGCCAGCTCGACCAGGACCCGGTACTGGGCCAGTGTGATCTCTTCGGCTGCGTCGGCCAGGGAGCCAGCGGCGACCGCCACCAGCGCCCGGCTGGCGGCGAGGAAGGCGTCGACCAGTTCGTCTTCACCCACGGACTCGCCCGCGGTGGGGTCCGTCCGAGACGTCCCTGACTCAGAAACCGGTGGCATTGGCGATTACTGTAGTATGCAAATGAAGCCCCACTGCATCGACCCGGTCGACAATCCTCGACGCTGGCGGTGGACCCCGGGTCGGCGCGCAATCGTTCTTAGCCGGCGACCAGATAGTGGATGCCGGCCGCGGTCACGGCCCCCCGGGTCAGGGCGTACGCCAGGGCGATTGCCGCCCCAGGGCCGACCACCCAACCTCGCAGGATTCCAAAGAGGGTGCGTGTCTGGACCGACTGGCGGCCGCGAGCCATGCCGGCGCCCGTCATGGCACCGACGAGGGCTTGGTTCATGGACGTGAAGAATCCGAAACCGACTGCGGCCAACACGACCGCGGCCTGGACGAACTGAGCGGCGGTGGCCATCGGCCGGTCGACGCTCACGATGTCGAAAGCGACCCGACGCAGGAGAGGACGACCCCAGGTGAGCACGCCGGCCGCGAGTCCTAACCCGCCAACCAGCCCGGCAGAGAAGGACCCCAGGGTGTGGGTGCCCACCAATGCGCCGGTGGCGTTGGCGACGTCGTTGCTTCCCATGGTGAACGAGGCGAGGGCCCCAACGAGCACGAGCGCCTGTAGCAACCCTCGGCTGGTCGTCACCGGATCGGTGGCTCCCGCGTAACCGGGGGTGACCGGAGCCGATGGGTCGGAGCCGGACTCCTTGGGGCCTGCGACGTTCGTCTGTTCCCGACCCGCGAGTTGGGCTTCGTCGCGGACGCCCGGCACAAGATCAAGGAGCTTGGTCAAGAGGTACCCGAGGCCCGCCGCGGCGACGGGTGCCGAGACCCAGATCCCGACGAGCTCTTCGATGTGGGGCCACTGGATTCCGATTCTTGCCGCCAGCCCGGCACCGATCACGCTGAAAACCAGGATCTGGATGGTCGAGGTGGGGATGCGAAGGCGGTTGAAGAGGCTGGTCAGTCCGAACGCCACCCCAAGCACGATGACAAGACCAGCAACAGACAATCCGTGAGCAGCCAGCAGCCCGTGCCCCACCGTCTCTTCCACTCCGCGGCTGGCCAGCGTCGCGCCGAGAAGGGTGAGCGGCGCCATGAGGAGCAGCGCGGCGCGGGAGGAGATGGCCTGCAGGGCGTGTGGCATGCCCATGCACGCACCGGTGTAGTGGGCGCCCATGCTGTAGGCGAACCCGACCGCGAGGGCGACGAGGAGGACCGTCACGAAATCAGCGGTTCTTCCGATCCTGTTCTTGGTCCGATGGGGATATCCACGGCAACCCCCGATCCTGCAGAGGATGTCGCATCTCGAAGGGTCGCCCGGGGATGATGCAACCTCATCAATCGGAGTCGCCCAGAACTCGGTCCACCAGGTTCGACCACTCCGGGTCATCCTCCGGTTGGTAGCCGACCAGCAACTGGCGGCGGATGAAGAAGGAGGCCACCGCGGTCTTTTCCGGGTCCTGAGTGTTGGCCGCCTCGACGAGCAGGCAAGTCGCCTGAATGACCCGGACTAGATCGCCGAGTTGTCGACGGAAGTGGGCACTGACCTGTTGCACGTCGGCCAGGGACCGCTTCAGACGTGCCCCCACCCGCTCAGAGGCGTCGGCCACGACGAGCCCGTCACCGCCTGCACCCTCACCAGCCGACGCTAGCTCGGCGCGCTGCCACGCCAGAACGCGATCGAGGAGCCCGAGGCGGACACAGTCCCGCTGCACCTGCGCACAGAGCACGTTGTGAGTGCCCTCCCAACTTTCGAAGACGATCGAGTCCCGGTATAGCCGAGGTAGCGGAGAGAAGTCCTCGATCGTGCCGTTTCCTCCGAGAACTTCGATCCCCTGGTGGACGACGTCGGTTGCGTCGATCGAGGTCACGTACTTGTTGGCATTTACCAGGAGTCGGTAGGCGGAACGCTCGTTTTCGTCGGCCACCTCACGTCCGATTCGGTCGATCAATTTGGTGAGCGCCAGGGTCGAGGCCAGAGCGCCATACTCCTTGCTCTTCATGTCGGCCAACTGTTCGCGGACGATGGGGAAGGAGGCGATCGCACGTCCGAATGCCTGTCTTGACGACGCGAAGGTCGCCGCCTCGAGGTAGGTCCTTCGCATGATCCCAGTGGACCCGACAGCGTTGAGCCAACGGGAGGTATCGAGGAGTTCTTCGACGGCGACATGGAAGCCCTCATCGACCGGGCCGATGGCCCATCCAACGGCACCGTCGAATTCGATCTCAGCCGACGGCAAGGCTCGAGTTCCGAGCTTGTCCTTGAGGCGACGGATGCGGAAGTTGTTCGGAGTTTGCCCGTCGAGGGTTCTCGGGACGAGAAAACAACCGAGACCGGCGGTCCCCTCAGCTGCACCAATCGGGCGTGCAGTGATCGCGAAGAGGTCGGCATCGGCGACCGAGCAGAACCACTTTTCCCCCGAGATCCTCCAAGCACCGGCCTCGGCTCCGGGGGCCGCGATGGCGGCGTTGGCACCGACGTCTGACCCGCCCTGGACCTCGGTCAGGAACTGGGAGCCCCGATGGCAGCGCTGGTAATCCGAGCTTCGGAGCCCTCCGAGATACCTGCGTTGCAGCTCGGGCGACCCCCGGTGCTCAAGAGCCCGGGCGAGCCCGATCGTGCAGACGACGGGGCAGGCTTGTCCACCCTCGCCGGCATGGGAGAGCAGATAGAAGAGCGCGACCAGTTCAAACACCCCTTCGCCTTCGTGTTCGGCCACGAGCATTCCCGAATTCCAGACAGCTTCAGCGGCTCGGTGGTACGCGGGATGGAAGTCGATCAGCTCGGTCTGAGTACCAAAGGCGTCATGGCCCAAGAGGGCCGGAAGCTGTCGGAACCGTTCGACCGTCTGGACCGACGGGTCGACGACCTCTGCCATCTGCCGTCCGAATTCTCGAAGGCGGGGTTCGACGGCTCTGAAGGCACGGGATCCCAGGTGGAAGGACAGGACCCGAGCGAGGTTCGGGTTCGTCTCGTAGTAGTTGGAAGGGAAGGCCTCACGCCATCGAACCAGGTCTTCGCGCCCTGCCTGATCTCGGTCCATGGCTAGCTCCTTTCGCACGTCGGGTTCGCCGAAGCCGTCCAACGAGTCATTGTGGCCCGTATCTGACGGCATCGCTCTAGGGACCAAAGGCTCTGTCGGACCGTGAATTGAGGGCCGAAGATGTCTGGGACGAGGGGGCTGACGAGCGATGACATGTGACCTGGCGTCTCAACCGGTATCAGGGCTGGCTCCTGCGCGTGTCCCGGGAGATTTGACCGGTGGCTCCCTGCTGCGCCAGCCGCGCTTTGACCTCGATCGACGCCCCTTTCTGGTCCTCCTCGAGGTCACCAGAGCCTGCGATCTCGCTTGCATCCACTGCCGCGCCGAATCCTGTCCGACCCGCCACCCAGAAGAGCTGACCACCGCGGAGATTCGGGGCGTGCTCGACGATCTCGCTTCACTCGGACCCCCCAGACCGATGGTGGTGTTGACCGGGGGCGACCCGTTCAAACGGCCGGACCTCATCGAACTCGTGGATCACGGTTCCAGGCACGGACTGGCCATGGCCGTTGCGCCATCGGGGACCCCGCTTGCGACCCGGGCCAACCTCCAGGCCGTGCGAGCCGCTGGTGCGAGGACCGTTTCTTTCTCCCTCGACGGCGCGACCGAATCCGACCATGACGCGTTTCGGGGGGTTCCCGGTTCGTTCTCGTGGACCGTCGGGGCTTGTCGAAGCGCTCTCGAGGTCGGGCTTCGACTCCAGATCAACACGACGGTCACGCCTACGAACGTGCGCCGACTTCCGGCCATGGTGAGCCAGGTCCGGTCCATGGGTGCGAACCTCTGGAGTGTCTTCTTTGTCATTCCGACCGGGAGAGGTCGACAGCTCGAGCGGCTGTCCGCGGAGGAGACCGAAGACGTCTTGCACTTTCTCTATGAAGCGTCGTCCAACGTTCCGCTGAAGACCACGGAGGCCCCGCACTACCGACGAGTCCTTCTCGAACGACGGTCGGCAGAGGGGCCGAAGTGGGTGGGTGGGGACTTGTACCACTCGCTCGCAACCGAGCTGAGAGACCACGATCTTTCCCGATCTCCCACCGGGCCGAGGCATTCAAACGTCGCGGACCCCCCTCGACGATCCCCGCTCGTTGTGGGCGACGGTCGGGGAGTTGTCTTCGTCTCCCACCTTGGAGAAGTCTCGCCGAGCGGATTTCTCCCCGTGGCGACCGGCAACGTCCGACACCTACCGCTCACCCAGATCTACCGGACTTCACCGCTGCTTCGGGCGCTGCGCGATCGGTCACGACTTCGGGGCGGCTGCGGGCGCTGTGAATTTCGGGACATCTGCGGCGGTTCTCGGGCCCAGGCCTTTGCCGAATCGGGAGACCCGCTCTCGGAGGACCCGACGTGCGTCCTGGCCGCAGCGCGATGAGCGCGAACGTGCGCTCCGGACTTCCCAGGTGCTGAAGAGGGCCCTGTTCGCTCGGCGGCACTTGGCTCACCTCCGGGGGCGCACACGAGAGAGCTCTACCGGCTGATCGTCGAAGCTCCCGGGTAGCGATCCGAGTCGGGTGGCGGGCCCATCGCCCTATCGGCTACCAGGGTCAGGTGCCGCTGCAGCGCCGGCCGGATCTCGAGGTCGAAGTTGGACGCGCTCGGGGCGGGGACCAGGGGAGCGGGGGCCCAGTTGGGAAGCAGCGCCAGCACCACGCCGACCCCGACCAGCGAGACGACGGCTCCGACGAGGACCGTGAGATCCATCCCGGAGGAGAACGCCCTGCGGGCGACCGAGTCGAGGGCCGTCCCTGTGGCGCCTCCGAGGTGCTGGCCGGCGGCCAGGGCGCCGCCGAGCGAGCCCTCGATCACGCGCGTGACGGATATCGGCACCCGGTAGTGGGCAAGGACCGGGGCGAGCTGGCCCTGGTAGCGCGAGTTCAAGAGGCTCCCGAGCACACCGACCCCGAGCGCTCCGCCGAACTGGAGGGCGGTGCTGTTCGTGGCCGAGCCGACTCCGGCCCGGGTCCGTGGCAGCGAGCCCATGACGGCGTCGGTGGCCGGAGCGAAGGCGGAACCCGCTCCCACCCCGATCAGGAGCAGGGCCGGCACCGCGCCCAGATAGCCGGAGGAGACCGACATGCGCGACATGAGCAGCAGTCCGACCGCGATCGCCAGCATGCCGAGTGCCACAGGCAGCTTCGTCCCGATCCGGCGCGCCACGACGGCAGACAGCGGCGCGACGACGATCAGCACCAGGGCGATCGGACCGGTCCGCAGGCCGGTGGCCAACGGGGTGTAGCCGAGGGAGAACTGGAGCCATTGGGTCATCAGGAACAGGAGCCCGGTCAGCGAGAAGACGACCAGGGCCATGGCCGCCATCGCTGCGCTGAACCTTCTCGACGAGAAGAAGGACACGTCGAACATCGGATGTCGTGAACCACGCTCGAACAGCACGAACAGGACCAGGATGGCGAAGGCAATTGCGGTACCGACGAGGATCGGCCAAGACCGCCAACCCCTCGACGGAGCTTCGATGATGGCCCACAGGAGAATACCCAAGCCGAGCGTGGAGAGGACGGCTCCGATCGGATCGAGGGGAGGGGCGGATGGGTTCTTCGATTCGGGGACGACGACGATCGAAGCTACGAGCGCAGCGAAGGCGATTGGCACGTTCACGAGAAAGACCGAGCCCCAGAAGTAGTGGGCGAGCAGCCACCCGCCGACGATCGGCCCGAGCGCGATCCCGACGCCGGTCGTGCCCGACCACACGCCGATGGCCTTCGCCCTGCTGTCGTCATCGACGAACACGTTCGTGAGAATGGACAAGGTCGAGGGCATTATGGCCGCAGCCCCGATGCCCATGAATGCCCGTGCAGCGATGAGCCGGTCGGGGGTCGAAGAGAACGCGGCGATCGCCGATCCGATCGCAAACAGCGCCAAGCCCCATGCGAAGACCCTCCGCCGGCCGATCCGGTCGCCCAGGCTCCCGAGAGTCAGCAGGAGCCCGGCGAAGACGATGGCGTAGGCGTCGAGGACCCATTGGAGTTGGCTCGACGTCGCATGCAGGTCGCGAACGATCGTCGGGAGCGCAACGTTCAGTATCGTGCTGTCGAGGTTGACCACGAGAAGGCTCGCGCACAACACGAGTAGCACCGCCGCCCGTTGCCGCACAGAGATGCCCGCGTGCATCGTCGAGCTCGGCGGTCGGGAAGTCACCTGCGGGTCCGTGCCCCGGTGTCCCCTGCGTCCCGCCCACGAGACGAGGGGGTGCCGGGGTTGCCTGTCTCGTCGGCAAGGCGATCGCCGGAGTGCGGCCCGGCCCAGCCGGCGCCGTCCCCGGGTCCCACCGGATCCGAGACACTGACCGCACTGTCAGCCGATCCGCCAGGGCCATCCGGGAAGGTCACAGGTGAACTGTAGTAATCAACTACACGTTGTTCTATTCACCACCTGTGCTGGGCGGATCTGCCGTGGCGCTGGACGCCGGGCAGCGAACCCGCCGCACCGTCCCCCGAGCCCGATCGGCAGTCGAACAAGAGCTCGGCACGGCGCCGTCGGGACGGCTCGGGTGCCATGCCGGGGTGAAGGCGCCGAGGAGCCGGGCTCGAACGGTCCAGGTCGCTTAGCCGGACTCGGTGGCTCCGCCTTCGAGGCCGGTGGCCAGGCGTTGCAGGAACGATCGGGTCGTCGACTCGGCTGCACGGTACAGGAGGGCGCGATCGAGCCCCAGCCCGAGTTCCCCGAGCGGGGGGATGTACGAGGCGTACAGGAAGATCCGGCAGTCTCGTTCGCCGAGCGGAACGATCTCGATGTCGCCCTCGAGCACCGGGAACAGCTGTTGGAGGTCGACGGTCTCCCAGCGGATGGGCACCACGAACCCGTTCCCGCGAGGCCGGCTCGTGCCGACCGTGACCCGCACCTCTCGGGTGATTCGCCCGCCCGCCCATGACGGTCCGATGCGCATGAGCAACGTCTCGCCGTCGGCCTCGGCTGCGACGGCGAGAGGGGCGAGCCATCGGCCACCGCCGTAGCGAGCCCGGAGTGTCTCGATCGGAAGGGGTACGTCGACATAGTCCTGGAGGAGGCGCCGCTCTTCGGGCCCAGTCTCGGGGCATGCCATGAGGTCAAGCTAAGGGTCGGGCCGCTGCCCGCGATAGGGGCGAAAGGCCCTCATCCCCGGTCCACGAAGGTTTCGTTCGACGTCGCCCGGTTTGGACCGGACCGTCCCAGGACCCGTCGTGAGCAGGCGGAGAACCTGGTTCCCACCGTTCGGTCCGGGGGTGAGAGGTCGGGACGTGTCTAGCCGGTCGTCCGCCTTCGGGATCCCGCCATCGACTTTCTCGGGGCGTTCGGCTCCTCGAGCGTCCAGGCCAGACTGCGCAAGAACTGGCGTAACGTCCGGCGCGCGCCGCGTTCGAGTTCGTCCGCCCCGAGCCGAGCCTGGATCGAGTGACGCCAGGTTCCCTGGACCTGCAGCTCCGTCCTCTCGGTGTCGAGCGCGTTGGCGGACAGCTCGGCCTCGAAGCTCGGTCCATCCCCGGCCTCGAGGATCCGCCAGGCGAGCATGTAGATCGACGACCTGCCGTCGCCGCTCCCCGCGCTCTTCACCGGGGCCATGGTCGCCTCGACGGTGATCCCGGTTCGCCCGCCGCGATCGCCTTCTGGCCGTCGCTCCCCGTCGGCCGCATCGACACCAGCCTGGACGAGGGACTCGAGGTCGGGTGCGAGACGAGCCAGCGCCGTGTCCACGTCCGCCACGGGCAGCTCGACGTGGACGGCGTCGGCGACCGCGACAGTGAGGGGATGGGCACGGTGGGAGTCGGGCGGGGCGAGGTATTCACCTGCTTCGATGGCAGCGTCGCGCGCCGCAAGGTCGGCGAGGCTGGTGCGGGCCAACAGGTCACGGATCGCCACCGTTGCCTGCGACCAGGTTTCGTGCATCGGGCAGACCGCGTCCCATCGACAAGGACCCTCGCCAAGGGCGCAGCGCTCCGCCCGGAGTGGGCCCTCGCCGGCCTCGACCACCTCGAGCACGGTGATCTGACTTGGATCACGGCTCAGGCGGTAGCCCCCGTCCCGTCCCGCTTTCGAGGTGGCGAGCCCCGCACGCACGAGATCGGCCAGGATCTGGGGGGCGAAGGTCCTCGGCACCTCGGTGTCGGCCACAACCTCTCGGATCTTGCGTGGTGTTGGCGCGTCGAACGCGCGGGCCAGCGAGATCGCCGAGCGCATCACGTAGTCGCCGCGCTTGGACAAGGTCATGTTCACGGGACCATGTTAACGACTGGACTCAACATTTCCCCCGTTTCTGGGCCGATGAAGGCCGGTCGCCGGGGGTGACCGACCAGGGACGGCGACAGGGCCGCCCGGTTCAGTCGGCATCGGCCGCGGGTCTCAGTGCCGGCTCGCTACCGTCTTGGGTGGTCGGGTTCGTGTTGCTCGGGGCATCCGCCGTGCTGTTGGCCGGCGGTTCGGAGCTCTTCGCCGAGCATGCTTCGGCCGCCGGCCGACGTTTCGGGGTCACCGCACTCGCGGTCGGGCTGCTGTTGGCGGGGGCCGAACCCGAGGAACTCCTCACCGGGGTCCTCGCCTCGGCCCGCCACCTCCCGGGAGTGGCGGGCGGTGATGCCATCGGTGCCAACGTGACAATGCTCACGGCGGTCCTCGGTCTCACTGCCCTGGTCAGGCCGCTGGAACTCGGCGGTCGGGTCCGCGCTTACGCGCTCACGGCCTCGGCCACCGGGGTGATCGCCGCTCTGGCACTGGCGAGTGGGCGGGTGAGCCGGGTCTGGGGCGTGGTCCTGGTCGCCGCCTATCTGGTCACGGTCGCCGTCGTGTGGTGGCGGGAGCGAAGACCGCCGGCCTTCGGCGAGGCGGCCGAGCTCCGGGAGCATCCCGAGACCGGTCGGGTTTCTGGGTCCGGCGATCGCCGTGCGGCGGTCCTTGTCGTGGTGGGCGTGGGGGCGATGGCCGGTGGCGGGTGGCTCGCGGTCTCGGGCGCGGAGCGCGTCGTGAACTCCGCCGGTTTGGCCCAGTCCGTGGTGGGCCTCACCTTCGTGGCCTTGGCCACGACTGCCGAGCTCTTCGCCCTGGTCTGGGCTGCGCACCGCCGCGGCATCGAGGAACTGGCCCTAGCCGGCGTCTTGGGCTCGGCGATCTACAACGCCACCGCCACGTTGGGGGCGGCGGCGTTGGTCCGTCCGATCGAAGCGAACGGGCTCCAGTGGCAGGCGTGGCTTGCCGCCGCCCTGCCGGTGGCGTTGGTGGCCTACGCGTGGATCTGGAGGCGGGTCGGTCGGGTCGGAGGAACGTTGCTCGTGGCGTCCTACGGGTTGTTTCTCGGGCTCACCTTCAAATGACGACGGCGTGGCCCCATGCCGCGGGCCGAGCACCCCGAGGACCGCAAGCCGCAAAGCCAGCATCGGCCCGGGGCATGGAACCCCACGACGTCGAAGATCGCTCCTTCAGATCTCGATGGGGTCCTCGCCGAAGATCACCGTGCCGGAGAAGTGTCGGTGGGCGAGAGCCGTCCACTCCTGCGCTGATCCGGGAGCCGGCGTCGGCACCTGGTGGGTCAGCACGAGCGTGCCGACCCACGCCCTGGCGGCGGTCTGGGCAGCCTGTTCGACGCTCGAGTGGTAGTCGATGGTGTCCACGAAGCGCTGCATCCCGACCAGTCGGACAAGGTCGTCACGCAGGACGGTCTGGAGGTAGACGTCGGCTCCGGCACAGAGCTGGTCGAGGTCCTCGCAGGGGAGGGTGTCGCCGGCGATCACGATCGACCGGCCACCGAATTCGAATCGGAAGGCGAGCGTGGGATCATCCGGCCGGTGGTCGGTCGGCGCGGCCAGGACCCGAACCCGGTCCGTCTCGAGGATCACGCCTGCTGTGACTTCGCGGACATCCACCTCGGGGCTCCAGGTCAGATCGGCATGATGGGCGAGGCGGTGCCGATGTCGGCGCGCAGCATGGCCAGGGCCGCCTCGACAACCTCTCCGACCTCTGGGGGACCTACGACGGCGAGGCTGGTCGGCTCGCGGCTCTTGGCCCAGTGGGTGGTGATGACGTCGTTCAGGTCGCAGATGTGGTTCGGCGTCGACCAGGAACCGCATCGGGTCTGCCCGCACCAGGGTGGCGGGCCTGCTCGGTCCGGATCCGGCAGCGGGGTTCCCGTGCCCAGGAGGACGACCGAGAGGGCGGGGGTGTCAGCGTCCTGGTTAGGGGAGGGCGTCGCCGAGAATCGACGGCGTCGGCCGGCGCTCCCGAACCGCCGAGCGACCGGAACCAATTGCCCGACGATAGTTGTTGCGATTTCTAGCACTTGTTGGGTTCCCGGTGAGAGGTCCGAGGTGAGAGAGGAACTGACCCGCTCTGCCGCCCGCCGGACGTGGCGCGCCTCGCTGGCACGGGTTCGCAGCGGGCTCACCCCCCACAAATGGCTCGGGGTGACCGGGATGGTCCTCACGGTCGTCGGGCTCAACGTCGTGGGCTGGGGGATGCTGACGGCCGCCGTCGGCCATCACTTCCACGTCTCAAAGACCGGGTTGTTCGGATTTGGGACCGGCATCCTCGCGTACACCCTGGGTATGCGTCACGCCTTCGACGCCGACCACATCGCGGCCATCGACAACACAACCCGGAAGCTGGTCGGTGAGGGGAAGCGGCCGCTCAGCATGGGGTTCTTCTTCTCTCTCGGGCACTCGTCAATCGTCTTCTTGCTGGCGATCTTCTTGAAGATCGGGATCCATGCACTGGACAACCAGGTGGCCAACGGCTCGTCGGGCTTCCACCAGGCCACGAACATCGTCGGCACGTCGGTGTCGGCAGGATTCCTCTATCTGATCGCGGCGTTGAACCTCGTCGTGCAGCTCGGTATCGTCAAGGTTCCGCGAGATGCGGTCGGGGAGCTACGACGATCGGCGGCTCGAGCGCCAACTCGACAGCCGGGGTCTCATGAACCGGTTCTTCGGGTCCTACGCCCGGCGGATCGACAGGCCGATCAAGATGTTCCCGATCGGGGCGCTGTTCGGCCTGGGGTTCGATACGGCGACCGAAGTGGCGCTGCTGGTGCTGGCGGGGACGGCCGTGGCCGGCGGGCTCCCCTTCTACGCCGTTCTGTCGCTGCCGGTCCTGTTTGCCGCGGGCATGAGCCTCTTCGACACCATCGACGGCTGCTTCATGAACTTCGCGTACGACTGGGCGTTAGCGAAGCCGGTCTGGAAGGTCTTCTACAACCTGACGATCACCGGGTTGTCGGTCTTCGTGGCCCTGCTCATCGGGACGATCGAGATCGTCGGGCCGGTCGGGAAGGAGGCGAACCTCCACGATCCGTTCTTCGGGTTCTTCCAGCGCTTCAGCATCAACACCGCCGGGTTCGTGATCGTCGCCATCTTCGTCGCGACCTGGGTCGTGGCCGTGTTGTACTGGAAGCTCGCGAATGTGGAGGAGAAGTGGGACGCGAGCCTCCGGCCGCCTGATCCTGCCATCGACGGTACAGCCGAGTAGCTCAGCGCGCGCCAGCACCGACCGGGCACCGATGCGGCACCTCGGTCACCCGCTTGCGAGGCCCGCATGGGGTGGCTCCACCAGAGGAGCCGGGCCCACCGGTCGTCGAAGGTTCAGCCGTTCCGCGGCAGCTGGTTGAACGGGACTGCCGACAGGTCGCCCGGCTCCTTGGGGAGCCCGAGCGCCCGTTCGCCGATGATGTTGCGCTGGATCTGATCGGTCCCCCCGAAGATCGGCAGGGCCTGGGCTCCCAGCGCCTGTGCGGTCGCCGCTGCAGCGGCCTCTCCACCTGCCTGCTTGAGCACGACGTCGCGGTCCTCGTCCCGGTAGGCGTGCAGGGTCCCGCGGGTGCCGACGATCTGGAGGCCGAGGTCCCGGGCGAGCCGGACGATGTCGGCCATGAGCAGCTTGGAAAAGTTGGCGATGCCCCGGATGTCCGAGCCGCTCGCCAGGGCGGCGCGATGGCGCTCGGTGTTCATCCGGCTGAGCTCGCGCAGCGTGTGCAGGCGAGCCAAGCCTTGGCGGATCGCCGGGTCACGGTCCTTTCCGAAGCTCCGGGCCAGTTCGATGTGGGACGCCGCCGGTGAGGGCCGACGGGACTCCGGTTCCACCGGCGGGGCCTCGGCGGCCGGCCGGGAGCGGCGGACGAAGTCGCCGACCCGGCGATCGAGGTGGCCCACCACCGTGCCCGGCGCCGCCGAGAAGCCACGACCTTGCGGCCCGTCGCCCCCAGCGCCCATCCCCGAGCGTTCGAAGTGGAGGGTGGTGTTGGCGACGGTCCAGCCGTTATTGAGATCACCGATGCGGGCCTCGTCGCTCACCACGGCGTCGGTGAAGAACACCTCGTTGAAGTTGGCGCCGCCGGTCATCTGACGGAGCGGCCGCACTTCGACCCCTGGCTGGTGCATGTCGAGGGCGAACCAGGTGATGCCCTGGTGCTTCGGCGCCTCGGGGTTGGTCCTGGCCAGCAGCATGCCGAGGTCGGCCATGTGGCCACCCGAGGTCCAGACCTTCTGCCCGTTGACCACCCACATGTCGCCGTCGCGCACCGCCCGGGTGTTGAGTCCGGCCAGGTCGGAGCCCGCCCCGGGCTCACTGAACAGCTGGCACCAGGCCCGCTGGCCGGTCACGATGTCCCGGACATAGCGCTCGACCTGTTCGGACGTCCCGTGGGTGGCGATGGTCGGCGCCGCCAGCCCGAGGCCCAGGCCCCCGGGGGGCGCGAGGGCTCCGAATGCGGCGATGGCCCGGGTAGCCCGCAGGGCGTCACGCCGGCTGAGCCCGCGGCCATAGCGGTCGGGCGGGAGCATCGGCGCTGACCACCCTGAGAGGCCCAAGCGCTCCCACCACTCGGCCACCGTCAAGTCCGGGTTCCAGTTGTTCTCCAACCAATCCGAGAGCTCCTGGATCGGGTCGGCCTCCAGGGCCGCGTTCGTTTCGACCGTTGCCATTCACTTGCTCTTTTCCGAAGGCCCGCCGTCCCGATAGCGATCGCGAAGCAGGCGTTTGTAGATTTTCCCGTTGTCCTGGCGGGGCAGTTCGTCGACGAAGTCGATGGTGCGCGGGCACTTGAAGTGGGCGAGATTGTCCCGGCAGAACTGAACCAGCTCCTCGGCCAGGGCCGGGGTCGGCTCCACCCCGGCCTGGAGCTCCACGACTGCCTTGACCTCCTCACCCCACTCGGGGTTGGGGATGCCGATAGTGGCGACGTCGCCGACCGCTGGGTGCTGGAGCAGCACCGCATCGACCTCGGCGGGGTAGATGTTGACCCCTCCGGAGATGATCAGGTTGGCCGACCGGTCGGTGAGGTAGAGGTACCCATCCTCGTCGAGGTAGCCCACGTCGCTCAGGGTGAAGTACGAGCCCCGGTAGGTGTCCGCGGTCTTCTGCGGATCCTTGTAGTACTCGAACCCACCCTGGTCGGGCGCTCGAAGGAACACGAGTCCGATCTCACCGGCGGGGAGCGGGTTGCCCTCTGCGTCGGCAATCTTGACCTGACCCTCGGCGACCGGTCGGCCGACGGTCCCGGGGTGCTCGAGCCAGGTCGTCGAGTCCACCGCGCTCCCCGCTCCTTCGGTGGCGGCGTAGTACTCGTAGACGATCGGCCCGAGCCACTCGATGAGGCTCCGCTTGACCGGGACCGGACACGGCGCCGCTCCATGCAACACATAGCGCAAGCTGGAGACGTCGTAGCGACCCCTCACCTCGTCGGGGAGGGAGAGCAGCCGGTGGAACATGGTCGGGACCATGTGGGTGTGGGTGACCCGGTGGGCCTCGATCAGCCGCAGTGCCTCCTCGGCGTCCCAGCGCTCCATGAGCACGGTGCCCACTCCGAACGCAAGCGGCGAGGAGAGGGAGAAGGCCAACGGGGCCGCGTGGTACAGGGGTCCGGTGCACAGGTGCATGTCCTCCCCCGGCCGGTAGGCGGCCGCGTTGAGGGTGGCACTCTGAGTGGCCCCGGCGCGTCCCCCGGCCAGGGCCGCCCGCGCCGACCGGTGCACCCCCTTGGGCCGCCCGGTGGTCCCCGAGGTGTAGAGCATGTTCGAGCCGAGCACCGGGTCGGGGAGATCGGAGCCGTCCTGACCCGAGATGGCGTCGTCGTAGTCCTCGAACCCCTCGATCGGGCCTCCGGCGGCCAGCCGAACCGTGCATCCGGGGACGGCGGCGACGGCACCCGCCGCCACCTCGGCCAGGGCGCCGTCGGCGATCAGGGCCTTGGCCTCGCAGTCCTCGACGATGTAAGCCGCCTCCTCCGCGGTCAGGTGCCAGTTGATCGGGGTCAGCCGGAGCCCGGCTCGCTGGGCGGCATAGATCGCCTCGGCGAACTCGGGACGGTTGGTGCAGATGAGGGCAATGGCGTCACCCTCGGACAACCCCCGCTCCCGGAGGGTCCGGGCCAGGCGGTTGGCGTTCGCGTTGAGCTCGGCGAAGGTGCGGTCACCGCTCGGCGAGATGATGGCCGGCGCCAGCGGATGGAGCGACGCCCAGTGGGCGAGCAGCATGCCGTTCTGGGCCAGACGCATCCGCTCGGCCGCGGCGTCCTGGTCGCCCTGGTTTGCGCCGTCGCGCACGGAAGTGTCGGTGTTGGTCACGGTTCCCCCTTGCTCGGTCGTTGCGATGTGTCGTCGTGCGGTCCCATCCGCCCCCCTACGCCGGTTCGAACTGCGGGAGGTGCCGGCCGTCGTCGAGACGCTCCCAGGTCACCTTGACCGCCATGCCCACGCGCACCTGCTCGGGGTCGCAGTTGACGACGTTGCTCATCAGCCGCACCCCTTCGGCAAGCTCGATCAGCGCGACGGTGTAGGGAGCCGGGAGGGCGAAATTCGGCATCTGGGGCCGATGCACGTTGCTGAAGGTGTACACGGTGCCCCGGCCGGAGGACTCCCGCCACTCGAGGGTGGACCCGAGACACCCCGGGCAGATGTCTCGGGGAAAGAACACCGGCCGGTCGCAGACGGTGCACCACTGGTAGAGGAGTCGGCGCGTCCGGGTGGCCTCCCAGAACGGCCTGGACGTCTCGTCCTCGGGCGGTTGGGGCCTGGTCGGGGTCGCGGGTGGCGTGGTCATCGGGTCGCCTCCGTGCCAAGGACGAGGGTGGACATGCAGGACAGGACGCCTCCGGAGCCGTGGGCCACGGCGATCTCGGGAGACTCGAGCTGACGGGCCCCCGCCTCGCCGCGGAGCTGTCGGACGGCCTCGACGATGAGGAACATGCCGTACATCCCCGGGTGGGTGTAGGAGAGACCGCCGCCGTTGGTGTTCATGGGGAACGAGCCGCCGGGTCCGGTGCGGCCGTCCTCGACGAACCGGCCGCCTTCGCCCTTCGGACAGAAGCCCAGGTCCTCCAGGTGCAAGAGGGCGGTGATGGTGAAGCTGTCGTAGCCCATGAGCAGGTCCACGTCGTCGGGCTTGATTCCGGCCATCCCGAACGCGTTGGTGCCCGAGATCACTCCGGCCGTGGTGGTGAGGTCAGGCATCTGGGAGATCATCTGGTGGTCGTGGCAGGTGCCGGCGCCGAGCACGTACACCGGCGGCTTGGCCAGCTCGGCTGCCCGCTCCGCGCTGGTCATGACCCAGGCTCCCGCCCCATCGGTGACCAGGCAACAGTCGAGCAGATGCAGGGGCGAGCACTGGAGCGGCGAGGAGAGGACGTCGTCGACCGTGATCGGATCGCGGTGCCTGGCCTTGGGGTTCATCGTCGCCCAGGCTCGGGTGGAGACGGCGATCTGGGCCAGCTGTTCGGGGGTGGTGCCGAACTGGGCCATGTGCCTGGTGGCGGCCATGGCATAGGGGCCCATCGGCTGGCGGAGTCCGTAGGGCATCTCCCATTCCGCTTGGGGGTTGGGCCCAGCCATCATGAACCCCCGTCCACCGCCGCGCCCGCCGGCGTTTCGGCGACGGTCCCCTTGGGGGGTCGACCCGTAGACGCTCACGACCACGTCCGCGAGGCCTGCGGCGATGGCCGCTGCAGCGTGTTCGGCGTGCACCTCGAAGCTCGAACCGCCGGTTGAGGTCGAATCGGTGAAGCGGGGATGGATCCCCAAGTATTCGGCAAGGGCCATGGAGTTGTTGGCGTGGCAGACGCCGTCCACGTCGGAGATCGACAGGCCTGCGTCGGCCAACGCGGCCTCGATCATGGCCGCCTCTAAGGCGCGGCCGTGCACCTCGAGCTCGCCGGTGGGGGAAGCGTCGTCCGCTACCCCCACGAACGCTGCTGCGCCCCTCAGGGTTCCCATCGGACCTCCTCGGCTCACTTGTTCGGGTTCTTGTGGTGACACGTACCGAGCGAGCGGTCGAGGACCGCTGCCCGGTCCCGTGGCAGCTCGGAGGCCACGAAGTCAATCAGGGCGGCCTGTTCGGCCGCCAGATGGGCGGCCGGCTCGTGTCGGAGGAGCCAACGTCGGAACACCGCCGCCCGCCCCCGGACCAGGGCCGTTGCCACCAGCCTGGCGTGCAGGTCGTCGTCGGGGTCCGAGCCGGCGTCGATGACCAGCCCTGCCGTCACGATGTCCTCCAGCTGGACGTCGACGTCAGCCAGGAGCGAGCGGAGGGTCGGTTCCGGCTCGATCCAGGCCAGCCGGGTCTTGTTGGCCCTGGCGATGTCGGGCCGGGAAAGGAAGGCCATGTGCCGACGCCAGACGTCGAACGTGGATGTCGTTCGGTCCCGGTCCTCCAGTTCGGCCCGCAGCTTGGCCACCCAGCCGGTGTGGGGAGCGAGGGCCAGGTGCGCCTTGGTCTCGAAGTGGCGAAAAAGGGTGGGGAGGGCGACCTCGGCCTCGTCGCAGATCTCCTCGAGGGTGGTGGCCGCGTAGCCCCGTTCAGCGAAGAGCTGCTGGGACGCGGTGACGATGGCGGCCCGGGTACGCAGCTTCTTGCGCTCACGCAGGCGCGGCTCGGCCTCGGGGTCCTCGGGCAGCAGGGTCAACGGGTCCGCCGCCCCGTGATCAGCGGCCTCGCCCGCCGACCGCCGGCCGGGAGAGTTCGTTGAGCTGGTGCACGGTCTCGTCGGTGAGCTCGAGCTCGAAGCCGGGGAGGTTCTCTTCCAGCTGAGCCTCCGACCGGGGACCGATGATGACCGAGGTCACGCCCCGCCGGCCGCGCACCCAGGCCAGGCTCAGGGCGGTGGAGGTGCAACCCATATCGGCGGCGAGCTTCTTCACCCCTTCGGCGATGTCGAGGCTCTGGTCGTTGAGCGCCGCAGCCCATCCGGCCCTCCGGCCGTAGCGGGTCTCGGGATCCGGATCGGCTCCCCGTTGGTACTTGCCGGTGAGGATCCCGCCACCGAGGGGGCTGTAGACCATCGCCCCCAGTCCGTGGCGCTGGGCGGCTGGAAGGACGTCGGCCTCGATGTCCCGGGCGATCAGCGAGTAGCGGGGCTGGAGGGAGACGAACGGGGTGGAACTCGACCGGGCGGCGGCCCACTGGGCCTCGACAATCTGGCTCCCGGTGAAGTTCGAGCAACCGATGTACCGGACCTTGCCATCGCGAACGAAGCCGTCGAGCGTGGCCATGGTCTCCTCGATCGGGGTGTCCGGGTCCCATGCGTGCATCTGGTACAGGTCGACGTAGTCCGTGCCCAGGCGGCGCAGGCTGGCTTCGAGCGCCCGGGTCAGATGGAGCCGGGAGAGGCCGGCGTCGTTCGGACCCGGGCCCTGGGCCCCCCGACCCTTGGTGGCCAGAACCACCGAATCACGCTTGGCGGCGATGGCCCGTCCGACGACCCGCTCGGACTGGCCGCCGGTGTAGACGTTGGCCGTGTCGATGAAGTTGTGACCGGCATCCAAGAAGGCGTCGATGGTCCGACGCGCCTCGGCCTCGTCGCACGGCGCGTGTTCGTCCTCGCCGAAGTTCATCGCGCCAAGACAGGCCTGGCTCACCTTGAGGCCCGATCGACCGAGATTGCGGTAGTCCGTCATGTTGTGTCTGCCCCCGAAAGCGCTGGCCCGAGGCCACCGCGGTCTTCGCTAACTTTCGTTAGTGACTAACACATTTGTTCCGGTAACGTCAAGGCGCGGCCCGGTCGGAGAGAACGCCGAGCCGGACCGCCCGGCCGGTGAGTACCCTGCCCGGCGTGAACTACGTGAAGCTGGGATCGACGGGCCTCGACGTCTCGCGTATCTGTCTCGGGTGCATGAGCTACGGGGTCCCCAACCGCGGTGGGCACCCCTGGAGCCTCGACGAGGACGCCGCCAGGCCCTTCATCAAGCGTGCCGTCGAATCCGGGATCAACTTCTTCGACACGGCCAACGTCTATTCCGACGGCACGAGTGAGGAGATCGTCGGTCGGGCCCTGGCCGATTTCGCCAATCGCGATGAGATCGTCCTGGCCACCAAGGTCCACGGGCGGATGCACCCCGGGCCCAACGGATCCGGGCTCTCCCGCAAGGCGATCCTCGCCGAGATCGACGCCAGCCTCCGACGACTGGGCACGGACTACGTCGACCTCTACCAGATCCACCGCTTCGATCGGTCGGTCCCGATCGAAGAGACGCTCGAGGCACTCCACGAGGTGGTCAAGGCGGGGAAGGCCCGCTACATCGGCGCTTCCTCGATGTGGGCGTGGCAGTTCTCCAAGGCCCAGTACCTCGCACGGGCACATGGCTGGACCCCGTTCGTCTCGATGCAGAACCACTACAACCTGCTCTATCGGGAGGAGGAGCGCGAGATGCTCCCGCTCTGCGCCGACCAGGGGGTCGGGGTCATCCCCTGGAGCCCGCTCGCCCGGGGCAGACTGACCCGACCTTGGGACTCGGCCACCGCTCGCAGCGAGACCGACGAGTTCGGCAAGCGGCTCTACCGCGAGGGTGACCGCCAGATCGTCGAGCGGTTGGCCGACGTGGCTGGCCAACGGGGCGTCGCCCCCGCCCAGGTGGGGCTGGCTTGGCTGTGGGCCAAGGGGGTCACGGCACCGATCGTCGGGGCGACCAAGCTCGGGCACCTCGACGACGCGGTGGCTGCCGTCGAGCTGCGTCTCGACCAGATGGAGATCGACCGGCTGGAGGAGCCCTACGAACCGCACTCGGTGGTCGGGTTCGTCTGATCCCGAGGCGCGACCGGCCGGGTGCAGGCGTCGGGGCGCGATGCCACACTCTTGTGATGCGCGAGTGGGTGGAGGATTCGGCCTACGGCAGCGGTCTCGGCGTCGAGTTGGCAGAGATCTCCGAGACCGGCGCCCGCCTGGTGCTTCCCTACCGTGATGTGAACTCGAACCCCGGCGGGGCGCTGCACGGCGGCTGTGCGGCGTCCCTGGGGCTGATCGGCGGTCAGGTCGTGGCGCGCCGTGCGCTCGGGGAGGCGGCGGGACCCTTCGTGACCGCTTCCTGCCACATCCGGTACCTTGCCGCCGCGATCGGCGAGGACGTCGTCGCGACGACCGAGTTGGCGCGCCTGGGCAAGGAGCTGTGCTTCACCGACACCACGGTCACCACACTCGGGGGCAAGCCGGTTTCCCACATCTCGACGGTGGTCCTCGCGCGCTCGGGAGCCACCGGACCGGACCTGCCCACCGCCCTCGGCGATGAGGGTGGGTCCGATCCCGGCTCGATGGGCCCGGTGGTCGGGGCACTGCCCTTCACCGGCGCACGTCGGTTGCAGGTCGAGCACATGACCGGTGGCCGGTCGCGCCTGACGATGCCGATCGGGACGGCCAATGCCGACCTCGGCGGGGGGTTCCACGAGGGTGCGGTCTTGGCCCTGCTGGACACGACCGGGGCGATGGCCGCGTGGGCGATGACCGGACCCGGACCGTTCAAGGCGTCCACCACCGCCATCGAGGCTGAGATGCTCGACACCGTCTCGGTTCGCGAACTTGTCGCCTACGGTCGCGTGGTGCACCGGGACGGGAGCGTCTTTTGGTGCGAGGTGGAGATCGCCGATCCGGCAGGCCTCCTGCACGCCCGCGGAACGGTTCTCTACCGGATCGTCACCTGAGGTTCCTCATGGCCACGCCGCGGGTCCCCATGCTGAGTCCCGAGGAGGCAGCGGCGCGGGCGCACGACGTCGGGGTGCCAGCGCGACTGGCCGCCTTGAACGTGTTCCGGACATTGCTCCGCCGACCCAGGGCGGCCCGGGCCGTGGCCGACCTGCTGATGGAGCTGCTCTCGGGTCGAGCGCTCGAGCACCGGTTACGGGAGCTCGTCATCATGCGGATCGGTTGGTCCACCGGGTCCGACTACGAGTGGACCCAGCACTGGACGATCGCCCAGGAGGTCTTCGGGCTTGGTGCCGAGGACCTGCTGGCCGTTCGGGACTGGGATGGCTCGCCGCGGTTTTCGGAACGAGAGCGAGCGGTGCTGACCGCCGCCGATGAGATCTTGGCGACCGGGGCCGTCTCGTCGGCGACGGCCGAGTGTTGCGCGGGATGGATCGGTGAAGACGCGTTGATCGAGCTGGTCCTCTCGATCGGCGCCTGGCGGTCCATCTCAGAGCTTGCCCGGAGCCTCGAGATCCCACTCGAGGACGGCGTCGCATCGTGGCCCCCGCAAGGCGTGCCACCGCGGTGAGCGGGATCGGGGCCGACGCCGTCGTCCTTCGACGCCCGCGTTCGCTGGAGCGGCTATCCCTTGGGCTCCCCGAGATCGGCGACGACGACGGGGTCCTGCGCGTCGAGGCCTGCGGGCTGTGCGGCACCGACCACGAGGAGTACACCGGTCACCTCGCGGCGCCGTATGCCTTCATCCCCGGCCATGAGGTGATCGGGGTCGTCGAGCGCGCCGGCCCGGCGGCACTGGAGCGCTGGGGGGTCGCACTCGGTGACCGGGTGGCCGTCGAGGTCTTCTTGTCGTGTCGAGGCTGCCCGGCGTGCGTCTCGGGTGTCTATCGCCGCTGCGAGCACCACGGGCTCTCCGACATGTACGGCTTCATCGACGTGACCAAGCCCCCCGGCCTCTGGGGCGGCTACGCGACCCATCTGTACCTCGCGCCCGACGCGTTGGTGCTCGAAGTCCCCGATTCGCTCGACCCCGTCGTGGCCACGTTGTTCAACCCGCTCGGAGCCGGGCTCCGGTGGGCCGTCGAGGTCCCGGGCACCAAGGCCGGTGACGTCGTCGCCGTCCTCGGACCCGGCATCCGGGGACTGGCCTCCTGTGCTGCGGCCAAGTCCGTTGGGGCGGCCTTTGTCATGGTGACCGGCCTCGGTCGCCGCGACGCCGGCCGCCTCGCGCTCGCCTCGAGCTTCGGTGCCGACCTCGCGCTCGACGTCTCGCTCGACGACCCGGTCGCTGCGCTGCGCCGTGTCACCGGTCGCCTCGCCGATGTGGTGGTCGACGTCACCGCCAACGCACCGACCGCGCCGGGTCAGGCGCTGCGTCTGGTGCGGCCGGGAGGGACCGTCGTCATCGCCGGGACCCGGGGCGGCGCCGGGGACTGGCCGGGGTTCGACCCCGACTTGGTGGTCTACAAGGAGCTCCGAGTGCTCGGTGCACTCGGGGTGG
This sequence comes from Actinomycetes bacterium, assembly GCA_021791895.1. Lineage (GTDB taxonomy): Bacteria > Actinomycetota > Acidimicrobiia > Acidimicrobiales > RAAP-2 > Palsa-461. The sequence continues at coordinate 42,959 of JAJYVS010000010.1, read as the reverse complement.
ACGCCAGTGCCTACGCCGCCGCGCTGGAGCTGCTCGCGTCGGGACGCTTCCCCTTCGCCGGGGTGCCCCGAGCCCGATGCGGATTCGCCGGGATCGAGGACCTGCTGCAGACGATGGCCGGTGAGACCCCCGGTGACCCTCCGGTCCACGGGGTCTTCGTCCCCGATCCCTGAATTCGCTGGCGAAAGCCCAGGTCGGAGGGCTGGGTCCACGCGGAGGTCCGTGCTGGTGCCCGGCCCGTCTTCGGCCCCCGGTTCTCGACGGGGGGCGTTCGTGGGGATCGGCCGACCACGCTCCGTCGGGCATCCCACCATCGGGCCGGTCGATGGGCGAATGTCTTAACGCACCCGCGCGAGCTGCGCCCCGGCTCGTAGCGGGGGAGGTGGAACATGGCACGACCGGCGGCGACGACCGGGCGAACATCGCTGATGGACGCGTTGGTGAAACGCCAACTGCCCCACTACCCGCGGACGGGGGCCCGCTACGGGTATCTGGCCATCGTGGTGCTGACGACCGTGATGCTCTACTACCTCTACTACGTGGAGGGAGCAGTCCTGCCCCTGTTGCTCCCCTCGTACCACATGTCGTTCCAGTACTTCTTGTACCTGATCGTGATCTCGAACGCGATCGGGGCCTTCAGCGCCTTCATCGGCGGGTTGTCAGACGCCATCGGTCGGGCGAACCTGACCATCTACGGCACACTGATCGTCGGCCTGGTCCAGCTGGCCGCGATCCCGAACATCCACTCGAAACTCGGATTCGCCGTCGCCTACTGCGTCATCGGGTTCGCCGAAGGGGTGATCCTCGTGTCCACGCCGGCGCTGATGCGGGACTTCTCCCCCCAGGTGGGGCGGGGAACGGCCATGGGTTCGTGGGCGCTCGGCCCCACCATGGGGGCCCTGGCCGCCAGCCTGGTCGCTACCCACACCCTGCCTCACCTGACCCCGTGGCAGGACCAGTTCATCATCTCGGGCGTCGCCTGCATGGTCGTGGTGGTGATCTCGTTCGCGTTCTTGCGTGAGCTCTCTCCGCAACTGCGCGACCAGCTGATGGTGTCGGAGCGAGAGCGAGCGTTGGTCGAGGCCCGGGCGATGGGGATCGACGTCGACCGGGCGATCGCCCACCCGCTCCGGAGCATGCTCCGGCTCGACCTGATCACGTCGGCCAGCGCGATCTCTGTGTTCCTGCTCTTCTACTACGCCTCGGTCAGCGTGCTCACCCTCTACTGGGTGGTGGTGTTCAACCGGTCGACTCCCGACGCCGACGGGATCAACGTGTGGTACTCGGCGGTGCTCTCCGGCGCGCTCATCGTCTTCGGGATCCTTTCGGACCGCTTCGCGGTCCGAAAGCCCTTCATGCTCGTGGGCTCGGCGGCGACCATCGTCATGATGATCTTCCTCGTGCTCCAGATCAACGATCCCCATGTCGGTTACTACTCGAACGTGCTCGTTGTCTCGCTGCTGGCCGTCACCATCGGCTGCGCCTACTCACCGTGGATGGCCGCCTATACCGAGCAGGTCGAGTCCCACAACCCGGCGCTGAGTGCGACCGGGCTCGCCGTCTTCGGCTGGATCCTGCGCATCGTGGTGGCGATCTCGTTCCTGGTGCTCCCCCAGGTCGTCACCACTTCGACCGTCCTCGTCGACAACCAGCAGGCGGCGGGCGTGCTCCAGAGCATCCAGGCGGCGGTCCCCTACGCTCCGGGCGCAGCCGGCTGCGCCACCAAGACGGCGCCCCCGGCGGTGCTCCAGGACCTGGCGGCGTCGGGCGAACCGGGGCCGAAGACCCTCGGTGAGCTCATCGCCGCCTGCCAGCGGACCCATAACCTCGGTGACGCGCTGCACGCGGTCGGTGGTCTCACCAACCCCCAGGTGCTCGGGCTGCTTGCCTACAGCCCGCTGGCCGAGGCCATCGCCAAGGGTCAGCCGGTCAGCGCGGCGGAGATCCAGAGCAAGGTCGGGGTGCACTCGAAGAACCTGGCCAACCTGCTCCTGGTCGAAAAGAAGGTGGTGCCGGCGGGCCAGGCGTCGCCGGGGGAGTGGAAGCGGTGGTGGTACGTCTGCATCGGCGGCCAGGCGATCTTCTTCCTGCTCGTCTTCGCCATGCGCGGGCGCTGGAGCCCGCGGGCGGCCAAGGCCGACCTGAAGGAACACGAGCGGCTGGTGACCGAGGAACTGGCCAAGCTGGCCGCTTGAGCCCGTCGCGCCGTCGTCGGCACGCGGGTCAGGTCCGCGGCATCGGGGTTCAGGCGAACAGCCCCTCGCTCATGGCCTCGGCCACGGCCGCCTCGTCGATGTCCAGTAGCTCGGGATAGACCTCAAAGTTGTGCTCGCCGGCGTATGCGGCGGCCGGCCGGTAGGGCTCGAGGCTCGTCCGGCTCCAGATCGCCGGGTAGCGGTCGTGCGGGCGGCTCCCGAAGTTCGGATGGTCGAAGGTCCGCCACAGGTCCCGGGCCACCAGCTGGGGATCGGCCATCAGGTCGCCGGTGTGCTGGATCTTGCCTGCAGGGACCCCCGCCTCCTGGAGTCGCTTCTGGCCCTCCTCGGCCGCCACGGCGCCGGCCCACCCGGCCACCAGCCGGTCGACTTCGTCGATGCGCTCCCGCCGGCCCTCGAGGTGCTCGAGCGTCTCATCGGCCTCGATGCCGGTGGCGGCGACGAGCCGGGCCCAGTCGGCATCGTCTCGACAAGAGACCGCGAGCCATTCGCCGTCAGCGGTGGGGTAGGTGTCGTTCGGCACCAGCTGGCCGAAGGGGTCGCGGTTGCCGATCGGATGGGCCTCCCGGCCGTTGCTCAGGTAGTCGAGGAGCGCCGGGCCGATCAGGTACCCACCCGTCTCCATCTGGGAGATGTCGACGTGCTGGCCGACCTCGCTGTGGTCCCGCTCGTCGAGGGCGGCCAGGACGGAGAAGGCCGCCGAGAGGCCGGCGGCCACGTCGTTGAGGGAGAACCCGGGTCCGAGGTCGCCCCGTCCCGGGGGGTTGGACAGGTAGGTGAGGCCGCACAGGGCGTGGATGGTCGGGGCGTAGGTGACCAGCTGGGACCAGGGCCCCTCGTGACCGCAGCCCGACATCGTCACATAGACGATCCGGGGATTCCAGCTGCTCACTTCCTCGTAGGAGAGCCCCCAACGGTCGAGGACGCCGGCCGAGAAGTTCTCGATCAGCACGTCACTGCGCTCGATCATCTTGCGCATGACCTCGGTCGACCGTTCGTGCTTCATGTTGAGTGTCACGACACGCTTAGACCGGTTCCAGGTGTAGAAGTACGGGTGGTTGGGGTCGTTCACCGTCGTGGCCCGCTCCACCGTCTGGAACTTCACGACGTCGGCCCCGAGGTCCCCCAAGAACCGCGTGCAGGTCGGTCCGGCGAGCACGTGGCTGAGGTCGAGCACCCGTAGGCCGGTGAGCGGCTTGTCGAGTGGTCCGTCGTCGAGCACGAGGCGGCGACCTTCGCCGCCCCACTCGGCCAAGAGCGCGTCCAACCCGACCGGCTCGGCCGGCGGGCCCGGAGGCGGGGCGGGTGTGGTGTGGAACCGGGCGATCGGGCCCGGGAGGACCACCTCGGAACCGTGCCACTCCACCGGGCGGAAGAAGCCGCGGAAGCGGTGCTGGGGGTTCGTTGCCACCTGGGCCACCGTCTGCACCTCGCCGAAGGCGATGTGGCGATCCTGGGCGGCATGGAAGAGGGTCCCGGCGTCCATGGTCTTGGCGAACCCGGCGACCACGTCCATGACCGTCGAGAGTCGGCCGACCAGCTCGGCCATGGGCTTGCCGGCCAGCTCGATCGCCGGCTCGAAGCCCTCCTCCACCATCCAGGTCATGAGACCGACGGCATTGGGGGTGGGGGTGATCATCTCCCACCCGCTGGCGGCCGGGACGACCTGGTACGCGCCGATCCAGTGCAACGACCCCTGGCGCTGCGCCACCTTCGGGTACGGGAGCACGTCGTCGAACCAGTACTGGAAGAGCAGCTGTTCGATGGTCGTACAGACCGCCTCGTGCATGGAGACGTCGACGTGCTGGCCCACCCCTTCCCGGCGAGCGGCTCGGAGCGCAGCCAGGGCGCTGATGGCCGTGACCATGCCGCCAAAGTTGTAGGCCTGCCTGCCCCACGGGTTGATGGGTTGATCCGGGAGGCCCGACAGCGACAACACCCCACCCATCGCCGCGGCGACCAGGTCGCTCGTCTGCCAGCCGGCCCGGGGGCCGGTCCGTCCGAAGGGGGTGATGGAGACCTGGACCAGGCGGGGGTTCTCGGCCGAGAGGTCCTGGTGGTCGATGCCGTGCTCGGCCAGCGCGCCGGGGGGTTCGCTCTCCACGATGAGGTCGGCCCACCCGGCCAACCTCCGGTAGGTCCGACGGTCCTCTTCGCTCCCGAGATCGAGCGCGAGCGAGGTTTTCCCCCCGTCGTACCACCAGTCGAGCAGGCCGCCACGCGCCGACGCGTCGGGAGCCGCCATGGCCGGCCCCGGCGACCCGGTGCCGATGCGGACGACCGAGGCCCCCGACTCGGCCAGGAGCTTGGTGGCGAAGCGTCCGATATCGCCGGTGAGGTCGATCACCCGAAGGCCTTCGAGCGGTCCGGTTGCCATGGCTTCCTCCTCCAGTGAGAGGATCACACTAGGAGCGATCGGCCGGCGGCCGCGGCTCGACCCGGCAGTGCTGGGCCTTCCTCGGGCGGGTTCGGACACCGGGCGTGCTCGGAACGGATCCGGGCTCGGGGCGGCGGCCATCTGAAGGGGGGCGGTCGATGGAAGAGAGCACCGAGGTCGGATCGTGGTTCGACGCCGCCCGTTTCGGCCTGTTCGTCCACTGGGACCATGCCAGCCAGCAGGGACTCGAACTGTCGTGGCCGATGGTCGGCGGCATCTTCGCCCTGCCCTACTGCCAGTCGGTCCCCGTCGAGCGGTACCACTCCTCGGCGGCCACGTTCGACCCGGTGGCCTGGGATCCGAGGTCGCTGGCAGCCCGGGCCCGTCGAGCGGGGGCCGCCTACGTGGTCCTGACCGCCAAGCACCACTCCGGCTACGCCATGTGGCACAGCGCGGTTTCGAATTTCTCGGTCGAACATTCCCCCTATGGGCACGACATCGTCGCCGGGTTCGTCGAGGCCCTCCGGGCAGAGGGACTCGGGGTCGGCCTCTACTTTTCGCTTTCGGACTGGCACCATCCGGACTACCCCGCGTTCACCGAGGCGGACAAGCCCTACGTGGCGGGTGCGTCCCCGCCCCGGCCCACTCCCGAGGCCTGGGCTCGCTACCTGGACTTCATGACCGCTCAGATCACCGAGCTGTTGACCGGATACGGGGCCATCGACCTGCTGTGGTTCGACGGCGGCTGGGAGCGGCCCGACTGGGGGGCTGATCGCCTGGTGGAGACCATCCGCCGCCTCCAGCCGACCATCCTGCTCAACGACCGGCTCCCCGGCGTCGGTGACATCAGCACCCCGGAGCAGTTCGTGCCCGATCGGCCCCCAAAGAGACGCTGGGAGACCTGCCTCACGATGAACCACAGCTGGGGCTGGGTCCCCGAGGACACGGACTACAAGTCGTGCCGGGAACTGGTCCACACGCTCTGCGAGGTGGCGGGCAAGGGAGGCAACCTGCTCTTGAACGTGAGCCCGCGGGGCGACGGGTCGCTCCCCGAGGTCCAGGTCGAGCGCCTCGAAGCGATCGGGCGGTGGATGTCGGCCAACGGCGAGTCGATCCGGGGGACCCGACCGGGACTCGACCCGGCCCAGTTCTACGGTCCGACCACGACCAAGCAAAGCACCGTCTATCTCCACCTGCTGATGCGCCCCTACGACACCGTCGACGTCCGCAACGTCGAGATCCGTCGGCTCCGGGCGGTCCGGGAGCTCGCCACCGGAAGGACCCTGCGCTTCGTCACCCGGACCGGGATCATCGAGGGTCTGGCAGCCGAGCCCCGCGGCACGGTGACGATCGAGGTCCCTCCCGAGGTCGTGGGCGAGGAGTCCACCGTCCTCGCCCTCGAACTGGCCTGAGCTCGCCGCCCGCCCTCCTCGCCCCGAGCGAGTCGCCGACCTCGTCCCTCTCGGAGGGTCGCCCGGTGGCCGCTCCGACCGCTAGCTCGGTGCGCGCACGTGGTCCCAGATCATGTCGGCACGCTCTGGGGCGCCGAGGACGACGGACAGGGGGTCGTGCTTGTCGATGTGGCCGATGAGACCCCGGTAGATCGAGTACCCGACCAGCTCCTGCAGGCGCCGGGGGAACCTTGCCACCAGCTCCGACGAAAGGCCGAGCTGCTGGTTCTCCTGCTGGCGGATGAACCCGGCGCAGTAGTTCATGGCTATCCCGATTCGGCGCTCGTCGGTGCGGTTGGCGCCCCCGCCGTGCCACAGGCCGCCCACGAACACGAGCACGCTGCCCCTCGACATCTCGGCGGCGACCGTCTCGGGCAAGTTGGCCGGGTCGGGCGCTCGGTCGGCGAGGTGGCTGCCGGGCACCACCCTCGTGGCCCCGTTGGCCTCGGTGAAATCGGTGAGGGCCCACATGGTGTTGCAGATGATCTGGGGGTGCGGGCGGGGGATCGGAATCATCTGGTCGTCGGTGTGCAGCGGCTGTGCCCGCTCGCCGGGCCCGATGGCGATTGAGGACAGCGACGAGACCAGCAGGCCGGGGTCGAGGACCCGCTCGACCACCTCGAGCACCCGAGGGTGCAGCGGGATCCCCTCGTAGAGTGCTCCGTGGGCTAGGAGGTTGTAGATCCTCACCGTCCTCGTGCCCTCGAAGAAGTTGTCACCGGGGGCGATCCCCAGCTCGTCCTCCAGTCGACGAAGGTCCCGCCCGAGGGCGTCGACCAGGTCGTCCTCGATCACCCCCTCGAGAACGCAGTAGCCCTGCTCGTCCAGCCGGGCCAGGTGTCGGTCCAACTCCGAAACCATGGTGCCCCGATCCTACGGCCGAGCGGGATCCCAGGCCCTCCTGGTCGATCGGCCGGGGAGCCACCCGGGCCCCGGCGTATGCTCGGCGCCGACGACCAACGTCGTCAGTCGTGTGCCGGTGGCACCTCCCCGACGCCTGCCTCGGGACGGTTCGGGGGAGTCCAAGCGAGGAGGACTGTGGCCGAGAACCCCGCCGGAGGCCGACGCCGACCGACCGCCATGGACGAGTTGTTCGTCCACCAGATCCCCGACTTGCTCCCGAACGTGACGCTGCGTCACCCCCACTGGCGCGAGAGCTACTTCTTCGACATTCACGAGCCCGACGCCCGAGGTGACGTCATCTTCTTCACGATGGCCCACTATCCGGCGCACGAGCGGATGGACTCGCTCCAGATGGGCAAGGTGGACGGCAACCCGGTCATGGGGGTGCTCGCCCGGGACTACGGGGACGACCCCCACACCACCGACGTCGGCGGCGCCCGGGTCGAGGTGGTCCGCCCGTTCGAGGAGCTGCACCTGTTCGCCGATCCCGACAAGGCCGCCATCGGCCTCGATCTCACCTTTCGGGCCCGCACCCAGGCCTACGGGCTGCGGCGAGGCACCATGCGCGCCGGCGACGACGTGGTCTGGGACCAGAGCCACATCTTCCAGTCGGGGACCTATCACGGCACCTACTCGGTCGGCGCCAAGACCAGACAGGTGGACGGCTGGGTCGGCCAGCGCGACCACTCCTGGGGCATTCGCGACCACGCCCGCTGCCCGCTGTGGATGTGGTTCCAACTGCAGTTCGAGGACGGATTCCTCGGGGTCTGGCACTGGGAGTTGGCAAACGGGGCCCGGGTGTTCACCGACGGCTGCTTCGCCGGTGCTGACGGCTCGGATCCGGTCCCGGTGGTGGACTTCGAGCACCACATGGCGTGGATCGGGCCCGACGGGTCGGCGGCGGTCTACGGCGAGCACGGCGAGAAGGTGACCGGGCTGACCGGCAGCTGCACCTTCACCCTGGCCGGGGGGCGGCGGATCACCGTCGAAGCGGAGGGAACCTTCGACCGGCCCTACGAACCGTTCCGCCGGGGCGGGCTGAGCCAGATGCGGGTGCGTGCCGACGACGGCCGGACAGGGACCGCCATCTACGAGGTGACCGGGGCTCGGCATCACCGCTACTTCCCCGACACCGTCGTCGACGGGGTCCTGCCATCGTGAACCGACCCCGCTCCTGGCGCTGGCGGTGACCCCCTCGGTGGTCGGGTCGGCGGCCTCGGTCACCCCGGCCTGGTTGACCGAGGTGTTGCAGGAGGCCGGCGCGATCGGCGAGGACTCCTCGGTGCTGGCGGTGGAGGGGTCACCCATCGGCACCGGCCAGATCGGCGACAACGTGCGCTTCGCGCTCCGATACGAGGGGGTCCCTGGGCCGAGCACGGTGGTGGGCAAATTCGGCTCGTCGAATCCGGCGAGCGCCGCTGCCGGGGTGTCGATGCGTCTCTACGAAACGGAGGTCGCCTTCTACCGCGAGCTGGCTCCCACCCTCGACGTGGCCCGACCGCGTTGCTACTTCGCTGCCGTGACCCCGGGGACGGCGCAGGCGGTGCTCTTGATGGAGGACCTGGCGCCGGCGGTCCAGGGCGACCAGATCGCCGGCTGCAGCGTGGACGAAGCCGAGCTCGCGATGGACGAGGCGGCTCGGCTGCACGGTCCACGCTGGGGCGACCCGGGCCTGGCGTCGGTCGAATGGCTGGGTCGCAACGGCAGCGGGGGTGGCGGATTGGAGTCGGCTCTCTCGATGGTGTGGGACGGCTTCGTCGAGCGCTACCGCGCCTCGGTGCTGGAAGTCACGTTGGAGGCCGGCAGGCAGCTCGCCGAGCTGGCCCCGCTCCTGAGCTCGTCGACGAACCGGGTCACCACCCCCACCCATTGCGACTTTCGTCTGGACAACATGCTCTTCAGCGGTCCGCCCGGTCGGGGGCTGACCGTCGTCGACTGGCAGACCGTGCAGCTCGGCGCGGGGGCCAGGGACGTCGCGTACTTTCTCGGCAACGCCTTCGAGCCCGAGGTGCGTCGGAGTTGCGAGCGGGCGCTCCTCGCCCGCTACCACCGCCGGCTCCTCGACGACTACGGCGTGGACGACTACCCCTTCGACCAGTGCTGGAACGAGTACGTGAGGTTCTCCTACTCCAGCCTGGCCATGGCGGTGTTCGCCTCGATGGTGGTGGGACGCACCGACCGTGGCGACGCCATGTTCATGGCCATGGCCAACCGGTCGGCCCAGATGGCGGCCGACCTCGATGCCGCGGCGGTGATCCGGTCGGGCTGAGGGATCAGCCGGCCGAGCGCGGCTTGGTCGGGGTGAAGGCGACCCTCAGGTGTTTCACCCCGCTCACGAGGGGAGGGCCGAACGAGGTGGCCAGGTACTCGGGCTCCGAGACCGGGTGGATGTCGGGGAGCCGCTCGAAGAGCTGCGCGAAGGCGATGCCGAGCTCGCGCCGGGCCAGATGGGCGCCGAGGCAGAAGTGCGGACCCGGGCCACCGAACCCGATGTGGGGATTCGGGCTGCGACGGACGTCGAATCGTTCGGGGTCTTCGAAGACCCGAGGATCGCGGTTGGCGGCACCGTAGAAGAGGATGAACCGATCACCCTCCTCGAACTGCTGGCCCGAGACGACGACCGGCTCGGTGGCGGTCCGGCGCATGAAGACGACCGGGGAGGCGTAGCGGACGATCTCGTCCACCGCCGTCGCGGTGACCCCGTCGGGGTCGTCCTGCCAGATGCGCCGCTGATCGGGGTTGTCACCCAGGATCGACATGCCCATCGTGGTGGCCGTCCTCGTGGTGTCGTTACCCGCGACGGCCAGCAGGATGAAGAACGGCCCCAGCTCTTCGGGGGCGAGACGCTGACCGTCCACCTCGGTGTGGACCAGGGCCGAGGTGAGATCGTCGGTGGGGTTCTGCCGCCGGTCCTCGGCCAGCTCGTTCATCAACCCCACCAGCGTGGCACCGGCCCCGATCAGGGTCTCGAAGGGGTCGCGGTCACCGAAGAACTCGGGGTCGCCGGCACCGAGGATCACGTTGGAAGCATCGAGGACGGTCTTGAACTCCGAGCGGGGGATGCCCATCATGTCGCAGATCACGAGGAGCGGGAACGGTGCCGAGAGCGCCTGGACCAGGTCCACCTCACCCTGCTCGCACATCTCGTCGATGAGCTCGGCGCAGATGCTCCCCACCGACTCGACCAGCGCGGCGAGCCTCCGAGGGGTGAAGGCGCTCCCCACCACCAGGCGCTGCCGGGCATGCCTCGGGTCGTCCATGGTGATGAACGAGCCGAAGTACTCGGCCGCCTCCATGGGCAGGTCCTGGATGGACGTGGATCCGCGGCCCGAGCAGAAGAGCTGGGGCTTACGGCTGATCTCGGTGACCTCGGCGTGACGGATGACCGCGTAGAAGGAGCTCTCCTCGCCGATGGCGGTGTCACCCAGCTCGTTGGGGATGAAGGCGCTCTGCTCGCGAAGCACGGCGAAATCGGCCATGCGTTCGTTGAGAGGGCGGCGCCAGAAGTCGGCATCGCTGATGGCGAGCCCGCTTCCGGAGACGAACGTGGTCATGTGGGCCTCCCGGGGCGACCGGATCGAAACGGATCGGCCCCTGCAGGGTACTTGGTCCACCCCCGTCCGCGTCCACCGGCACGGTGCCGGCGTGCCGCCAGTTCAGTCAGCTCGGTGGTCCGACCGCCCGCCGGCCCCGGGTGCGGTGCCCGGGGCCGGCGGTGCGGTGGAGGTCAGCTGGTGGTGCCGGAGCTCGGGCTCTCGCCCATGTGCGGGCAGTTCCCGTTGGGCATGGGCGCCGAGGTGCCGCCCGGCTGGGCGGCCGAGCCACTGCTCCCTCCGGTGGCGCTCGGGGTCCCGGTGCTCGAGGTGGAGCTTGTGCTCTGGGAACTCGTCGTGCCCTGAGTGGTGCTCGAGTTCGACGTGCCGGCGGCGAAGGCGACCGACGTGCCCACGCCGACCAGGGATCCGGTCAGCACGAGCCCGGCGATGAGCTGTTTGCTATGTCGTCTCATGGTCTGCAACCTCTCTGTGGTTCTGGTCCCGGCGGGACCTCGTCGATCTTCGGCGGGCAAGTCGTGGGGCAGTTGTGAAAGGGGTCAACTGTCGCTAAGAAACAACGGACGCTTCGATGACGATCGGTAACACGACATCTCCTCGACGCCGCCCCGGACTCGGGTTGCTTGCTCCGTCTTCGCTGGTCGGAAGGTTGCGGGCCGTCAGCGTCGGGCCCGACGAGCCCCACCGGTCGAGATTGCGATCCGGTGGCGCGAGCCCTGCCGACACCTCAATACCTCGCCGGTCCACCGATCGGCGGCGTGAGCAACCTGCCCGGGCAGAACACCTAGCGATCGACGACGACCTCGTCGGCGACCCGGGTGAGGTCGGCCGAGGTCAGGCCGAACACCCGTTAGTCGGCCGCGCTGGGCGTCTTGAGATGGTCGTCGAAAAAGGCGACAATCCGCCGTCGGGCGTCTTGTGTCTCCTCGGCCCGGTAACGCGAGCGGCTCATCCGGCTCAGTGCCACGACGTAGAGAGGCATCGGATCGTGCAGACCCTCGTGGTCGTTCATGAAGGAGTGTCCGGCTCCGGGGTACTCCTTGACGTCGTGTTCGACGCCGGCGGCCTCGAGAGCCGAGTCGAGTCGACCGGCCGCACCCCGCAGGGTCGGGTCCCGTCCTCCGTAGGAGCCGACGATCGGGCAGGCACCGGAGAGGAAGTTCGGGTCGTACGCGTACTTCGGAGCGGACCCGTAGTTCACGCTTGCGGCCGAGAAGTTGTGCCCGGGAGCGAGCAGCAGCGCGAACCCCCCACCCATGCAGAACCCGATGACCCCGATCCGGCCCGTGCAGTCCTCGCGCTCGGACAACCACGACCGGGCGGCGTCGATCTCATCGAAGGACCGGCCCTGTCGGGCGCGGACGTCCCGAAACACCGCGCGCATGCACGCCATCTGCCGTCCCCAGTAGAAGAGGTCGGGGGCCGCTGCCAGATAGCCGGACTCGGCGAGCCAGTCGGCCTGGGCCCGGTGATCGTTAGACATCCCGAGCGCGTCGTGAATCACCACCACCCCCGGCGACGGTCCCGGCCCGCTCGGTTCGGCGACATAGGTGGGCATCTCCCCGTGAGGCGTACGGATTGCGACCGAGGGCATGGGCGCTCCCATCTCGTTTGGCGGGATCGGGGCGCCAGTATGTCCCGCCTCGAGGTCAGGACGCTGACCACAATCCCTACGCTTCGGTGAGATCGACCGAAAGGGTGTGAGCAATGGAGACCTGGGACACCATCTGTGCCCGCCGAAACGTTCGGACGTACCGGGACACGCCGGTCCGGACCGCCGATTTGGACCGCATCCTGGAGGCCGGCCGGCGCGCGCCGTCGGCCTCCAATCGCCAGCCGTGGGACTTCGTGGTCACCACTGATCGCTCCACGATGGAGGCGCTCTCGACGCTCTGGCGTGGGGGCCGGCACCTGGCCAGCGCGGCAGCGGTCGTGGTGCTCACGCTGCGCGAGCCGACCGAGGAACGCTACCGGACCCTGGACCAGTTCGACCTGGGGCAGGCGGCCATGGCCATGCAGCTCGCAGCCGTCGACCGGGGCATCGGCAGCGGGCACTCGGCCGTCGGGGATCAGGAAGCCGCTCGCCGCATCCTGTCGATCCCGGACGAGTGGATCTGCGCCTACATGCTGGCTTTCGGATACCCGGCCGATCGGCTTCTCGCCCCCATCCGTCGCCCCAACCGACGCCCGCTCGAGGAGGTCGTGCACCGCGGCCGCTGGTAGTCGAACGACGCGCCCGGCGCCGCGCCCCGCTACCCCCCGGCGGCGATGGCATCCACCTCGGCGAGCTCCGCCGCCGAGAGGACCCATTCCCCGGCGCTTGCGTTCGCGTTGACCTGTTCGGGTCTCGTGGCCCCGGCGATCACCGAGCTGATGAAGGGCTTGGAAGCCAGCCACGCGATGGCCAGATCCAGGACGCTGTGCCCGTGGTCCCCGGCCCAGGTCGAGAGTTTGTCCACCAGGTCGAAGTTGGTGTCGGTGAGCGCACCGGCCGCCCGCTCTCCCCAACGCTGCAGACGGGTGCCCTCGGGCGGCGCCTCGCCACGGGTGTACTTGCCGGTCAGGAGCCCACTGGCCAGAGGGAAGAACGGCAGGTAACCCAAGCCGAGTTTCTCACAGGCCGGAATGGCCTCGTGCTCGTCACCGCGGTTCAAGAGGTTGTAGTGGTTCTGGACCGAGACGAATTTCGGCGCTCCCTCGGCGACCGCCTGCTCGGCCTCCTCGAGCATGGCCGCCGTGAAGTTCGAGCAGCCGATCTCGCGAACCTTGCCCTCGGCCACCAACTCACCCAGGGCGCCCAGGGTCTCGGCGATGGGGGTGTTGGGGTCGGGACGGTGAAGCTGGTAGAGGTCGATCCGGTCGGTTCCGAGCTTCCGCAGGCTGCGCTCGGCCGCCGATCGGACGTAGGCGGCACTTGCTCCGCCCTTGCCCTCTCCCATCTGACTACCGAACTTGGTGGCGATGAGCACCCGGTCGCGTCGGCCCTTCAGGGCCAGACCGAGGCGCTCTTCGCTTGCTCCGTAGCTGTCGGCGGTGTCGAAGAAGGTGATCCCGGCCTCGATGGCCCGGTCCACGACCGGACCGACCGCTTCTGCCTCCATGCCGAAGCCGAAGTTGTTCGTACCCAGTCCAACCACGGTGACGTCGAGACTGCCGATCTTCTTCGTGCGCATGGACCCTGGTATAGCACCATGGAGGCTGCCCTCGACCTGGACCTGGGCCGGTCAGGCGGGGCCGGTGGGGATCAAAGTGCGCGCGGTCGTCTGCTCCGAAGCGTTTGTTGGCGTCGTCTCTCTCGCGGTCTTGGAGGCCTGAATCTCCCGGGCGGGAGTGGCCGTGCGAGGGTCAGCTCGACTCGGCTCGACCGGCGAGTCTCCGAAGCGCCTCGTCGAGCGTGGCCGTCGTCTTGCAGTACGCCCAGCGGACCAGGCCCGCCGCCGGAGCCTTGTGGTCGAAGAAGACGTCGGCCGGAATGGCCACGACGCCGAACCGTCGGGGCGCTTCGGCACAGAAGCTGGTGGCGTCGACCCCGCCAGTAGCAGAAACGTCGGTCATGGCGAAGTAGCCGCTCGCTGGTTCGAGGACGGCGAAGCCGAGCTCGCGCAGCCCGTCGCAGAACCGGTCCCGGCGCCACCGGAGGTCCTTGCACACCGCTTCGGCCGCGGAGTCTCCCATCCCAAGAGCCGTCGCGACGGCGTGTTGGAACGGCGTCCCACCGGCGAAGGTGAGGAACTGCTTGGCAGTGAGGACGGCCTGGAGGAGGTCGGAGCTCGCGCAGGCCCAACCGACCTTCCAGCCGGTCACCGAGAAGGTCTTGCCGGCCGACGAGATGGTCACGGTCCGATCGCGCATCCCCTCGAAGGTGGCGAGAGGACGATGGGTGCCTTCGAAGACAAGGTGCTCGTAGACCTCGTCGGTGATCGCGATCAGGTCACGTTCCACGCACAACGACGCGATCTGCGCGAGCTCAGCGTCGGTAAAGACCTTGCCGGTCGGATTGTGGGGCGAGTTGACGATGATCAACCGGGTGCGGGCCGTGACGGCCCGCCGCAACTCCGTTGGGTCGAAGTCCCACCGAGGAGGGCGCAGCGTGACCACCCGGTGACTGGCGCCGGCCATTGCCGCCAAAGCGGGGTAGGCGTCGTAGTAGGGCTCGAACATGACGACCTCGTCACCCACCTCGCACAGCGCGAGGATGGCCCCGGCCAGCGCCTCGGTCGCGCCCGCGGTCACCAGCACTTCGCGTTCAGGGTCGAATTCCAGGCCGTAGCGCTGTCGGTGGTGTTCGGCGACGGCCCGGCGCAAGGGCAGGATCCCCCGACCGGGCGGGTATTGGTTGTGGCCGGAGGCGATGGCCTCTTGCGCCGCTTCGAGCACCTCCGGCGGGCCGTCGTAGTCGGGGAACCCCTGCCCGAGATTGACGGACCCGGTCGCCTCGGCCAGTGCCGACATGGTGGCGAACACCGTGGTGCCCAGCCCTTGGAGTCGGGAGTTGAGCCGCGGCAGTCGATCGGTCACCGGCCTTTGGCCGATCGTTAGGCGGCCCGGCGCTCGGCGGCGCGCCGAGTCCAAGCGAGACTCCTGACCCGCCCGCCGTCGAGGTAGCGGCCGAGGAACGGGAGGTCCCACATCGACTCGGCCCGGGCGACCGCTAGCCCGATCGCCCCCAGGTGCTCGATGCCCGGGTGAACCAGGTAGCGACGAACCCACTCAGGCTCGTACTTGGCGTTGAACCGCCATAGCGACTCGATCTGCATGGACCGGGACAGAACCTTGAGCACCAAGCGCAGCGACCTGGCGAAGCGCACCCCGCTCGGCTCGCCGGCGACCACCGCCCGCATCGCGGCGAAGTTGAGTCCGAGCGCCTCCATCCCCGCCGAACGCAGGTGCTCGATGGTCGAGACGATGAGGAAGTCGATCAGCCCGTTCGGATGCTCACCGTGGTCTCGGCGCATGAGGTCGAGTGAGTAGCCGCCGATCGAGGGCGCCGGGACGAACTGACAGAACGCGACCGGCGTCCCGCCGGCGTCGGTGGCGACCGCGAGCAAGAGGTCGGTATCGGCCGGGTCGAAGAGGCGCCCCAAGGTCATGGAGAAGCCGCGCTCGCGCTCGCCGCGCCGGCTCTTGGCCATGAGGGTGCGCAGCGCCTCGGCCAATGACGCGTCGAGCTCCCTCGGGTCGTAGAAGGAGACCTGGTAGCCGTACCGCGCGATTCGGTTCACCGCCTGACGGAGACCCTTGCGGTGCCCCCCGGCGAGGTCGAAATCGTCCAGGTGCACCACTGCTTCGTCCCCGATGTAGAGGGGGCGCATGCCAGCCGAGCGGTAGACGGGCAGCCACGAGTCGTCGGCCCCGAGCACGGAGATCACCCAGCCCCTCGCGTCGGCGAACGCGCAGAACTCGGCCCAGGCTCGCGCCCGCTCCTCCGGCGGGCCGATCGGGTCCGGGGACACGAGGCAAACCCCCCCGTGGACGGCGTAGGTGATCAGGGTCTCACCACTGAAGTGGTGCGTCTTGTCGTAGCGGAGCGCGAAGTAGTCGAGCGTGCCGCCCCCGTGAGCCACCACCAGCCGGCGGGCCAGCTCTTGGGACCGTCGGCTGGCCCGTTGACGTCGGTCGACCAGCGGGCGCGAGGCGATCAGCACCGCGAACACCGCGAGGGCCAGGCCCACCCCGAGCAGGGTCGGGGAGACGAAACGGTCGAGGCGTGGCGGCAGCGTCACCGTCTGGTCCCCGACGAAGCGCTCCACGACGCCGAGGATCGCCTGGTGGATTGGAAGGCTTCGTCCGTCCCGGTCGAGGGCGAGGAACGTCTCGATCGACACCGTGCTCCCGATCACCGTGGCGAGCAGTCCGCCCACCACCAGCAGCGCGCCCGAGCGCCTGGCGCTCGGCTCGGTCGCCGCACCGAACGAGTCGCGCTCCACCACCAAGACGGCGACGAGGATGAGCCCCAAGGCGCATTGGAGGCCGTCAATCCCACGGGCCAGGTGCAAGATCGCGGTGATCGTCACGATCGTGCACGAGAGCGTCCACGCCTGGCGCTGACCTCGTCGGAGCCCGCGGGTGAGGGCCAGGAGCACCAGGCTGCACAGGGCCAAGAGGGCCGCCGCCACCTGGGTCACGACGAAGGGAGCGAACTGCAGCAGGATGCCCAGGTGGTAGCGGGAGGGTGGAAGGACCGAGGTGACCAGGTCGAAGATCCCGACCACGGCCAGCGCGAGGGCGGTGACCCGTCGAACGCGCTGGCGTCGGGCGATCAGGCGGAGGGCGTCCCCGGGGAGGGAGGTCACCGGATTAGTCGGTCCGGTCCGCCCGCCAGCGACCGGCAGTCACGACTGGCTCGGGCCGGACCACGGCGGAGCAATTTATTACCAAGCCGGAGTCCGTGAGGTCCACCGCTCTGACCTGGAGCAACGGGGCCCGCGAGGCGGGTCGGTAGCATCGGGGTCCCGCCCCGCAGACCTGGGAGTTGACCTTGGACGCAGATCTGGCAGCGATCGACATCAGCGGCACCTTGCAGAAACAGGCCTGGGACGACGATGTGCTCCCTCCGGTCGAGAACCTCGGCCAAGGCCTGTGGTCGGTCCCCGTCCCCATGCCCCAGAGCTCCTTGCGCTACGTCCTCGTCTACCTCCTCGAGCAGCGCAAAGGGGTGACCCTGATCGACGCCGGTTGGGACACCGAAGAGGCCTGGTCGGCGCTCAACGACGGCCTGGCGAAGGCCGGCTATGGGATCGGGGACGTTCGATCGGTCCTGGTGACCCACATCCACCCGGACCACTACGGGTTGGCGGGACGGGTTCGCGAGTCGTCGGGGGCCTGGATCGCCCTGCACCCGGCCGACGCCGAGATCCTGCCTCAGCGTTACGTGCAGATGGACGGTCTGCTGAGCACCATGCGGACCCACCTACTCGAGTGCGGGGTACCCACCGACGCCATGGACAGCATGCGGGGGGCGTCGATGCCGGTGCGCGGCTTCGTGAACGCGGTGCTCCCTGACGTGTTGTTGGAGGACGGGGACCATCCCGAGGTGCCGGGGTGGAAGCTCACGGCGGTTTGGACCCCGGGTCACTCTCCCGGGCACCTGTGCTTCTACGAGCCCCGACGCCGACTGCTCCTGTCCGGCGACCACATCCTGCCTCGGATCACGCCGAACATCTCCCTCCACCCCCAACAGACCTCCAACCCTCTCGCCGACTTCCTCGACGCATTGGACAAGGTCGCGGGCCTCGAGGTGGACGAGGTCCTGCCGGCCCACGAGTACCGCTTCAGGAATCTGGCCGAACGGATCGTGCAGTTGCGGGGTCACCACGAGCACCGGCTGTCCGAGGTCACCGGGGTTCTGGCTCGCAAACCCGGGGCGACCGCCTGGGAGATCGCGATCGAAATGACCTGGAGCCGGCCCTGGGAGGAGATCCAGTTCTGGATGCAGCGGGCAGCCCTCGGGGAGGCGCTGGCCCACCTCATCGTGCTCGAGACACGCGGGGTGATTCGCCGGAGCAGTGGCATCCCCCAGCGTTGGGAGTTGACCGGCCGGTCCTGAATCGGCGGCGGTTGGTCAGTTCCCGGTCACCAAGGCGAGAGCGAACCCGTCGTAGCCCTTGGAGCCGACCGTTTGGATGGCGGTGGCTTCGACGCGGGACTCGGTGGCGGCATAGTCCATGAACGCCTGCATCCCGAGTACCCGGCTGTCGGAGTTCGCCTCGTCGATCAGGGCACCGTCTCGGACCAGATTGTCGACGAAGATGAGCGCCCTCGGGCGGGCCAGCCCGATCGAACGTTCGAAGTAGGCGCGGGTGTTCTCTTTGTCAGCATCGATGAAGATGAAGTCGAAGGGGCCGGCCCGTTCGTCGACCAGAGCGTCGAGGCTCTCGAGGGCGGGCCCGAGGCGGATCTCGACGCGGTCGGCCACGCCGGCTCGTTCAAGGTTGGCGCGGGCTACTTCGGCGTGCTTGGGCTCTAGCTCCAGGGTCGTGATGCGCCCACCGTCGGGCAGCGCCCGCGCCATCCAGATGGTGCTGTAGGCACCGAGGGTCCCGATCTCGAGCACGGTGCGAGCACCGATGGCACCGATCAGAAGTCCGAGGAGCTTGCCCTGATTCGGCGCGACCGCGATGTCCGGCAGTCCTGCCGCCCTCCCGGCGTCGAGAGCTGCATCAAGCACGGCGTCGCGGTCGAGCAATCGATCCTCGAGATACTGGTCGACCTGAGACCAAAGGGATGCGGTCACCCGATCCACCCTATCGGTGGGCGTTCGATCGGAAAAGGTGCGTGCCGGCCTCGGGGGTGTCGCTACGAGCTGAGCCGCGCCGCCGCTGCGCTCAGACGACCGAGGGCGAGCTCCACGATCTGGGAAGGGGAGCGCTGCGTCGACCGCGCCGCACGGGTGATGAGCTCGTGGAGGTAGACACACAGGTTGGCCACGGCCCTCTGCCCGTCTGCCACCACCATCGGGGTCGGCTCCGTCTCGAGATCGAGCGCCGCGACCTCGAGCACCGCGCGCCGCAGGGCGAGGAGCGCGCGGGGCACCGTGGTCAGCTCCGCACCCGAACGGCGGAGCCACACGCTGACCTCGAGCTCCAGGTTCAGCTTGTTGCCACGTAAGTCCTCGTCGCGAAGCTCGGCGAGTCCCCGGGCCACCAAGGTGACCAACTTCATCGGGTTCGGAGCGTTCGCCATGGAGCCAGTGTGTCGAACCGGTGTAACAGGATGGTGGACCCTGCCCATGAGCTGGGTAAGACTACGGGAATGGCACGAGCGATTTGGTCGGGATCACTCAGCTTCGGTCTGGTCAACATCCCTGTCGGGCTGTACTCCGCGACCGAGGACAAGACCATCCACTTCAACCAGTTCGAGGTCGGGACTTCGGACCGGATCCGCTACAAGAAGGTGAACGAGCGGACCGGCCGGGAGGTCGACAATGCCAAGATCGTGCGGGGCTTCAGCCTCGACGGCGAGGTGGTCCAGCTGAGTGACGACGAGCTGGCGGCCGCCGACCCGGAGCGTTCCCGGAACATCGCCATCCTGGACTTCGTCGAAGCGAGCGAGATCGACCCGCTCTACTACCGGAGCGGCTACTACCTGGCCCCGCAGGGCGAGGGGGCCAGGCGGGCCTACGCCCTCTTGGAGGAGGCGATGGGTCACGAGGCAAAGGTGGCGGTCGCCACCCTGGTCATGCGAAACAAGGAGTACCTGGTCACCATCCGGCCGGACCCGAGGGACAACGTCTTGATCCTGCAGACCATGTACTTCCCCGACGAGGTCCGCTCACCTCGAGAGCTCCCCAACATCCCAGACGCGGAGACCTTCCAGGAGCGGGAGCTGGCCATCGCCAACCAGCTGATCGAGGCCATGACCGCGCCATGGGTGGCCGAGAACTACCGCGATACGCACCGCGAGCGGGTCGAAGGGTTGATCGCGAGCAAGCGCGAGGGCCGCGAGATCGTCCTCGAGGTGCCGCCGTCGGCGCCCAAGGTGGTCGACCTGATGACCGCCCTTGAGGCCAGCGTGAAAGCGGCCGGCAAAGGCCCGGATTCGACCAAGGCCGCGACCAAGGCGAAAAAGCCCCCGACCCGGGCGAACGCCGCCAGGAAAGAGGCGGCTGAGGCGCCGAAGCGGGCGACGCGGAAGCGGGCCTCTTAGGGAGATTCGATCGCCGTCGGTGCTGCCCGTCGTGGCGGCGCTCGGGTCATTCGTGACGACGGTGACGTGGCCGGCAGCAGGTCCGAGACCGGCCAGGCCCGCGCGGGGCGGTTCGGGGTGGGACGAGACGGGAGGAACGTGATGGCCGGCGGTGCGAGTGGAATACCGAAGAGCCCTTCTTCGGCGCAGATGCAGGCATTGCGAAACGACGCCATCCAGATGGCCCGTGAGATGGAAGAGGCGGTCATCCGAACTCGCAACCAATTGAAATTCATGGAGACGTTCGTGCGCCGGGCCCGCAAGATGATCGAATCGGGCCGTCCCGCCATGGAGATCGCGAATTTGATCAATGCGGCCGACGCCCGGTACGCGACCGCCGAGATCATCCGGGAGGTCCAGGCGGCGAGGTATCGCGCTCAGCAGGCGCAGTTCAAGCTGGCGGCCGCTGAGGGCAGCAACATGGCCGAGATCGCTCGGGGCTGGGGGGTCTCCCGCCAGCTTGTCTCGAGGATGGTGAAGGAGCCGACGCGCCGACGCCGCCGGAGCTGACCGCTTCGATCCGTCCGGTCGAACCTGAGGATCTCCCCGCGCTCTCCGCCGTCGAGGACGACGCCTCGGGACGCTTTGACGAGATCGGCATGCCGCTGTCGGCGGGAACGAACGTGGCCGACCGGGGTGAGCCCCAACTAGCCGCTCTGGTGGTCGGGCGCCCGCCGGTCGGCTTCGTCTGGTTGGAGCTGGTCTGCGGTCAGGCGCACGTCGAGGAGCTGGCGGTGCGCATGCATCACGGCCGGCGCGGCCTGGGGCGGACGCTCCTTGAGGCGGCGTGCGCATGGGCCGAAGCGGCCGGCTACTCGTCGATCACTTTGTGCACCTTCCGGGACATCCCCTGGAACGGCCCCTTCTACCGTTCCGCCGGGTTCGTCGAGCTCGAACGCGGGGACTGGTGCGACGAACTGGTCCAGATCAGGGCGGCCGAGCGCGCCAACGGCCTTGATGACCTGGGCGAACGCGTGGTCATGGTGCGCCGGCTGGCGCCAGCTCACCGTGGCGAAAGCACGACGTCAGATGGTCGTTGACCAACCCGGTGGCCTGGAGGTGGGCGTAGCAGACGATCGGGCCGACGAAGCGGAAACCCCGCCGGCGCAGATCCTTGCTGAGTTGCCGCGAGAGGTCGGTTTCGGCCGGGACCTGGTCCTGATGCCTCCAGGTATTCACCAGTGGCTCGCCGTCGAGATAGGCCCAGAGGTAGGCGTCCAGGCTCCCGACCGTGTCGCGCAGCTCGAGGAGCGCCCGGGCGTTCGCCACGGCCGACTCCACCTTGGCCCGGTTCCTGATGATGCCGACGTCCCCGAGCAGCCTGACCACGTCGCGCTCGGAGAACCGAGCCACCCGTTCGGGTTCGAAGTCGCAGAACGCTCGGCGGTATCCGTCTCGACGGCGCAGGACGGTGAGCCAGCTCAGGCCGGCCTGGGCGGCCTCGAGTACCAGGAACTCAAAATGGTGCCGGTCGTCGTGGACCGGCACCCCCCACTCCTCGTCGTGGTACGTGGTGAGGAGGTCACCCGTCGCCCACCCACAACGCGATGTGCTGTCGTCACCCGTTGCCGCCATCGGTTCAGTGTGGCATCCCGGTGATGCGGCCAGCGCACTCGGCTGGGGTTCTCTTGGGGATCTTCTGGGGAGAATGGGGCATATGTTGGGGAGGAATGGTCGCCGGTTGGGGATGAGTTGGGTTTTGTGGGGAGAACATCTGGATTTCGCGCCGAAGCCTTGACCGGGCAATTCGAAAGGCGCACTCTTTGCATCAGTTCGGGTGGCTAAAGCCCGCCAAAGCCCCCAGGGGCTCACCGCAAGGGGAGGCCCAGGGAGCAGGACCGAAGAGAAGCCGCAAGGCGGATCGAAGGATGATCCGAGGGGAAGCCGCAAGGCGGAACCGAGGACGGTCGGTGGCCCGCAAGGGTACGTCGGCCGGGGCGGAGGAAAGGTGCCCGACAGGCGGCTCTGCAAGAGTCGGCGGCTTCCCTGGAGCCGGCGGCTTGCGCCGGGCGGGGGTTGTCCGACACGGCCTCCGCTGCAGGTTGCGGCAGACCGCCACGGGCGTGGCCCCGAGGAGCGCGGACGGTTTCGGCCGGACGGTTACTCGGGGCTGCGTCGCGTCCTGGGTCTAGCGACCCGGACGAGCGAGCTCTGCGTCGGGCACACCGGCAACCTCACAGGGGTCGGCGGTGTCGCTGCACCGTTCGCACTCGAGCTCGAAGGTCGTGTGTGCCAGCCCGAAGCGCGTCACAACCGCCTCCCGGACCCGGCCGGCGACCACTTGGGCTTCCTCGAGGGTCGGGTGGCCGACCAGGACCAGGTGGGCCGAGAGAGCCCTGACCTCGCTCGAGAGGCTCCACACGTGGAGATCGTGCAGCTCGGCGACCCCGTCGTCGGCACTGATCGCCAGACGCAGGGCACTGAGGTCCAGGTCGGCCGGGGTCGACTCGAGCAGGACCTTGATGCTGGACCGGAGAAGGCGTCCGGCCTGCAGGATGATCAGCACCGATACCGCCAGCGCGGCTGCCGGGTCGGCGAGCGCCGCGTGTGGGCCGGCGACCAGGATCACGATGCCGGCCGCGAACGCGACGGCTGCTGCTGCGGCATCGGAGGTCATGTGGACGAATGCGGCCCGGACACCGAGATCGGCCGACCGCTCCCGCAGTGCCAGGGCGGCGAGTCCGTTGATCACGAGCGCGCCACCGGCGACCGCACTCAGCACCCTCGCGTCAGGCGTGACCGGGTGCACGAGGCGGTCGACGGACAGGGCGACGATCGAGACGGTGACCAGTGCCAGCGCGGTCGCGTTGAACAGCGCGGCGAGGATCGTGGCCCGGTGATTGCCGAAGGACCGCTCGTCGCTCCGGGGCTTGGCGGCCCACTGGATGGCGCCCAGGGCAGCGGCGAGACCGACCACGTCGATCAGGTCGTGCCCGGCTTCGGCGAGCAGCGCCGAGGTGTGCCCGAGCCATCCCGCGACCAGCTCACCGGCCACCAGCACCAGGTTGATGCCGAGGGCGAGCGCCAGGCGCTTGCGTCGCCGATCTCGGTTCAGCGGTCGGGCCACAGCCTTGCCGGACGTTCGCCGCGGGCGATCTGTCCGGCCACGTCGGCGCGGACCAAGTCCAGGTCGCCTGGGTGGGTGACGCCGACGCAGCGGCTGTCGGTCCGCAGCACCTCGAAGCGAACGCTCCCCGTGGGTCGTTCGACCAGCTGTCCCACCAACTCGGGGAGGAGCACCTCGCGCCCGGAGGTCGATGCCATTGCCATCCTGAACTCGGCCTCCAGCGACGAGTGGAACCCCCACAGGTTCATGGCCACGAGCGCCGCCGGCTCGAGCACGGTGGGGGAGCCGTCATCGGTGGTGTCGAACCGGCCGTCGGAGCGTCGGGTGACGCCTCGGCGCTCGTCGAGCTGGAGCAGCTGTCCGTGTGGTCCGATCCGACAGACCCCACGGGTGACCGCCGAAGGACCGATCACTGCCTTTTCGAGGTGGAACGCGACCAGCGCGTTGGTCGACGAGCCCTGTGAGAGGTGCCGGGCCAGGAGGCTGAAGGCCTCCAGACCATAGAGGTCGTCGGCGTTCGAGACTCCGAAGCTGATCGCTCCGTCGAGCTGCGAGTAGGCGGCGAGGACGGCATCGACCGTTCCGAGGGCCTCGGGCTGGAGGGCGAACCGCACGTCCAGCGAGGAGGGCCAGGCCCGCCTCACGTGTGCCTCGATGGGTGGGCGGCTTTCGCGGCTCACGACGATGACCAGGGTCGCGAACCCGGCACCGATCGCGTCGCTGGCCAGCAGGTCGATGATCGTTTCTTCCTCGGGACCGACCTGGGCGAGCGGTTTGAGCCCTCCCCCATAGCGCTTCGCCCGACCGGCCGCCATGACGACCAACGCCGGGCCCGGACTCGGTGTGGTCACGACCCCCAGCGTAGGACGGCGCTCGCCCAGCTCATGCCGGCCCCGAAGCCGCAGAACAGGAGGAGGTCGCCGTCCTTGACCCTCCCCGTCTCGACGGCATCGTCGAGCGCGAGCGGAATCGACGCCGACGAGGTGTTGCCGTACCGGTCGATGACGATCGCCGTTCGCTCCTCGGGGATCCCCAGCCGCTGGCCGGCAGCCTGGATGATGCGCCGGTTCGCCTGGTGGGGGACCAACATGGCGATATCGTCGACGCCGACGCCGGCGTCGGCGAGCGCCTGTTCGGCCGACTCCACCACCACCCTGACCGCCTTGCGGAAGATCTCCTGTCCGTCCATCCACAGATAGCCGCCGTGCTCGCAGTAGAGCAGGTGCCGGAGGGAGCCGTCCGAGTGGAGGTTGTGGCTGAGCAGGTTCGAGGGACCCTCGACCGCCTCGATGACGACGGCGCCAGCTCCGTCCCCGACCAGCACGGCGATCTTGCGATCGTCCCAGTCCGTGATGCGGCTGAGCGTGTCCACGCCGACCAAAAGGATCCGGTCGGCACCGGTGGCCACCAGTCCGGCGCTGACCACCAGTCCGTACATGAACCCCGAGCAGCCGGCATTGAGATCGAAGGCGCCGACCTGGCGAAGCCCGAGGAGGTCCTGGACCGTCGAGGCCGTTGCCGGAGCGATGGCGTCGGGGGTCGTGGTGGCCACCACCAACACGTCGATGTCCTCGGCCCTGAGTCCGGCCCGCTCGAGAGCCCGGCTCCCGGCCTCTGCCGCCAGCGTCGAGGTGGTCCCGCCGACCCGTCGCTCCTTGATCCCGGTTCGTTCGGTGATCCAGGCGTCTGTCGTGTCGAGCGTCGCCGCCAGGTCGTCGTTGGTAAGGACCTTCTCTGGGACGGCGATGCCACAGCTCCGCAACGCAATCCCGCGCGGCCCACTCACCGGACCCCCGCGACCGCGGTCATCCCGACGTAGCCGGCGTCCCCGTCCACGACTCCCCCCGTGTTGACGGCAAGACCGAGCCTTGCGCCCTCGACCTGGCGGTGTCCGGCCCGTCCGGCGAGGTGGGTGACGAGCTCCACGACCTGGGCGATCCCGGTAGCGCCGAGGGGGTGACCCCTTGCGACCAGCCCGCCGCTCGGATTGACCGTGATGCCCCGACCTCCGACGGCGGTGTCGCCGGCCAGGGTGGCTGGTCCGGCCTCGCCGGGCCCGAAGATCTCGAGGGATTCCAGCGCGAAGAGCTCCTCGGCGCTGGTGGCGTCGTGCAGTTCCACCATGTCGAAGTCCTGGGGTCCGAGACCGAACGCCTCGTAGGCGGCCCGGGCCGTCTCGGTCAGCCGGTCGTGGTAGTCCAGATTGCCGCACCCTGAACGGGCGACCGAACCCACGATCCTGGCCAGCGGGACCGATCCGGGGTGGCCGGTCCCGACCACCACCGCGGCGGCCCCATCGGTGAACGAGCTGCACATCTGTCTGGTCAGCACCCCGGCGACCTGGGGCGAACCGAGCACCTCCTCCGATGTCACCGTGCTCTGGCACTGGGCCAATGGATTCATCGAGCCGTGGCGACGCGCCTTCACCGCTGCCGCCGCGATCTGCTCGATGGTGGCGCCCCGCTCGGCCATGAACTGCTCGGCCCATGCGGCATTCAGGCCCATCAGGATGCTCCCGGCCGGATTGCCCCGCTCGGCCAGTCGAGCGTGCATGTCGGCCCGGTAGTCGGCCGGAAGCCCGGCCTCGATGGCTTCCAACGTGGCGTGGCGGTCTCCCGTCCACATCTTCTCGACCCCGACCACGAGGACGGGGCGGTCTTCGGCCAGCGCCGAGAGCCCGCCGAGGTGCAGCGCCGAGGTCCCGCCGGCACAGGAGTTGTCGACGTTCACGATCGGGACGTCGCCGAGTGGGGACTTCCGGAGCCAGGCCTGACCTCGGATGGACCCCTGATCGCTCAGTCTCCCGCCGCCTGCGTTGCCGACCACCACCAGCGAAAGATCATCCGGGCCTACCCCGGCCTCCCCCAACGCCCCGTCGACAACCTCGAGGGCCATCTGTTCGGGGGTCCGGTCCCGCCTGCTCATGTCGGTCATGGCCGTGCCGAGGACGAAGAGGTTGCGGGTCATGGGGCGACTCCGAGTTCGACGGTTCTTTGGGGCTCGGCGGGACGCGGGAGCGCCTCGAGCAGCGGACCGAGGTGCTCGAGGGTTTCGTCTGCGGCGATCAGCACGATCACGTGGGCCGCTCCGGCGTCATGGTAGGCGCTGACTGCACCTGCGCAGTCCTCGGCCGATCCGGCGATGAGGTGGCGTTCGAAGGCCTTGGGCGGGAGGTCGTAGAGGTCGGCGAGCCACGACGTGCCCGACTTGCGGGCGACCTCGACGTTGTCGCCGGTGCACAGCACCACGACCACGGCCGTATCGAGCGAGGCCGGGTCGCGCCCGGATCGTCCCGCCAGCTCGAGGAGCTTCCCCCGGGCTCCGGCGTACTCGGCGGCCGGCACGAAGAGCGGGACCCAGCCGTCCCCTTCCCGGGCCGCCCTGGCCATGGCGCGTTCGCTCGAACCGGCGAACCAGATCGGGATGTGTCCGACCGGGGGATCCAGACGGTACCGATCGTCGTCCGTCCCCGCCCATGCCCGGCGCAGGACCGCGACACCCTCGTCCAACAGCCGCCCCCGACGGGAGTAGTCGACGCCGGCGACCTCGTACTCCCCCCGGTGGCTGCCGACCCCCAGTCCCAGGACGAACCGGCCCGACGCCAGGGTCTGAAGCGTGGCGGCCTGGCGGGCCACGACGGCCGGGTTCCGCAGGGGAAGTTGGAGCACACAGGTTCCGAGGCTGGCGGTCGTCGACGCCGTCGCCGCGACCGTCAGCGCGGTCATCGGTTCGAGCAGGGGCTGGTGCCAGAAGAGATGGTCGCAGGCCCACAACCCGCTCGCCCCAGCCGCCTCGGCACCGGCCACGACAGCTCGCAGGGCCTCGGTAGCACCGGTGGTAGGCGATCGGGTATCACCTTGAGTACTACCAACGGGACCAGCGGTTTCGCGCCAAGGGATGGTTGGGAGGATTACCCCGACCGATCGCGGTAACCCCAGTGGTCGTACCGGCCGCATGGTACATCCTACGACGAGAGTCCCTGCTCAGTCCACGCTCCAGCGTGACGAGTCCGCGCGCGCACCATCGACCGCTTGCACTGGCGTTTCTGGCCGAGGTACCCCGGTACCATCGGGTCCGTGTCGTCATTCGTCGATCTGCGGAGCGACACGGTCACCCGGCCCACCCCGGCGATGCGCAAGGCGATGGCCGAGGCCGAGGTCGGTGACGACGGCTACGGCGAGGACCCGACAGTCAACGAGCTCGAGGCGACCTTCGCCGAGCGCGTGGGGATGGAGGCCGCCCTCTTCGTGCCGTCGGGGACCATGGCCAACCAGGTGGCCCTTCGGGTCCTGGCCCCGGCCGGTACCGCCGTCCTGGCCGGTCGCCGCGCCCATCTGATCGCCTACGAGAACGGCGCGGGGGCCCGGAATTCCCAGGCCCAGCTGACCCCGCTCGACGACGAGGACGGTCGACTCGACCCGGCCGCCGTCGTGCGGGCCCGAGCGGGGTCGGCGCACCACCTCCCGTCGGTGGGGCTGCTCGCCGTCGAGAACACCCACATGGCCTCCGGCGGCAGGGTGGTGCTCCCCGAAGCCATGGCGGCGCTCCTCGCCGCCGCGGGCGATCTCCCGCTCTATGTGGACGGCGCCCGGATCTTCAACGCCGAGATCTCGACGGGGATCCCCGTCGCCCGGTTGGTCTCGGGCGCGACGGCCATGATGGCCTGTCTGTCGAAGGGCCTGGGCGCACCGGTCGGCTCGGTCCTGGCTGGTTCGGGCGAGTTCATCGATCGGGCGCGGGTGGAACGGCACCGGTTGGGCGGGTCGATGCGCCAAGCCGGGGTCGTCGCGGCGGCCGGGCTCGTTGGGCTTCGAACCATGGTGGAACGACTGGCCGACGACCACGCGCGGGCCCGGAGACTCGCCGAGGCCGTCGCTGAGCGTTGGCCGGGGTGTGGGCTGGTCCCTGACGCCGTGGCGACCAACTGCGTCGTGTTCGAGCACCCCGACACCGACGGGCTCCTCGAGCACCTCCGCTCGGGCGGGGTCCTGGGCGGAACGATCGCTCTAGGGGTGATGCGTCTCATGACCCACCACGACGTCGACGATGCCGGACTCGAGCGGGCCATCGCGACGTTGTCCAATGCTCCATGATGACCAGATGAAGAACCGGATGATGAGATGACCACATGAAGATCCGTATCGGCGTGAGCGCCCGTGGTGATGCCGACCCCGTCGCCTTCGGGACCCTGGTCGACGACATGGAGTCACTCGAGTTCGACTCCATCTGGCTGCCAGAGGTCCTGACTCAGCCCGCTTTCGATCCCATCGTGGCCTTGGCTTGGATCGGCGGGCACAACAAGAAGTTGAAGTTGGGGACGACGGCCCTCGTGCCCGGGCGGAACCCGTTGCGGCTGGCCAAGCAGGTGGCAACGGCCGATGCGTTGACCGGAGGCCGATTCCTGCTCACCGTGGTACCCGGTTTGACCCAGCCACCAGAACGGGACGCGGTGGGGGTCGAGACATCGGCGCGTGGCGATGTGATCGAGGAGCTGTTGCCCGTGCTGCGACGGCTGTGGGATGGCGAGCGGGTTGGCCACGACGGCCCAGCAGGCCGGTTCCCTCCGACCGAGCTGTGGCCGCTGCCGGTGCAGCGACCCTTCGACGTCTGGCTGGGTGGGATGGCGCACCGCTCCCTGGTTCGCTGTGGCCGGATCGCCGATGGCTGGCTGCCTTCGCTGTGCTCGCCGGAAGAGGCCTCCGCCGGTCGTCGGGTCATCGAGGACGCGGCTGAGGAAGCCGGGCGGGAGATCAGCCCCGAGCACTTCGGGGCGAACATCATCTACGGCCGAACCCCGCTCGAGGACCGAGTGGTGGCAGCCATGTCGGCCCGGTCCCGCGGCCGGGACCCCCGTGCGCTCGTCCCGGTTGGCTTCGAGGCGCTACGCGAGAACATCGAACGGTTCATCGAGGTGGGATTCTCCAAGTTCGTGCTTCGTCCGGCGGTAGCGCCGTCGAGCTGGCGCGCCGAGTTGGAGGATCTGGCGACGGCGATCGGAGGGCTCCAGACCTGAAGGTCACACGATCGGTGGTGCCCGGTCAGGTCGTGATCCTGAACGGCCCTCCCCGGTCGGGGAAAAGTTTGATCGCAGGCGCGATCCAGGACCACCTCGCCGGGGTTTGGGTCAACCTTGGGGTGGACACCGCCATGCGGGCGACCCCCGCCCGGTTGGCTCCGGGCATTGGGCTTCGCCCCGGTGGAGAACGGCCCGAACTCGAGGATTTGGTGGTCGCCCTCTACTTAAACCATTGGTTGTTCCGGGTTCTCCGTGGGTGAGTTCGACGAACAGCCGTTCGGTTATGAGCATCTGACGCGGGAGGCGTGGCGACCGCTGGGGACCGATTCGGCGATGAGCTGAGCAAATGCCCTGACCGCTGAACCGCTGACGATGCCTGGTGCCACCTCCTTGCTCCGGGCATCAAGGGTCGCTGCGAGCCTCCGCTGCGCTCCGGTTCTCGCTTCGACTGCGTCGGTCCCTTGACCCCGGGGCTCGTCGGTGGCTGGCGGCGCTCATGGGAGCGACACCCCGGTGTCGCTCCCGGATGGGTCGGGAACGTACACAGGAGGTGGTCGCCGTGCGTGACATCGAGTTCTACGCCCAGATCCTCGGACTCGAAGATCCCTGGTTCGTCGACGACGTCTCCATGTCGCTCAACGACCGGCGCATCGACATCTCCCTGGCCCAAAAGGAAGGACGCCTCTGGCGCTGTCCCAAGTGTGACACCGAGCTCGCCCTCTACGACCACTCAGAGGCACGCACCTGGCGCCACCTCGACACCGGAGGGTTCCAGACCTTCCTTTGCGCCCGTCCCCCGCGCGTCGAGTGTCCCGACCACGGCGTCCTCCAGGTTCTTCTGCCCTGGGCCGAGCCCAAGAGCCGGTTCACCAAGGACTTCCGGCCCTGATCGGGGTGGACGAGAAGTCGATCGCCAAGGGCCAGTCCTATCTCACCTTGGTCTATTCGATCGAAGACGCCAGGGTCGAGTACATCGCAGAGGACCGACGCCAGTCGAGCCTGGACGCCTACTTCGACGCGTTCAGCCCCGAGGAGCGTGCCGGCGTCAAGGCGGTGGCCATGGACATGTGGGAGCCCTATGTCAACTCGGTCAAAGAGCACCTCGTCGACCCCGAGCACAAGATCGTCTTCGATCGGTTCCACATCATGAAGCACATGGGCGAGGCCCTCGACACGCTGACAAAGCGAGAGCACAAGGAGTTGCGGGCCGAGGGCATCAAGACGCTGACCGGGACCAAGTATCTCTGGCTCTACGCCGAGCGCAACCTGCCGGACAAGCACAAAGGGCCGTTCGCGGCCCTCAAGGCCCTCAACTTGAAGACGGCCCGTGCCTGGGCCATCAAGGAGTCGCTCGCGGTCCTGTGGAACTATCACCGGCCCGGCTGGGCGACCAAGTTCTACGCGCAGTGGTTCTTCTGGGCCACCCACTCGCGTCTTGAGCCGGTGATCGAGGTCGCCTACATGATCAAGCGACACCTCTACACGGGTGGGCCTCAACGTGGTCGTCGATGTCGGTCACCACGAGGCGTATTCGAGACCCCTCGGGATCCTGACCCGCTGTGCCCGACATCTGAAGGGCTTGCCGGTGTTGTTCGTCGGAGTCCGATGTCCGATCGAGGTGATTTGGGAGCGCCGTCGTCGGACTTGGGGGGTGGACCGGGAGACGGCCGCCCCCGATTTGCGGGCCGCCGTCGAGCGGTGGCAAGAGACGGTCCACGCTCACGGGCCTTACGACCTCGAGGTCGACACCAGTGTGTGGTCCCCGCAACGTTGCGCCGAGGCCATCGGGTCCCGTCTCGCGCAGGGGCGACCGGGCCGAGCCTTTCACCGGCTGAGCACCGGGGGCCGCTCGGGGGCAAGGCAACTCGGGCAGCGACGACCGCGGCGGCTCGGCCGCGATCCCTTCGGCTCGTCGCTGATCCACCCGCTCAGTCCGGGGGCGGGGTCGGGCACATCGGGCCCCTCGGTGGACCCTTCGACCCCCGCTTCGCAGGTCCTGGCGGCTCGAGCAGGGGGAGTTACCCGTGCGCGCGGCGGATCAGTGCTTGCCGCCGAGCGGGGCGATGCGTCCGTCGACGTAGGTGGGCGGGTTGCCGCCGAGGGTCGGGTCGACGCCGCGCATGTCGGCGAGCGCAATGGCGTCGAGACGTCGGATCACGTCCGCGTAGAAGGCCACCTGTCGGGCCGCGAGGTGCTGGTCGAATTTGGCCATCTCGCCGTCCTCGGAGACGACGAGGAGGTACGAGGGCCCGGCGATGCCGGACACGTGGGGCACACCGGCATCGTGAAACGGACGGCCCGGTGTGATCTGGATGGGTGGCTTCAAGACGGCGTGCCGGTGCAGATCGGCGTCGACCAGCGCGGCCTTGGCCGCCTCCGCCGTTGGACCCCGAGTAGCCCAAATCCCGTAGAGCTCTGGGTGGCCGGTCGGGCCGTACCCGCTCTCGCCGACAGACCACTCGGTGGCGCCGAGGTGTTCGACGGTCACCGCGGCGGCAGCACGTTCGATGAGGTCCGGGTGGGCGACCACCCAGCATGAGGCATCCTCGATCCCTTCCTCGCCGGACATGTGCCCAGGCCAGGTGGTGACGACCAGGGTGCGGTGGAGCCGCCGGTCGGGAGGGAGCGACGCGAAGTGGCGAGCCAGGGCGACCAGGGCAACCGTGCCGTTCTCCTCGAAGGCGTTCTGGCCGTCGCTGTGGCTGTTGACCACCAGCACCTCGTCACTCGTCCCCGGCAACACTGCGGTCACCGAGCGGAGCCTCACCGGGGTGCTCGGGGCCTGCAGTGTCAGCCGAGCGGCGGTGGGTCCGGCCCGGCACAGTTGCCGGAGGACCAAGGCGGTCTCCTGTCCGACGACCACTGCCGGAACCGGCTGCCGGCGACCGACGTGGGGCGAATAGTTGCCGGCGAGTAGCTCGTGGGGCGCATCCGCAGCGAAAACGACGCCGGCCACTCCGAGCTCGGCGAAGACGCCGAGCTCCGGCCAGGGGCCGACCCAGGGCCGCGTGTAGTCGATTGCCGACCACTCCTCGGCGGCGTGGCCCGGCCAGTGCAAGTAGTCGGCCAGCGCCACGAAGGTCGTCGCGCTCAGGCGCATCGGAAGTGCCACGTCGACCACCACGATCGCACCGGCGAGTTCGCCGCGATCAAGGTTGTCGGCCCACGACCGGATCTCGCGGGGCGTCGTCCCTTGGCGGTCGCCTTCATCCGGGACCCCCGTCCCCGTGGCGAGCGGCATCTCTCCTAGATGCAAGAGGGGCCCGGACACTCCGTCGGCCGGCGTGCTTGCCGAACGAACGTAGGCGAAGGCGACCTCGACGGTCCTAGAACCGCCATTTCCCGTCACCTCCAGGGCGACCCGCTCGGCGAGCCAACGGTCGTAGGCATACTCGTCAGGGGCCAGGAGGTGGAGCCCGGCGGCCGTCAGTTCGCGTTCCACCCAGGCGCAGAAGCGGTCGTGGGGCTCCGCTCCGGTCAGACGGGCTCCGAGGTCGACCATGGCTTGGACTTCGATCCGCAACTCCTCCGCGGTCGGCAACGGCACCGGGCCGCTCATGGCATCGGACTCGTTCGTGAGCTGAGATGCGTGGGAACCGGTGCCATGCCTCAGCCCGACGAGCTCGCTTCTTGGGCGAGCAGGAGCGCGCTCGGGCGGACACGTCGGTCGGCATCGATGATGCCGAAGGACACCTCGTAGCCGTGTAGCCACTCGTAGTTGTCGACGGCCGTCCAGTGGAAGAGGCCGCGGACGTCGATGCCTCGCCGGAGCGCATCGTGCACGACCTGCAGACCGACTTCGAGATAGTGAACCCGTTGGGTGTCATCCCCCGTTCCGATCCCGTACTCGTCGATGAGCAGGGGGGTACCCGGCAGTTCGTGGTGGAGCCGCTCCAGGACCAGTCCCAGGCCTTCGGCCCAGATGGCGTAGCCGAGCGGCGAGGCGGGGGCGTCCGCGGGGTAGCGGACCACCTGTCCGTGGGCTACGCCGGTCGTGGCGTAGTAAGAGAAGCCGAAGAGGTCGTAGCAGCCGACGAGGTCGGGGCGCTCCAACGGCTCGCGCCCGGGGATGCGGAGCACGCCATCGCGGAACAGACCGATGGCAGGATCCCAGTTCACCGCGCTGAGGGAACGGGCCGTTTTCGTTGTGGCCTCGTCGTCGTCGAGGAGAACCTCGCAGGACAGCCCGAAGATGGATGCGACCGGGGCTCCCGTCGAGCGGAG
This sequence comes from Actinomycetes bacterium, assembly GCA_021791895.1. Taxonomy (GTDB): domain Bacteria; phylum Actinomycetota; class Acidimicrobiia; order Acidimicrobiales; family RAAP-2; genus Palsa-461. The sequence goes on along the minus strand of JAJYVS010000010.1, from coordinate 9,467 downwards.
CGTCACCGCGGCCTCGGCGGTGGCCAGATGGATCTGTTCGGCGGCCAGCGCTCGTTCGTGCCGGTCGGTGTGGCCCGGCGGCCAGCCCCGACCCCCGTAGGCGGCACCGGCGTAGTAGTTCGTTTCGTTCACCGGCTTCCAGCCTCCGACCAGGTCGCCAAAGGTCTCGGCCATGAACTCGACGTGGCGCCGCCAATACGTGGTCCGGTTGGCTTCGACGAGGAACCCGCCCCGTGTGGCAAACCAGCGCGGGAGCGTGAAGTGGTGCAGGCAAACCCAGGGCACGACGCCGGCATCGCGGGCAGCGTGGAGGATGTCACGTGCGTGGGTGATCGCATCGGGATCACGGCGTCCTTCTTCGGGTTCGATTCGTGCCCACTCGATCGAGAGCCGGTGGTGCGTCAGCCCCAGGCCGGCCAGCAACTCGAAGTCCTCGGCATAGCGGGTGGCGAACCCGTTGCCGTCGCCGGAGATGGGTGCATGTCCGCTGCGCTCCCAGTCCCACCAGTCCGAGGCCGGAGCGGCGCCGTCGGTCTGCGTGGACGATGCAGCCGTTCCCCAGAGGAACTCCGCCGGCCATTCCATGGATGGAGTCTCTCCCATAGGGTTCGGGACCGACCAGTCCTCAGCGGTGCCGAGACGGGAGAGCGATCGGGAAGCCGACGTCCCCAGCCCGGCTGGTGACCTCTAAAAGAGCGCCGGACGAGACGAACGTTTTGCCGTCGACCGAGCCTCCTCGAAGCGCCCCTCTCCGGCGCCGCCCAGGCCGCTGGAGTGGATCCGCCGTACCCGATCGCCACGCTCGATCCGCCCGCCGACGACCACCCGGGCATTGCGGCCCCGCAGGTTGAGATCGCGACCGATACCGATGTTGACGAATCGAAGCGCCGCGACGCCGAAACGGGCCGCGAATTTGTCACATCCTCGATGGGGTTTGGCGGTGACCTCGATCACCGACTCGCCGATGGCCAACCGGGAACCGGCCGGCAGGTTCGCAGCGCTCAGATCCAAATCGACATAGAGCTGGTCGCCGGCCAATGGCACGCGGTCAAGGCGACCTGCCACCAAGGCCGCGCACCGATAGTTCATGATCGTGAGCTGGGCATCAGGGTCGGCCCCTCCGTCCGGCGTTGCGCTGCTGGCTCGATTCCTCCAGTTGTCGCCAACCAGGCCGACGGCGAGGTCCAATTCTCCGGCGTCGAGCACCTCGCGCCGGTCCACCGCGGGACGCGCCACGATCAACTCAAGTACGCCGCCGTCAATCGGAGATTGACGGATGTCCTCAAGGCCGGCCTCGAGGAGGTCCGCCGACAGGTGGAGCGAGGGAGCGGGCGGGTGATCCACCTCGGCGAGTCTATTGGGGTTGCCTTGAGCAGCCCCATGCAACCGCCGGGACCGGACGCTCGCGCAAGTCGAAAGACGCTCTGGCAGTCGCTCGAGCGAACGTCGTCCCTCGAGACTTCACTCGCTGCGCCCACCAGGATCGACCCCGAGGGGAGTGACCGGGGAAGCCGGACGGAACCCTCCGGCGACAGCCACGGCTGCGGCCACCAGGAACAGGGCCGAGGCGGCGAGCTCGACGACGAAGGCGCTGATCTGGTTGGTCCCCCTGAACGTGTCCTGGAAGCCGAAGAGCCCGTCGTTCACCGAGATGAGAAAGCCAGCCACGGTGCCCACCATCAACCCGGCACCGAGCAATGCGGTCCACACCCGACGCAGTGCCGAGGCTACGAGGCTGACGACGATGGCAGCGACCCCCTGAACGATGAACAGAGAGCCGATCGTCGGGATGGCGCGGTAGCCGGCGGTGTAGAGATGGAGGTGGATGGCGCCCGAGGCGATCGTGAGGGCCGAGGCGACCAAGGTTGCGGCTGTGACCGCCGGCCGGTGCGGCGAGCCGTCGAGGGCGAGCCACCGGAGCCACCCACTCCGGGCAGTCCGGGTCGGCATGGCCGAAAGGGTCGGCGCGCCGCTTAGGCGATCGACCCGCTCAGTATCCGTAGCCGCCTGGCGGTAGCGAGGTGGATCCGCTCGTCGTCGTCGTCGTGGTGTGCTTGACCGGCTTGGTGTGTGAGGTGACCCGCTTGGACGTGGCCGCGTACCAGATGTTCCCGCCGACCTTCACCCCGTTGCCGTTGACCGATCCGGGGCCGTTGTCGAGCGAGTAGGTGTACAGCGGGTGTTTGTCCCAGGTGACCTGGAGCCGGTCACCTGACTTGATGGTGCCGAGCTGGCGAACCCCGGGGCCTCCCTTGGGCTTGTTCCCCTTGGCGATGGTGAGCGGCGGCCAGATGCTGGCGCAGCCACCGGTGCAGTTCGCTTTGTCTGCTGAGTCACCGGTGAAGATGTAGAGGGTCTTACCCGACGTGTCGACCAAGATCTTCCCGAGCCCCGTGTGCTTGACCAACTTCACCGTGTCCGCGCTCGGGTGGTGACGACCCTTGGTGCTGTGACGGTGCCGGTTCGCGGCCTGGTGATGAACCCGAGTCGCCCCTGCCGGTGACGGGGCCAGGGCCAACGTGCCGAAGCCGCCGAGAACGGCGGCGCTCACCAGGAGTCGAGCCAAGCGGGCTCCGAGGGCTCCTCGTCGGGGTGTACGGGTCATGGTGCTCCTTGTGCCTTGTCGCGTCGCGCCGGTCTGTTCACCGACCCGCAACCGTCACTGTGACCTACGGTTCGGAGCCACGCGCGGATTGGACCAGACCACGAGGTCAATCCGGTCCCAGCCCCCGGCCGTATGTCCTCAGGTGGGAGGATTGGGCCTCGTGGACTCCGAGGCGGGGATCGGCGCGACCGGGTGAACGAGCTTTCTGACGAGGCGTTGCTGGCCGGCATGGCGGTCGGGGACGAGACCGCCGCGGTCGCCTTCGTCCGGCGGTATCAGCGCCGCGTCTATGGCCTGGCGCATTCGATGCTTGGGGACGCTCAGGCGGCCGAGGACGTCGCCCAGGAGGCGCTGGTCCGAGCCTGGCGGCACGCCCAGGTCTTCGACCCCCGCCGGGGGTCCGCCGCCACCTGGGTCCTTGCCATCACCCACAACCTGGCCATCGACGCCCTGCGGGTGCGACGGAGCACCCCGGTGGATCCGGCGCGGTTCCTCCTGCTCACACAGGTGAGCGCGGATCGAGAGCCAGAGGAGGCCGCAGAGACCATCGGTGCCGATACCGCGGTCCTCGAGGCGCTCGGGGCGCTGCCGGTCGAGCAGCGTCGGGCGCTGGTTCTGGCCACGGTCTACGGACTCACCGCCACGGCGGTCAGCGAGTACGAGTGCATCCCGCTCGGTACCGCCAAGACCCGGATTCGGACCGGGCTCCGCAAGCTGCGCCGGGCGCTCGATCTCCCGGTGGCCGACGCGTGAACCCGACTGACGATTGCCAGAGGTTCGAGGGGGACCTGGCCGAGCTTGCCCTGGGCACCCTCTCGGGGTTCGAGCGGATGAACGTTCTTGCCCACGTCCAAGGATGCGCCGCGTGCCGGGAGGAGGTCGATCGGCTCTCCGCGGCCTCCGACGCCGTCCTGACCCTCGCCCCGGTCCTCGAACCCGCACCGGGCTTCGAGACCCGGCTTTTCGGGCGAATGGGGCTGGCCGCACCGCGCCGCCGGCGCCGCTGGCGCATTGGGGTGGCCGCGGTGACTCTCACGGGCGTGTTGGGGCTGGCCCTCGGGCTCGGCTTCGGCCTTGGGAGTCCGCCGTCGGTTCCCGCTCCCACGGCCGTGGTGGCCAGCCTGACGTCAGGAACTGTGGTGAAGGGGGCGGTCTACCTCGCCCCGGGTCACCCGGGCTGGCTGTTCATGTCGGTGCACGGCGTCCGCACCGCCGGTCTGGTCAGCTGCCGGGTGCGGATCGACGGCCGCCCGGTCACTGTGGGCTCCTTCTACCTGCAAGGTGGTTCAGGCAGCTGGGCCTACGCCCTTTCGGTCCCGACCGACGAGGTGCAGGCAGCGTGGCTGGTCGACGTGCACGGCCACGTGCTGGCCTCGGCGTTGCTGACCGAGTGACCTCCGAGGCGCCGACCGGATGTCAGTACCGGTAGGTGTCGGGTTTGAATGGTCCGTCCGTTGACACGCCGATGTAGGCAGCCTGCTCGTTGCTGAGCGTGGTGAGCTTTACGCCTAGGGCGTCGAGGTGGAGTCGGGCGACCTTCTCGTCGAGGTGCTTCGGCAGCACATAGACCCGGTTCTCGTAGTGATCCGCCCTTGTGAACAGCTCGATCTGGGCCATCGTCTGGTTAGTGAAAGAGTTCGACATCACGAAGCTGGGGTGGCCGGTGGCGTTACCCAGGTTGAGCAGACGACCCTCGGAGAGAACGATCACCGCATGACCGTCCGGGAAAATCCACTTGTCGACCTGGGGTTTGACGGTCACGCGGACGATCCCGGGCACCTTGGCGAGACCGGCCATGTCGATCTCGTTGTCGAAGTGGCCGATGTTGCCGACGATCGCCTGGTGCTTCATCTGTCCCATGTGCTCTGCGGTGATGACGTTCTTGTTGCCGGTCGCGGTGACGAAGACATCGGCGGTGGCCACCACGTCCTCCAGCGTCGTCACCTGGTAGCCCTCCATCGCGGCCTGCAGTGCGCAAATGGGGTCGATCTCCGTGACCACCACCCGGGCTCCCTGGCCGGCCAGGGATTCTGCACACCCCTTGCCGACGTCCCCGAATCCGCAGACCACGGCGACCTTGCCGCCGATGAGCACGTCGGTGGCCCGGTTGATCCCGTCGATCAACGAATGACGGCATCCGTACTTGTTGTCGAACTTGGACTTGGTGACCGAGTCGTTGACGTTGATCGCCGGGAAGAGCAGCGCACCGGAACGCTCCATCTCGTAGAGCCTGTGGACGCCGGTCGTGGTCTCCTCGGTGACTCCTCGGATCCCGTTGGCTATCTGAGTCCATCGGCTCGGGTTGGTGGCGAGACTCTCGGCCAGGCGGGAGAGCACCACTGCGAACTCGGCACTCTCGGCGGTGGCCGGATCGGGGACCTTCCCCGCCTTCTCGCATTCCACCGCCTTGTGGACGAAGAGCGTGGCGTCGCCTCCGTCGTCGAGGATCATGTTCGGCCCGTCGTCATCGTCGTCCCAGGTAAGCGCCTGTTCGGTGCACCACCAGTAATCCTCGAGGGACTCTTCCTTCCAGGCGAAGACGGCGACGCCTTTGGGGTCATCTGGGCTGCCGTCCGGACCGACCACCACCGCGGCGGCGGCGTGGTCCTGGGTCGAGAAGATGTTGCAGCTGGCCCACCGGACCTCGGCCCCGAGGGCGACCAGCGTCTCGATGAGGACCGCGGTCTGGACCGTCATGTGCAGCGACCCGGTGATCTTCGCGCCCGCCAGTGGTCGCGTCGCCCCGTACTCGGCGCGCATCGCCATGAGCCCGGGCATCTCGTGCTCGGCCAGCTCGATCTCCTTGCGCCCGAAGGCGGCCAGGCTGAGGTCGGCGACTTTGAATGCCGGACCCTCCTGTACTGCGGTCATTGACCCTCCTCGGGTAAAAGGCGGGAGCTCAGCGGAAGACGGACGACGCGCCACGCTCGAGGTAGCTCAGGAAAGACAATAGGTCCGAGCCGGGCGGGGTCCGGCACGCGGCTGACTCAGCTCGATTGGCCCGCGTCCGATCCCGGGCCCACCGCCGCGGTCGAGCCCATTTGCGCCTTGAGGGCGGCGAGCTCGCTGTCCACGTCGGACTTCGACGCGACCTCATTGAGCTCCCGTTGGATGTCATCGTCGCCGCCACCGACGTCCTCGAGCGCCCCGGACTCCAACAGCTCGTCGAGCGCTCCCGACCTGGCCTGCATGTTCGCGATCTTGTCCTGGGCCCGTTGGAGCGCCGCACCCGAGTCGCCCAGGGACTTGGAGATCCCAGCAACGCTCTCGTCCACACTCGACATCGCCTTCGACGCGCTGTACTGGGCCTTGAGCACCTCCTTTTGCGAGCGGAACTGGTTCACCCGCTGTTGGAGCGTTGCCAGCGTCTGCTCGAGCTTCTCCTCCTCCTCGCTCAGCTGTTGGTGCTGGGGTTCCATCCCGTCGATCTGGGACTGGGCCGTGGCCTTGCGGGCGAGGGCGTCCTTGGCCAGGTCCTCTCGACCGGCCGACAGCGCCTGTTTCGCTTGGTCCTGCAGGTGGTCGACCGAGTGCTGGAGCTGCTGCTCTTGGAGCTCGAGTTGCTTGCGAGACGCGGCGATGTCGACGAGGGAGCGTTTCACCTGGGTGATCTGCTCCAGCATCTTCTCGTAGGACAGATCGAGCATCTCGTCGGGTTGCTCTGCCGAGTCGAGCGCACGGTTGGCCTTGGCTTCGACGATGTCGTGGGCACGTTGGAACAGTCCCATCCCCGGTACCTCCTCAGGTCGGGTGGTATCGGGCAAATTACCTGCCTGATCACGGAATGTCGTCGCAGCCGGCGAGATCCTGCACAGGGGAGCCCTGTCGGTTCGACGAGCCACGCCCGGCGTTGACCGGCCCTACCCCGGCCCGCCAGCGAGGGCGAAGGTTCTGTCCAGGTAGGGACCCGTCCGACGCCCCGGACGTCTAACGTCGGGCCAGGAGGTTCACGTAGCCGCGTGGTCGCGTCTCTCGACGCGCCGCCCTCCGAGGTAGCCCCGGTAGCTCAGGGGATAGAGCGTCGGTTTCCGAATCAGAAAAGGACCCTCTCTATTTATCCCGACCAGTGCCAACCAGAACCGCGGAAACCGCCCATAGCAAGGGAGTGTGGTCCCGCACCGTCCCATAGGGTTCTAAGCGGTTTCGGAAGGTTTTGGCAAAAAAGATGGGATGAAAGATGGGATGGGGGCGGGGTCTGCACCGTCGAAGGGCGGTGCGACGCTGCCGCCCGGGATCGCGTCGGGTCCGGCACGGACGGTCTCGTGCTTGGGGCACGACGCGTCGGCTCAGATCCGCTTCGGAAGGTGCCGTCGGACCCGGACGAGCATGCGTACCATTTCCTCGCCAAGCTCATCGGCCGGTGCCCGCGGGTTGTTGTAGACCACGTACTCCTTGGCCACGAGCGTCGCCAGGTAGTCGAGCAGCAGCGGCTCGGCGTCCTTGACCATGAGATAGTCGCTGTGGACATCGTTGAAGAACACGATCCCGAGTTCGGGATCGAACCGGCTCCTCGCTTCTCCGGGTTGGGGGTCGGGGGCAACCGAAGGCAACCGGTTTGAGCCGGCCCGGTCGGGCCTGGCTGAGTCGGGCTCGTCGGTGCGCCTTACCGGGTCCGTCGGCGGTGGTATCAGTTCGGTGAGTTCTGGAGCTTCGTCGGATGCCCCGTTGCCGTGGGACTGGTCGGGCGGACTCAGTTGAGGTTCCAGCAGTCCACCTTCTCCGGGTTCGGTCCCACCCGCTGAGCGCATCGGGTTCTCAAGATCGGCCAGCTCCTTCAGGACTCGGCCGAAGACCCGCCGGATCACGTCGGAGAGCCGGTCGGCCGTCTGGGCGTCGACCTCCCTGGCAACCCGCTGGACGGCGTGGGCCACGGCGTCTTCTACTGCCTTCACCGCGTCGGCAAAGAGCGGAAAGGCCTCCCGGTCCCGGATGACTGCTCGCCGACCGGCGGTCTGTTGGAGGCCGGCAAAGATGACCTGACCGTGTACCTGGTCGCTGTTCCAGGGATAACCAGCGAACTCGTCGAGCTCGCACAGGTCGTCCATCACGGTGGTCCCGGCACGGCCGACGACGGCCACCCGGCGACGACGGCCGTCGGGCGGCGCGACGTAGAGGGAGAACTCGATGCGTCCCCAGAGGGTGTGGCGGGGGTGGATGGCAAGGCGCACCCCGTCCGGCTTCTCCGGAAGCACCAACTCCGAGCTCCGACCCTCGATGACCTCGATCTCGTAGTCGCCGTTGGCCAGGGCTGGGCCCCTCCTGGCCCGGAGGTAGTCGACGACCTTGCGCTGGGTCAGCACCCGCAGCACGTCCGGGTCGAGGTCCGACAGGTACGCCGTTGTGCCCGGCACCTGGCGAAGGCGCCGTCGCTCGCGCTCAAGGACGGCGGTGGCCTTTCCCCGTTCGAGCCGCAGGACCCAGGTCTCCGAGCTTCCATCGGCCCTCGAGACGAGTTCGCAGCGCCCGCCTAGTTGCTGGAAAGCAAGGATCCCGATTGCCTTTTCTCCAAGTGTGCGGATGTCGTTTGCCTTCGAGGATTCGAAGAGGCTGCGGGCAACTGTCCGGAGGCGTTCGGGCGACATGCCCCTACCGCCGTCGTCGATGGCGATCAGGGGATAGCGGCCCTTCCTCCGCAAGATGACGCGGATCCGCTCTCCTCGGAGTTCGGCTTGGACGTACTCGTCGGCGGCGTTCGAGACGAACTCGTTCAGGGCGTCCTTGGGGTCCTGGTAGGCCTGCCCACTTACGAGCACCGCCTTGGCCAGGTTGCCGATCCTGAGCCGGACCTTCTCCGCAGGCATCCACGAATGGTACGGCTCGCGGGGGACACTTTGGAGGTACCACGGAATGACGTCCAATACGACGACCCAAGAGTTGTCGAGTTGGCATTGAGATCGATGGAAGACAAAAGAACGCCAAAGGCGCCCCGTCCCGCTCGCCTACCCCCTTCTCGTCGAGGGGAGGGCGCGGTTGAGTTCGCTTATTCGGACCGTACCGACCTGCGGAAACGGCTCATCGCGCTGTTGGATGTCGGTCCCTCGTCAGCCAGCAAGCCCGAGGAATACGACGATGGCGCGGTCCAGCCGGACCATGTCCTCGCTGGACAGCCGCCCGATCCGCTCTCCGAGTTTGGTTCGCCGGACGGTGGTGATCTTGTCGACCATGAGAATGCTGACGTCGTGCAACCCGTTCTGAACGCTCGGCGTGATGGGCAAGCGGAAGAGTGGTGCCTCGGCGGGGTCGGTGGTGAATGCGCAGATGGTCACCGAGTCGGTCGCATCGAACCGGTCGTCCTGGACAATGACGGCCGGCCGAGGCTTGCCGACATACCCCGAACCGGCTGCCGCGGTCCAGATCTCCCCGCGAGTCACTCCTCAGCCGAGATGGCTTCGATGAACTCCTGGTCGATGTCGGCGTGCGTCGACGACGCGACCAACGCAGACTGACGGTGAGCTTCGGCGGCGAACGTAGGAGAACGGACGTCGGGCACCCAGATCTGGACAGGACGAAGTCCTTCGGCTCGCAGTCGAGCCCGGTGGGCGCGGACCCGGGCACGCACCGACGTCGCTTCTGACTTTTCGGTCACGACCCTATGTTACATGTAACAAGTCGTAGCCAAAACGCCATGTCTTGAGTTGAGAGTCGGGATGTGAAACCCGGGTATCGGCCTTGAAAGGGCATCTGAGGGATTTTCGTCAGTGGTGGTCAAATGCGTTTTCCCTGGTGAAACTGCATCTTAAGTTACCTAGATCTTCTTGGTCCTCCAGCCTCTGGTCTTTGTGACAAGTTTCAGGCGGCAGTCCCGAGACGCGCTGCACTGACGTAGTCCTCGACGACGTGTTCGACCGTTCGCAAGGCGCGC
>JAJYVS010000082.1 GCA_021791895.1 Actinomycetes bacterium | reverse complement strand
CCGCCTTGGAGTGGCTCATCGACCGCTACCGGGTGAAGGTCGACAAGGATTCGGGGATCACCAACGACCCGAACGACTGGGCCGGCCCCCGCTACATCGTGGACCTCGTCGCCAGGGTCGTCCGGGTCTCGGTCGAGACCGTCGAGATCGTCGAGTCGCTCCCGCCGCTCGGGGTGTGAGGGAGGAGAGATGGCACTCCCGCTCCGGGACGGCGTGAAGCTCGAGGGCGCGATCCAGACCCTCCGCCAGTGTGGCGGGTGGGTGGGCAGCCTGGCGAGGGGCGGGAGTGGCGACGACGTTGAGTCGTTCCGGCACCGCTACCTGCAAGAGCTCGACAGGGTGGAAGGGCAGCTCCGCAACCTCTTCGCCGACCCTGCGGTCTGGACTCACCTCCGCGGCGACCGGCACAGGGTGATCTGCGCGATGAGCACCAGCAACCCGACCCTGGCCCGGCTTATCACCGAGGAGGCGGAGGACCAGAAGCGCTACTTCGAGCAAGTGACGGACCGGTTGGAGCGCTTCGTCAAGCGCCTTGGGGACACCCAAGGGGGTCTTGTGGTCCTCGACACCAACGTGCTGCTCCACTACCAACCCCCCTGGCAGGTCGACTGGACCGCGGTTCTCGGCTCGGCAGGGCCGGTCCGCCTCGTCCTCCCGCTCCGAGTCATCGAGGAGCTCGACGAGCGCAAGTACCGGGATCGAGAGAAGATCGCCCAGCGCGCCCGGGACCTGCTCAGCGAGCTCTGGAAGGTGCTCTCACCTTCCAAGGGCGGCCCGGCGCCGCTCGGTGGCAAACCCGGCATCACGGTCGAGGTGTTCCTCGACGACGAGCCCCGGCGGCACACGCTCGACGCCGACGCCGAGATCCTCGAGGAGTGCCGAACCCTGAAGGCAGTCGGATGCCCGGTCTCGCTCGTCACCGCGGACACCGGACTCTCGATCCGGGCCAGCGCGCTCGGCATCGCCGTCGTGCCGATGCCGGACAAGTACCTCCGCAACAAGCCCGCGCCCCCGCGCAACTGACCGCGTCCTGCGTCCTGCGTCGGGTCCCACACAACGCGTGGCGCGGCGAGCGCGGTGGTGTCGTCGAGTGTCCGGAGCCCCAGCGCTCTCGTGCCAGATAGTCGGCTCTCGGTGGCGAATGGGTGCGGCTTTGCGGACTGCTCGGATTGAGTGGAAATCTGCTCAGATCCACTCTCAGACCGCGTGAGAACTTCTCACTTGTGGTGGGAATCGACACCGCTCGCCACGGGCAGCGCTTCGTGCTCTCCGAAGACGCGACCTCGACGCCACCCGACGACGAGCTCGTGGTCGCGGACCTCCTCTGGCGCGGTGCGCGTCCGGGCCTGGCGAGGACTGCACCCCAAACTCCACGGGCGAGGTCGACGCAAGGGCTCGGGCGAGCTACCGATCGTGAGGGGCACCGTCATTCGCGTCGACGTCGAGCACCTGCCCAAACCCTGTGGTCGTGCCGACAAGACCCTCTGGCTGTGGTGGTCCGGGCCCGGTCGGGCGGACCTCGAGCGATGCTTCCGTGCCTACCTGCGGCGCTTCGACATCGAGCATGCCTTCCGGTTCGTGAAGGGCACCCTCGCCTGGACGACACCCCAGCTCTGCACGCCGACGCAGGCCGACCGCTGGACCTGGCTCGTTGTCGCCGCGTACACCGAGCTCCGACTGGCCCGCGGTATCGTCGCCGACCTCCGGCTCCCTTGGGAGCGACCGTGCGACCCGGCCAAGCTCAGCCCATGCCGCGTACGGCGAGGATTTCGGCGACTGCGTGCAACCCGCGACACATCTGCCCTGCCGCCGAAATCCCGGACACCCGGGCCGGGTCGCACGGTCGTTCCCAAGGGCACCCGGAGACCCCCGAGAACCCGCTATCCGGCGGTCAAGAGGGTCGCCCGAGCGAGGTCAGGGGTCTAATTGAAAGCTAAGGCCCGATGGGAGCAACGTCTGATCGGCCGGAAGCCCGCCGACATTACGGCGTGGGTGTCGGGCGGAGCGTCGCGACGCTGACGTGCGGCCAGCTGACGCCGTTGAAGTTGAGCAGGACGGTCTGGCTGTACTGCAGCAGGTCCGGCTGTGCCGATCCTTGAGTGGTCTGGAGCCAGAACGTGGAGCTGGCGCGAGCCACGACGGCGTTGGGGCCGTCCGATCCTCCCTGCAGGAACGCCGTGTTGGCCACGCCACCCCCGAGGATGGGGGTGGCGTCGTCCGTGGAGACCTGGAGTATCACCGTCGAGGCGATCGTCAGCCCAGTCAGGGCGTTGGTGAGAACGCTGTTCGGGTTGCTCACCATCTCCTGCGTCACCCCAGTGAGACCCTGACCGCTCGTGCGGAAGTTGGTCTGGTCGGCAAGCGTCTGCTCGGGGAATTGGAGCAGGGCTCCGGGGTTCCCGATGGAGAACGGCGTAATGCTCGCTGCCGGAATGGCCGGAGGTCCAGCGGTGGGCGGGTTGGCGATGCCTTGCGCAACGATCGACGTCCCGTGAGGGATCGTTGCCAGTCGGGCAATCGTCGCCGGGAGCGCAGGATCGGTGGTGGCCGGGATGTTGAGCCACAGGCCCGGCTCGACGTGAAGTCCCGCATTCAGATTCGAGTCGGTGACCTGCTGGAGGTATCGAAGCCCGGTCATCGTCAGGTCTGCCTGGAGTAGCCCCCGATTCGGGATGTCTCCCGGGATGACGTCGAACTCAATCGTCTCGGTCGTGAGGTTGATCTCGAGGAAGCGGTCGCTCCCCGAAGCCGGCTGCGTCGGGCGCCAGATCAGGTTCAATCCGACGCCTGACCACTTTCCAAGCAGTCCTTCCAGAAGTCCAAGCCCTGGGTTCGGTCCCGGAGGCGGTGGGGGCACCGGGTCTGGAGGTGGAGTCGGAGTGGGCGCGGGTGGCGTGGGCTGATACGAAAAGCCGGACTTCAGTTGCATCGGAGGCTCCGATCGGATCGGTAGACACGGCGCGTTCAAGCAGCCATTGCTACGACATCAGCGTACACCTCCGCGGGGGTGCGCCAGCCGAGCACTTTCCGGGGCCGTCCGTTCATCTCGGCAGCCACGAAGCGGACCTGCTCGAGGCTGATCCTGTTCAGGTCGGTCCCCTTCGGGAAGTACTGGCGGAGCAGACCGTTCATGTGCTCGTTCGAAAGACGCTGCCAGGGCGAGCGGGGGTCGCAGAAGTAGACCTCGATGTCGGCGTCGGCGGCGAGCTTCGCCCACAGCCATCTCCCGACCCGGTCGAAGCTGCCGCTGCGGCGAAGCGCGTCGGGCAGGTCTGCGGTGAGCTCGATCAGGCACTCGTAGACAGCCTGAGCGTCCTGTCCGTCCGGTGGGTCACCGAGGAGAGGAACCGGCTCCGGCGCTCCACCACGGTCGCGAAGGCGCTCCGGTTGAACGCCCCCACGATCAGGTCCCTCCCGATGTCCGGGGAAGGCCCGGTCGGCGGCCTCGGGGGCCGGGCCGAGATGGGCACGATCGCGCCGAACCTTGGCGCGCCGGGCCTTCTCACCTCGGGGTCGGGGACGGCGCCGCAGCCGGCCAGAGCGCAGAGGACGAGCAGCTCCTTCTTCAACCCGCCCTTGCCCTGCTACAGCGAGGAGGAGATGGTCTCGTGGCTCACCCGCAGCTCCACTTCGTCGGGATGGTCGAGGACAGATCTGGCCGCCACCTCCCCCGGCGAGCTCCGCTCGGCCAGTCCCTCTGAACCTCCCCCCATAGCCCGGACACCCCGAACCAGCACAGCTGGAGGA
>JAJYVS010000081.1 GCA_021791895.1 Actinomycetes bacterium | reverse complement strand
AGGCCGCCTCGTAGCCGAGCGCCCGGTCGAGCTCGGTCGCGTGCCCGATCGACTCGTGGATGGTCAGCCAGAGGTTGGTCGGGGCGATCACGAGGTCGTAGCGCCCGGCGGTGACCGAAGGGGCGGCCAGCTTGTCGGCGAGGAACCCGGGCAGCGCGTCGAGCTCGGACTCCCAGTCCCACCCCTCGCCCTCCAGGTACTCCCACCCGCGCCCGGCCGGGGGGGCGAGCGTCCGCATGGTCTCGAAGTCCCCGCCCTCGCCGAGGGCCACCGCCTCGAGCCGGGGATAGACCCGCACCCGGTGCTGACGGGCCACGGTGCCGGCCAGGTCGGCCAGGTACTTGTCCTCGGTGACGGCGAGGACGGCGGCCGAGACGTGGTCGACCGCCGGGGCGTCGAGCAGGCGCCGGCTCCAGTCGGCCAGCCGGGCGATCTTGGCGCCGAGCGGGACGCCCACCGGGTCCCGCCGGTAGGGGGAGCTCCAGGTCACCTCGCCGTGCCCGAGCTCCCGGGCCAGCACCACCCGTTCGGTGGCCGCCCGGGCGGCCACCTGGGCCATGCCCACGGCCCCCTCCACCAGGTCACGGGCGGACGAACGGTCGCCGGCCACGGTGGCCGCGAAGCCGATGGCGCCGTCGTGGACCACCCGGAGCCCCATCCCCGACTCGGTGTCGTCGGCGGCCGTCTCGAGCTCGCCGTCGCGCAGCGCGACGGCCTGGGACCGGATCCGCTCCACCCGCAGCTCGGCGTGCTCACACCCGGCCCGCCTCGCCTGCTCGAGGACCGCGTCGGCCAGCCCGGGGTCGACCTCGAAGGGATGGGCCGGCGTGTCGGGCACGCTCCGGAGACTAGGGTCCCGGACCGCCGCCCGACAGTCCGGTCGGGTAGGGAGACCCCATGCCGGCACCGGGCTCGGGTCGCGAGTGCCGATGGGAACCTGGCCCTCGGCGACCTGGTCGCGATGGGGCAGCGGGAGGCGCCCGCCTACGGGCGCCGGCGGTGAGCCGGCACGTGCTCAGCAGACGGCGCGGGTCTTGGCGTCGGGCCGGGGCCGGGTCGCCCGGGTCCTGACCCGGCGGGCGGCCCGGGCCGGGGCTGCCGCCGGCGCTCGGGGGTGGGCCGGCGGTGCGCCCGCAGCCAGCTGGTCGATGGCGGCGCCGATGTCGCCTACCAGTGCCGCGGCCAGGTCGCGGCTCAGGCCCTCGCGCACCACCACCCGCAGCACCTCCACCTGCTCGGCGTCGGGCGCCATCTTGTAGGCCGGCACGATCCACCCTCGCTGGCGCAACAGGGCCGACAGGGAGAAGACGCTCACCGGGGGTGCGCCGACCAACGAGAAGCACACCACCGGCAGGTCGGTGCCCGAGGCGACGACGCGCACGTCGGGGCGCTTGGCGAGCTCGCCGGCGATCCAGCGGGCCGTGCCGGCCAGCGCCTCCATGACCTCGCGGTAGCCCGAACGCCCGAGCCGGACGAGGTTGTAGTACTGGGCCACGATCTGGGAGGCGCCCCGGGAGAAGTTCAGGCTGAAGTTGGCGTGGCTGCCGCCCAGGTAGTCGACCTCGAAGATGAGCTCCTCGGGCAGGTCGTGCTCGTCGCGCCAGATGATCCAGCCGACGCCGGGGTAGACGAGCCCGTACTTGTGGCCCGACACGTTGATGGAGCGCACCCGCTCGAGGCGGAAGTCCCACGCCAGCTCGGGCTGGAGGAACGGGGCCACGAACCCGCCGCTCGCCGCGTCGACGTGGATCGGCACGTCGAGCCCGTCCTCTGCGCAGCGCCGGTCGAGCGCCGCCGCCAGCTCGGCGATGGGCTCGTACTCCCCGGTGTAGGTGCTGCCGAGGATCCCGACGACGCCGATGGTGCGCTCGTCGACCATGGCCATGGCCTCGTCGACCCCGATCACGAACCGGTCCTCGGTCAAGGGCACGAAGCGGGGCTCGACGTCGAAGTAGCGGGCGAACTTCTCCCAGCACACCTGGACGTTGGCCCCCATCACCAGGTTGGGACGGTCCTCGGGCTGGCCCGCCGCCCGGCGCGCCGCCCGCCACCGCCACTTCATCGCCAGGCCGCCCAGGTGGATGGCCTCGGAGGACCCGACGGTGGCGCAGCCGACGCTGCGGTGCTCTTCGGGGGAGGAGAAGAGCCGGGCCAGCATGCCCACGCAGCGGTCCTGGAGCTCGACGGTCTGGGGGTACTCGTCCCAGTCGATGGCGTTCTTGTTGAGCGTCTCGGCCATCAGGCGGTTGGCACCGTCGTCCATCCAGGTGGTGACGAAGGTGGCCAGGTTCAACGTGGGGTTCCCGTCCAAGGACAGCTCGTCGTGGACCAGCTGGTAGGCGGCGGCGGGGTCCATTCCCTCCTCGGGCATCTCGTCCCGGAGGACCGGCCCGGCCAGCCCGCGGCTGGCGTAGGTGGGAACGACCGACCGGTCGTCGCCCAGCTCGTCGAGGGGGACCTTGGCGCTCAGCATGGCGAACCTCCCGTTCGGGAGGCGACCGTAGCGTTCAGTCGGCGGCCTCGACCGGCGGGTGGAGGCCCATCGGACGGTCGAGGGGATCGTTGGCCACCGCGTTCAGGAGGGCGATGACCGCCCGGGTCGGGGCCGACGGCAGCCCCCGACGGCGTTGGGCCACCCCGACCCGCCGGCGGGGGAAGCCCTCGAGGGCGATCAGCTCGAAGCGTTCGCGCATGTGCCGGGGCACCGCGGTGGCCGGGAGGATCGCCGGGCCGAACCCGTCGAAGGTGAGCGAGGCGATCATCCGGATGCCGTCGAGCTCGAGGGCCGGGGTGAGCGCGACGCCGGCCTGCCGCAGGGCCCGGTCGATCTCGTCTCGGAGCGCGGTGTTGGACAGCGGCAGCACGAGGTCGAGCTCGGTCAGCCGGGCGAGGGGCAGCGGTCGGGGCAGCTTGGTGAAGGGATGGTCGACCGGCACCACCAACATGAGGTCCTCCTCGAAGAGGAGGGTGGCCGTCAGCTCGTCGCCGGCGAGGGGGAGGGAGACCACGGCCAGGTCCAGCTGGCCGCTCGCCAGCCTCGGCTCGAGGTTGGCGCTGGTCCCGTCGGCCACCGTGATCCGCACCTGGGGGTGCCGCTCGCGAAGCAGGGAGAACAGCCTCGGCACCAACCAGCGCCCGGTGGTGCCGATCATCCCGGTCCGCACCATCCCCGCCACCTCCTTGCGCATCGCCGAGACGTCGGCCACCAGCGCCATCATCTCGACCAGCATGCGACGGGCCCGGGCCACGACGATCTCCCCCTCCTCGGTCAGCCGTCCGGCCGACCGGTCGACGAGGGGGGCGCCGAGCTCGCGCTCGAGCCGGGCGATGTGGGAGGAGATGTTGGATTGGACGGTCCCGAGCGCCTCGGCGGCGGCGGAGAAGCTCCCGTGCTCGGCCACGCCGACCAGCGCTTGCAGGTGCCGGATTTCCATCTTCGACAAAGATAACAACTATCGGCTCCAGCTGCTTGACAGATTGCGCTGGGTCCGCCACAATGGAACGAGACCGCAGGGATCAGGAACCCCCCCTCTGTTCCCAAGCAGGTCACAAGTGAAGGGATCGCCAGCCCCCCCGGCGATCCCTTCACTGCGTCCAGGGGGCTTTTCTGCCCCACCCGGTAGCCTTCGGCACGGTGGAAGCCGTCTTCGTCGACCTCGACCGGACCCTGTTGCGGGGGCCGAGCGGGCCGGTCCTGGACCGGGCCCTCCGGCGCCGGGGGGTCCTCCCTGACGGCCGGCGGCTCCCGGGGGCCGGGGCCCTCTACGCCCTCTACGGCTGGTTCGGCGAGAACCTGGTCTCCATCTCCCTGGCCCGGGCGGCGGCGCTGGTCGCCGCCGGCTGGCCCCAGG
>JAJYVS010000080.1 GCA_021791895.1 Actinomycetes bacterium | reverse complement strand
CGGCTACCAGCGCTACGTCAACGAGTGGGAGGGCGTGCGGAACGGCGAGATGCTGCCGTTCAAGGGCGGCTCGGGCTTCGCCGCCATCGTGGGCCACATGTCCCGCCCGATCGTCGACACGGTGGCGTCCCTCATCGGCCACGGCCTGTGCTCCCGCTTCCCCACCCTCAAGTTCGCTCCGGTCGAGAACGGGAGCAACTGGGTGCGGCCGCTCCTGGCGGACATGGCGCACGCCTACGCCATGGCGCCGCACGCCTTCGACGAGCACCCCGTCGAGGTGTTCAAGCGCAACATCTGGGTCCACCCCTTCCACGAGGAGGACCCCGTCGGGCTGGTCGAGCTCCTCGGCGCCGACCGGGTGCTGTTCGGCTCGGACTTCCCCCACCCCGAGGGGATGGCCGACCCGATCAGCTTCGTGGACGAGCTGACCGGGTTGCCCGACGAGGACGTCCGCAAGGTGATGGGTGGCAACCTGGCCCGCCTGATGGGTGTCGCCGCTGCCTGAGCCGGTCAGCCGGGCGGCTCCTCGGGCCGCCGGCCCCCGTAGATCACGACGTCCAGCTGCTTCCAGTACACGTCGATCCCCTCGAAGCCGGCGGCGCGCAGGAGCTCCAGCTGGGGCGCGAGTGGGATCATGTAGCGCACGTGGTTCTCGTAGCGGCGCTGCTCCTCGGGGGTGCGGTGGTGGCGCTTGGCGGCGGCCTGCGGGTCCTGGCGGTCGCCGGCTCGGAGCCAGGCGGACTCCACGACCGGGTCGTCGGTGCTGACCGGGTCGTAGTTGAGGTACCACCCGCCGGGTGCGAGGTGCTGGAAGATCTCGGTGAACAGCTCCCTCTTCCGCGAGTCGGGGAGATGGTGCACGGAGAGGGAGCTGATCATGGCGGCCACACCGGTCGGCACCTCGGCCGGCCAGTCCCCCTCGGCCAGGTCGAATTCGACGTACTGGAACCGGCCCTCGTAGTCGGCGAGGGCGTGCCGGCCCTCCGCCATCATCTGGGGGGAGTACTCGGCCAGGATGGCCTCGGCCCGGGGGAAGCGGTCGAGCACCACCCGGGCGGCGGCCCCGGTCCCGGCACCGAGGTCGACGAAGGTGAAGGCCTCGTCGTCGGCGAACGGCAGCAGATCGGCCATGAGCCGGCGTTGCTCGCTCCGTCGGCGCTCACGCTCCCCCGTGCCCGCCACCCACTGGGCGACCAGGTGGTCGGACTTCCAGACGTCCTCGTTGGTGTCGGCGCCGTCGTGCATGACGGGACAACCTACCCGGCCCGGCGCCCGGGCCGGTGGCCAGCCGCTGGTACACCGGGGGGTATCGGCCGCTAGGCCCGTTTTCCGCACCGTTGGAGGGTTAGTCTTCCCCCGCCTCAGGCCACGGCAGGGAGATGCCGAGGTGGGCGAGAATGACCCGCTGTACCTTTGTCAGTCGGTCCAGGACCAGTCCTCGAGCCGTGTAGGTGACCGAGAGCCCCTCGAAGGCAGCAAGTACGGCGCGAGCCGTCGGCTTGGCCGAGCGCCCCTCGGGGAGGATGCCCTCCAGGGCCACTCCTTCACCCAGGGCGGCGCGCAGCTCGGCCTCGATCAAGCCGAAGACGAGCAGGGCGACACCGATCAGCGTGACGAGTGCTTCGATGCGAGCGTCGTTGTGGAGGAAGACCGGCCGGATCCGAAGCGTCTGTTTGAGGTCGCGATGGCGCTGCTCGTCGATCCACTGGTCCTTGTAGACCTCGAGCACGTCGAGGGCGCTGAGGCGCCGGCCCTCGGGGTCGGGGAGGTTGGTGGCGAGCGGGTAGAGACCGTCGAGCGCGCCGGCCGCGGCGATCGCCTCGTCGTTTCGTGACCAGGTGATGGTTGGCTTGCCCTCGTGCTCGCCGGTGGTCACGCTGAGCAACCCGGCGACCTTCTCGGAGCAGATCACCGCGACCCGGTCGTCGACTTGCTTCTTGGTCTTGTAGTAGCGACCACCGAGGCCGTTGCGCACTCGGGAGAGGGCCTCCTCGGCCTTGAGAAGGGCGCGCTCGCGGGCCTCGGCGACCGAGGATGCCTCCTCGGAGGAGAAGATGTAGGCGACCCGCAGCTCGTGGCGCCCGCCGTCTTCGGCCGTGACGGGGAAGGGGCGCAGCAATCCCTTCCAGAGCGTGCGACGCCTCGCTTCGAGGCGCTGCTCGCGCTGGGAGCAGTACTCCAGGCGCTTCAAGGCCGACAGACCGCCGGGCACCTCGGTTCTGAAGCGCTCGGCCCAGCCGGTGTCCGCCCGCAACGGGACGACGAAGCCGACCTTGGCGGCGTCGAGCGCACAGAGGTTCTCCAAGTAGCCAAGCCCGGAGTCGGCGACGACGACCAGGCCGGGCGGGAGCGCGCCAGCCAAGGTCTCGATCGCTTCCATGAACGCCGGCAGCTCGCTGCGCGAACCCTCGTGGGGGCGCAAGTACACCGAGACCCCCGAGCGGGTGGAGGCCTGGAGCGTCTTCACCTGCCGGGCGATGGTCCGGTCCGCCGACCAGCCCTTCTTCACGAGCGCCGAACCCTCGTAGCCCCCGGCGAAGCGCACCGCGGTGAGATCGAGGTGCAGCCTCGTCGCATCCACCCCGCCCGACCGGATCGCTCGAAGCAGCAATCTCGAGCGCAGATCCTCTCCATGGGCGGCGATCGCGTCGAGGGCCCGCCCGAGGCGGTCGTCGTTGAGCAAGCCGGCAGGGACCCCGAACAGCTCGGCGATCGCCGCCGAAGAGGCCCACGACGCGATGTCGTAGAGCGGCGCCGGGCCGCACAGACGGTTGGCGACGAGCACGGCGATCACTTCGCCGTGGGTGAGCAGTGAGCGCCCACGCATCGGGGCGATCCGGTCGACCAGAGCGACGAGGTCGAGGCGGCCCAGGTAGTGCGCGACGAGAAGCAGCGGACCGACCTCCCGGCGGGTACCGAGCGGTGGCGGGTCGAGACGGGCGAAGCTCCCGGCGAAGCGGTCCAGCTGGCCCGAGGCCTTCAGCTCGTCGAGCCGCCCGAGCGTTGCCACAACACGCTGGCGGACCTTGCCCCCCTCTCTGCGGCCTTCTACCAGCTGGACGTACTCGTGCACCTGCTTGCCGCGGCGGACCCGCTTGACCCGGGGATACATTGGCACAACGATACCACGCCAAGATACCGAATGACAAGCATGTTCTTTCAATCGTTGGCACAACGCCACTGGCGCCGGCGGAGCTGCCCCACATGGGAAACCCCAGCGCAATCGGCCGCATTGCCAGTGCGCACCCCGGACTTACGCCATAACGGTGCGGAAAACGGGGCTAGGTGAAGGGGATGGCGCTGTACTCGGCCAGCTTCGCCAGCGGGTGGCTGGCGTCGATCTTGCGGATGGTGCCCGACTTCGACCGCATCACCAGGGACTGGGTGGTTGCCCCGGAGCCGTGGTACCGCACCCCCTGGAGGAGCTCGCCGTCGGTGATGCCGGTGGCGGCGAAGAAGCAGTTGTCCCCGCGGACGAGGTCGTCGGTGGTGAGCACGGCGTCGAGGTCGTAGCCGGCGTCGACGGCCGCCTGGTGCTCCGCATCGTCGCGGGGCCACAGCCGGCCCTGGATCTCCCCTCCCATGCACTTGAGGGCCGCCGCCGCCAGCACCCCCTCGGGCGTGCCCCCGATCCCGAAGAGCACGTCGACGCCGGCGCCCGGCCAGCCGGTGGCGATGGCGCCGGCGATGTCCCCGTCGGTGATGAGCCGGATCCGGGCTCCTGAGGCCCGCACCTCGGCGATGAGATCGGCGTGACGGGGCCGATCCAGGATGACCGCGGTCAGGTCCCGCACCGATCGGCCGAGGGCCTGGGCGAGGGCATGGAGGTTCTCGGTGGGCGAACGGTTGATGTCGACCGAGCCCCGGGCGCTGGGGCCGACGGCGACCTTCTCCATGTAGACGCACGGT
>JAJYVS010000079.1 GCA_021791895.1 Actinomycetes bacterium | reverse complement strand
GATCCCGGGTACGACACCACGCGCTACCCGAGTTACGGTGCCTTCTGGCGCCATCGGGACCGCCCGTGGACGCGGCGCCTCGGGGATCTCGGTGTCTACGACCTCCCGGCCCGCTGACCCGACTGCGGGCTCCGAGGTCCGACTGGCTGTAGGTGTCGATGTCATGACGACCGAGCGGGTGGGGGGAATCTCCCGAGGTGATCATCGCCTCCGAAGGGTCGCCGGCCGTGCTCAGCAGGTCGGACCATCGGTCACCTCCAATCTAACGGCTGACCCGCCGAAGCGACCACGCTCCAGGCACGCCGCTGCACAAGGAGGCGCCCCCACTGGCGAAGCGTGACCGTCACCGCTTGGCCCTGGCCGGTGGTCGGTTGGGAGTTCGCTACAAGGTCGGCGCCCCTGAGGTCGATCGACCAGGTCCCGGGGGCCGGGATGGCATTGCAGGTCCACGATGTGACGATGAAGGTCATCTGCGAGGTCGCGGTATCCAGCTTCTTCACCGTCCCGTTGTAGGTACCCGGAGCGAAATCGCCAGGAGGTGTCCCGACTGGTGAGATCCCCGAGCGGGAGATCTCAAGACCCTTGCCGGAGACGGTGCAGGTCACTCCGCTTTGCTCTGACCGGCACTCGAAGGGACCAAGCGATGTGTGGCTGCCGTAGGCGAGCGTCCGGGTCGTGATCGCGGGGTCCCCCTCACACGGAAGTCCGCATGTCTTGACGGATCCAGAGGACGACAGCGTCGCTGACTGGGGCGGCGCCAAGGTCTCGCAGAATGTGGAGTGGCCGTTGCCGCCGTCCCCGATCTCACAGTTGATGTTCCCCGAAGGGGACAGGAAACCCGCCTGCCCCGGGCCATTCATGAATCGGCTGCTTGCCGGATACGACGAAGTCGTCGTGCTCGGGGGCGAGCGGCGCCGACGTGCCGCAGGCTCTGGCCAGAACCAACAGACCGGACGTGAAACAGAGGGCAAGACCACGCTTCACCCTCATGGAGCCGATCCGCTCAACCACGCGCACCGGCTACCCCTTGACGCCGCTTGCCTACCCGACATCCTTCCAAACCAAGCGCTCGACACCGTGCCAAGACGGGCGATTGAGATTCGGGGCAAAATCACCTGATCAAAAGCGAGTGGTCGAGCTGGCCGCGGCGGTCGGCCAAACGAAGGCGAGGAGGTTCCGACGGATTCGGCCCGTCCCGACGGCGCGGGGACTCGCACTCCGCGCACCACCTGACATCGGTCCTCCGTGCACACGGACCGCCGAGGGACTCGGCGAGACCCTCGGGACCCCGGGTGGTGCCAACCGGCCTAGGGACGAGAGCTCGGCGGTCCGGCTCGCGGGCCTCCTTCGGGAGGCGCCTTGGGAGCCATGATGGCGACGGTTCCCTGTGCGGCGCACACCAGCCGCCCACCATTGGTGACGTCGACACGGACGATCGCCGTGCGTTTCGACATCGAGACGATCCGGGCTTCGGCAACCATCGGCCCCGGTCTCGCCGGGGCCGTGAAGTTGATCTTGAACTCTTGGGTAGCCGGCCACGAACCGCGTGGGACGACCGGGTAGCAGACTGCCCCGAGTGCATGATCGATGAGGGCCGACACCACCCCCCCGTGGGCCGCTCCGAAGGGGTTGAGGAGTTCCTCGGTCACCGGGAGCTCACAGGTGAGCCGCCCAGGTTCGACCGACGTGGTCGAGATCTTGAGGTAGGCCGGAAGGCCGCCCCCCGCCTGGCTGGGTGCATCGTGGCTCTGGAGCATGCCCGCCGCGACCTCTGCGTCGTAGTGCTCGAACAGTGTCGTGGTGTCAGTGATGCCGAGACACTACCTGGAGGGCTTCACGAGAATTCACGAAGTCCCCGAAGGTTCCGGCACGCCGGCTGTCCCTAGACGAGGCGAGCGCCGATGGCGTCACCACCGACGAAGGCGCCCGCCCGCCGTAGGTCAGCCCGGAGAACGTTGACATCGAGATCCCGCACCGATCCAGAAGCTCCCCCGGCCACCAGAGCGGCCGCCGCACCGGCAGCCTCACCGGTCGCCATGGCAGCGGGGATCTCCTTGGTCGCCTGGTGCACATAGCGGGTGGTCGAAATGCACCTGCCAGTGACCAGGAGGTTGGATGCTGCGGGTGTGGTGAGGCAGCGCAGCGGGACGTCGTAGACGACCTCCCGTCGGGTCCAATGGCCGGTCTGGGCGACCGAATCGGCGAAACGAACGTCGGCGTCCTCCTTCGAGAGCACGTAGTCGCCGACCAGCCGTCGGCTCTCAGTGATGCCGAGCATCCGCGCGTAATCGTCCAACCACGCACCGCGAAAGGCCGACACCGAAGCCCGCATTCGCTCCAACTCGGCTCGGGCACCGGCCCGGCAGGCGAGCTCAGCCCTGGTCATGTCGTCAGGATCGCAGGGATCGACCCGGTCCGGGTGGGGCCCCCAGGGAACCAGCACCCGGCCCTCAACGGCGGTGTCGAACCAACTTCGGGACGCCGGTTCTCCGTCGTCGCATACCCCACCCACCCGGAACCACAGGTGCGGGGGGATCGCGACCTTCTCGTACGCGGCGCCGGCAGCGACCATGACGTCCCCGTCCCCACTGGCATCGATCACCACCTTCGGGACCACGACCTCCCGACCCCGTTTGGACTCGAAGATGACCGCCGCCACGGCGCGGTCCTCCATGGCGACCGTGGCAAAGTGCGTGTGCAGCTGCAAGTGGACGGCTTCCCGGGCGAGCAGCTGGTGGCAGACGTCGACGAAGGCTTCAGGGTCGTACGCGACCGAGTACCGCACGGCTTCGGGAGCCGCGCCCCAGACCAGGCCCCATCGACGCCATCCGTCGACCA
This sequence comes from Actinomycetes bacterium, assembly GCA_021791895.1. Lineage (GTDB taxonomy): Bacteria > Actinomycetota > Acidimicrobiia > Acidimicrobiales > RAAP-2 > Palsa-461. The sequence goes on along the minus strand of JAJYVS010000079.1, from coordinate 1,108 downwards.
GGCCCGGTTCCTCGCTGCCCCACTGCTCGGCCGGCGGGTGGGTGGCCGCACCCCGGGCCACCAGGTGGTCCACCACCTCCTGGCAGATGCCGGCGACGACCGGGGTGCCGCACCCGTCGTCCATGGTCAACAGCAGGTTGATGAGGCCGACCGTTGCCAGGCCGCCCACGAACCCGGTGCGTTCGAGCAGCCAGGTCTCCGCGCCCCGCCGGGCGGCGGACAGCGCCGCTGCGACCCCGGCCGACCCCGCCCCGACAACGAGCACATCCGGCCGACCGGTGATCGGAAGATCCCTGGCCGGCTCATGCCAGGACTCGAGCCGAGTCACCACCCCCAAAGTGTGACATCCACCGGCCGACCGGCGCCTCCCGCAGCGCATGTTCCGCACTCTGCCGGCCTCGTCTTGCGATGACCCTTCGGGTTTCTCGGTCAGCCAAACGTGATCATCGAAGTTCGGGAACAAAGCCAGCGGTTTCACCTACGCCTTCCCGATCAAGAACCTTCCTGCTCTCAGGCTGGCGAGTGCCATATCGACCTCCTTCACGCCGGAGCGCAGAAGAGACCCATAGCGCCTGGCGAGACGCGGGTGATCCTTCACGATCCCCTGCACGCAATCGGACGCACCCCGCTCGAAGTCGCGCAACGCCTTTGACCAGTTGCGCTCAATCAGGCGATCGGGAATCGGCGGCAGACGTCGGATCGTCCCCAGATCGGCCGACAGCTGCTGGCATGCAGCGGTGATCGCTGTTACCGATCCGTTGGCGGCGTCGGTCGAGATCACCTGGAGATCCGTCTGGAGGCTGAAGAACACGGCGTCGTGAAGCCGTAGCCATGATCGGACGGAGGACGTTGACTTGGACCTTCCTTTGGCAAGTGCCGGCGAGGCCACAGCGAGAGCCATCGCGAGCGCTGCCATGATCACCAGTGCGAGCCGACCCGGCTTCGCGCTGATCTGGACTTGAACCGGTTCGGCGGACAGGCTGGTTGTGTTGATCATGCCGCCTGACGGTCGGCGTTGCCGTGGATCCTCGCTTCGTACTCGGTTGGGCTGAGGTAGCCGAGGGAGCTGTGCAGGCGGCGGGTGTTGTACCAACCCTCGATGTAGTCG
>JAJYVS010000045.1 GCA_021791895.1 Actinomycetes bacterium | reverse complement strand
GTCCCGCATGGCGATTTTGAATCCCGACCCGAGCTCGGTGTGCTCCCCGATGGTCCGCAACCGCTCGTAGGCGGCCTCGGTGAGCACCCGCTCGGCCGGATGGAAGAGGTAGGCGTAGGCCCGTTGCCCGGCCCGGCCCACCCGGCCCCGGATCTGGTGCAGCTGGCCCAGACCGAGCAGGTCGGCCCGGTCGACCACGAGGGTGTTGACCGTCGGCATGTCGATGCCCGACTCGATGATCGTCGTGCACACGAGCACGTCGTACTTCTGGTCCCAGAAGTCGAGCACCACCTGTTCGAGGCTCCCCTCGTCCATCTGGCCGTGGGCGACGGCGACCCGGGCCTCGGGCACCAGGTCCGAGACCCGGCGGGCGACCGCTTCGATGTCGGCGACCCGGTTGTGGAGGTAGAAGACCTGCCCCTCTCGGAGAAGCTCCCGGCGGATGGCCTCGGAGACCGCCGACTCGTCCTCCTCACCGACGTAGGTGAGGATCGGCTGGCGGTCGGCTGGGGGGGTGTTGACCATCGACAGGTCGCGGATACCAGTGAGCGCCATCTCCAAGGTGCGCGGGATCGGGCTGGCCGTCAGGGTGAGGACGTCCACCCCGGTGCTCATCGCCTTCACCGCCTCCTTGTGGGTCACGCCGAAGCGTTGCTCCTCGTCGATCACGAGGAGCCCGAGGCGCTTGAACGTGATCCCCTCGGTCAGCAGCCGGTGGGTCGCCACCACCACGTCGACCGAACCGTCGGCCAGGCCTGCCACCACCTTGGACGCCTGGGCCGGGGAGAGGAACCGTGAGAGGAGTTCGACCCGCATGGGGAAACCCCCGAAGCGTTCGCAGAACGTCGCGAAGTGCTGGCTGGCGAGCAGCGTGGTCGGGACCAAGACCGCGGCCTGCGTCCCGTCCTGGACCGCCTTGAACACGGCCCGGATCGCCACCTCGGTCTTGCCGAACCCGACGTCACCACAGACCAGACGGTCCATCGGCCGCTCCGACTCCATGTCCTCCTTCACCTCGACGATCGCCCGGAGCTGGTCGGTCGTCTCGGTGTAGGGGAACCCGGCCTCGAGCTCTCGTTGCCATGGGGTGTCGGGGGCGAAAGCGTGGCCGGCGATGCTCGCTCGCTTGCGGTACAGCGCGACCAGCTCGGCCGCGATCTCCCCGGCGGCGGCCCGGGCCCGGGCCCGCGTCCGTTGCCAGTCGGCCCCACCCATCTTGGAGAGGGCGGGGGTCTCACCCCCGCTGTAGGGCGTGACCGCGTCGATCTGGTCGACTGGGAGGTAGAGCCGGTCGCTGCCCCTGAACTCGAGGACCAGGTAGTCGCGGGTGGTGCCGGCGACGGTCCTCGTGGTGACCCCCGCGTACCGGGCCACGCCGTGCTGTCGATGCACCACGTAGCTTCCCGGCGCCAGGTCGTCGAAGAACCCCTCGGTCGGTCGGGAGCGGGGCCGGGGGCGACGGTGCGGTCCGCGCCGGCCGGTGACGTCGGACTCGGCCACCACGGCCACCTTGGGCTCCTCCAGCACGAAGCCGGCCGAGAGCGGAGCCACCACGACGACGATGCCGGGACGCCCGTCGGCCGAACCGACCACCGGCGCCCGCACCCCCTCCTCGGCCAGGAGGTCGGACAGCCGGCCGGCGGCCATGGCGCTCGAGGCGCACACCACCACCGAGTAGCCGCGACCCGAGAGCGCGACGAGCTGCTCGGCGAGCCGTGACGCGTCGCCGGCCACCGTCCCCACGCCGCGTGCGACCAGTGCCGGGGCGTTGGGGGACTCGGGCACCGGAGGGAGGGACAGCACCGGGGCCTCGGTCTTCGAAAGGAGCCGGTCGAAGCTCAGGTGCAGGCGCGGCAACGGTGCCCCGTCGGGGCTCATCCCCCAGGTCGACGAGAGGGTCTCGGTCAAAGCCCCCTCCTCGTCGTAGACCTCGATGGCCCGGTCGCGTACCCGCCGAGGCTCGGTCAGGACCACCTGGGCCCCGGGACCGAGCAAGTCGGTCAAGAGGAGCTCACCGGTCGCCAACCAGGGCAGCCACGCCTCCATCCCGTCGAAGACCTCGCCGTCGGCCAGCCGCTCCCACTGTCCGCGGCTGAACGTGCTGGCGTCGGCGAGGGACCGGGCCCGAGCCCGGAGCTCCTCGGTCAGGACCAACTCCCGGCAGCCGAAGACGACCACCTGCTCGAGGGCGGCGGTCGACCGCTGGTCGCCGGCGTCGAAGGCGCTCAACCGGTCCACCTCGTCGCCGAACAGGTCGATCCGGACCGGCCCGCCGGCCGTCGAGGGGAACACGTCGACGATCCCGCCGCGCACCGCCACCTCGCCACGGTGCTCCACCTGCTGCTCGCGCCGGTACCCGGCGGCCACCAGCCCGGCCACCAGCTCGACCTGGTCGAGTCGCTGGCCCCGACGGACCACGATCGGCCGGGCCGCCTCCGACCAGGGTCCCAGCCGCTGCAGCACCGCTCGCACCGGCGCCACCACCACGGCCAGGTCGCCGTCGGCGGGACTCGGCTCATCGCCGAAGAGCCGCCACAGGACGCGCAGCCGGGACCCCATGGTGTGGACCTCGGGGCTCACCCGCTCGAGCGGGAGCGTCTCCCAGGGAGGGAAGAGGACCACGGCACCGGGAGCGTCGGTGAAGCATCCGAGGTCGTCGGCCAACCGCTCGGCATCGGCCAGGGTGGGGGTCACGACCAAGGTCGGTCGAAGCTCGGACAGGCGCGCCAGGCCGGCGAGAGCAAAGGGCCGGGCCGCGGCCGAAACGGCCAGGGTGGCGTCCCGACGCCCGAGGACCGAGGGGACTGCGGGGTTGGACCGGACGAGCTGGGCCAACGCGGCCAGGGGTCCGGCGGGGGTCTCGAGGGTCCCGGTCACCTCAGTCCTCCGACACCTTGGCGTTGAAGCGGTTCATGGCGGCCGAGGGACCTTCGGTGACGATCACCTCCACCGCGTCGGCAGCCCTCTCGATGGCCGCGTCGAGGAGCGCTCGGTCCGAGCGGGACGGCCGGTTGAGCACGTGGTCGGCCCCGGGGGCGCCCCGTGGCTTGCCGATGCCGACCCGGACCCGGAGGAACGCGTTGGTGTGGAGGTGTGCCTCGATCGATCGCAGGCCATTGTGCCCGGCCAGACCACCTCCCGACTTCACCTGGAGCCCGCCGGGCGGGAGATCGAGCTCGTCGTGCACGACGACCACCGCCGCGGGGTCCTCGATCCCGAAGCGCCGCACGAGTGGTCCGAGCGCGTTGCCCGATTCGTTCATGTAGGTGGTGGGAACGGCCAGCGCGACCCGGCGCCCGCCGATCCGGACCTCCTCGACCCTGGCCCGCTGGCCCCGCATCGGCTTGAGCGCGTCGGCACCGTGACGGCGGGCCAGCTCGCAGACGACGTCGGCCCCCACGTTGTGCCGGGTGCCGGCGAACTCCGGGCCCGGGTTGCCGAGCCCGACGACCAGGAGGTCAGACGGCGTGCCCCGACGGCGGGGGCTCTCGGCCGATCGGCGTCCGAACAGCCGCGCCAGCGGTTACGCCTCGTCGCCCGGGGTCTCGGCCTGAGCCCCGCTCTGCTCGGCGACGGCCGACTCGGCAGCGGCCCCTTCGGGCACCCCTTCGGGCCCGGCCGCCGCCGCCTCGACCCGGGGGGGCTGACCGACGACGACGGTGACCTCGGGGTCCGTCTCCGCCGCGACCCCCTCGGGCAAGCTCAGGTCGGCAACCCGCAGCGAGCTGCCGATCGTGAGCCCCGAGACGTCGAGCTCGACGGCGTTGGGAATGTCGGTGGGGAGGGCCCGCACCGCGAGGGTGAACAGCTGCTGCTCGACCATCCCGTCGCCGTGGGCCACTTCGATCGCCTCGCCGACCAGGCTGATCGGGACTTCGGCGGTGATGACCTCGTCGCGACGCACGATGACGAAGTCGACGTGGGTCACGGTCCCCCGTACCGGGTGGCGTTGCAGCTCACGGGCCAAGGTCAGATAGGTCTCACCTCCGGCGTTCAGCGACAGCAACGCGTTGGTGCCGGCCTCTCCGCTCAGCGCGTTGCGCAGTTCTCTCGCCGCGACGGCCACTGACACCGGCTCGGTCCCGTGCCCGTAGACGGTGCCCGGCACCATGCCGGCGCGGCGCAGCCGGCGGGCGGCACGGGTGCCGGTGGGTCTCCCCACCTGGGCCTCCAACAGGATGTCGGGCATGGCTTCTTCTCCTCGGACGCCGTCGGCCGAACTCGGACAGATCGGCCGATCGGGGATCGGCCTTCGACCGGGGCGCTCGGCGGCGAATCGGGCGACCCCGGGGAATCGGCGTCCAGGCTACTCGGCACCGCCCAAGGCGAAGGCGGGACCGTCCTTCGGCCTCTTCGAGACCGACTCCGGACGAGCGCCGGGAGGGCGAAGCGAGGTGCCCAATCCCGGGGCCCGGCCGCTTCGCGTCGCGTCCCAGGCGAAGGCGGGACCGTCCTTCGGCCCCCCGACACCGACTCCGGACGACCCCCAAGCGCCGGGAGGGCGAAGCGAGGTGCCCAATCCCGGGGCCCGGCCGCTTCGCGTCAGCCCCCATGGCGTCCCGACTCCCAGGCGACCGACGCGGCGGGGCCCGTGCAGGCGGTTCCTTCGAGCCCTCGGCCGCCATGTCCCTCGGTCCCCTCCCGGTCCTCGGCCGAACCCGACGACCGAGGACGCCGGTCCCTTCCGTGCTGCTGGCCGCCGACCCCTCGGGCGACGGCCATCGTGGAGGGTCGACGGCGGGGGCCGGCGCCGGGCCCGAGGGGCCGCTTCCCCCTTCCCATCCTGAGGCTAATCACCTAATGTTTAGTAAACTAGTCAGAAATTGTTCCGACGGGAGGACGCCATGCGCCATCGAGTGGTTATCGTCGGGGCCGGCTCGGCCGGCCTCAGTGTCGCCGCCCGGCTCCGACGGGCCGGGGAGGACGATGTCGTCCTCGTCGACCCCGCCACCTGGCACTACTACCAGCCACTGTGGACGTTGGTCGGTGCCGGCGTGGTGCCGATCGCGCAGAGCCGGCGCCGCCAAGCCGCCCTCGTGCCACAGGGCGTGGCCTGGGTGCGCGACGCCGTCGTCGACCTCGACCCCGACCGCCACGTCGTCGTGACCGCCGGCGGGGGCCGGATCGGTTACGAGGTCCTTGTGTGCTGCCCGGGCCTGGAGCTCGCCGTCGACCTCGTGCCCGGGCTGTCCGAGGCGATGGCGGGTCCGGCCGCGTCGACGAACTACACGGCCGAACTGGCCCCGAAGACCGCCGAGCTCGTGCGTCGGTTCCGCGGCGGTCGGGCCCTGTTCTGCGCGCCGGGGTCGCCGATCAAGTGCCCGGGCGCCCCGCAGAAGGCGGCCTACCTCGCCTGCGACCAGTGGCGGCGGCGAGGGGTGCTCGGCGACGCCGAGGTCACCTACGCGACGGGGGCGGGGGGGATCTTCGGGGTGCCCGAGTTCGCCCGGGTGCTCGAGGGTGTGGTGGAGCGTTACGGAATCGCCACCCGATTCTCCTCCGAGCTCGTCGAGGTCGATCCGGAACGTCGAGCCGCCACCTTCGAGACCGTCGGGCCGGAGGGCAAGCAGCGGACGAGCCTCGACTACGACCTGTTGTGGGCGGCCCCTCCTCAGCGGGCGCCGGGCTTCGTGCGCGACAGCCCTCTCGCGTCGGCCGGGGAGTACGGCTGGGTGCCCGTTGACCGTCACAGCCTGGTGCACCAGCGTTACCCCGAGGTGTTCGCCCTCGGCGACGTGTGCGACGCCCCCACCTCCAAGACCGGCGCGGCCATCCGTCGCCAGGCGCCAGTGGTCACCGAGAACGTCGTTGCCACGCTCTCGGGTCGCGAGCCGCTCGCCCGTTACGACGGCTACGCGGCGTGCCCGTTCACGACGGCGTTGAACAAGATGGTCCTGGCCGAGTTCGACTACAGCCTCTCGCCCCGCCCGAGCGTGCCGTTCATCGACACAAAGCGGGAGCGCTACGACATGTGGCTGCTCAAGCGCTACGGGCTGCCGGCCTTCTACTGGAACGTGATGCTGAAGGGCCTCGGCTGACCGGCGTCGCCGGCGAACTCGGGCCAGCGCGCGAGCTGCCTCGAGGGCGCGGGTGCACCCCGTTTGGCCATCCCCAGATGCCGGTCAGAGCTGGTTGTCACCCCCGAAGATCTCCGAGACCGAGGTCTCCGCGAAGACCGCGTTGATCGCGTCGGCGATGATCCTCGCCACCGAGAGGACCTCGAGCTTCTCGAAGGCGAGTCCCTCGGGGATGGGCAGGGTGTCGGTCACCACCACCCGTGAGACCGGAGCCTTCTCCAGGCGCTCGACCGCCGGATCGGAGAACACCCCGTGGGTGGCCATGGCCCAGATATCGGCCGCCCCCGAGTCGGCGAGCCGTTCGGCGGCGGCACAGATCGTCGAGGCGGTGTCGATCATGTCGTCGATGATCACGCAGTGCCGGCCCTCAACCTCCCCGACCACGTGACGGACCTCGACGTGGTTGAAGGTCCCCGTCGGCCGCCGCTTGTGGACCAAAGCGAGGTCGGCGTTGAGCTGTTGGGCGAATCCTTCGGCCACGCGCACCCGACCCGAGTCCGGGGCCACGATGACCAGGTCGCCGTCGACCCGGGTCCGCAGGTACTCCTCGAGCACCGGGCTGGCGCGGAGGTGGTCGAAGGGCACATCGAAAAAGCCCTGGATGGCGCCGGCGTGGAGGTCGACACTCACCACCCGGTCGGCGCCGGCGGCCTGGAACAGGTCGGCCACCAGCTTGGCGGTGATCGGTTCCCGACTGGTCGACTTGCGGTCCTGGCGGGCATAGCCATAGCAAGGGCAGATGGCCGTGATCGTCTTGGCCGATGCCCGCTTGGCCGCGTCGATCATGATCAGCTGCTCCATGAGCGAGTCGTTCACCGGCCTCGTGTGGGTCTGGATGATGAAGACGTCCCGCCCCCGGATGGAGGTGTCGTAGCGGCAGTAGATCTCGCCGTTGGCGAACTCCCGCAGGTTCGGCTCGCCGAGCTCGACGCCAAGGTGCTTGGCGATGGCCTCGGCCAGGGGTCGGTTCGAGCGTCCCGACATGAGCTCGAGCTTGCGCTTCGGGGTGAGCTCCACGGCAAGAACCTACCGCGCGCTCCGACGTGCCGGCCGGGCCTCCGACGCCGCGGGCGCCGCGTCAGGTGGCCGGTCTCGACTCGAACGGCGCGACCGTCTCGCCCGCCGCCACCACCGCGCCGGGGCCAAGGGCGGCAAAGGGCCCGACGTGTGCCCGGGCTCCGATCCGAGCCCGCTCGCACATCGAGTAACGGATCTCGGCCCACTCGCCGACCTCGGTGTCGATGAGGGTCGAGTCCGGGCCAATCTCGACCCCGGTGCCGATGACGCAGGTCCCCCGCAGGACCACCCCGGGCCAGAGCGCCACGTCGGGCGAGAGCTCGACGGTGGTGTCCACATAGGTCCGTTCGGGGTCCCACATCGTGACGCCCCGCCGCATCCACCGCTCGTTGATCCGGTCGCGCACCTCGGCCTCGGCCGCGGCGAGCTGGGCGCGGTCGTTCACGCCGGCCGTCTCGACCGGGTCCTCGACTGGCATGGCACGCACGGAGTACCCCGCCTCCGAGAGGACCTCGACCACGTCGGTCAGGTAGTACTCGCCCTGGACGTTGGACGGACTGAGCCGACGGAGCGCCGGCGGGAGGAGGGACCGTCGGAAGCAGTAGATGGAGGTGTTGACCTCGTCGATTCGTCGCTCCTCGGGACCGGCGTCGACCTCCTCGACGATCCGGGCCACCTGGTCCTCGCCCGAGCGCACGATTCGTCCGTAGCCGGTCGGGACCTCCACCACCGCGCTGAGCAGGGTGGCAGCGGCCCCGGTCGCCCGATGATGGCGGACCAGCCCGGCCAACGTCGGCGGTCGCAACAGCGGGGTGTCGCCGGGCAGCACGACGACGTCGGCATGTTCGTCGTCCTCGGGGAGCCCGGTCAGCGCGACGGCGACGGCGTCCCCGGTGCCCCGCTGGACCACCTGCTCGACGAACTCGATCCGCAGCCCATGGGGAGCGTCGTCGGCCAGGGTCTTCGTGACCCACTCGGCCCCGTGGCCGACGACGACCACCACCCGGTCGAGGTCGAGCTCGGCCAACGCGTCGAGCACGTGGAGCACCATCGGACGCCCACACAGCCGATGGAGAGGCTTTGGTCGCTCCGAGCGCATCCTGGTGCCCTCGCCGGCGGCTAGGACGATGGCGTGCAGCGGTCCTCTCGCGGTCATGCCTCATTCTTCCCTCCGGCGTCGAAAGGTGCCGACCACCCGTCCGCCACGTCCTCCCCCGGGGTGGTCGCGCTCTGCCCCTGGCGACCAGGTGGTTCCCGTCCTCGAAGGTGCCGATGCGCGCCGGGCTCATGGCGCCGGCCCCGCGTGCGCCGCGACGAAGGCGGTCGAGAAAAGCCCTGGTGAAACGCCGGCGGCGGGCCGCCGCGCGCAGCCGCGTTTGTCAGGAAATAGGCCTCCAACCTAGAGTCACGGGCCGTGTCGGGGACTTATGCCGAGCCGGGCAGCCAGACCATCTACAGCGGGGGTCGGCGGGACCAGGTCACGGCGCAATGCCGGAACTGCGGCTATGACATCGTCTTTTTCTTCGGTGGCCCCGAACACGGCGACTGGCGCCATCTCGTGACCGGCGACAACCGGTGCGCCGAGCTGCCCCTCCGGGCCGAGGCCTGAGCACCGGGTCGCCACCCCGCCCACCTCGGGCGGGGTCCGGCCACCGGGCGTTCCCGCGGGTCGGCCGAGGTGACCGTTCGGCCAGAGCTGGCGGGGGAGGGCTCGAACCTCCAACCTCCGGATCCAAAGTCCGGCGTTCTGCCGATTGAACTACCCGCCAACGACCCCACTCGTTAGCACATCGGCCCTGTTCCACCGAGCCCGGGCGAGCCGGCGTCCCCGCCTCTCGTCCCCCGTCCCCCCGGACCCTTACTGGACGTTTACACAGGGCCAGTAGGCTCACCACCAGGAGAAACGAGATTCGCCCGTCGGGCCGGTCCGATCGAGGGACCTCCGGGGGACGAAAGAGGCGACGCTTCGATGAGGATCTTGGTGATCGACGACGACCCCGCCGTCAACGCGTCGCTCGAGCGCGCCCTTCGTCTCGAAGGCTACGAGGTCTACACCGCGGCCAGCGGGAACCAGGGGCTCGAGGCGTTGGCGCTCGTCCCTCCCGACGCCGTGGTGCTCGACCTCGGCCTGCCCGACATCGACGGCTTGGAGGTCTGCAAGCGGTTGCGGGCCGCCGGCGACGACACCCCGGTGCTCATGCTCACCGCCCGTGACGCCGTCAACGACCGGGTCCAGGGCCTCGACGCCGGAGCCGACGACTACCTGGTCAAGCCGTTCGCGTTGGCCGAGCTCTTGGCCCGGCTCCGGGCGCTCCTGCGCCGGCGCAGCGGCGAGGAGGGCGAGGTCCTGCGGTTCGGCGATCTCGGGCTCGACCTCGGCACCCGGGAGGCCCACCGCGCCGATCGGCCGTTCTCGCTCACCCGCATCGAATTCGATCTGCTCGAACTGTTCCTGCGCCATCCCCGCCAGGTGCTCACCCGGGACCTGATCCTCGAGCGGGTCTGGGGCTATGACTTTGACTCGGGCACCAACTCGCTCGCCGTCTACGTCGGCTACCTGAGACGCAAGACCGAGGAGGAGGGTGAGCCGAGGGTCATCCACACCATCCGGGGGGTCGGCTACGTGCTCCGGGAGCCGTGAGGAGACCCTTCATCTGGTTCGTGCGCTCGGCCCGGCGCGCCCTCCGGCGGCTCGCCCCCGAGCGCACGAGCGTGCGGGCCCGCATGGTTTGGGTCGCGCTCGGCGTGGGCGGCTTCGCCATCCTCGCCGCCTCGCTCGGCTCGTACCTGGCGGCACGCAACGCGCTGTTGAACTCGGTCAACGGGAACCTGCAGCAGGCGACGCACGAGGTCGAGTCGGCCACCAGCATCTCGTACAACCCGGCCACCGGGCTGGTGAGCGGCATCTACGGGGCGACCGCCCAGTTCTTCTACCCCTCCGGCAACGCCCTGAGCGCCCCGGTGCTCCCGGTGACCGCCTCGGTCCGGGCCGTCGCCGCCGGCACCGCCGGCCCCTTCTACACCAACGTCAGCGTCGGGGACCAGCAGTACCGGGAGTACGTGACCCCCCTCACCGTCGTGGTCCGGCTCGGCTTCATCCAACAGTCGGCGTCCGGCGCGCTCCAGGTGGCCGCGCCCCTGACCGGGGTCAACCTCCAGCTGGGCCACCTCGGACTGGCCCTCCTCCTCGTGGCCCTCATCGCGTTGACCCTGGCCGTCGTGCTCGGGTTGCTGGCGTCGCGCGCCGCTGTCGGCCCCTTGAACGACCTCACCGCCACCATCGAGGAGCTGGCCCGGACCATGGATGTCTCCGAGCGCCTGGACCCGGGCGGGCCCGACGAGCTCGGGCGGCTGCGGCGGGCGTTCAATCGCCTGCTCGCCGCCCTCGAGGCCTCCCGGGAATCCCAGCACCAGCTGGTCCTGGACGCCTCCCACGAGCTGCGGACCCCGCTCACCAGCCTGCGCACCAACCTCGAGATCGTGCGGCGGGTCGACGAGCTGTCCGAGCCCGAACGCGAGGTCCTCGTGGCCGACGTCCTCACCCAGATGCAGGAGCTGACCAATCTGGTGGGCGACCTGGCCGAGCTGGCCCGGGGGGACCACGCGCAGGAGCGGGCGGCCCCGCTCCGCCTCGACCAGCTGGTCGAAGACTGCGTCGAGCTCGCGACCTCCCACGGTCGGCCCCGGGGGGTGACCTTCGTCACCCGGCTCGAGCCGACCTGGGTCGAGGGCCGCAGCGAGCGGATCGCCCGGGCGGTCGGGAACCTCCTCGACAACGCGATCAAGTGGAGCCCGGACACCTCGTCGGTCGAGGTGCTCTGCCGGTCCGGTGACGTGTCGGTCCGGGACCACGGACCAGGGATCGACCCCGAGGACCTCCCCCACATCTTCGACCGCTTCTACCGGGCCCGGGCGGCCAGGGCCCTCCCCGGTTCGGGGCTCGGGCTGGCCATCGTCGCCCAGGTGGCGACCGAGGAGGGCGGATCGGTCGCGGCCGCCAACGCCCCCGACGGGGGGGCGATCGTCACGCTGCACCTCCCGGTCGCGCCCCAGCCGGCGGCATTCGCCGCCCAGCTGTAGGGCCGATCCGGTCGCTTCTTAGTGCGTTCTTAGGCCCGATTGGGGGTCGTCTTAGATCCCCGATCGAACATGGCGGGGACGAGGAGCAGCCGTGGCAACCCACCCCATCCAGCACCAGCGCACCGAGGGACGCGAAGCATCAAACCACCGTGTCCGCCGCACCATTCGTCGGGCGCTCGAGGCTGGACGGGCGGGTGCCACGGCGATCGTCGGGTCGGTCTCCGCCCACCTGACCGGGAGCGCCACCCGGTCCTTGGCGATCGTCCCTCTGCGACTCCCGGCCGGCACGACCCCCCTGCGCCGGCCGGAGTCCGGAGGCTGCTCCTTGCTCTGGGTCGCCTCACCCTCAGCGGCCCGTTCACGCCAGGGGTAGGGGCCTCCACCCCTACCCCTGGCGTGCCATCACCTGGACCGATGTCCCGACCCCTGGCCGGAGGGGGCCCGTCGACTGGTAGGGTGACCGCCCGGCATGGGTTCCCTGATCAAGAAGCGCCGCAAGCGCATGCGCAAGAAGAAGCACAAGAAGATGCTCAAGGCGACGCGCTGGCAGCGCCGGGCGGGGAAGTAGCAGGGTCCTTCTCGGTCCCGCCGTCCGGAGGGGCGGCGGTCCGAACGGCACGGAGGGTGCCGAGCCCGCCGTCGATCTCCAGGCGTTCCACCCCTCCGAGACCGAGGTCCTCGGGGGCCCCCTCGACGAACCAGGTCGAACCGCTGCCAGCCAGCCTCGGGGCGGTCCCGGTGGCCTCGGCCAGGACGTCCCGCCACCGGGCGAGGGCCGGCTCGACGGCGAGGGCCGCCGCCTCCAGGTCGTTGCCCCCGGCTCCCGAACGCCGGCGCTGCTCGTCGAGCGAGTCCCAGGCCCGGTAGACGGCGGCCGTTTCCACGGCAAGCGGCGGCAGGAGGAGGACGAACGACCGGGCCTCGGGGGCCAGGGGTTCGACCCGCTCCCCGATCCCGCCGATCCGGGCCCGCCCCCCCACCAGGCAGAAGGGGACGTCGGCACCGAGCGACAGCGCCACGTCCAGATCGCGGCATCCGGCCCAGCGCAGCACCGCGGCGGCGTCGGCTGAACCCCCGCCGAGCCCGCCGCCCACCGGGATGCGCTTCATGACGTGGACGCCGGCCCGTCGGCCCACCGCGGCGAGGGCCCGGACGACCAGGTTCTCCGGCCCGGCGGCGAGCACCCCGCTCGGGCCATCGAACTCGAACGTCACCCCGTCGCCCTCGGGCTCGATGACGAGCTCGTCGGCCAGGTCGAGCTCCACCATCTCCGCGTCGAGCTCGTGGTAGCCGTCGCGTCGGACACCTATGACCCGCAAAGAGAGGGTCAGCTTCGCCCGGGCCGGCACCCGGAGCGCCCCGGTCGTCTTCGGGTTCACCCGGTCACCTCGGCCAGCCGCCCCCACGCCGTCACGTCGAGTTCCTCGGCCCGGGCACTCGGGTCGACCCCGGCACGGGCGAAGGCCCCCGGCTCGACCACGCCGGCCAGCCCCCGCCGGAGCATCTTGCGCCGGTGGGCGAACCCGGCCCGGACCACGGCCTCGAACCGCCGGTAGGGGACGACGGCGGGGTCCACCGCCGGGCGGGGCCGACGCACCAGGCGGACCAGGGTCGAGTCGACCTTCGGGCGGGGGACGAAGACGTTCGCCGACACTTTCCCCACCAGCGTGGCCACCGACCAGTAGGCGATCTTGACCGACACCGCGCCGTAGGCCGGATCGCCCGGGGCCGCTGTCCAGCGTTGACCCACCTCGCGCTGCACCATCACCAGGAACCGCCCGATGGCCGGGGCCTCCTCGAGCACCCGGACCATGATGGGGGTGGCGACCCGGTAGGGCAGGTTGGCCACCACCTCGACCGGCTGGAGCCGGGTGGCCAGCAGCTCGGACCAGGAGAGACGGAGCGCATCGGCCTCGACGACCTCGACGTCCAAGCCCGCGACCGTGCTCCGCAGGACACCGGCGAGCCGTCGGTCGACCTCGATGGCGACCACGCTCGCGCCGGCGGCCGCCAGGGCCAGGGTGAGCGAGCCGAGCCCGGCGCCGATCTCCACGACGCTCGCACCTGGGCCGAGGTCGGCCAGCGCGGCGATGCGGGTCACGGTGTTGGGATCGGCGACGAAGTTCTGCCCCAGGGTCTTGGTGGGTCGGATGCCGTGCTCGGCGAGCAGCGCCTGGATGTCCGAGCGCGACAGGCTCACCAGGAGACAGCGACCTCGATGGTGCCCTGACCGAGCGGCGCCAGGGCCTCGAACCCCGAGGGCGAGAGGTCGACCACGTGGGGGTAGCCGGCGGCCTCGCGGTCGTCGACCACGCAGGTGATCGAGGCCCCGGTGGCGAGCTCGGTGACACTGAGCACGGTGCCGAAGGGGAGCCAGGGGCTGGCGCAGCGCCCTGGTGGCGCCGCCGCATACCAGGTGGCGACCCCGTCGGCCGAGTCCGAGGCCGCGGCCAGGACCGTGGTCGAGGGTGCCGCCACGACGGCCGGTGTCGGCCGGGGTGCTGACGTGGTGGTCGTGGTGCTGGTGGGGGGCGGGGTCGACGTCGTGGTGGTCGCCGGCGGCAGCGTGAAGGAGAGCTTCAGGCCGCCGAGGACTCCTGGTCGAGGGCGCGCGCTGCCAGCCGCAGCAGCCCGACCACCGCCTGCGCCGCCGGGAGCGGCACGACGTGCCACCCCAGTGCCCAGCATCAGGAGCGGCGCCACCAGAAGCCCGAGGCTCAGGAGCAAGCCGACGAGCAGGCGCCTCCCCCCGGTGCGCTGTTCCCTCAGACCTCCGCCCTTCTTCGGGGATTGCAGCCCGGCGCCGACCAGGGGACCGGCGCAGGATGCAGGGGATATTAGGAACCGGCCATGGGGCTGGCAAATGGAGAAGGGTCCAGCTCAGGACCGGGATCAGGGGTCGGCGAGGGCGAAGGCCGCTCTCGTTGCGCCGGCCGTCGCCGCGCTCACCTCGCGCTCGTCGAGCCCCTTCAACGACGCAATGAAGGCCCCCACGAGCGCCACGAAGGACGGCTCGTTGCGAGCCCCCCGATGGGGCTCGGGGGCGAGGAACGGACTGTCGGTCTCCACCAACAGACGGTCGAGTGGGCACATGATCGCCGCCTCTCGGAGTTCGGTCGCGTTCTTGAAGGTCACGATGCCGCTGAAGGACACGTAGAGGCCGGCGTCGAGGCAGCGACGGGCCTCGGCCGGACCGCCGGTGAAGCAGTGCAGGATCGTGCGCTCGGGCACCCCTTCGGTCCCGAGGACATCGAAGAGGTCGTCCCAGGCGTCGCGGGCGTGCACCACCAGGGTGAGATCGTGGCCGCGGGCCAGGGCGATCTGGGAGGCGAACGCCTCGCGCTGGGCGCTCCTTGGCGAGTGCTCGTAGTAGTAGTCGAGTCCGCACTCCCCCACGGCCACCGGGCGCGTGGGGCCGGCCGTGGCCGTCTCGAGCAATCGGACCACGTCGTCGACGCCCCGGGACGCTTCGTGGGGATGGAGCCCGACGGTGGCCCAGACCCGGGGCGAGCCCGACGGTGCCGAGGCCGCCAGGGCCAGGGCCTCGGCCGAGGAGTCGGCGTCGGTGCCCACACAGACGAGGTCCGAGACCCCGGCGTCGGCCGCCCGGGTCAGCACGGCGACGTCGGGCTCGTAGTGCTCCTGCACGTGACAGTGCGAATCGAACCACCGCGGACCCTCGTCCACCGGCACCACCCTCAGCCCCGGCGCCGCGGGAAGAGCGGGTCCCCTTTTTCGACCGGGAGCCCGCCGGGGTAGCCGCCCCAGGCCGCATCGTCGGGGACGCCGAGGTCCTCGGGCGCCCCCGGCAGGCCGATGCGGCGCCAGAGCTCCCGGGCGCTCGCCGGCATGGCCGGGCTGACCAGCACCGCGACGATGCGCAGGACCTCGAGGGCGCTGCCGAGGACGCCGTCGAGCTCGGGGCCGGGACTCATCTTCCACGGCTCGGTTGACTCCAAGAGGGCGTTGGCCGCCCCGATCAACCGCCACGTGGCCGCCAGCGCCTCGTGGGGGGCGAAACCCTCCCAGGCCGCTGTGGCCTCGGCGACCGTCTCGGCCGCCACCGCGGCGAGGGGGCTCGCCGGGTCGGGGGCCGGACCGGTTCCCCCGCACTTGGACCCGACCACGGTGGCCACCCGGGCGGCCAGGTTGCCGAGGTTGTTGGCCAGGTCGGCGTTGTAGCGGGCGACGATCGAGTCGTAGGAGAAGTCGCTGTCGTTGCCGAGCGGGACCCGGAGCAGGTGGTACCGGATGGGGTCCACGCCGAAGTCGTCGGTCAACACGTCGGGCGCGACGTCGGTGAGCTTCACCTCCTCGGCGCTGCGCCGGAGCCGCTGGAGCATGGTCTTGGAGAGCTTCTCGCCCCCAAAGAGCAGCCAGCCGTGCACGAAGATGTTGGCCGGCGGGTCGATCCCAGCCGCCATGCACATCGCCGGCCACCACACGCAGTGGAAGCGGAGGATCTCCTTGCCGATGAGGTGGTGGACGTTCGGCCACCATGCCGCGCAACGCTCGTCGTCCGTGCCGTAGCCGATGGCCGTCAGGTAGTTGATGAGCGCGTCGTACCAGACGTAGAAGACGTGCCCGTCGTCCCAGGGGACGGGCACCCCCCAGCGAAGCGAGGTCCGGGTGATCGAGATGGGCCGGAGCCCGCCCCTGATGAACCCCAGGGCCTCGTTGCGCTTGGACGCCGGCCGCACCGCCTCGGGCTCGGTCTCGTACCAGGCCAAGAGGCGGTCGGTGAACTGGTCGAGCTTGAAAAAGTAGTTCTCCTCCTCCATGAAGCTCACCGGCGTGCCGTGGTTGGGGCAATTGCCGTCGACCAGCTCCTCCTCGGTGTAGTAGTCCTCGCACCGGACGCAGTACAGCCCCTGGTAGAGGCCCTTCTCGATGTACCCGTTGTCGTAGACGCGCTGGAGGAAGGTCTGGACCGCCCGGTAGTGGCGGGGCTCGCTCGTGCGGATGAAGTCGTCGTAGGAGATATCGAGGCCCCGCCAGGCCGCCTCGAACCGGGCCGCGGTCCGATCGGCCCAGCTCTTGGGCTCCGTGCCGTGCTCGGCGGCCGATTCAGCCACCTTGGCCCCGTGTTCGTCGGTGCCGGTCATGAAGAACACCTCGTCGCCGGCGAGCCGGTGCCAGCGGGCCAGGGCGTCGGCGTTCACAGTCGTGTACGCGTGCCCGACGTGGGGCGCATCGTTCACGTAGTAGATGGGTGTGGTGAGGAAGAAGCGACCCACCGCACCACGTTACCGGCGGCCCGGTGCGGCCCCGGAAGGGTTGGCGCTCCCCTCGGTGCGGTCCCGTTGGGCGAGCGCCTCGGCGTAGGCGCGGCGTCTCGGGATCCCGAGTGCCGCCGCCGTCGCGTCGGCGGCCGACCGGGGGGTGTCCCCGGCCGACAGGCGGGCCCCGACCGTCGCCGCCACCACCTCGTCGGCGACGCCCCGGGCGGGCGGGCGGCCCTCCACCACGACCACCACCTCACCGCGCACCGGGTCCTCGGCGAAGCGGCGCTCGGCGTCGTCGAGCCGGCCTCGCCACACCTCCTCGTGCACCTTGGTGAGCTCGCGGCAGATCGCGACCCTTCTGTCCCCGCACGCCCGTTGCAGATCGGCGAGGAGCGTCGCCAGACGGCCTGGTGCCTCCAGGACCACGACGGTGCGTTCCTCGGCGGCCAGCTCGGCCAGTCGTCGTCGGCGCTCGGGGCCCTTTCGGGGAAGGAACCCCTCGAAGCAGAACCGGTCGGTCGCCAGCCCGCTCACCACCAGCGCGCTCAGCGGCGCCGACGGTCCGGGCACGGCCCGGACACTGAAGCCGGCGGCCGCAGCGGCGGCCACCACCCGGCCCCCGGGGTCCGAGATGGTCGGGGTTCCGGCGTCGCTCACCAACGCCACCGTCTTGCCGGCCTCAAGCAAGGCGAGGACCCCCGCCAGCCGCTCGGCCTCGTTGTGCCCGTGGAGGGAGCGCAGGCGCCGCGGGTTCGACGGCAGCGAGCAGGCGGTGAGCAAGGCACGCGTCCGGCGGGTGTCCTCGCAGCAGACGACGTCTGCCGTCTTCAGCACCTCTTTGGCCCGCTCCGAGAGGTCGCCCAGGTTCCCGATGGGGGTCGCCACGACCACGAGCGAACCGGGTGGTCCGCTCACGACGTGGCGCGGAACTCGAGCGCGTCGCCCGGTCGGAGGCCCCAGCGCTCGAAGCACCCGGCCCTGGCCTCCAGGGTCTGGCTGGCCCGAAGCCGGGGCAGGGTCACCCCGAAGCGGCGCAGCCGCAGGACCGTGAGCACCACCATGTTTCGGTCCAGGAACGCCACGTCGAGCGGAAACCGGACCCCGAAGGAGTGGATCGAGCGCGTGTGCGGCAGGATCATCGCCCCCTCGTAGCTGCGCCGGCCGATCAGTCCCCGGCTGCGCTCGAGGAACGACTCGGCCAGCTCGGCGGCGGCCACGACCTCGCCGTTGCGGAGCACCCAGCCGGTCTGCATCTGCGAAGTGTCCTACACGTTGAAGCGGATCTCGAGGACGTCGCCGTCCTCGACCGGGTAGTCCTTCCCCTCCACCCGGAGCCGCCCGGCCGCCTTGGCCCGCTGCCACCCCCCGAGCTCGACCAGCTCGTCCCAGTGGATGACCTCGGCCCGGATGAAGCCCCGCTGGAGGTCCGAGTGGATCACGCCGGCGCACTCCGGGGCGAGGGCGCCCGCCCGGAAGATCCAGGCCCGGGTCTCCTTCTCGCCGGTGGTGAAAAAGGTCCGCAACCCGAGCAGGTGAAAGGCGGCGTGGGCTACCTTCGGCACCACCCCCTCGCCGAGGCCCAGCCCGGCCAGGAGCTCCGCTCGCTCGGCCTGGTCGAGCTGCGCCGCCTCGGCCTCGAGCTGTACGCAGACCGCGATGACCTCGCCCGAGGTGCCGAGGTGGGCAGCCACCGGGGCGGTCAGCTCGTCGAAGGACTCGAGCTGGTCCTCCCCTGCGTTGACCACGGCCAGCACCGGCTTGTTGGTGAGGAGGAAGGAGTTCGCGAGGCGCTCGCGCACCTCGGTGTCGAGTTCCGACCGGAACAGGGGCACCCCCGACTGCAGCACCGCCATCGCCTCGTCGATGGCGTCGGCCTCGGCGGCCAACGCGGGGTCCTTGCGCAGCCGTGCCTGCTTGCGCCGCTTCTCCGCCTGGGTCTCGAGCGACGCCGCATCCGCCAGCACCAGCTCGAGCTCGAGGGTCTCGAGCGAGTCCAGCGGGTCGTCGGGCCCAGTCACGGCGTCGTCGTGGAAGGCCCGCAACACCAGCACCAGGGCGTCGACCTCGCGGATCCCGCCCAGGAACCGGTTGCCCATGCCCTCGCCGGCGGCCGACCCCGACACGAGGCCGGCGATGTCGACGAACTCCACCCCAGCCGGCACCACCTTGGCCGAGTGGCTGAGCCTGGCCAGTGCTTGGAGGCGATCGTCGGGGAGCGGCGCCACCCCGACCGAGGTCTCCACGGTGGAAAAGGGGTGCGGGGCCACCGAAACGTGGCCGCCGGTCAGGGCGTTGAACAGGGACGACTTGCCGGAGTTGGCCAGCCCGACGAGACCGAGGCGCTCCATCGGAACGAGACGCTACCGGCACCGACGGCCGGTGCCGGCATCCCGCCTTGACCCGAGCATCCAGGAATCAGGACAAATCCGCTATGCGCTGCTTGGCCGGATAGGGGCCGAAGGTCCGAAGGTGCCCGGCGATGCCGCTCGTGAAGCTGTCGATATAGGCCAGCTTGCGGATCATGTAGCTGCGGGTCTCCTTGGGGTCGAGATAGAGGTTGTAGAGCCGCCCGTGGGTGTACTTCTGGGTGACACCGGTGAAGCCGCCGAGGTTGAGGGCGTCCCGGTCGTCGTCGGAGGTGGAGGCGATCATGAACTTCCACTCGCCCACCCGGATGGCCGAGAACACGTTGGCGAGCCAGTAGTAGAGGTACTTGCGATTGGACACCGCGTCCGGGCCGAGCAGGAACGAAGTCTGGTCGACGCCGTCGATGTAACGGTCGGTGGGGAACGCCGACTCGGCACCCGCCAGCGCCAGCAGTGTCGGGAACAGGTCCATCAGGGAGAACACCCCGTCAGAGGACCGGTCGGGAGCGATCATGCCCGGCCACGACACGAGGCCCGGCACCCGCTGGCCGCCCTCCCAGGTCGAACCCTTGGCACAGCGGAAGGGCGAGTAGGCGGCGTCGGGCCAGGTCTCCATCTCTGGGCCGTTGTCCGAGGAGACGAACACCAAGGTGTCTTCGAGCTGACCGGTCTCCTCCAGGCAGGCGATCAGGCGCCCGACTATGTCGTCCAGCTCGACGATCGTGTCC
This sequence comes from Actinomycetes bacterium, assembly GCA_021791895.1. Taxonomy (GTDB): domain Bacteria; phylum Actinomycetota; class Acidimicrobiia; order Acidimicrobiales; family RAAP-2; genus Palsa-461. The sequence goes on along the minus strand of JAJYVS010000045.1, from coordinate 1,911 downwards.
TTGTAGGGGTGCTTGGCCGGCGAGGTCCCCAAGAACCGCTCGCTCGGGTAGTTGTCGAAGTGCGCCCCTCGGGTGCAGTGGTAGAGGAACCAGGGTCGGCGGTCGGCCTCTCGGGCCATCGTGCGGATGAAGTCGAGCGAGTACGCCGCCCACCGCTCGTCGAGGAGTGAGAGGACCGGGATCGTGACCTCTTCGACGTTCTCGGGCTCGCCCCCCCGCCTTGCGTGCACGAAGCACTTGGAAAACGGGAGGTTCTCGACCCAGCGGGTGCGCTCCTCGCTGTAGACGATCTCGGGGAAGAAGTACGGATCCCGCCACTCGGTGTACATGTCCGACACCGAGAGGAAGCCGTAGAAGTCGTCGAAGCCCACGTTCTGTGGCTGGGACTCGAGGTTCTCCCCCATGTGCCACTTCCCCACCGCCTGGGTCACGTACCCGGCCTCCGAGAGCAGCTGGGCCACGGTGACCTCGTCGCCCAGGCCGCCGGCCTGCCCGTACATGGGCGGCCGGAGCAGGCCGTGGCGGATGGGCAACCGGCCGGTCATGAGCGACGCCCGCGAGGGCGTGCACGAGGGCTCCGAGTAGCACGACGTGAGCAAGAGCCCGCTGCGGGCCAGGCGGTCGAGGTTCGGCGTCGGCGCGCCGACGGCCACCCCGCCTCCGTAGCAACCGAAGTCACCCCAGCCGACGTCGTCGAAGAGGACGACGAGGACGTTGGGCGGACGTCCCCGCCGCCGCCGAAAGGCGTCGAGGGCCTCGGCCGCCCTCGCCTCCTGGTCGTCGAAGACCAGCCGCGGCTCTCCGTTCGGGCGTTCCTGCACCGTCGTGGCGACAACCGGGTCATAGGGCACAGGTGACCTCCTCGCTCGTTCTCGTGCTCATGCGTGTGCGTGGCGCCCCCGACGCAGTCTGCCCGCCGACACCCATGGGCGACGAGACGGCGCTCGAGGGCACCTGTGCCCTCGCCCGCCGGAGGACGCGATCGGATCGGCAGCCGACCCCGGCCCGACCGTGCTCGGGCCGCGACGCCAGCGCCCGTTCCCCGGGCGGGCGGTGTTCAGCTCGACGCGTCGAGGTGGGTGAGGACGGCGGACGCCACCTCGTCGGGGCGCTCGGGCAGCAGGGCGTGACCGGCACCCTCGATCACGACCAGTGAGGACCGTTCGGGGTACTCGGCCACGAACGCCCGCCCGTTCGCCACCGGGGCAATCCGGTCCTGCTCGCCCACGACGACCAGCACCCGGGTCCGACCGGCGGACCACCAGTCCTCGAGGGGAGTGGCCTCGGTCGCCTGTCGCTCGATCCTCGCCGCGTCCGGCCACCATCCCTGCGCCCACGGGCTCGGGTCGTTGCCCGGGGCGAAGAAGGCGGTGGCGACCGCGCGCAGGTGCTCAGCGGGCGACAACGTCTCATCGAAGCACCGGGCGAGAGCCCGACGGGCCTCCGCGTCGCCTGGGACCCGGCCGCCGCCTCCCAGGATCACGAGGGACCGCACCAGGTCGGGAGCGTCGGCCGCCAGGCATCGGCCGACCCGGCCGCCGAAGGCGTGGCCGACGACGTGCACCGGGGGTCCGTTCGAGACGAGGTCGCCCACCAGCCGAGCCAGGTCGTGCAGGGTCGGCGGCGACCCGAAGACCGGAGCCACGCCCTCGACCCCCGGGGGGTCGAGGACGAGGCTCCGATACCCCCGCGCGGCAAGCGCGCCGGAGAGAAGGTCGAAGTCGGCACCACCGCGGCCGAGCGAGGGGATGAGCACCACCGGCTGGCCGTCGCCGACGGTCCGGGCCCTCATGGTCGCCGACGATCGCGCCGATGTGCGGCACCGACCGCCGGGCCCGAGGGCGGCACCGGCGCTTCCGAGGTGTCGGTCACTGGGCGCCCATCGCCGCCCGGCCCTCGGCGTCGGGGTCG
>JAJYVS010000044.1 GCA_021791895.1 Actinomycetes bacterium | reverse complement strand
GCAACGCCCGGGAGAAGGAGAGCAAGAAGTACGGCCTGAAGAAGGCCCGCAAGGCGCCGCAGTACTCCAAGCGGTAGCGACGTGGGCCGAGCGCGTTTCGGCACCGATGGCCTGCGAGGGGTCGCCAACGCCGATCTGACTGCCGAGCTCGCCCTGGATCTGGGCCGGGCCACCGCCCGGGTCCTCGGTGCCTCGGAGTTCGTGGTGGGCCGGGATACCCGGCGTTCGGGGCCCCTCCTCCAGAGCGCCTTCAGCGCCGGGCTGGCCACCGAAGGGGTGAGCGTCGCCGACGTCGGCGTGCTGACCACGCCGGCTCTGGCCTGGCTGGCCAGGGACCGGGCGGTGCCGGCGGCCGTGATCTCGGCGTCCCACAACCCCTTCGAGGACAACGGCATCAAGCTGTTCAGCGCGCTCGGCACCAAGCTCCCGGTGGAGACCGAACAGGCCATCGAGAAGGAGCTCGACGCCGTGGGCAAGGCGGCGGATCGCCCGAGAGGCGCCCGGGTGGGTGACATCGTCGCCGACCGACAGGGCGCCGAGGAGTACCGCAAGGGGGTGGTGGCGGCGCTGGAAGGCCGTCGGCTCGACGGGCTCCACGTGATCCTCGACTGTGCCAACGGTGCCGCCAGTAGCCACGCCCCGAGGATCTTCGAGTCGCTCGGCGCGCGGGTCGAGGCCGTCTTCGACCAGCCCGACGGGATCAACATCAACGACGGGTGCGGCTCGACCCATCCCGAGGTCCTGGGCCGGACGGTGCTCGAGCGGGGGGCCGCCCTCGGGCTCGCCTTCGACGGCGACGCCGACCGGCTGGTAGCGGTGGACCACCGAGGCCAGGTGGCCGACGGTGACACCCTCCTCGCCCTCTTCGCCATCGACCTGTCCGACCACGGCCAGCTCCCCGGGGACTCGATAGTGGTGACGGTGATGTCCAACCTCGGCCTGCGCCTGGCGATGGCGGACCGGAACATCTCCGTGGTCGAGACCCCGGTCGGGGACCGGGCGGTGCTCGGGGCGCTCGACGTCGGCGGGTTCTCGCTCGGCGGCGAGCAGTCGGGGCACATCGTCTTCCGCCACCTCGCGACCACCGGGGACGGCATCTTGACCGGGCTCCTCCTGGCCGATCTGGTCGTCCGTTCCGGCGTCTCTCTGGCGGCCCGGGTCACCGGGCTCATCGACCGGATCCCCCAGGTGCTCAAGAACGTGGCCGTGCTCGAGCCCCACCGGCTCGCCGAGGCGAGCGAGGTGTGGCGGACGGTGCGGGAGGTGGAGCTCACCCTGGGCACGACCGGCCGGGTCCTCCTGCGGGCGAGCGGGACCGAGCCGGTCATCAGGGTGATGGTGGAGACCCCGGACCCCGAGGCGGCGGAGTCGGCGGTCCAGCAGATCTGTGCCGCCGTGGAGACCGCACTCGGCAGACCCCGGGGCTGACCGGGGCTCCCAAGTCCGTTCGGGGGCCCCGGGGCCATTAGCCTCGGGGGCCATGTGCGGGATCGTCGGCGCCACCGGACGGCCGGACGTGGCCGAGCTCCTGGTGGAGGGGCTCGAACGCCTGGAGTACCGCGGGTACGACTCGGCCGGGATCGTGCTCGCGGTCGAGGGGGCGCTGTGGCGGACCCGGGCGGCCGACGGGACCCGGTCGGTGGCGGCCCTGAGGGAGTTGGTGGGCTCTGCTCCCGGTCCGGCCGTGACCGGGATCGGGCACACGCGGTGGGCCACCCACGGGGCCCCGTCGGTGGAGAACGCCCACCCCCTCTACGACTGCTTCGGACGAGTTGCCGTGGTCCACAACGGGATCATCGAGAACCACGCCGAGATCCAGTCCTCCCTCGAGCGCTCGGGCCACGCCATGGTCTCCGCGACCGACACCGAGGTGATCGCCCATCTGGTGGAGGACAAGATGGCCACCGGCCTCCCCCTCGCCGAGGCGGTCCGCCACGCCCTCTTGGTGGTCCGAGGTTCGTTCGCGGTCGCCGTCGTCTCGGTCGAGGAGCCCGAGCTTCTGGTGGCGGCCCGTCGCAACACCCCGCTCGTGCTTGGCCGCAGCGACGGGGCGTCGCTGCTCGCCTCCGACATCCCCGCCCTGTTGGGTCGGACCGAGCAGCTCTTCGTGCTCGCCGACGACCAGGTCGCCGAGCTCCGGCCAGGCTCGATCCGGGTCACCTCCCTCGCCGGGGCGGAGCTGGACCCGCCGGCCCTCAGCGTGGACTGGGACCTCGCCGCCGCCCAGAAGGGCGGCTTCGAGGACTTCATGAGCAAGGAGATGCGTGAGCAGCCCCGGGCCGTGGCCGACACCCTCCTTGACCGGTGGACGCCCGACGGCTCGCTCACCCTCGACGAGCTCTGCATGACCGAGGACGAACTGGCCCAGCTGACCCGGGTCTACCTGGTCGCCTGCGGCTCGAGCTACCACGCCGGGCTGGTGGCCAAGTTCGCCATCGAGCAGTGGGCGGCGATCCCCGCCGAGGTCGAGATCGCGAGCGAGTTCCGGTACCGCAACCCGGTGCTCGATCCGAAGGCGTTGGCGGTCGGGGTGAGCCAGTCGGGCGAGTCCCTCGACACCTTGCTCGCCCTCCGGGAGGCCCGGGCCCGCGGCGCGAGGGTGCTCGGGGTCACCAACGTGGTCGACTCCTCGATCGCGCGGGAGGCCGACGCGGTGCTCTACACCCGGGCCGGTCCCGAGATCTGCGTGGCCGCGACCAAGACCCTGCTCGCCCAGATCGTGGCGCTGGAGCTGCTGGCGCTCACCCTGGCCCAGGTGCGCAAGACCAGATCGGCGAGCGAGATCGCCGCCGCCGTCGACGCCCTCACCCGCCTGCCGGCCGGGATCGACGAGGTGCTCGCCCGGGCCAAGGAGGTCGACCAGGTGGCCGAGTCCCTGGCCGGGGCCAGCGACTTCTTCTATCTCGGGCGGAACCTGGGGTACCCGGTCGCCCTCGAGGGAGCCCTCAAGCTGAAGGAGCTCTCGTACCTCCACGCCGAGGGGTATCCGGCGGGCGAACTGAAGCACGGGCCGATCGCCTTGATCGAGCCGGGCACGGTGGTGGTGGGGATCGCCACCCGCAACCCGCTGTGGGAGAAGTTCCAGTCGAACGTCCAAGAGGTGCGCAGTCGCGGGGCGACCGTGGTCCTCGTGGCCAACGACGGCGACGAGGCGGCGGCGGCCTTGGCCGACCACGTCCTCTGGGTGCCCGAGTCCGACCCGCTGCTCGCACCGGTGCTCGATATCGTGCCATTGCAGCTGTTCGCCTACCGCCTCGCCCGGTTGCGCAACCTCGACGTCGACCGTCCCCGGAACCTGGCGAAGACGGTGACGGTCGAGTGAAGGCCTCGGTGGCCGGGGTCGGGATCGACGCCGTGGACATTGCCCGGTTCCGGCGGCTGCTCGATCGGCGGCCCAACCTCACGAGCCGGGTCTTCACCGCGGCCGAGCGGGCCGAGGCGGCCGGCCAGGCCGATCCGGCACCGCATCTGGCGGCCCGCTTCGCCGCCAAGGAGGCGGTGATGAAGGCCCTCGGCACCGGCATCGGCGGCTTCGCCTTCGCCCACGTCGAGGTGGTGCGCGAGCAACGTCCCGGGCGCCCCGGCGGCCCGCCGCAGGTCCGGCTGTTCGACCGGGCGGCGATGTTGGCCGAGGATCGGGGGGTGGCTCGGTGGCACGTGTCGCTGACCCACACCGACGCCCTGGCCCTCGCGGTCGTCCTGGCCGAGGCGGGCGGAACCGGAACGGACTGAGGCCGGCACGGTGCGCCCCGTCCTCACGGCGGCGGAGATGCGGGCGGCCGACGCTCGGGCGTTGTCGTCGACGAGCGAGGTCGAACTGGTCCGCAGGGCCGGGTACGCCGTGGCGGCGGGCGCGCTCGGGATGCTCGGCGGCGCGTACGGACGCCGGGTGGTGGTGGTGGCCGGGAAGGGCAACAACGGCAACGACGGCCGGGTGGCCGCAGCGGTCCTGCGCCGCCGGGGCGCGGTGGTCGAGGTCGTGGACGCTGCCGGCCACCCGGCGCGGATCGGGCCGTGCGACCTGGTCGTCGACGCCGCCTACGGGACCGGGTTCGCCGGCACCTACGAGGCTCCCGAACTGGTTCCGGGCACGCCGGTGCTGGCGGTGGACATCCCATCGGGCGTGCACGGCGACACCGGTGTCGAGTCGGGGCGGGCCCTGCGGGCCCGCCGCACGGTGGTCCTGGCCGCCCTGAAGCCCGGGTTGCTCATGGCCGACGGGGCCGAGCTCGCCGGGGAGCTCGAGGTGGCCGACATCGGCATCCCGCCCGGACGGTCCACCATCGGGCTGGTCGAGGACGACGACCTCGACGCGCTGGCGCCACGTCGTCGGGACAGCCACAAGTGGACGAGCGCCGTCGCCGTGGTCGCCGGGTCCCCGGGGATGGAGGGCGCGGCGATCCTGTGCGCCAGAGGGGCGTCTCGGGCGGGAGCCGGAATGGTCCGTCTCTTTGTCCCCGGGGCGGGCGACGGGAGGTGGCCACTCGAGGCGGTGCGGTTGCCGCTCGGGGACCGCGGGTGGGCCGCCGAGGTGTTGGCCACCGCGCACCGGTGCCGCGCCCTCGTGATCGGCCCCGGGCTCGGCCGGGACGACGCCACCCTCGCCGCGGTGCGCGAAGTGATCGGGGCCGCGACGGTGCCGGTCGTCGCCGACGCCGACGCCCTCTTCGCCCTGGGCACCGCCGCCGACGCGCGCCGGGTCCTCGGCGCCCGGCCCCGTCCGGTCGTCCTCACCCCTCACGACGGTGAGTACCGTCGGCTGGTCGGCGAGGAGCCCGGTCCCGACCGGGTGGCCGCCGCCCGTCGCCTGGCCGAGGCGACCGGGGCCGTGGCCCTGGTGAAGGGACCCACCACCGCCGTCGCCGGGCCCGGGCCTTCCCCGCCCGACCGCCCCGGCGTGCTGCTGGCCGCTGCCGGCGGTCCGGCCCTGGCCACCGCCGGGACCGGCGACGTGTTGAGCGGTGTGATCGGCGCGCTCTTGGCCCGGGGCCTCGACCCGGTCTCGGCTGCCGCCTACGGCGCGCACGTCCACGGCTCGGCCGCCCGGCGGGGTCGCCGGGAGGGGCTGGTCTCGGCCGACCTACCCGACCTGGTGTCCGACTGGCTCGGCGCGGCGCGGGCCGACCGTGGCTGAGGGGACGATGCGGCCGACGGTCGCCCTCATCGATCTCGACGCGTTCAAGGCGAACGTGGCTCTGCTCGGCCGGGTCGTGGCCCCGGCGAAGCTCTGCGCGGTGGTGAAAGCCGACGGCTACGGCCACCGGGCCCGTCTGGTGGCCGGGGCGGCGCTGGCGGCCGGCGCGGTCGGGTTGGCGGTCGCCATCCCCGAGGAGGGGATCGAACTGCGCGAGGCCGGCGTCAACGGTCCCATCCTCTTGCTGAGCGAGCCGCCGGCCGAGGCGGCCGAGGCGACCCTCGAGCACCGCCTGACCCCCACGCTCTACAGCGAGCCGGGCCGGAGCGCCTTCGGGGACGCGGCGGCCAGGGTGGTGGGGACGGGGAGCGTGCACGTGAAGGTCGACACCGGCATGCACCGGGTCGGGTTGGACCCCGGGGAGGTCGTCGACTTCGTCATCGGGCTGGCCGACTTCCCCGGGCTCCGGCTCGAGGGCTTTTGGACCCATTTGGCGGTGGCGGACGGTGGCGCCGACGAGGACCGGCGCTACACCGAGCTGCAGTTGTCCCGCCTCGCCGGCCATCTCGACGACCTCGCCGCCCGGGGCGTCCGCCCCGCGGTGCGCCACGCCGCCAACTCCGCCGGCGCCATCGCCCACCCGGCCGCCCGCCTCGACATGGTCCGGACCGGTATCGCCCTCTACGGGGAGCTGCCGAGCCCCGAGGTGGCGGCGGCCCTCGAGCGGGCCGCGCCGGACGCCGCGCTCCGTCCGGTGCTGTCGTTGGTCTCCCGGGTGGTGGCGGTGCGCCGTCTCGACGTCGGTGAGCGCCCCTCCTACGGGCGGCTGCGCCCCCTCGCGACCTCCTCGAGCGTCGCCACCGTCCCGATCGGCTACGCCGACGGCGTGCCCCGTCGACTGTTCGAGGCCGGTGGCGAGGTGCTGATCGGCGGGCGGCGCCGGCCGATCGCCGGAGCGGTGACGATGGACCAGATCGTGGTGGACTGCGGCCCCGAGGGTGACGTGGCGGTCGGCGATGAGGTGGTGCTCATCGGGAGCCAGGGGGACGAGCGCGTCGGCGCCTCCGAATGGGCGCGGCTCGTCGGCACCGTCCCCTACGAGATCCTCACCGGGATCGGCCCGAGGGTGCCCCGGGTGGTGCCCGGTGCGCGTGGCGCGACGGTCCGGGGCTGGCGGCACTGGCTCCGGGCCGCGACGGGGCCGGCGCCGGCGCCATGAGGGCGGCGTCCCGGCTCCTCGTCGCCGGTGCCGGGGCGGCCGGCGCCTACGCGCTCGAGCGGGCCCTGGTCCGGCGGTGGCAGGTCGGCCCCGAGGCGCTCGGCGAGGCCGGGCTGTCCATGCCCGTCGAGGTCGCCCACCACTTCGTGACGACCGAGGACGGCGGGCGGATCCACGTGGTCGAGACGGGGGAGGGCCCGCCGGTCGTGCTCCTCCACGGCATCACGCTCGGGGTCGGGATCTGGGTTCGCCAGCTCCGGGCCCTGAGCGCCAGGCACCGGGTGATCGCGCTCGACCAGCGGGGTCACGGCCAGTCGATCGCCGGTTCGGCCGGGTACCGCTTCGAGCGGCTGGTCGACGACCTGCTCGAGGTCCTGGAGGCCCGGGCGGTGAGCGGGGCGCTGGTCGTGGGGCACTCCATGGGCGGCATGGTGGTGCAACTCGCCGCGGTGCGTCGCCCGGCGGAGCTGGCCCGGCGGGCGGCCGGCCTCGCGCTGGTGGCCACGGACCCCGGCCCGGTGGTCCCGGGCCCCCTCGGCCGACCGGTGGGCCTGGCGAGCGCGAAGATGGCCGGCCGGGCCGCCCGGTTCGCCGAACGGCGCGGCAAGGGGGTGTACCCGGGGTCCGACCTGGCCACTTGGGGGGCCCGGCTGTCGTTCGGGGCCCGTCCCCACCCGGCCGACGTCGAGCTGGTGCGTTCCATCTCCACCGCGGTCTCCCCCCGGGCCATGGCCGGGCTCCTAGCCGAGCTGGTCGACTTCGACGTTCGGATCGAGCTCGGACTCGTCGACCTGCCCACGTTGGTCGTGGTGGGCTCGAGGGACCTCGTGACCCCGAGCTGGCGGTCCCGGTTCCTCGCCAGCCGGATCCCCGTGGCCCGTCTCGAGGTGCTGGCCGGCTGCGGGCACCTGGTTATGCTGGAGCGGGCCGAACTCCTCGACGGCCTCCTCGAGGGGTTCTTCGACCAGCTGGCCTGAGCGCCGCTGCCAGCGGGCGCGTTTCGGCGCACAGGTACGATCCGTCGTCAGTGCCGAGCCCCGACGTCCGGTCGCCCGCGGCCTTCGAGGCCCTGCGGTCCGAGGCCCTCTCCTGCGTGCGTTGCCCGTTGGCCGGGAACCGGACCCAGGTCGTCTTCGGCGTCGGCGACCCGAGGGCCGAGCTCATGTTCGTCGGGGAGGGCCCGGGGCGGGAGGAGGACCTGGCCGGAGAGCCGTTCGTCGGCCGATCGGGGAAGCTGCTCGACCGGCTCATGCACGAGGAGCTGTCGTTCGACCGGAGCCGGTGCTACATCGCCAACGTGGTCAAGTGCCGGCCCCCGGAGAACCGGGACCCGGCCCCCGAGGAGATCGATGCCTGCCGTCCCTACCTGGAGGCCCAGATCGACCTCATCGACCCGAGCGTCGTGGTCACCTTGGGCAACTTCGCCGCCCGGCTGCTCCTCGACTCCTCGGCCGGGATCAAGTCGCTCCGGGGCCGCGCCTACCCGTTCCGCCGGGGCCACCTGGTGCCGACCTACCACCCGGCCTTCGCCCTGCGTTCGGGGGGCCAGGTGGTGGCCGAGATGCGGGCCGACCTGGTCCGGGCCAAGCGGCTGCTGGCCGCGGCGGTCCCTTCGGGCCGGGCCCGCCCCGGGCCTGGGCCGGCGTGAACCGGCCCTGGGCGCTCAGCGCCCGGACCGTCGACGCCACCACCACGCGCGCCTTCGCCGCCGCCCTGGCACCCGTGGTGCGGCCGGGGGACCTGGTCCTCTTGGTCGGCGCCCTCGGCGCCGGCAAGACGGTGTTCGCCCAGGGATTCGGGGCAGCGCTCGGGGTCGAGGGCCCGGTGACCAGCCCCACCTTCACCCTGGTCCGCCAGTACCGCTGCAGTGCCGCGGGCGAAGTCGAGCTCTTCGTCCACGCCGACCTGTACCGGCTCGACCACCTGCGCGAGGTCGGCGACCTCGCCCTGCCCGAGCTGCTGGCCGAGGGGGCGGTGGCCCTCGTCGAGTGGGGGGACGCCGGCGCCCCAGTGCTCGGGGAGAGCGCGCTCGAGGTGGTCATCGTGCCGGGGGGCTCCGAGGGGCCCGACACCCGGACCATCACCGTCTCGGGCCGCGGTCCCCGCTGGGCGGGCCGGCTCGGGCAGGTGGCGGCGGCGCTCCAGGGTTTCGGGCCGTTCGAGCCGGAGTGCGCGACGTGATCCTGCTCGGCATCGAATCGGCCACCGATCTCGTCGGCGCGGCGGTCTGCGACGAGAAGGGGGCGCGGAGCGAGTGCAGCGCGCTCGGCCGACGCCGTCATGCCGAGACCCTGGCCCCGGCGGTGGCCCAGGTGCTCGCGCTGGGCGGCCTCGTCCCGGGCGACCTCGACGCCGTCGCCGTCGATCTCGGGCCCGGGTTGTTCACCGGGTTGCGGGTCGGGGTGGCCACCGCCAAGGGCTTGGCCCAGGGCCTCGGCATCGGCGTGATCGGGGCGACCAGCTTGGAGATCCTGGCCGCCCGGGCCCTCGATTCCGGCTGGAGGGGCGACGTCGTCGCGGTCGTCGACGGACGCCGGGGCGAGGTCTTCGCCGCCCGGTTCGCCCGGGGCCCCGATCCCGGCGGGCTCGTCGAGCTGTCCCCGCCGGCCCGCCTCTCGCCCGAGGAGCTTCCGGGCCTGCTCACCTCGGCGGGCTCCCCCACGCTCGCCTGCGGGGACGGCGCCCTGCGCTACCGGGACCTCGTGACCGGCACCGGCGGGGTGGTCGTCGCCGGGTCCACCCTCGCCGCCCCGACCCCCGGCGGCCTCGTCGCCCTGGCCGCCGCCCGGCTCTCGGCCGGTGCCCCCACGCTCGCGCCGGGCTCGGTGGTCCCGTGCTACCTGCGCGAGGCCGACGCCCGGATCAACTGGGTCCGGCGGGAAGGCCCCGCGCATGGCTGACGCCCCGACCGCCCTTGGTGGCGTGGTGCTCGCCGCGATGCACCGCAGGGACCTGAAGGCCGTGCTCGACATCGAGAAGCGGGTGTTCCCCGAACCCTGGAGCCACGCGGTCTTCGTTTCCGAGCTGGCTCTGCGCCACGGCCGGTCCTACAAGGTGGCGAAGCTCGGCCGCCGGGTGATCGGCTACCGCGGCGTCATGTTCAGCGGTCCTGAGGCCCACGTCACCACGATCGCGGTGGCACCCGAGTACCAGCGGCACGGGATCGCCACGGTGCTCCTGCTCGACGCGGTGTCGAGCTCGGTCGAGGCCGGGGCACAGCAGCTGTCCCTCGAAGTGGCCTTCTCCAACCACGGCGCCCAGACGCTCTACCGGAGCTTCGGCTTCGCCCCGGTCGGGGTGCGCAAGGGCTACTACCAGATGACCGGCGAGGACGCCTACGTGATGTTCGCCTACGAGATCGACTCCCCGGCCTACGCCGCCCGGCTGGCCGGGATCGAGAACGGGCTGCGGACCCGACCGGCGTTGGCCCGGTGAGCGACCCACTCGTCCTCGGCATCGAGACCTCGTGCGACGAGACCGCGGCCGCCGTCGTGGGCCCGGGGCGGGAGGTCCGCTCCTCGGTGGTCGCGAGCCAGGTGGACGTGCACGCCCGGTTCGGCGGGGTCGTGCCGGAGCTGGCGGGTCGGGCCCACCTCGAACTGCTCGTCCCGGTGATCGCCGAGGCCCTGGAGCGGGCCGGGGCGGACGGGCACCCGCCGGTCGGCGCCGTCGCCGCCACCTCGGGCCCGGGACTCATGGGGTCGCTCCTCGTCGGCCTGTCCCACGCCAAGGCGCTCTCCATGGCCTGGGCGGTGCCCTTCGTCGGGGTCAACCACCTGGAGGGCCATCTCTTCGCCTCGCTCCTCGACCATCCCGACCTCGAGTGGCCGCTCGTCGTCCTCCTGGTCTCGGGAGGCCACACCATGCTGGTCCTCGTCGAGGGGCTGGGCCGGTACCGACTGCTCGGCCAGACCCTGGACGACGCGGCCGGGGAGGCGTTCGACAAGGTGGCCCGGTTCCTCGGGCTTGGCTACCCCGGGGGGCCGGCCGTGGACCGGGTGGCGGCCGGCGGCGACTCGGGCGCGTTCGCCTTCCCCCGGGCCATGGCCGAGAAGGGGTACGACTTCTCGTTCTCGGGTCTGAAGACCGCGGTCGTCCGGGCGGTGGAGCGGGAGCCCTCGGCGTCGACCCCCGACGTGGCCGCATCCTTCCAGGAGGCGGTCGTCGACGTGCTGGTGACCAAGGCCCGTCGGGCGGTGGCGGCGACCGGGTCCAAGGGGCTCTGCCTGGCCGGCGGGGTCGCGGCCAACTCGCTCCTGCGGGCCCGGGTCGAGGCGGCCTGCGTCGAGGACGAGGTGGCGGCGCTCGTGCCGTCCCAGGCCATGTGCACCGACAACGCGGCGATGATCGCCGCCGCCGGCCAGTGGCGCCTGGCCCACGGCGGGCCGAGCTCGCTCGACCTCGGCGCCGACCCCAACCTGGCCCTCGCGCTCGGCGCCGGGACGCCGGGGCAATGAGCGACGTCGCCGGCTGGGGGCTCGCCGAGGGGGACCTCGCCTCCGATCCGCTCTCCCAGTTCGAGGCGTGGTTCGACGAGGCGAGGGCGCTCGTCCGGCTGCCCGAGGCCGTCGCTTTGGCCACGGCGGACCGGGAGGGGGTGCCCTCGGTGCGCATGGTCCTCTTGAAGGGGTGGGACGAGCGGGGCTTCGTCTTCTACACCGACGGCACCAGCCGCAAGGGGGCGGAGCTGTCGGCCAACCCCTATGCCGCCCTGGTCGTCTACTGGGACCCGCTCGGCCGCCAGGTCCGGGTCGAGGGCGGTGTCGTCCCGGTGAGCGACGAGGAGTCCGACCGCTACTTCGCCGGCCGGCCTCGGGGGAGCCAACTGGCCGCCCGGGCCTCGCACCAGAGCGCCGAGCTCGCCGACCGGGCCGAGCTCGACGCCGCGGTGGCGGCCGAGACGGCCGAACACGAGGGTGCCGATGTGCCTCGGCCCCCCGAATGGGGCGGGTTCCGGGTGGTCCCGCACCTCGTCGAGTTCTGGCAGCACCGCGAGGACCGCCTGCACGACCGGCTCTGCTTCCGGCGCATGGGGTCCGGCTGGGCGGTGGTCCGGCTTTCGCCCTAGGGGCCGCCCGGCGCCCGAGACACCCGATCGGGCCGGCGTTGCCGTAGTGTCGGGGCGTCGAGCAGGAGGCGGACGTGGCGGACGAGAACCCCAAGGAGCCGGGCTCCTCCGGGCTGCCCCGCTACCCCGGCACCGCATCCTCTTCGCCGGGCGGCTCTGATCGCCCGCCCGACGACTGGTATGCGCCGCCGGCGACCCCCGGGGGCTACTACCCGCCGGGCTCGACCCCGCCGCCGCGTGCCGGGTGGCGTCGGTCCTTCCCCGGCGGCCCGACCGGGTCCGCCCCCTACGCCGGGTACTGGTACCGGGTAGCCGGGGCGATCATCGACGCGGTGATCGTGTTCATCGTGTCCCTCGTCTATTTGGTTCCGGCGCACGCCTTCACCCTGCACCGGGGGGCGGGGAACGGCCACGCCCTCGTCATCGCGAACGGCGGTGCGCTCCTCGTCCTCGCCCTCGGCGCCCTCTACGCTGCGTTCCTCATCGGGCTGCGGGGCCAGACGCTCGGGATGATGGCCATGCGGATCAAGGCGATCGACCGGACGACCGGCGAGCTGATCGGGTTCCCCCGGGCGCTCGGGCGGGACCTGCTCGAGCGGCTCTTCGGCGTGCTGTTCTTCGTTCCCCTCGTGATCGACCTGTTGTTCCCGGCCTGGGACCCCCAGCACCAGACCCTGCACGACAAGGCGGTCAACTCCATCGTCGTCCGGGTCTGAACGGTCGCGGCCGCCGCCGCCCGAGGCGCCGGCGAGCCCCGGCCCTCAGCCCCTCCGGCCCACCACCCAGCCGACCGCCGCCCAGGCCGCGACGGTCCAGGCGCCGAGCACCGCATAGGCCCGGCCGACGCCGGCGACCAACCCGGGGTCGAGCCCCGAGCGGACGATCTCGGCCATCGGGTACAGGGGCAGGACCTGCTGGACGTGGACCAGCCAACTCGGGTACTGGCTGGCCGGGAAGGCGATCGGGGTGAAGAGGATGACGAAGAAGATGAGCGCGTTGGCCACCACGTTGACCACGACCGGGCTCCTCACGAGGTGGGCCAACCCGTAGCCGAGCGACGCGGTCATCACCGAGACGAGCAGCACCGCCGGCACGATGGAGGGCGAGGGGGAGAGCGCCACGCGGTAGCGCCAGGCGCTGAGCACGAGCGTGACCACCGCGCCCGGCACGGCCATGCCGGCGAACAAGGTGAGCAGGGAGGCCACCGCGGCGGAGCGCGGTACCGGCAGGGACCAGGTGAAGTCGTAGCTGCCCGAGACCCGCTGCTGGCTCACCTGGCCGGGGAGGAACACGAGCCCGACCGGGACGAGCGCGAGGGTCGGCGCGCCGGTCACGACGTAGGCGGCGATGCGCGGCGTGAGGTGCCCGAGGAGGAACCCGTAGGTCATGGCCAGCCCGGCCCCCATCAGGGTCTGGAAGAACGCCGTCTCGAACAGCATGAGCCGGAGCGAGGTGAAGTCGTAGACGATGAGGGCCCGGTAGGCGCGCACCCAGTTCCCGGGCCCGCGACGCAGCGCCGGCGCCACCGTGGCGACCACCGCTACCGCCGCCGACCCATGGTCCAGGTGAGCACGACCAGTGAGCCGGCCAGCCAGAGGGCGACCACGAGGAGTGCCCGGGCGAGGTCGGTCGCCATGCCCGTGGTCAGGCCGGCCCGGGTGATCTCGGCCATCGACTCGAATGGCGCCACGGCGTTCAGGCCGGCCAGCCAGCCCGGCAGGTGGGCGGCCGGGAACATGATCGGGCAGAACCCGAAGATGGCGAAGACCAGCAGCTGGCTGATGCTCTGGGTCAGCGTCGGCCGGTCGACGCCGTGCCCGACGGCGAGGCCGAGCATCGTCCCGGCCAGCGACACGAAGAACAGCGCCGGGACGATCTCGGGGCTGAGCGCGAGGTGGAGGTGGTAGCGGGCGACCCCGACCGCGAGGGTGACGACGACCGCCGGGAGCCCGATGGCCAGGTTGACGACGTAGGTGGTGGCCACCCAAATGGTCCGACGCACCGGGAGCGAGACCAGGTAGTCGTAGGTGTGCGAGAGCTTCTGGGAGGCGACGTTCTGGGGGAGGGCGACCACGCCGATCACGATCAGGTTGATCACCGGGATGCCGGTGACGATGAAGAGGGCGGCGCGCTCGGGGATGTGCTGGAAGAAGAGCCCGAACCCGAGCACCGTCCCGACGCCCGAGAGGAGCTGGACGATGATCAGCATCGGGAGCTGGAGCCTGAGGTCGGCCAGGTCCCAGGCCAACATGGCCCGGAAGGAAGCCAGCCACCCGAGGGGCGCGGCCACCGTCGCCTCCGAGGCGCCGGCGAGGCTCCGGCCCCCGATCACCCGGCCGCCCGCTCGTCCTCGGCGAAGCTGGCCGAGACCTCCCCGGTGAGCCGGATGTAGGCGTCCTCCAAGGAGGTGGCCCCGAGCGCGTACTCCTCGGCCACGCCCGCCGCCACGAGCTCCTGGGCCCAGCGGATCCCGCCGGTGGCGTCGGCTTCAGAGATCGTCGTGAGCAGGTTGTGGCCGACCAGCGCCTCGGACAGGACGAACCGGGGGGGTTCGGGGCGCGCTGCGCCGGGGGCCAACATCACCTGGAGCCGCAGCCGGCCCCGGTCGGCGGCCTTGAGGGCCGAGGGCGTACCCTCGGCGATCACCCGGCCGCCGTCGATGAGCGCCAGCCGGTCGACCGACTTCTCGGCCTCCAGCACGTTGTGGGTGACCAGCAGCACCGCGGCCCCCGACTCCCCGAGGCGGCGGATCTCCTGCCACAAGAGCCGGCGCCGGTGGGGGTCGACGTCGTTGGTGGGCTCGTCGAGGATCACCACCCGCCCCGGCCAGACCGACACCATGGCGAACCCGACCAGCCGCTTCACCCCGCCCGAGAGTCGGACCCCGAGAGTCCGGCGCCACTCGCCGAGATCCAACGCCTCGATCATGGCGTCCGCCCGCTCCCGGACCGTCGCCTTGTCACCGCCCCGGATGGCCCCGGTGAGCCGGATCGCCTCGACCGCCCGGAACGAGTCGATCGGGAGCTGGACCTGAGGCAGATACGAGCAGAGTTGGCGGGCGGCCGCCGGTTCCGCCACCAGGTCGTGGGGACCGAGGGTGATGCGGCCCGAGGTCGGCTTGAGCAGGCCGACCAGCTGCTTCACGAGGGTCGACTTCCCCGCCCCGTTGGGCCCGAGGAGGCCGAAGACCTCACCCGGATCGATGGCCAGGCTGATCCGGTCGTTGGCCACCACCTTGGCGTCGTAGGCCTTGGTCACGTCCTCGATGCGCAGGGTCCAGGGTGCCCCGGCGTCCTTCGGCCCGACCTCGATGCTCGACCGCTCAAGGGGCACAGGTGGAATATAGTAGGGGTATGAAAGGGGAACAAGAGGATCCTCAACGGCGACCGGGCCGGCGGTCGCGCCAGGGGAGCGGCCGGGGCCGTGGAGGACGGGGCCATGGAGACTGAGAAGCTCTGCGTCAACCTCTCGGCGGCCGAGATCGGCAAGATCGACGTGCTCGTTGCCCAGGGCCTCTACGTGAACCGCAGCGACGTGGTTCGCGGTGGGTTGCACCGGGTCTTCGCCGAGCACGGCCGGGAGATCGAACAGGTCCGCCATCAACTCGGCGCCATGGGTCTCGGCTACGCGCTGCTGACCCGCCAGCAGCTCCAGGAGGCCGTGACCAACGGGACCAAGCTCGACTTTCGGATCATCGGGATCCTCCAGGTGGCCGACGACGTCACGCCCGAGCTGGCCCTGGACGGGGTGCACGAGATCCTCCTGCTCGGATCGCTCCGGGGGCCTAAGCCGGTCCTCGACGCGCTGGCCCCTCGGGTCAGGCGGCGCCTGTTTTAGAGCGACCGGACTGGGGTGGGCGGTTGCCGAGCCCCGCTCGGCCCGCTATCGTTGGCACTCACAAGGTTCGAGTGCTAACGAGCGCCAAGGAGGCCCTCACCGATGAATCTGCAACCGCTCGAGGACCGCATCGTCGTCCGGCCCGGCGAGTCCGAGGAGACCACCGCCTCGGGCCTGGTCATCCCGGACACTGCCAAGGAGAAGCCCCAACAGGGCGAGGTGCTGGCCGTGGGACCCGGACGCCGGGCCGAGAACACGGGCGAGCTGATCGCCATCGACGTCGCCGTCGGCGACACCGTCGTCTACTCCAAGTACGGCGGCACCGAGATCACCGTCGAGGGTGAGGACCTGCTGATCCTCTCGGCCCGCGACGTGCTGGCCAAGGTGGGCGCGAAGAAGAAGTAGCGGCACCGCCCGGCCCCCCGGGCGTCCCCGAGGCGAACGACCGACAAGGAGATCGACCCCCATGCCCAAGATCCTGAAATTCGACGAGCCCGCCCGGCGGGGGCTGGAGGCCGGCATCAACAAGCTGGCCGACACGGTGAAGGTGACCCTCGGGCCCAAGGGCCGCAACGTGGTCATCGAGAAGAAGTTCGGCGCCCCGACCATCACCAACGACGGCGTGTCCATCGCCCGCGAGGTCGAGCTCGAGGACCCCTTCGAGAACATGGGGGCCCAGTTGGTGAAGGAGGTGGCCACCAAGACCAACGACGTGGCCGGCGACGGCACCACCACCGCCACCGTCCTCGCCCAGTCCCTCATCTCCGAGGGCCTGCGCAACGTGGCCGCCGGCGCCGTCCCGGCCGCGCTCAAGCGGGGCATGGAGAAGGCGGTCGCCGCCGCGGTCGAGGCGATCGCCTCCCAGGCCAAGGAGATCGACTCGAAGACCGAGATCGCCCAGGTGGCCGCGATCTCCGCCGCCGACGCGGCGATCGGCGACGTGCTGGCCGAGGCCATCGACAAGGTGGGCAAGGACGGCACCGTGACCGTCGAGGAGTCGAACACCTTCGGCATCCAGCTCGAGCTCACCGAGGGCATGCAGTTCGACAAGGGCTACCTGTCGCCGTACTTCGTCACCGACCAGGACCGCCAGGAGACGATCCTCGACGACCCCCTGATCCTCTTCTACAACCAGAAGATCACCGCCGTGCACGACCTCGTGCCGGTGCTCGAGAAGGTCATGGGGACCGGCAAGCCGCTGCTCATCGTGGCCGAGGACGTCGAGGGTGAGGCGCTCGCCACCCTGGTGGTGAACAAGATCCGGGGCACGTTCACCTCGGCGGCGGTGAAGGCGCCGGGGTTCGGCGACCGCCGCAAGGCCATGCTCCAGGACATGGCCGTCCTGACCGGCGGCCAGGTGATCTCCGAAGAGATCGGGCTCAAGCTGGAGAGCACGACCTTGGACCTGCTGGGTAAGGCCCGCCGGGTGATCGTGACCAAGGACGACACCACCATCGTCGAGGGGGGCGGGGACGAGGGGGAGGTGAGCGGCCGGATCGCCCAGATCAAGCGGGAGATCGAGGACACCGACTCGGATTGGGACCGCGAGAAGCTCCAGGAGCGCCTGGCCAAGCTGGCCGGCGGGGTTGCCGTGGTGAAGGTCGGCGCGGCGACCGAGGTCGAGCTGAAGGAGAAGAAGCACCGCATCGAGGACGCCCTGTCGGCCACCCGGGCCGCGGTCGAGGAGGGGATCGTCGCCGGCGGCGGCACCGCCCTCGTGCGCAGCCGGGCGTCGGTCGAGCGGACTGCCTCGTCGCTTCAGGGTGACGAGGCGACCGGGGCGGCCATCGTGGCCCGGGCCCTCGAGGCGCCGCTGCGGTGGATCGCCTCGAACGCCGGCTACGAGGGGGCGGTCATCGTCCGCCAGGTCGAGGGGGCCGATGGGCCGGTCGGGCTGAACGCCCTCACCGGCGAGCTCGAAGACCTCGTGAAGGCGGGGATCATCGACCCGGCCAAGGTCACGCGCTCGGCGCTCCAGAACGCGGCGTCGGTGGCCGGGCTGCTGCTCACCACCGAGGCGCTCGTGGCCGACAAGCCCGAGCCGCCCGCCCCGGCGGCGCCTCCGGGCGGCGGCATGGGCGGTATGGGCGGTATGGGCGGCATGGGGATGATGTAACGACAGCGTCCCCGGATCGGCCCGCTCCGGACCCGAGCCGACGATTTCCCGGTGGCCCGGCGCCCTGGGCGGCTCTGCCCCCGGAGCGGCGGCGCCAGATCCCGCTCGACGCGGTCCTGGCCGCCCTCGAGCAGGTCGGCCAGGCCGGCCCCGAGCCGCCGATCGAGGGGGCGTGGCCGGGGCTCCCCGCCTCACCCCCGGTCCCGGCCCGGCCCGTCGACGCGGGTGGTGCCGCCGCCGTCCTCGTCGCGCTGTTCGAGGAGGCGGGCCAGGCCCGCGTCCTGCTCACCCGGCGCTCGGAGCAGCTCCGGACCCACCGCGGCCAGGTGAGCTTCCCTGGCGGCCGGCTCGACAAGGGTGAGGGCGCGGTGGATGCCGCGTTGCGGGAGGCGCACGAGGAGATCGGCCTCGAACCGGCCTCGGTCGAGGTCGTGGGCTGGCTGCACTCGCTCTACACGGTGAACGCCGCCCTCGTGCTCCCGGTGGTGGGCGTGCTCGAACGGCGCCCCCGGTCGGTGCCCAACCCGGCCGAGGTGGCCCGGGTCTTCGACGTCGAGCTGGCCGAGCTCACGGCCGACGGGGTCTACCGGGAGGACACCTGGGATCCCTACGACCGATGGCCCCAGAGCGGCTCCGGGGCCCGTCCGCTGTGGTTCTTCGACGTCGAGGGCGAGCGGGTCTGGGGCGCGACGGCCAGGATGCTCCACGAACTGGCGCTGGTCGTCTTCGGCCTGGCCGGCGGGGCCTAGACCCGCCGGCCCGCCGCCCGTCCCGCCGGACCCGGCCCCGAGGGCGATCCGACGCCGCCGCGATCCGGACGGCCCGACGCGGGTCGCCGCCCGGGTGGCAAGATGGGCGGCCAGGTCGCGACCGTGGGGGAGGGGGCGATGCCCTACGTCGAGGGACGGGTCGTGCACGACGCCGACTCGCACATCTTCGAGCCACCCGGGTATGCCGAGCGCCACGCCGACCCGAAGCATCGCGGGGCGTTGGCGGAGGCCCTCGGGACCGGCGAGCGCCCGGCGTTCATCGGCTCGGTGCTGGCCAAGCAGCGGGACCCGGCGTTCCGGGCCAAGGACGCCGAGGAGATCATGCTGCGCAAGAACCACATGGCGGTCGGGGCGATGGTGCGCGAGGACCGACCGCGCGCCCTCGATCTCCTCGGCTTCGCCAGCCAGTTGGTGTTCACCACGACCTACCTGGCCCCCCTGCGGTCCTTCGACCTGCACCGTGACCCTGAGCTCGCCCACGCGCTGGCCGCCGCCCACAACCGCGGCATGGTCGAGTTCTGCTCCGTGGACCGCCGGCTCCTGCCGGTGTGCTACGTGCCCCTCTGCGACATCGAGCGCGCCGCCACCACGACGGCCGAGGCCATCGGGCTCGGCGCCGGGGCCCTCATGGTCGCCTCCAGTCCGCCCACGGAGTACTCCCCGAGCCACGTCGGTCTCGACCGGGTGTGGGCCCAGGCCGAGGAGGCCGGCGTGCCGGTCGTCTTCCACGTCGGCGGGGAGCAGCCCATGAACCCGGTTTACAAGCGCAACGGTCTCCCGCCGGTGCCGGACTTCCATGGTGGCGACACCAACTTCACCTCGGTGTCCTATATGGCCATCCCCTACGCCCCGATGCAGACCCTGGCCACGCTCATCCTCGACGGGGTCTTCGAGCGGTTCCCGAACCTCAAGTTCGGGGCGATCGAACTCGGTGCGAGCTGGCTGCCCGGCTTCATGCGAGCGATGGACTCGGCGGCCGAGGCGTTCTCGAAGCACGAGGAGCGACTGCAGCGGGCGACGCTGCGGCCCTCCGAGCAGATGCGCCGGCAGCTCCGGGTGACGCCCTATCCGCACGAGGACGCGGGGTGGATCGTCGAGCAGGCCGGGACCGAGATGGCGCTCTTCTCGTCCGACTACCCCCACGTCGAGGGGGGGCGCAATCCGATGAAGCGGTTCGAGGCCTCGCTCTCCGGACTCGGGGCGCCAGAGCGCGAACGGTTCTTCCGGGGGAACTTTGTCGACCTCATGGGGCCGACCCTGGGCGACCTCGATCGGCCGGCCGCCGCCTGAGTCAGCCCTCAGATCTCCCGCCACATGGCGATGTGCTCGACCCCCTCGGCCACGAAGCGCTCGCCGACCGTCGCGAAGCCGGCCCGCTCATAGAACCGGACGGCACCGACCCGGGCCTCGCACCACACGAGGTGACCCCCCGCCGCGGTCACCGCCTCGAGCAGGCCGAGGAGGATTTGCCCGCCGTGGCCCCGGCCGCGTTGGCCGTCGCGGGTGGCCATCCCGCGGATCCGCCAGGCGTCGGTGCGTTCCGGTGCCCACGGCGGGGGCAGCGGGAGGACGCTGCCCACCGAGACCACCCGGCCGTCAACCTCGACCGCCAGGTGGTGGGACCTCGGGTCCTCGTCGGCGGGCAGCACGCTTGCCTCGGGGGGTCGCCCGGCCCGCAGCACCTCGCCCCGCAGCGGGCGCACCACCTCGACCTCGACCGCGCGGGGTCGCACCTCGTCCCCTCGCTTCGGGATCGCTGCGCCCACGGCACACCGTAGGCCCGCTCGGCGGTGGCCGCGAGTTAGCGCGAGCGGGCGGCCCGCCCGGCGGCCACCGTGGCGGCCCCGTCGCCGAGGGCGAGGAACAGGGCGGTCGCGTCCTCCGCGAGTTCGGCGGCCGAGATGGGAATCCGGCCGGCCAGCCAGTCCACCAGTAGCTGGTTGAATCCGCCGACCAGGATCGACGTGGCCACCCGACCGACGAGGTCCCGGTGGTCCACACCGTGGCGCCCCGCCGCCGCGTGGTGCTCCACGAAGGCCACCACCAGCCCCGCGGTCTCGGTCCGGCGACGGCTGAGCGCCTCGCTGGCGGCCCCGGTGACATAGAGGACCCGACCCCGCCTCCGGTCCCCGGCCACGAAGGCGACGATGCACGCCACCACTGCCCGGGCCTGGTCGGCGGGGAGGTCGCCGGCGCCGGCCAACGCGCCCGTCACGACCTCGCCCAGCTCCCCGACCACCCGGTCGTAGACCGCCACCGCCAGCTGGTCGAGGTCGGCGAAGCTCTCGTAGAAGTAGCGGGGGTTGAGCTGGGACCGCTCGAGGACCGCCCGCACCGTCATGGCCTCGAGCCCCCCGGTCCCCATGAGGTCGAAGGCCGCGTCGACAAGGAGATCCCGGCGCTGCCGCCGACGGACGTCGGCGGGCAGGCCGGTGAATCGGCGGGGGCGCCCGGCCACGTCAAGATTTGGCAACGTGTGTTACCTTACCTCTCCGGTGGGGGCCGAGCGGGTGGTCGTGGCGGGCGGCGGGTTCGGCGGGCTCTGTGCCGCCCTGGCCCTGGCCCGGGGCGGGATCGAGGTGACGCTGGTCGAAGGGGACCCGTTGCCCGAGCTGGGCTCGGCCGACGCGGCCTTCGCGCTCGAGCGGCCGGGGGCCACCCAGGTCCATCAGACCCACGGGTTCCTGGCCCGGATCATCCTCTTGCTGCGCGAGCACCTCCCCGACCTGCTCGACGCTCTCCTCGCCGAGGGGTGCACGACGATGTCGGGCACGGCCGCCCTGGGCGAGCCGCAGCCGGGCGACGAGGACCTGGCGGTCCTGCTCGTGCGCCGGAGCACCTTCGAGTGGGTGCTGCGGCGGGCGGTGGCGGCTGAGCCGGCTGTGGTCCTGCGGAGCGGGGCGAGGGTGGCCGGTCTCGTTCCTGGCCGCCGACGCGGGGCCCCGGCGGTCGATGGCGTGGTCCTCGAGGACGGCACGGAGCTGGCCGGACCGGTCGTGGCCGCCACCGGACGGCGAGGCGACGTCGCCGCGTGGCTGGCTCCGATCGGGGCGACGGTGCGCGAGCGGGTGGACGAGAGCGGCCTTGTCTACCTGACCCGTTGGTACCGGAGCACCGGCCGGGTGGCCACGCCGCCCACCCCCAAGGCCGGCGGGGACCTCGAGTTCCTGAAGTACCTCGTCGTGCCGGGAGACGGGGCCATGGTCTCGGCCACCCTGGCGGTCCCGGCAGGCGACCGGGTCCTCCGGCGGGCGCTCGCCGACCCCGACAGCTTCGATCGGGCCGCCCGGGCGCTGCCCGGCCCAAACGAGTGGCTGGAGGGGCTGGACCTCGAGCCGGTGGGGGCGGTGCGGCCGATGGGCGGCCTCCTCAACCGCATCCGCCACTTCACCGAGCCCGACGGTCGGCCGAGCGTGGTGGACTTCCACGCCCTCGGCGATGCCCACACCTGCACCAACCCCCTGTACGGCCGGGGGTGCTCCCTGGCCCTGCTCCAGGCGGTCCGGCTGGCCGAGGCGATGGTCGGATCCGACGACCCCTCGGACCGGGCGCTCTGCTACGAGGAGGCGTGCCGGACCGAGGTGGCCCCGTGGTGGCGCCATGCGGTGGAGATGGACCGCTCGGGCGCCGACCCCGGCGGGGGTCGCGCCGACCGGGCCGCCGGGGAGCGGCTCGGTGCGCTGATGGCGGCGAGCCAGAGCGACCCGGTGGTCGGCCGGGCGATGGCCCGCCTCTGGAACCTGCTCGCCCTGCCGAGCGAGCTCGAGGCGGACGAGGTGTTCGCGGCCCGGGCCGCGGCCATCATGGGTGACCCGGAGCGGTACCCGGCCCCGGCGCCGCCGCGCCCGTCGCGCGCCGCACAGCTCGCCA
>JAJYVS010000078.1 GCA_021791895.1 Actinomycetes bacterium | reverse complement strand
AACCAGTCCGGCGGATCGAACATCTCGCCGTGGCGGTACCAGATCTCGGTCCCATCGGGGCGGGTGACCGCCGGGCCGTCGTCTCGGTGGAGTTCGCCGTGCTGGCTCCAGATCTCGGTCCCATCGGGCCAGGTGACCGCTGGACCCCCGTCGCGATGGGGTTCGCCGTGCTGGCACCACCGCTCGGTGCCGTCGGGTCGGGTGACCGCCGGGCCACCGTCCCGGTGGAGACGGCCGTGCTGGCGCCATTCCCGAGTGCCGTCTGCCTTGACGACCGCCGGGCCACCGTCCCGGTGGAGACGGCCGTTCTGGTGCCATCTCTCGCTGCCGTCGAGGCGAACGATGGCCGGCCCGCCGTCCCGGTGGAACTGCCCGTTCTGGCGCCACTCCTGAGTGCCGTCGGGTCGCACCACTGTCGGGGCGTCCGCCCCGGAGTTCGCCGGTTCCAGGTCGAATGGATCCAGATCGACCGGGCACTCGGGGTTGGACTTGGCGGCGAACTGGCCGCCGGTGGGACGGCCTTGGGGCCGGCGTGCTCGGGTGGCGCTCATGCCCGGGTAGAGAGCGGCGGATCGACGGGATGTGGTTATGGCCGAAGGACGCCGATCAAATCAGCCGATACCCGATGCTCCTGCAAGCGTCGAGGAGCAGGACGTGGAGTCCAGGGTGAGTCAGAGGCAGGTCGAGGTTGGGGCGGGCCGGGAAGCTGTCGGCGGCTGGAGCGAACAAGGTCACGAGAGCCCCGCCGGTCATCGCCGAGTGGTGCCAGAGCCCGTCGATGTCAGGCTGGCTGGTGCAGATCGCCTGCGCCCACAGGCGACAGTGGTCCTTCCGGCCAGAGTTGATCGTGTACGAGGCCCCGGCCCTGATCGGCCAGCTCCCCGTGAGGTCGAGTAGTCGGAGCGGCCGGGTTGGGCACCAACCGGCGAGGTACGCCCCCTTGGCGCCTCGGTCGACGACCCTGGTCTGCTGGTACGTCTCGGCGAGGACATCCGGAATGGCTAGACCGGCGTAGGCGACCGCCCGGTCCTGGCTACGAGGCGGTGGCAGGTGCGGATCGAAGCGCATGGTCGCTACCGGACCCCAGTGACGTAGCTCGTTCCAAGCCAACATATGGTCGCCGATTGTGGCGTGGACCCGCCACAGAGCAAGGTCGCCCTCCGTTTTGATGTCCCCGTCCGAGATCGCCACATCGCCGTGACCTGGGGCGGGGAGCTTCACCACACGCCGATGTCGCGAGCCAGGGCCGTGACGGCCCTGGCATCCCCGCCGGCCGCCAACCAGTGGGAGGGAGAGACGGGAACGTCGCCGATCACGAGGTCGGCATTCGGACTGCCCATGAAGCCGTCAACGGCCAGTGGGTGCAGGTCCGGAGACAGTGACGAAAGGACTGAGCGGAGGTTGGGCAGTGGCGTTCCGTCGCCATCGAACTGCCAGAGGGGGAGCCGAAGGCGGGAGCCGATCTTGTAAGCGTAGAGAGCTCTGTCCCCGATGCGGTGATGCACTCGGGATGGGTCCAGCCCCATGCGAGCGGCGGCGTCCTTGACCGAGATGCTGGTCGCCGCCAGGGCGGCGGTATTCCCGACTGCCGACAGGGCGAGCATCTTGGCTCTGCCGGCGTCGGTGCGCCCCGGCGCCTCGACGCCTCCGTGGCGACCTAGGAATTCGTCCTGCTCGGCCGAGAGAGCTGCCAGGGGAGTGCGGGCCGCTGCGATCTCCTGGCGCACCACTTCCTGGGCATCTTCCTCGCTGACTCCGACCGACTCCAGCATCTCGACAAGCGACATCGTCCACCTCCACCGCATAGTATACGGGACTACCGGACACTCTGCGACGGTCGTGTTGATGCAGACCCTCCCGCCCGATCACTCGCGGCCACGGCGGTGATCCAGCTCGGCACCCGGCTCGCGAGCGTCTTGCCCGCCTGGGCGTCCCCGACAATGCACGCCACCACGGGGACGCCGGTCCGCTCCGACGGCCATGGGGTGCGAACAGTTGTCACACCTCCGATCCACACTGAGCGGTGATGAACTTGGCTGAGTGGGCCGACTCCCAGAACATCCATCCCCAGACCGCCTATCGGTGGTTCCGACAAGGCCGGCTGCCGGTCCCCGCACGGCGGGTGGGCGGGCTCATTCTGGTCGGGAGCCTGTCTGGCGCTGGCCCGCAACCTGACGGGACGACCGCCGTCTATGCCCGCGTTTCCTCGGCTGACCAGAAGGCCGACCTTGACGCCCAGGTAGCGAGAGTGACTGCTTGGGCCACCTCCAATGGCTACTCGGTCAATCAGGTGGTGACCGAGGTCGGCTCTGCACTCAACGGGAGGCGGCGGAAGTTCCTGGGACTCCTTCGAGACCCCACGGTGACGACCATCATCGTCGAACACCGGGACCGCTTCGCCAGGTTCGGGGCAGAGTACGTGGCCGGCGCCCTGGATGCCGGGAATCGCCGCATGGTGATAGTCGATGACGGAGAAGTCGACGACGACCTGGTGCGGGACATGACCGAGCTGATGACCTCGCTGTGCGCTCGCCTCTACGGCCGGCGTTCGGCCGCTCACCGGGCGGCCAAGGCTGTCGAAGTGGCCACGAGCGGCGGTGGTCACGATGGCTGAGGTGGCGGCGCTCAACGGAACAGCGGCCGAGGTGGCGAGCACGCCCAAGAAACGCTCCCCTGGGGGGAAGTTCGCCATCCCCGATGGATGGATCGCTCGGGGATTCATGTTCGAGGTCGCCTGGCCGGACGACCCCGAGGCCGCCTCCCGGGTCCGCTCGCACTTCGGTGGTCGCCGGTTCGCCTACAACTGGGCGCTCGGCCAGGTGAAGGCCGACATGGATGCGAAGAAGGTCGATCCCTCCCACACATCGGTGCCGTGGAACCTCTACGCCCTGCGCAAGCGCTTCAACGCCGAGAAGACGACCGTCGCCCCGTGGTGGGGTGAGAACTCGAAGGAGGCGTACTCCACGGGGATCGCCGACCTGTGTGTCGCCCTGAAGAACTGGTCTGACTCAAAATCCGGCAAGCGCAAGGGTAGAAAGGTCGGGTTCCCGAAGCTCCGGTCCCGCAGGAAAGACCAGGCCAGGGTGCGTTTCACCACCGGGGTCATGCGGGTCGAGCCGGATCGGCGGACCATCACCTTGCCGGTGGTGGGTGCCCTCCGGTCGATGGAGAACACCCGCCGCCTCGAACGCCTGGTCCACTCGGGTAAGGCCCGAGTCCTCAACGCCACCCTGAAAGAGAGATGGGGACGGCTGTTTGTCTCGTTCTCCTGTCTCGTCGAGGACCACCCACGCCCGGGTCCGACCAAGGATGGCCGTGCGGGGGTCGACCTCGGGCTACGGGTGCTCGCCACCATCGCCGACTCGAACGGCGACATCACCGAAGTCGAGAACCCCGCTCCACTGCGGGCGACGCTCGTCGAGCGCCGTCGGGTGGGCCGCTCACAGATCAGGCGTATCCCCGGATCCCGAGGACATGATGCGGCGAAAGCCAAGCTCGCATCCCTCGACCGGAGATGCGTCTCCCTGCGCAAGCAGGCATCCCACCAGCTCACCACGATGCTGGTGGACACCTACAGCGAGGTGGTCATCGAAGATCTCGACCTCGCTGCCATGAAAAAGAGCATGGGCCGGCGGGCATTCCGGCGGTCCGTGTCTGACGCTGCACTCGGCCAGATCAGGCCACAGCTCACCTACAAGATGGCGTGGAGAGGAACCACCCTGACGGTCGCCGACCGCTGGTTCTCCTCATCGAAGATCCATCACGCGTGTGGTTGTCGGTTGATCGAGCCGAAGAAGCTCGCCAAACAACTCGTCTGTGTGTTGACCGGCGAGTTGGTTGACCGAGACGCCAATGCAGCAAAAAACCTCCGCGACTGGCCGGACATTGCCAGTTGCAGCTCAGTTGGAGCTGCGGCCCCGAAGCCCAGCAGTCCCACCGGTAGCGGTGGGGGACTCGGCTCTGATGTCGGACCATCCGGCACCGGAGGAGGGAGCGTAAGACCTTCGCAGTCTCGGAAGGCCGCCTCCGGTGAGGCCAGAACCCGCAAGGGAACCCCGAGAAGGGGTGTGGCATGAGTGACCGCTCACTATCGATCACTCGGCTGCAACGGTCGGCTGCCT
>JAJYVS010000009.1 GCA_021791895.1 Actinomycetes bacterium | reverse complement strand
CCTCGACCCCACCACGGCGCCCACCCTCACCCTCACCACCTGCAACCCCCGCTTCAGCGCCGCCCAGCGCCTCGTGGTCCAAGCCACGATGGTGAGCACGCCGGCCCCGATCGCGACCGTCAACCACCCCATCGACGGGGCCGAGCACGTGAGCCAGGGGACCACGCACAGCCAGACCCAGCTCGCCGGCCAGAGCGGTGGGTCGCCGTGGCTGGCGGTCGGCTGGGGGGTCGCGGTGGCCGTCGTGGTCGGGGGCATCTGGTTCCTCCTCCGCCGCCGCCAGCACTGGTACGGGCGCCTTAGCGTCGCGGCGGTCGGCCTCATCCCGGTGCTCGCGCTGCTCTTCTTCTTCTTCCAGAGCCTGAGCCCGCTGCTTCCGGCCAGCTTCTAGGCCCGGCGGGCGGCCTACACTCGGCCGCCATCGGCGTCCTCTTCGTCTGCACCGGCAACCAGCACCGCTCCCCGATGGCCCAGGTGATCCTGACCAGACGGCTGGCCGCCCGAGGGGTGGGGATGGAGGTTGGCTCGGCCGGGCTCCTCCCCGGCGGGGCGCCACTGCCGGTCGAGACCGAGGACGCGCTGGCGGCCCTCGGCTTCACTCCCCCGGTCCTCCCGGCCTTCGTCAGCGCGCAGGTGAGCCCAGAGGCGCTGGCCGTCGCCGAGCTCGTGCTCGGGATGACCCGAGAGCACGTCCGCGAGGTCGCCGTGGCCGTCCCCCAAGTCTGGGACCGGAGCTTCACCCTGAAAGAACTCGTCCGACGGGGCACCGAGGCCGGAGGCCGAACGGATGGCGAAGCGCTCGCCGCCTGGCTCGCCCGGGTGGGGGTGGAGCGGACCCGAACCGAGCTGCTCGGGTCCTCGCCCGATGACGACGTGGTCGATCCGATCGGCGGGCGACCGGCCGACTTCGTCCGGACGGCGAAGGAGATCGACGAGCTGTGCGGGGAGTTGGTCGCCCTGGCGTGGCCATGATGACCCGGGGAACTCGGAGGTGCGGGCAACTGCGCTCCGGCCCGCGAGGAGCCAGTGGGCCCAGCTGACGATCAAGACGCCGAGCTCGTCGGCACCACCGCGCACCGGCGGATCTTCAGCGAGCCACTGCGGCTTTCAGCTCGGAGAGGATCGGCACCGGCCCGGGGTCGGCCCCGTTGTGGTCGGCCAGGTGGAGCGAGACGAAGTCCCCCACCAGCACCAGGTCGAAGAACCGGCCGATCGGGCTCTCCCCCTCGGCCCGCACGGTGAGGACGTCGCCCACCACCTCGAGCAGCACCTCGGAGACCCAGTCGAAGCGCCGGGCCACCTGGGGGTGGTCGTCGTCGGTCCGCAGCTCGATCGCGCTGACCACCTGGCGGGTGATGTCCCCGTACTGGGCCCATCCGGCGATCTCGTTGTGGCAGAGCTCGGGCTGGGCCGACCAGAAGGCCGGGGCCTTGGCGTTCTCGTTCACCTGGGTCTTCCAGCGCGACGCGGCCACCGAGCCAAGGCCCTGGGCGCCGTGGACGAGGGGGATGGTCCGGTCGATCTTGGCCGCCAGCTCCCGGGCCGGGCTGTCTGGCCCGACCAGCTGGTCCCGTCGCCGGCTCAGGTGCTCGATCGCCTGGGCCACCTCCTCGCCCATCCCCGGGAGCAGCCCCAAGCGGTCCGCCATGACAAGGAGCGGTACGGCCATGGCCCCAATGGCGGCGCGTGGCTGGGGGATCGCCGGC
This sequence comes from Actinomycetes bacterium, assembly GCA_021791895.1. Classification (GTDB taxonomy): domain Bacteria; phylum Actinomycetota; class Acidimicrobiia; order Acidimicrobiales; family RAAP-2; genus Palsa-461. The sequence continues at coordinate 79,333 of JAJYVS010000009.1, read as the reverse complement.
ACCGGGACCATCGGGAGGCCCCGCTCCCCGGCCAACACTCCGAGCGCCCCACCCCCGCAGACGACCACCACCGAGGCGCCGGCGGCCAAGGCGGCACCGGTCGTGGTCAGGGTCTCCTCGGTGTCGCCCGAGCACGACACGGCGAAGACGAGGGTGCGGGGGCCGACCCACCTCGGCAGGTCGTAGGACTTGACCACCCCGACCGGCACCGGACAGGTGCTGGAGGCCGCTGCGGCCAGGACGTCGCCGGCGATGCCGCTCCCCCCCATGCCGAGCACGGCCACCGAGTCGATCCGGTCGCCGTCGGCGGGGTCTTCGACCGACAACCCGGCATCGAGCGCGTCGGCGATCTGCTCGGGGAGCCCGGCAGCCAGGCTCCACATGGACAGCGAGTCGACACCGAGGGGCGAGGGGAACCTCGCCTCGAGCGCTTGGGTCATCCCCCGGTGGTCTCGGCCGGCTTGCCGGTCTCCTGGGCCCCGCCGGCCTCGGCCTTGGTCACCAGGCGCTGGTGCTCGGCCTCGTCGACCGGCACCGCCTCGTCGATGAGCATGACCGGGATCTCGTCGACGATCTTGTAGAGGCGCTTGAGGCGCGGGTTGTAGAGGATGTCCTCGTCGGCGAAGTAGAGGAGCGGGCCCTTGTCCTCCGGACAGGCCAAGAGCTCGATCAACAGCGGGTCCAGGGGCATGGTCGTCGTCCTTTGCTCATCCCTCGTCGGTCAGCTCGGCCACCAGGTCCAACACCTCGTGCACGTGGCGGGCACAGGCCTCCTCGCTGGCCGCCTCGACGTTGAGGCGCAGCAAGGGCTCGGTGTTGGACGGCCGCAGGTTGTACCACCAATCGCCGTGGTCCACACTCAGGCCGTCGAGGCGCTCGATGGCCGCGCCCTCGCCGCCTACCCGCTCGGCCACCCGCTCGACCACCGCGGCCGGGTCCTTCACCTCGGTGTTGATCTCCCCGGAGTCGGCGTAGCGGCGGTAGGGGGCGAGGAGCGCCGAGAGGGGCGCGGCCGAGGTGCTCATGAGCTCGAGCACCACCATGGCGGCGATGATGCCCGAGTCGGCCCGGAAGTTGTCGGCGAAGTAGTAGTGGCCGGAGTGCTCGCCGCCGAAGACCGCCCCGGTCTCGGCCATCACCGCCTTCACGTAGGAGTGCCCGACCCGGGTCTTCACGCCCACCCCCCCGAGCTCGGCGATGGTCTCGGGGACCACCTTCGAACAGATCAGGTTGTAGAGGACGGTGGCCCCGGGGTGCTTGGCGAGCATCGAGGCCGCCACCAAGGCGGTGGTGAGCGAGCCCGAGACGCTCTGGCCCCGCTCGTCGACCAAAAACACCCGGTCGGCGTCGCCGTCGAAGGCGAGCCCCACGTCGGCACCCCCCTCGATGACCGCCCGCTTCAGGTCGACCAGGTTCTCCTCTTGGATGGGGTCGGCCGGATGGTTGGGGAAGGTCCCGTCGAGCTCGGGGTAGAGGACGGTCAGCTCGAAGGGCAGGGGTCGAAAGACCATCGGGGCCACCAGCCCACCCATCCCGTTGGCCGTGTCGGCCACCACCTTCAAGGCCCGGAGCGAGCCGACGTCGACGAACGAGCGGACGTGGGCGGCGTAGGCCTCGAGGAGCTCCAGGTGCTCGGGCGCCGGTCCCCTCGGCCCTTGGGGCGCCTTGGCCAGATACTCGACCGCCAGCCGCTGGATCTCGAGGAGGCCGGTGTCCCGGCCGATCGGGCGGGCCCCCGACCGGCAGAACTTGATCCCGTTGTAGTTGGCCGGGTTGTGCGAGGCGGTGAACATGACCCCGGGGGCGTCGAGGGTGCCCGAGGCGAAGTACAAGAAGTCGGTGGAGGCCATGCCGAGGTCGATGACCGCCGCCCCGGCGGCCCGGGCCCCCACAGAGAAGGCATGAGAGAGCTCCACCCCCGAGGGCCGCATGTCGCGGACCACGAGCATCCGGCCGGCCCCGGTGAAGGTGGCCACGGCCGCCCCGATGGCCCGGCACAGCTCGGCGTCGAGCTGGTCGGGGTAGGTGCCACGCACGTCGTAGGCCTTGAAGACGCCGGCTGGATCGCCCATGGCCAACAGAGCGTAACCGAGGCTCGCCGGGGCAGACCGCCCGGGTCGGCCCAGGGCTCCATCGACCGGCGAAGCCCGCCCGCTACGTTGAGACGATGCTGCAGGAGAGCACCAAGGCGCTGGCCCAGGCCAAGAACTTCGCTGCGTTGACCACCCTGTTCGGTGACGGCCGGCCCCAGACCAACGTGATGTGGGTCGACGCCGACGACGAGCACATCCTGGTCAATACCGAGGTCCACCGGCGCAAGTACCAAAACGTCCGGCGCGACCCCCGGGTCTCGATCACCGTCATCGACGCCACCAACCCCTACCACTACGTCGAGATCCGGGGCCGGGTGGTGGACGAGGTCCGCGGCGATGCCGCCCGGGCCCACATCGACGAGCTCAGCACGAAGTACACCGGCGCCCCCTACGCCAACCCGATCGTGAGCGAGCGGGTCATCTTGAAGATCGCAGCTGAGCGCGAGCTGACCCACTGAGGACCAAGGGAGCCGGCGACCCTCGCTCGGCCGGGGTCTGCCCATCCCTGCCAGAACCGTCCCCACCAGCCAGAATTGGCCGAAGCGCGGTGGCGGAACGGCTCCGGTGGCCGGCCCACCCGCCCCGTGGGGCCGACACCGCACGAGCAAGGAGCCTCGGTGACCTCAACCCACCCGACGACATCGGTCGCCACCAGCGACCACCGCCATGCCTCCTGGGGGTCGACCTCGCAGATCGCCCTGGCCGTCCTGGCCGGCGAGTGGCTCGCCGTGCTCCTCTACTGCCTGGCCACCCCGCGGGGCCAGCACCGCAGCCTCATCGAGACGGTGGCGCTCCTCAGCGCCTTCGTGCTCTTGGCTGCGCTCCCAGCGTCGTTCGCGATGGTGACCCGCAACGGGCGGCACGCCTACGCGCTCAGCGCCGCCCTGGCGTCGGGCCTCGCCCTGGCGATCTGCGTCCACCTCGACGGCGGCATCCGCAGCCCGCTCTTCTTCCTGCTCGCGTTGCCGGTGGTGGCATCGGCGCTCACCCTGCCGGCCTGGGGCACGGCGGCCCTCGGCGTCGCCGGCGCCCTCGAGCTCACCGTCGTCTCGTTGGTCGACCCGAGCCTCGGCCACGCCGGCGGCGAGGTGCTCGTCGGGGCCGGTCTTCTGGTCGGCCTCACGCTGGTCGCCCTGGTGTCGGCCCAGGCCCGGACCCGCCTCGAATCGCTGAACGACGCCCTGCTCGGCCAGCTCGACGAGCTGGCCGACACCGACCCGTTGACCGGGTGCCTCAACGACCGGGTCTTCACCGCCCACCTGGAGGCCGAGATCGACCGCTCCCTGCGCTACGGCGAGCCGCTCAGCCTGCTCATCGCCGACGTCGACGGGTTCTCGCAGTACAACGAGACCTTCGGCCACGCCGCCGGGGACGCGGTACTCGTCGGGGTCGGCTCCCTGCTCCAGCACCTGGTGCGGACGACCGACGTGGTCGCGCGCGTCGGTGGCGACCGCTTCGCCGTGCTCATGCCCTCGACCACCCTCGAGGACAACCGGGCCGACGGGGCCGGCCAGGTGGCCAGGCGAGTCATCGCCGCCGTGGCGACCTCCGACCGGCTCGGCATCGCTCTCAGCGTCGGGCTCGCCGCCCTCGACATCGACACGCCCTCGGCCGAGCGCATGCTCGAAGACGCCGAGGCCGCCCTCGCCGAGGCCAAGCGGGAGGCGCCGGCGGGACTGGCCGTGAACCCTCCCCCCGGAGTGCGGCTCATGAGCCTGGCCCCCGAGTCTGTCCGGACCGCCTCGGACCCCGATGCGCCCACCCCCATTCGAGCCGGCAAGATCTCCCGGGCCCGGCGGGCGGTCTTGTGGTCGTGGAGCTCGACGACGCATCGCTCCGCCAACGGGTCGAACGGCCACTGAGACCCCCCTTTGCGCCCCGCGCCCAGAGGGTCGGGCGCCGGTGTGGTTGGCCGAAGGGATGGCTGGCTAGAAGATCCCGAAACGGATGATGGAGGCCGCCCCGAAGAGGAAGCACCAGGCGATGAACGGCACCAGGGTGCGGGTCCTGAACCACCGGCTGAGGAAGATGACCGCGATGAGTGAGGTCGCCGCGGTGGCCAGCGTGCCGGCCAGGAGCTCGGGGCGGATCCCATGGCCGAGCGGGCCGAGCGCGTCGCCGATCTTCAACGCCCCGGCGGCAAAGATCACCGGGGTCGACAGCAAGAAGCTGAACCGGAGCGCGTTCTGCCGGTTGAGTCGGCGGAAGATGCCCCCGGTCATGGCCACCCCTTCTCTGCTGATCCCGGCCAAGAGGGCCAGGGCCTGGGCGGCGCCGATCACCGCGCTCGAGAGCACCCCGATGCGCGAGAGCTGGTGCACGGCGGCATCGTCGATCGCCACGATGTGGGTGTCCCGGAACCGCCGGCGGTGCGCCGGCGCCTCGACGGCCAGCTCCAGGTGGCGCTGTCGCCGGGTCTGGATCTCGCCAGCGGCCAGGATGCAGCCGTTGGCCAGGAGGAACCCGGCCGCCGCCACCGGCTTGGCGAAGAGCACCCGGAACTGGTGCTCGAAGACCAGCCCCAAGATCCCGACCGGGATGGTCGCGATCACGATCAGCCAGGCCAGGCGCTCGTCGTCGCTCAGGTTGTGCCGGTGGGGGATGGCGGTGAAGAACCCGGCGATGAGCCGGACCCACTCTTTGAAGTAGAAGCCGAGCAGAACGACGGCGGTGGCCAGGTGCAGGCCGACGATGAACGCCAGGTACGGGCTCTCGGGCTCCGACTCCTGCTTCACGAGGAGGGCCCAGGTGCCCCCGAACCACGACGGGACGAGCACGGTGTGGCCGAGGCTCGAGATCGGGAAGAGCTCGGTCAGGCCCTGGATCAGGCCGATCACGATGGCCTGGAACAGGTTCATCTTGTAGATGCCGACGTGGGTGACGCTGATGAGCACGGGGGTCACGGTCGGCTCCTTGGATCGGGGCGGCCCTCAACCAGCCCGAGACGACGTCTGCTCGAGTGCCTGGGCCCGGCGAGGGCGAAGGAGCCACCAGCCGATGGCCCCCACCGCGAGCACCCCGATGGCGATGCTCACGTCGCCGAACGCCGAGGCCACGCTCGACCAGTTGGCAGCGAGGCCGTAGCCGGCGCCGGCGAGGGCGAAGGTCCACGGCAGGCTGCCGAGCAAGGTGAACAGCGAGAACTGGGCGATCGGCATCTCGGCCACCCCGGCCGGGAGGCTGATGAAGGTCCGGACGACCGGGAGGACCCGACCGATCAGCACGGCCAGCGCCCCCCGGCGGGCGAAGAAGGCCTCGGCCTTCTCCAGGTGGTGGCGGCGCACGAACACATACCGGCCGTAGCGCTCGACCACCGGACGACCGCCGATCCGGCCGACGCCATAGGCGATGAGCGCACCGAGGAGGTTGCCCAACGCGCCCCACAGCGCCACGCCGACCAGGTTGACCGACGGGTGGCCGGCGGCCAGCAATCCCCCGGCCAACGCCCCACCGAAGAGCATGATCACCTCGCTCGGGATGGGGATGCAGGCCGACTCGAGCACCATGAGCACGAACACTGCCAGATAGCCGTGGTGGAGGACCTGGGTGGTGAGCCAATGGGTCATGGGTGCTCGCTCGCTTTCGTGCTGATCGAGGTCAGAGGGGTCGTGACCGGTGCAGAGGTGCCATAGGCGCGCTCAGCCCGCTGGAACAGGTCGTTGGTCTGGCCCAAGGCGTGGACGGCGGCGCCGGCCGGCACCAGCGCCAGCACGGCCAAGGTCGCCGTCAGGAGCACTCGGCGACCGAGGGGGGGTGCGAGGAGGGCCTCGACCCGGAGGGCCACGCCGGGGCCGGCCGCGGCCATCGAGGGGGAAACCGGGATCTCGCGCCCACAGACCTGAGCCACGTGCCCGATGGTCCGGGCCACGAGGGCGCGGTCGCCGACCACCATCGCTGCCCGTTCGTCGGCCCACCGCTCGGTGGCCAAACTGATCGCCCCACGGGCCGGCCGGAGCATGGGGTTCAGCGCGCTGGCCAGCGAGACCGCCGCCCGATGCAGCTCGTGGCGCCCGTCGAGGTGGGCCTGTTCGTGGGCCAGCACCACCCGGATCTCCGATGGATTGAGCGCTTGGAGCAGCTGTTGGGCGGCCACGATCCGGCCCGGCCAACCGGGCAGGGCGAAGACGGTCGGGCGTTCGTCGGGCAGGACCACGAGGGCCCCGGCCGAACGGCGGGCCAGCCGCCAGGCGTCCGACAGCGCCTGACCTTCGCGCCAGGCGGTCCGGACGAGTAGCAGCCCCTGGCCGGCCAGCACGACCGTGCCGAGTGCGAGGACCGCCACCGGCACGCTGACCCGGTCCCGCACCAGATGGGCCGACCAGTGTCCCATCGCCGCCACCGGCCCCCACTGGCCGAACAAGGCGACGAACAGCACGAGCGGCAGGGCGACCGAGACCGCCGCGAGGACGAGCGAGCCGAGCGAGAGGGTCCACGAGGCGAGGCGGGCCGGGGCGCGGCGGGCGACCATGGGCGAGAGCAGGACAAAGCCGGCACACGAGGCCAGCGCGCCGCCCCACCAGGTGAGCAATGAGACGCTCACCGCCCTCCGTCGCCCTCGAGCGCCCGACGGAGCGCCTCGAGCGCCCGCCGGTCCAGGCCGGCCACGAACTGGCTGAGGACCCCGACCCGGTCGCGCTGGTCCTCGAGCAGCGCCCGCATCCGGCCGGCCACCAGCCCGGCCTCGTCGAGGACCGGCCGGTAGACGTAGTTGCGACTGACGAGCTCCCGGATGACCGCGCCCTTGGCGTGGAGGCGGGCGAGGATGGTGCTCACGGTCGTGTGGGCGAGCCCACCCCCGAGACGCCGCCGCACCTCCTCGGCCGACACCGGTTCGGGAGATGCCCACAGCACCGCCAGCACCTCGGCCTCCAGCCTGCCCGACGCCCGTCGATCCATGGCCCGAACCCTTCCCCTTTTGGGCCCGAAACCTACTACAGGGATGTAGAAGGACGGGCTCAGACGCCAGGTCGGCCCGGTCGCTCCATTGGACCGGGTCCAAGACAAGGCAAGGCCACCCGGCGCGAGGGGAAGGACACCGTACGGGTAGGATTCGGGATATCTCAGTGCTCCGCTTTCGCTCCGCTGAGGCCCCGTTTGGCGATGCCCGGGTGGCAGGGGAGGCGGCCCGTCTCCTGGCGCTCCTCGAGGCAATCGGGGTCTGGCATCCCAGCGCCGTGGTCGACACCGTCGGCCCCTCGGCCCCTCGGTCTTCGGCGAGGCGCTCGAGGCCTTAGCCGGCGTCGACATCGGCGTCACCGCCCCGTTCGAGTGGAAGGCCCACGCCGAGGCGGAGCCGGAGGCATTCGCCCGCTGGATCCGAACGGTCCGGGCCGGCCTCGCCGCCTCCCCGGTCCCCGAGGCCGAACTCCCCCGGCTCGACGACCTCTTTGGGACTGCTCGGCTGGCCGGCTACCTGGGGATCGCACCCTCCAGCCTCCGCCGGTACTTGGAAGGAGAGCGTGAGGTTCCCGACGACGTGGCGCTTCGGGCTCATTTCGTCGCCAGGATCGTGGGTGATCTGGCCGGCACCTACAACGAGCGGGGCATTCGCCGATGGTTCGAGCGCCCGCGGCACCAACTGTCCGGCCGTGCTCCCGAAGAGATCTTGCGCGCCCAGTGGGCACCCGAGGACGACGACGTCGTCGCCATGGGCGAGCTGGCGACCGCCCTCACCATCTGAGCTGACCCGAGCTGAGCTGACCCGAGCTGAGCATGGAGGACCACGAGCGACCGACGGTCCCCGCCTACCGAACCTGTGACCGCCGATACCCGTTCCTCTGGACGAGCGCCCTCCAGCCGGCCGGGCGCTGGCATGACCGAGGTGAGGGTCCGTGCCACGATTTCGCCACCACGGCCAAGGGGGCCTGGGCCGAAGTCGTGCGTCACGAAGAGATCACCGATCTCCTCGACCTCCTCGACCTGGAGCGGTCGCTCTGGGGCGTCGAGGTGGTGCAACCCGAGGTGGTGCCCATGCTCGGCGAGGAGATATTGACCGGCGGGGTGAGCTCGTATCCCGCCTGCCGTGCCGAGGCGCACCGGCTCCGGGCCGGTGGTGCAACCGGGCTTCGCGCACCATCGGCCGCGGTTCGCTCGGGCCGGGCTCCGCGCACCCGATTGGAGCGCGACGCACAGGTCGTGACCGAAGCCGTGCCGACCGAGGTGCTCGTCGTGTGGGGTGACCCCCACGCCCTGACCGCCATGCCGCTCGCCGAAGGTCACCCGGACCCAAACGTCCTCGACGACGTGCGCCCACTCTGAGCCTCGTGACGACCGCCGTCGTGATGACCGGCCCGCTCGGTCCAGTGGACCCGGTCCAAGACATGGTGAAGATCCCCCAGACCCGATCAGCGTGGAAAGGTGGACCTGGTGAGCGTCCAGGTGGTCTTCGAGACCCACTCGATCAGCGAGGACAACGAGGCCGGGCGGGCCTCGGGGTGGTCGCACAGCCGCCTCTCCCCCCGGGGGCGGCAGCTCGCCGCCGAGCTCGGACGCCGCCGTCGGGATGACGGCCTGGCCGCCGTGTTCTGTTCGGACCTCAACCGGGCGGCGGAGACGGTGCGCTTGGCCTTCGCGTCGGGCGGTCCCGAGATCCTCTTCGACTGGCGACTGCGGGAGTGCGACTACGGCGAGCGCAACGGCGGTTTGGTGGCCGAGCATGCGGCCACCCGGGCGTCATTCCTCGACACCCCGTACCCGGGCGGGGAGAGCTGGCGCCAGGCGGTGCGCCGGGTCGGCGGCGCCCTGGTCGACCTCGGCACCCGCTGGGACGGCCAACGGGTCCTCGTCGTCGGCCACAACGCCACCCATTGGGCGCTCGAGCACTACGTCCACCTCGCGCCGCTCGAGGACTTGCTCGTCGCCCAACGGCCATGGCAGACGGGTTGGGAGTACTCGTTCGACCCGGCGACCATCGCGCTCGAGCCCCGGGCCTGACCGGGCCGGGCGCACCGAGAGGTCGGTGACGTCGCGTCGACCGGGGCGTGACTTCGTCGAGCACCCCTCATCGAACGCGCGGTCCGGCGCCGCACGATGACCTCGATGCAACGAGTCGTCATCGGCTCGCGCTTGTCCGGGTGCCCGGCGAGGCGGACACTCGCGGTGCCGAGCACGCGTGCCCGGCACCGCGTCGGACCGGGAAGCGCACGCGATCCACACCACTGGAGGTGGTCATGCCGACCTACATCTCGCTCTTGAAACTGAGCCACCAGGGAGTGACCTCGATCAAGGAGTCGCCGTCGCGCCTCGATGCGGCCCGTGAGGTCTTGGCCAACTTCGGGGTCGAGATGAAAGACGTCTACCTCACCCTCGGGCGCTACGACATGGTGACGGTGGTCGAGGCGCCCGACGACCACGCCGCCGCCAAGGCGTTGCTCGCCGTCTCGGCCTCGGGCAACGTGACCAGCGAGACCCTGCGGGCCTTCCGGGAGGACGAGTACCGGGACATCGTCGGGGCGATCCAGCCGGCGGGCGAGCATCCCGCTTTCGCCGCCGCCGAGGCGGTCCGCCAGAAGTTGGTCGAGTCGCTCGAGGAGCTCCAGCGAGCCCTCAGGCGGGACTGACCGGCGCCTCCTCGGCCCGGCGGCGGCGTCTCCCCCTCCGGTGCCGGCGCTCGAGGAGGAAGCCGGCCACCAAGAGGACGATCCCGAGGGCGCTCATCACGTCGCCCAGCCTCCCGGCCGATCCCTGACCGTAGGTGAGCGTCACCTGGTGGCTGGTCGGGACCACCACCATCAGGTTGGGGGTGACCCGCCACGGGCCCGTGGCCCCGCTCGCCACCCAATTGGGGAAGTAGGACGTCTTGACCAGGACCGGTGATCCGGTGCGGTCGACGTGGAAGCTGATCGTGTCGGTGCCCTCGACGATGTGGGTCACGGTGGCCGGCGCCACCGGGATCGTCTGTGGCAGCTGGCCGGCCTTGACCCGCGGCCAGCGGGCCGGGCCGGCGGCGGCGAGCTCGACGGCCCAGCGGGCCGGATCGAGGTACCAGGACTGGGCGACCGGGAGCCAGCTCGGCTGGGCCTGGCCGACCCCTTGGAGGACGGCCGGAAGATCGTGGAGGGCGACGACCGGGGCGGAGTCGGCCACCTCAAACACGTCCCAGGTGATCGAGAGGGCCTGGTTCGCGTAGAAGGAGTGCCAGGGCCCGGTGGTGGCCACCAGGTGGAGGGCCGGGTCGGCCAGCGCGGCGTCGATGACCGAGGTGGTGTCGACCATGAGGTAGCGCACCCCGAGGAGCTGGAGGTGCTGGACCCCGAGGGGGACGTCGACCGGTCCGTAGTCGAGGCCCACCATCGGCTCGGAGGGGGCGGGCGAGAACTCGGCCTGGTTCAAGAAGTGGTACGGGGTGGTGGCCGAGGACTCGAAGAGCAACCCCTCCATGGAGTCGATGCAGCCCCCGGTGAAGTACGGCAGGTCCATGAGCGCTTCGGGGGTGCCAAAGCGGTTCTCGTTGGCGTCGTACTCCCACATGGCCCGCCCACACCCGTGGTGCTCGCCCACCTTGGTCATGGTGGCCATGAGCGCCCGGAACTCGGGGTACGCCGGCGCGCCTTCGAAGCCCCGGTAGTTCCAGGCCGCCCAGTTGGACACCTGGTCGGCCCCGGGGGTGACCGGCAACGCGTTGGCCGGCAGGACGAAGGGCGGGATCACCACGGCCAGCGCGCCGAGCAGCACGGCCAGGGGCCCGACGAGCGCCCCGGGGGCGAAGCGGTAGCGACGCTGGACCGGCGGGACACAGAGGGCGTCTCCTGATCGGCGCCAGTCCCGCCAGGCGAGCGCGACGGCGCCGATGACGACGGCGGCCAGCCAGCCGACCATCAGGTCGACGCAGAGGAACCACAGCGGGAGCAGCCGGACGTTGTACAGGGCGCCTTGGGGGTCGAAACGGACGGCGAGGGCGGCGCACCCGCCGAGCACGGCGAAGAGGATGCCGAAGCGACTGCGCGAGACGAGGGCCACCACCACCGCCACCCCGGCCAGCACCAGGGCCCAGAGGTCGGCCCTCGGGAAGAACAAGGTGACGAAGGTGGTGACGTTCACATACCCCATCTGGGTCGAGTAGCGGAGGTCGAGCAGGAACGGCACCAGCCACCAGGCCGAGAGCGCGAGGCCGAGGCCGACGGTGGAGGAACCCCACCACAGGGTCCGTAGCCGCCAGCGGCCGGAGCGATCGGGCATGGCGTCGTCGGCTCGGATGGCCCCGCCCAGCAGTTCGAGGACCACCAGCACCGCCGCGCCGGCCAGGGCCATGAGGGCCGGGACGATGTGGGTGGCGATGCACAGGGCGAGCACCACCGCCGCCCAACCCCGGCCCCGCCCGGTGTGCAGGCCCCGGGCGAACAGCCCGAGGAACAAGAGGGCCAACGGAACCGCGAGCGAGAAGGCGTACTCGCCAGCCAGGGTGGAGAACAGGTTCCCCCCGTAGATGGTCCAGGTGTAGTCGAAGAGGAACGGCAGGGTGGCCGCGGCCAGGGCCGCCGGGCCCGGCGAGCGGAGCCCGAAGAGCCGCCCGCAGGCCCAGGCGCCGACCGGCATGAGCACCGAGCCGAGGACGGTCATGAGCTTGAAGGCCACGCCGTAGGGGATGAGGTAGCTCAAGAGCGCGGCGATGAGGTCGGGGATGACGAAGTAGAAGGTGTAGATGGGGTAGCCCGCGTACCAGCCGGGATCCCAGCCGGTGAGCCTGGCGCTCGGGAGCAAGTGGTTGCGCAGGAAGGCCGGCATGATGAAATGCGAGCCGGTGTCCCCACCGGTGGTGGTGGTGTTGGTGAGGAGCAGATTGAGGTGCAGCTGCCACAGCACCACCACGATCACCCCCACGATCACCGCCGCGCTGGCGACGCGCGGGAGCCACCCGGGCCACGACGACGACGGGGTGAGCACGGAGACCGGCGGCTCGGGGTGGACGGGGACCGGCGGCTCCTCGGTCCCGAGCCCGGTGGTCCCGAGATCCATCAGTGGACGAGCCCGGCGCGGCTGGAGACGATGGCGAGCACCGCGACGAGGTTGAACGTCGCGTGGGCGACCATGTTCATCCCCAACCTGCCGGTCCGCAGGGCGACGACGGCCAGGATGCATCCGAAGACCGCCAGGCCGGCCAACTGCTCGAGCTCGGCGTGGGCCAGGCCGAAGAGCAACCCGTCGGCCACCACGGCCAGCGCGATCGTCCCCGCCTTGGCCCCGGCCTGTCGCCGGGAACCGGTCGCCCCGAGGAGCCCCAAGAGACCCTTGAACAGGACCCCGCGAAAGAACAGCTCCTCGAAGAACGGCGCCCCGAGCACGGTCATGATGGCGATCACGGCAAAGGAGCCTCCGTGCGCCCCCCCGGTGAGCTTGGTCGTGGGGGCCTGGAAGTTCTTCAGGTGCGAAACGAACGGGAGGTAGAGGAGGGTCACCAGCACCTGGCCGCCGATCCCGATCGCGACGCCGACCACGTCGACCGGGCGAAACGCGATCCCGAGATCGGCCACCAGGTGCCCGCTCCCACGCACCCGGACCGCGAGCACCGGCGCCACGAAGAACCCCACCCACAGACCGACCAGGCCCGAGGCGATGTACCAGGCCGGTGGGGCGGCCAGCTGGGAGATCGCGCTGAGCCGAACCCCGTTGCCGGTGATCGACGCCGCCAGGTCCACGGCGATCAGGGCCACCACCTGGCCGACGACGAAACCGACGGCGGCGAACACCACCCACCAGCCGGCATCGGCCCGTGAGGCCGGAACGCGGCTCGGCGCCCCCCCCGGCCCCAGAACCCACCAGCGCCCCGGGCTCGATCCGGGCGACCACCACGTCGCTCCGTGCTCCGGGACACCGGGGTGGACGTCGCGCCCCTCGTCGTCGCCGGAGGAGGCCATCGAGCCACGATACTGCCGGGGTTTCGTCATCTTGGGGCGCTCAGGAAGGCAGCGACGGGCCGTCGCACGCGTTCTTCCAGCTTGGAGCCGATCCGCGACGGGCCCGGCCGGTACCATGGCTCCGACCCCGGCGCATAGCATGGCCGGGTGAGTCCGTCACGGCCGGACCGGCCGAACCGCCTGCCGAACCCCGGCGGCGGGAACAATCCGAACCCGAGCGGCAACGACCAGAGCTGGCGCTGGATCTGGACCGTCCTCATCGTCGCGGTCCTGGCGGTGCTCGTAGTCCCCTCGCTCCTCCCCCACTCCTCGGCCACCTCGATCAACTACGCCAACTACCTGAGGGACGTGAAGGCCGGGCACGTCGCGACCGCCACCATCGACAACTCGACCGGGGTGATCACCGGCAAGCTCACCGACGGGACCAGCTACACCAGCCAGGGCCCCAACCCCTACAGCCAGACCGACGTCAACACGATGCGCAAGGACGGGGTGGCGGTCAACTTCTCGGAGCCCTCTTCGAGCATCCTCTCGGCGATCCTCCCCTACGTGCTCCTGGTCGGCCTGTTCGCCGCGGTCATGTGGCTCATGACCAGACAGGCCCGGGGACAGATGTCCGGGATCATGTCGATCGGTCGCTCGCGGGCCCGGATGTACAGCGCCGAACGGCCCTCGACCACCTTCGGCGACGTCGCCGGCTACAACGGCGTCAAACAGGAGATCTCCGAGGTGGTCGACTTCTTGAAGACGCCGGCGCGCTTCAAGGAGATCGGGGCCAAGATCCCAAAGGGCGTCCTCTTGGTGGGCCCGCCGGGGACCGGCAAGACCCTGCTCGCCCGGGCGGTGGCCGGGGAGGCCGGCGTGCCCTTCCTCTCGGTCTCGGGCTCGGACTTCATGGAGATGTTCGTCGGCGTCGGCGCCTCGCGGGTGCGGGACCTGTTCCAGACGGCCCGCAAGCAGGCCCCGGCCATCGTGTTCGTGGACGAGATCGACTCCATCGGCCGAAAGCGGGGTGCCGGGCTGGGCGGCGGCCACGACGAACGGGAGCAGACGCTCAACCAGATGCTCTCGGAGATGGACGGGTTCGACCCGGCCGAGGGCGTCGTCATGATCGCCGCCACCAACCGACCGGACATCTTGGATCCGGCCCTGCTCCGACCGGGCCGGTTCGACCGCCAGATCGTGGTGCCCCTCCCCGACCTCGACGAGCGCCTGCCCATCCTCCAGGTGCACTGCCGGGACAAGCGGATGAGCCCGGACGTCGACCTCGACCTCGTGGCCCGGGGCACCCCGGGGATGAGCGGGGCCGACCTGGCCAACCTGGTGAACGAAGCCGCCCTGCACGCGGTGCGGCGCGGCTCGCCCTCCATCGCCATGGCCGACTTCGAGTCGGCCCGGGACCGGGTGCTCATGGGCCAGCGACGCGAGTCGTTGATCCTCTCGGACGACGAGAAGGAGCGCGTCGCCTACCACGAGGGCGGGCACGCCGTCTTGGCCTACGTGCTCGAGAACGCCGACCCCGTGCACAAGGTGACCATCTTCCCCACCGGCATGGCCCTCGGTGTCACCCAGCAGCTCCCGATGGAAGAGCGTCACATCCATCCCCGCAGCCACATCGAAGACGCGCTGTGCGTGCGGATGGGTGGCCGGGCGGCCGAACTCCTCGTCTACGGCGACCTCTCCACCGGGGCCGCCAACGACCTGGTGGGCAACACCGAGCTGGCCCGCAAGATGGTGCGGGAGTGGGGCATGAGCGAGGACATCGGCCCGATGGCCTGGGGCTCCCAGGGCCAGGTGTTCCTGGGCGAGGACCTCATGCACACCAGGGACTACTCCGAGCACACCGGTCAGATCATCGACGACGAGGTCGAGCGGATCCTCCGGGCTCAGGAGGAGCGGGCCCTGGAGGTCCTCTCCCGTCACCGCAAGGGGCTCGACGCCGTGGCCAAGGCCCTGCTCGAGGACGAGACGATCGAGGGGGCGATGGTCGGCCGGCTGGTCGACGACGCCTATGGGCGTCCGGTGCACGTCACCGGCAAGAAGGCGGCCCCAACCTTCAACGGGAATGGCTCCCGGGCCGAAAAAGCCCCCGAGCCGGCGGCCGCCGAAGACGAGGCCGTGGCCCAATCCGAACCCGAAGCGGTCCAGACCCACGCGGCCGCGCTGGCCGCACAACCGCCGGCACCCCGGAATACCACCCCCTCGGGCTGGCCGGCTCCCCAGTGGCCACCGCCACAGTGGAGCCCGCCGCCCCAACCCGAGCCAGGCCCGGGCGAGGGCTGAGCCGGCTCAGCCCGAGGCCCGCCCCACCGCCGGCAACGACACCACCCCGGCGGTGGCCGCCGGCACCAGGTCTTCCAAGACCAAGAGGGGCTCTGAGGCCGTGACCACGAGCGGGGCGAAGCCCACCCGTCCCATCCCCGCGGCCCGCTGCACCCCGGTGGAGGCCGTCGACGCCAGGCTGACGGCACGCCCGGCAGCCACCTCGGCCCGGGCCACCCGGACGAGGTGGCTGCCGCGGATGGCCCACACCGTGGCCGACGACCCCCGGCTCCCGGGGTTGTAGAGATCGAGGGTCGCCACCGCGGCCCCGTTGACAGCCGGGTGGGCGTCGGTGCCGGGCCCCGGCAGCACGGCGCTCGTCGCCCCGGGGGTCCCACTTGTCAGGCCGAGCGCGCTCATCGCCCCGAACTGGGGCCCGCCGAAGGAGCTCGGTGCGTCCACGCTGCGGTCGACCACCACGCCCGCCCCTCTCCCGACGACCCGTACGGTGGCCAGGAACGGGATCGCGTCGGGAATCCGGTTCTGGCCACTCGTCTCGAGCACCCACGCGCTGGTTGGCGCGACGAACTGGGTGAAGGAGGCCGGAGGGGAGCGGAACGGCCGCACGTCGATCCGGACCCGCTCGCTCCGGGAGGTGGGGTTGAAGACCGTGACCACGCTCAGCCCCCCCGTGAGGTCGATCGAGCGCGGGAGGGCCCAGGCCCGCTCGGGCTGGGGCGAGCCCAACCGCACCGAGAGCCCGTGGGAACCATTGGACGACACCGTCTGCAGGGCCGCCGCGACCACCGAGCCGGTCCGTACCGAAACCACCGTCGAGACCGACCGGGCGTCCTGGACGTAGTGGTCGATCTGCTCGACCGCCAGGCTCCCCGGCGCCACCACGATGCCCTCGAACGGCTGGGGCTGCGAGATGCCCGAAGGGGTGGCGAACGTCATGTCCACCACCGCCACGGTGGAGGTCGGGTTGTACAGCGAGATGGCCAGGGTGCCCCCGTTGACCGTCGAGCCCGAGGCGAAGTACCAGTCGGTCGCGGTGGAACGTGAGCACGGGGTCACCGACCAGCCGAGCGGGCCGGCCACCGACTCGGTGACCAACACCCCACCGCCGGCCACCGTCACCGTGGCGGCCACGAACCCGCCGCCGGCGAGGGCGCCGGGGACCTCTTCGATCTGGGTGAACGAGGGGATCACCACCCGCTCGCTCTTGTGGGCCCCGGTGTCGCTCACCGCGCTCAAGGTGGCTGTCGCCTGGTGGCCGGTGGTGTTCAAGAGGTGGAGGGTCTCCGCTGCGGTCGAGCCGTTGGCCGGCGTCCCGCCGGCGCAGTACCAGGCCGAGGACTCGACGGCGGCCGGCGCGATCTCGTTCGCCGGCACCCCCGGGGGCTGGATCGGTGCGGGCCGGGACACCACGGCGTCCACCACCCCCCCGGCCACCCCGGCCGCAACGATGGCCACCACGAGGGCGATGCGATAGGGGGAGCGGGGCCTCGGAACCGACTCGGGGACATCGGCGGGCGCGCCGTCGACCCCGTCGTCGAAGAAGCCGGGCGGCTCGGTGCTCACGGCGGTCCCCCGACCCGCTCGCGCCGTCGGCTCCTCGGCGACGCGGGCGTGGCCGGCCGAAGGACGGTCTCGCTCGGCTGGGCGCTCGCCAACGCCCGCATCCGGGCCCGCAGGGCGAAGCGACGGTCGAAGAGCAGGCCGACCACCAGCACCCAGAGCACGAGCTCGAGGGCGGCACCGATCCCAGCCAACGGCACGGACGAGAACACGAGCGTCCCCGGCCCGGCGCGCGCCACCTTGAACTGGGCCGCCCAGGAGAACGCCGGGGCGACCGGCAGGGCGGTGCCCCCGACGCTCAGGTGGAAGGCACCGGCCGGAGCCAGGGCGGCATAGAGGGTTCCGGCACGCAGCGATCCGGTGTAGCCCGACCCCGAGTTGGTCCCGAGCGCCGGGTGCCAACCCGAGAGGTCCCCGGGCGAGGGCAGGCTCAGGCCGGCGGCGGGACCGGACGCCGCTTTCGTCCCGGTGACGAGTCCGGCGGCGCGGGTCGCCCGTTCGGGGATGGCCGCGGTGTTGTCGTAGACCAAGAAGCCCTCCCCGCCCGGAACCTGGCGGAGGTCCCCTTGCTGGTCGAGCGCCGAGACCACGTCGGCGGGCACCGGGTAGGGGACCGTCCCGCCCAGGCCGACGGCGCTCGGTGCCAGGTTCTCCACCACGACCACGTAGCGGACGGCCTCCGGGGCGAGCAGGCGGCCGAGGTGCACGGTCTTGCCCGCTCGGGCCAGCTCGACGGCGGCGGCCAGCTGCTCGGCCGGCCCCGGCGCGGCCGGGCCGTAGAGGTCGGCCGCGTTCGGCGGACCGGTGTCGGTGGTGGCATAGGCGAGGCCGGGCGAGATCGACCACGACCCGAGCGGCAATGCGGCGGGGTCCCCCAGCCAGAGCACGCGGTAGGAGTCGCCCGGGGTGACGGCGATGAACTGCAGCGAGCGTTCGTAGCCGTTGGCCGGCAGCCCGAAGCTCCCGTTGGTCACCTCGGCGGCGACCGGGAGCATCCCGAAGGCAGCCGCCAGCATCATGAGCGAGGTGGCCAACTGGCGCCAGCTGAAGCGCTGGCCGATGAGGTCGGTCTCGAACGCGGCGACGCCGAGGCCCACAGCGGCGGCGATCGCGGCGGCCGCCGGCACCAAGAGGACGTCGACGCCGGGGGCGAAGGAGCCGGTCCAGCCCCGGTCGACCACGAGCCCGAGGCCGAAGGAGACCAACGCCATCGTCCACAGCCGGGCAGCCCAGGCCAGCCGGGGTCCGGCTCCGATGAGGACCGGGAGGAGGCCGGCGACCGGGAGCAACCAGCTCAACGGAGACCCCCCGACCGGACCGAGGTCGAAGCGGAGCAGGGCCGACCAGCCGACGGCGCGCGACGGCGCTGAGGGCAGCCCGAGCACACCCAAGGCATGGGGGCCCGAGAGGGCGACGCCGATCACCCACGGTGCGCACAGGACGAGGGCGACGCCGACGGCGCCCACGGCCATCCGAACGGCCCGCCCCGCCTCGGCGCTCGTCTTCGAGAACCACGACCCCAGCCACAGACCGACCGCGGCGATCGCCACGTCGACGACGATCGCGGGGACGAAGGCGATGCCGATGGCGATGAGGACCCCGAGGCCGAGCAGCTGGGTCCGGGGCTGGCGACCGTGACGACCGAGGCCCGCCACACCGAAGGGTTCCAGGGTGGTGGCCCGCATGAGGGCCGAGATGATCCACGGGGCCAGCGCGTACGCCACCATCGCGTCGAGACGTCCCCGGGCCAAGGCGTCGTAGACGAGCGGGAGGCCCAGATAGGCGGCCGCCCCCAACAGCCGGCCCCGGCGCGAGCCGAAAGGGCCCAAGAGGCGGGAGACGCCCCAGGCGCCGACCGGCACGCAGCCGAAGATCAGCACCTTCTGGGTGAGCCCCATGCCGCCCAAGAGCACGGTGGCGAGCGCGCCGAGGGCGGCATAGGCGGGGGACGACGGGGCGGTGGTCCCGACCCCCTGGGCATGCCAGCTGGCGAAGAACTGGTGCCACGTGGCCGACCACGACGAGAGCGGGAGGAACTGACCGATGGCCGGGAAGGCGCCGCCGATCAGGTGCCGCACCCCGATCACGAGCAAGAGGGTGATCACCAGCGCGGCGAGGAGCCTGGAGCGGCGGCTGGCCAGGAGCCGGGAGCGGGTTGGGCCACGCGGGGCCAGTCGGCCGCGGTCGTCCCAGTCCTCGTCGAAGGTGTCGTCCTCGGAGAAGGCGCCGGCGATGGATCCGGTCAGCTCGGGCATCTCGGCCTCGTCGTCCCGGGAGAGCGCCCCGACCCGGGCATGGGTGGCCTCGAAGCCGAGGTGGCTCACATTGGAGATGTACTCGGAGAGCCGGGCGCTCCCCCGTAGCTGGTTCCGGCGGACCTGGTTGTCGGTGGCGACCCGGGAGCGCTGCAGTCGCCGGCGGGCCTCGAGGAGCTCGGCTCGGTGGGCCAGGTTCCACCGCCAGGCCCCGAGAACCGCCCGGAGCCGACCCCGGTCCCGGGCGACCAAAGCGACCAGGGCCTCGCCGAGATTGAGGGCGGCGACCTGGGGCAGGACCCGGAGGAGGTGCAGGCCGCTGTAGCACTTGAGCACGGCGCGCAGCTCGTGGCGGCGCTGGAGGGCCTGGAGGGTGGCGCCGGCGTCGGCGCCGGTGAGCACCGGCTCGACGCCCGGTGCGATGACCTCTAAGTGCCGGACGCGGGCGTCGGGGGCCACGATCACCCGGGCCCCGGTCACCTGGGCCCGCCAGCACAGGTCGAGGTCCTCGGCCATGGCCACGATGCCGGGATCGAACCCGCCGAGCTCGGTCATGAGGTCGGCCCGGATCAGGACACATCCGCTCGGGGCGACGAAGACGTCCCTCACCCCGTCGTGTTGGCCGTGGTCGATCTCGGGACTCTGGACCCGGTCCACCACGGCGCCGGTCTTGTCAGCATTCATGCCCACATGCACGAGCATGAGGGGGTCGTCCCAGCTGACCATCTTCGGGGCCACGACCGCCGCATTGGACCGGAACGACTCTTCGACCATGAGCCGGACCGCCGAGGGGTCCGGGGCGCAGTCGTCGTGGCAGACCAAGAAGAAGGTCGCCCCCTCCACCATGCCGAGGACTTGGTTGGCCGCAGCACCGAAGGCGAGGGGCTCCTCGGTCACCCGGACGAAGGCGTCGGGAAAGACCCGGCCCACCCGTTCGGTCGGGTCCGCGCCCCCAGCCGCCACCACGACCACCACTAGCTGGGGATAGTCCTGGGCGGCGAGGGCCCGGAGGGTCCCCTCGAACCAGGGCCCGGGGTCCCTCGTGACCACCACCGCCACCACCGCCGGTGCGCTGGCGTCCACGAAATGGTGAGGCTACCGGCCCCGCGCCACCACCGGCAGGAGCCCCTCGGACCGGCAATGCTTGCAACTGTTATCCACGCGCGATACAATGGTAGGCAAACCAGGCACGAGACCAGCAAGCCAAGGAGGCTCACCATGTCCGCCGACTTCACCGACCGTGACGAGTTCGCCCGCTTCGGCCAGTTCGCCAAGGGTGCCGTCGACACCGCGGTGGGGCTCGGGGTGCTGGGCCTCCAGCGGCTCCAAGTCGGCCGGGTCGCCCTCAGCCGGCGCCTGGCCAGCCACGAGACCTTCGGCCCGGGCTACCTCGCCGTGCGAACCGAGGCCGTCCGCCGGGCCGGTCAGGTCGACCGTCTGTTCACCGAAGCCCTCCGGACCGTCGAGTCCACCCTCGAGCCCATGGCCGGACGCCTGCCCGAGCCGGCCCGTCAGGTGGCCACGGTCGCCCAACGACGCTTTGAGGAGCTTCACGCGAAGGTGAGCCAGCACCTGACCGACGCCCGGACCGACGACCAGGCGACGACCGACACCGACTGATCCCTCGGCTCGCCCGGTCGGCGGCTTGAACCGGCGGGCGTCCCCACCGCGCGCTGAGCGTGCCCACGCGACGGCATCGATGCCGGTTGCTGGAACGACCTGACGGTCCCTTTTAATCTCCGGGCGGAACTGTCTCGGGTTCGAGGGCCGAGACAGCAGACAGGGCCGGAGGGACAAGGGGTAGCCGGGTGGACGCGTTCAGCTCGTGCTCGCACGCCGATCGGCCCTTCGTGCAGCGCCAGCGCGATGCCCGCACCGGACGATCCAAGACGGTCTGGGTGGACGAGGAGGACATTGCGGCCACCTCGGCGCTGGGGCCGATGACCTCAAAGGTGCGATCGAGGAGGCCGACGCCTTCGTCTTCGTCATGAGTCGCGACTCGGCGGCCTCGGTCGAGTGTCGAAAGGAGCTTGTCCGCGCCGTCGAGCTGAACAAGCGGATCATCCCGGTGAACGTCCGGGCGACACTGCTCCCCCAGTTGCCCGAGGAGTTGGCCCGTCGCCAGTTCGTCCCCGGGCGCAGTCACTTCGACGAGGATTTCGACCAGTTGATCTCGGGGATCGAGACCGACTTCGACTGGGTGCAAGCCGACACCGCCTTGGGGGACCAGGGCGATCGAGTGGGACGAGCACCAGCGTGACCGCAGCTTCCTGCTCTCGGGGAGCGAGCTCAGGGGGCCGGGGCGGTGATCGCCGGCTCGACCGGCAAGGAACTGAGCCCGACGGCCCTGCAGCGGTCCTGAGTGCTCGTCAGCCGCCAGGCCGCCACCCGGCGTCAGCGTTGCACTGGTGACCGCGACCATCCTCACCGTGGTGGCGTTGGTTCAGCGGAGCACGGCGGTGGCCAACGAGCACGCCGACCAGTCCCGCCAGTACGCGGCGAGTTCCACTGCCACCTTGGGTTCGGACCCCCAGACGGCGACCCTGCTCGTGCTGAAGGCCCTCGGCTTCCAGACCAGCTCGCAGGCCGAGGACTCCCTGCGAGCCGCGCTCCCCGACGTCCAGCGGCTCGACCGGTGGAGTGGCCCGGGGCACGAGGACGTGACGTCAACCGCATTCGGGCCGGGCGACCGGTCCTTCGTCGCGTCCTCACAGAACGGCACGGCCACGGTGGTCGACATCCCGACCATGTGGACCGCCCGGGTTCTGCGCGAACCGGGCGGCTCGGCGATCGCGCTCGCGTCCTTCAGCCCCGACGGCCAGGAGGGCGTCACGTCGTCTGCGGACGGCTATGTGCGCGTCCTGAGCCTGGCCAGCGGCCGGCCGATCCTCTCCGAGCGGGTCGGGTCGGCCGGTGAGACCGTGAGCGGCGTCTTCAGCCCCGACGGCACCCAGATCGTCGCCACCGGCCACGGGGTGGCCACGATCTTCGACGTCCCAAGCCGCCAGGTAGCCGCCTCGCTCAGCCTGAGTTCCCCGGTGCGCTGACGGCGGCCACCTTCAACGCCAGCGGCAACGAGCTGGCGGTGGCCTCGTCGTTCGGCTACGTGGAGGTGTTCTACGCCACCGGCCAGCAGCCCACGCTCTTGCAGTCGCTCTCGGCGCTCCAGAGTGGCGGGAGCTACGGCCTGATCGAGGGGGTGACCTTCAGCCCCGACTCGAGCGAGGTGGCGTTCTCCGCCGGCGACGGCACGGCCAAGATCTACGACGTCGCCAGCCCGCAGCTGATCACCACCGTCGCCTCGTTGGACTCCCCCGTCATCACCTTCAGCCCCGACGGCCAGGACCTGGCCACCGCGGGCCACGACGGGGCCATCGAGATCTGGCAGGCGGCCCCGGGGGCGCCTCTTGGCCCTGGACGGCCACACCGGAATCGTCAATTCGGTCCAGTTCAGCCCGAGCGGCGGCGAAGTGGCGGCGACCGGTGACGCCGGGACGGCGTGGATCTGGAACGACCGCACCGGCCGGCTGCTCCACCGGCTGGCCAGTCCGACGCCGACGTCCATGAACACCGCGGTGTTCAACTCGGAGGGGACCGAGGTGCTGACCGCCGCTCCCGACGGTCGGGCCAGCGTCTGGAACCTCGCGACCAAGCGCCGGATTTTCTCGGTGACCCTGCCCGCCGGCGCCACCCTCAACAGCGCGATGTTCAACCCGGAGAGGACCGAGGTGCTCGCGGCCTCCGACGACGGGACGGCCCGGGTGTGGAGCATCGCCGGGGCGAAGCTGCACACCACGTTCGGCGCGCCCGGCGACGGATCGATCGTCTACTCGACCTTCAACCGCTCGGGCACCGAGATGCTCACCTGTGAAGAGGACGGGCTCGGGACCCTGTGGTCGACACAACTGGCCGGACCGGTGTCCGCCATCGAAACCATCGCCCGCCATCGCGCCGGCGTTGGGCTGACCTCGGCTCAGCTCATCAGCTTTTTGGCCGCCTGAGCCTCGCCGCGGCCGTTCCGACCCGATTGCGGACCGAGCTGGTAGCTTCGCCGCCAGGCTCGACAAGGGTACCCGCGGGGGAGGTGCGGCGGACCGTGGACTCGAGGGTAACGCGGGTCGCCATCTCGACACTCGTGCTCACCGCCATGGCGGGTCTGTTGAGTTCGAGCCCCTCGGCGCTCGCCGCCCCGGTCTCCCAACCCTCGCTCGCGCCCGGGGTGGGGACCTCCCTGCACGCCTCGTGGCTGCGGCTGCTCACGCGGTCGAAGGACCTCGGTCCGAGCCACAGCAAGACGGTGAGCGTCCTCGCCCAGCTTCGGGGGCCCGAGCGTCCCCGGTCCTTGGAGCAGTGGGCCGCCGGGATGCACCTGCGCGTCCAGTGGGCCTCGGGCCAGGCGTGGGCGGTGCTGAGCGGCCCACCGCGCCAGCTGTCCGAGGCGTTGGGTGTCCGAATCGACGACTACCGGTCCCCGGCTGGACGGCACTTCTACGGGGCTCAAGCGGTCCCGAGGGTCCCGGCCCCGCTCGTCTCCGAGATCGCCTCGTTCGGCGGCATCAGCTCCTACCTCAAGATGAAGCCCTTCGACGTGCCGAGCGGGGGCCTCACCCCGACCACGGTCATGCGGGCCTACGACGCCGCGCCGCTGGCCGCCTTGAACCTGTTGGGCCAGGGAAGCACCGTCGCGTTGTTCGAGCTCGGTGGATTCTCCCAGCGGGACCTGAACCACTACACCTCGCACTTCGGGCTCCCCGAGCTCAGCATCGGGGCCATCGGTCCCCACATGGGCTCGGTCGACGGCGAGACCGAACTCGACATCGAGGCGGTCCATGACATCGCACCCGACGCCCACATCGTCGTGGTGAACTTCAACGTGCAGACCGCGGCCCAGATGGTCGGCCTCTTCCACACGGTCGCGAACAGCCTGCCCGGTGCCATCTGGAGCTTCAGCCTCGGCCAGTGCGAGACCGAGACCGGATTCAGTCCGACCGACTTCTCCAGCATCGACGCCGCCCTCTTGGACGCCGAGGCCCGGGGGACGACGGTCTTCGCCTCGAGCGGCGACGCCGGAGGGCTCGACTGCACGCCGTACCAGGCCTTCGGGAACAACCCGCGCGCCGGGTTCGTCGGGGTCAACATGCCAGCCAGCTTCCCGCCGGTGACCGCAGTGGGGGGGACCTCGCTCAGCAC
Organism: Actinomycetes bacterium; assembly: GCA_021791895.1. Lineage (GTDB taxonomy): Bacteria > Actinomycetota > Acidimicrobiia > Acidimicrobiales > RAAP-2 > Palsa-461. The sequence goes on along the minus strand of JAJYVS010000009.1, from coordinate 55,099 downwards.
CACCAAGAACGGGAGCTACGTCGCCGAGAGCTCGTGGACCGAGCCGCTCCTCAGCCAGGGCACCGGCGGGGGGATCTCGCAGATCTGGAACCCCCCGTGCTGGCAGGTGGGGCCGGGAACCGGCGACTTCTACGGGTCCACCCCCGGTCGCCAGGTCCCCGACGTCGCGGCGGTGGCCGACCCCTCCACCGGGCTCTGGGTCTACTCGCAAGGCTCGGCGGGCCAGATCGGCGGCACCTCGCTCGCCGCCCCGGTGTGGGCCGGCTTCGCCGTGCTCATCGACCAGTACCTCCACACCGAGGGCAAGCCGCCGCTCGGCGAAGCCAACCCCTACCTCTACCGCCTGGCCTCGCGCTCGCAGCATTACCCGCCGTTCCACGACGTGAAGACCGGCGGGAACGCCGTGTACCCCGCCACGACCGGCTACGACATGGCGACCGGGCTCGGCTCACCCAACGTCTGGAACCTGGCCCGGGACCTCGTACCGATGGCCGGAAGCCAGGTGTGTTGAGATGACCGACACCTCGGCGTCGCCCGCCGTCCCGATCGCCGCGTGCCCCTACTGCGGGCGTGAGGTCCCGGTCGCCAACTTCTGCGGCGCCTGTGGTGCCCACCTGGTCCACGAGACCGTCCGAGCCGCCCGCCGGCACCACGCCTATGCCGCCTTCCCCGAGGAGCCGGTCCTGCGACTGGCCGTCACGAGCTCCTTGTTCCCCCACCTCTCGCACCGCGCCAAGGTGGTGTTCCGGACGGCCGTCGGCCTGATCGTGGTGGCGCTGATCGGGCTCGCGCTCGGGGGCGTGGAGGCTCCGGCGATCGCGGTCTCCGCCCTCGGGCTCCCCGTGCTCTACCTGCTCTACGTGTACGAGGTCGACGATCCGACGCGGGCCAGCCTGTTCCGGGCCGTCCCGCCGGTGCTGATCCTCGGGGTCGGTCTCGGCATCGGGTGGGGCCTGATCGCCGGACACTACGTGAACGAGGCGCTCGCCCCGACCCTGGACACCAGCCTGGTTCGTCCAGCGGCCCTGGCGGCCGCCCTCGCCGTCCCGGCGATCGCCCTGGTGCTGATGGCGGTGCCGGTCGTGGTGGTGCGGGCGCGCCGGGGCCGCCTCGACGAGTCCCTCGACGGGTTCGTCCTCGGGGCGGTCGGTGCACTCGCCTTCACCGCGGCGGCGACCATCACTCAGCTCTCATCGCTGTTCTCGGTCGGGCAGTTCTCCGATCAGTCCTTCGTCGGGATCCTGACCCAGGTCGGCATCCGGGGGCTGTGCTCGCCGATTATGGCGGCTGCCCTCATCGGTCTGTTCGGCGCGTCCATCTGGGTCTCGTTGCGCGACGACCATCCGGCCGGCGCGCGCTGGCTGGGGGCCCCGGCCAGCGCGCTGGTGAGCGTGCTCGTCTTGGAGACCGGCGTCGGCTTCGCCGACATCGCCCGGCTGAGCGACGCCCAGCTGCTCGTCTGCCACGTCAGCGCCGTGGTGGTGTCCCTGGCCGCCATGCGGCTCGGCCTCCACTATGTCTTGCTCCACGAGGCGGGACCCTCGGAGGTCGGAGCGCCGAGCGTGTGCGGGCACTGCCACTTCGTCGTCCCGACCATGCACTTCTGCCCGCACTGCGGCGTGGCCCGACGGGCCACCGCCCGCAGCCACCGACCCCAACCGGCGCTGGCCCTCGAGGAGCCATGACGACCCCTCCCGACGGACCCGCTCCTCCCGGCCCCGAGCGGGCCACCTTTGTCGCCTCGGGGGCGCCGCACCGCGCCCTCGGCCGGATGCACCACCTTCACCTCTTCGGCATCCTGGCCCTGGGCCTCGCCGTGGTGAGCGGGGTCCTCGTCCTCGTGGTGTTCCTGTTGCAGGCGCCGGCACCAAAGCACTGCCCGGCCTTGTTCCGATGCGGAGGGCCCGTCGCCAAGGGCGCGGTCCACACCGGCACCATCTATCGGAGCAGCCGGTTCGGGTTCAGCCTCGAGTACGGCTACAACAGCGGGGTCAAGACCTCGCCTCAGGGGATCGTCCTCAACTTCGACGGCAACGGCCCGGCCCAGCGGGGCCAGGTCGAGATCGTCGGGGTCTCGGCGAACGGGCAGTCGGCGTCGACCATCGCCATCGCCGCCGCCCAGCAGCTCGCGCCGAGCGCGATCTTCGAGTACAACGTGCCCAACCCCTACATCGGCGGCGTGCCGGCGGCGGGCGAGGCGTACAACATCGAACAGAACGGCGCCAGCAACAGCCAGGGACTCGAGCGGCTGATCGTGCTGGCCGCGGTGCGGGGGAACCTGGCCATCGTGGTCGTCGACGCCGGCCCCTACTGGCAGTTCTCCAGCTCGAATTCGACCGAGATGGGGCTGAACGACCACCCCTCCCCGGCCGACCAGTTCGCCGCGCTCTTCGCCGACCCGGTGGTGAACAGCGTGGTCTGGCCGGGCGGGCGCTGAGGCGCTCGGTGGATCACAGCTCGGCCCTGGCGCCACTAGGGCGTCGGTGCCCGTGGCCGCTGAGCCCCCTCCTCGTCCCGCCCCGTGCCGCTTGACCCCTCCGGGGATCCCCGACGGCGCCGAGTCAGGCGGCGCCGGGTCGAGGTGCGCGTGGTCTTCGCCGAGGGGCCTGGTGTCCTCGAGGCCCTCGAGGGTCCCGTCCCCTATCAGGCGGGGACGCGCTGGTCACCGGGATCGCCGGTGAGCGCTGGCCGGTCCCCCGACGGACGCTCTCGGAGCGCTGCCGACCGGTGCCCGGAGCCGAGGAGTCGGGGCGCTACGAGTCCCTCCCCGAAATGGCCTGGGCGCTCCAGGTTGCCCCCGGTGACGACCCACCGACCATCACGACGAGCACCGGCGCGTCCTGCGCAGCGCAGTGGGCGATTGAATCGTCCAGAGCACCTCGGGAGACGCCCGGTCGCGCCAGCCTGCTGCTCCGGATCAGCCGACCGGGCTCGGACCGATCGACCCAGACCACCAATCGGCTCAGACGACCGATCGACCAGCCCACCACCCGGCGGCTCAGCTCGCTCGGCGTTCACCCCGTCCGCTCGCGCCAGTAAGCCAGGACGTCGACGAGGGTGTCGTCGAGGGAGATCTCGGGCTTCCAGCCAGTATCGGCGGCCAGCCTCGACCCGTCACCTCGAAGCACCGGGAGGTCGATCGCTCGCACCAGCGCCGGATCGGTCACCAGCTCGACCTCGACCCCGGCCAGGGCGCAGAGCCGCTCTGCCACTTCTGCGATGGCGACATCGTGACCGGAGCACACGTTGTAGGTGCCGCCACGACGACCCGTCTCCACGAGTGCACGGTAGGCACGGACCACGTCGCGGACGTCGGTGTAGTCGCGCCGGGCGCTCAGGGTCCCAACAGCCACCTGCGCCGACCCCGACCGCTCCGCTTCGACAATTCGCTTGGCCAGAGCGGAGACGACGAAGCTCGGAGCCTGCCCCGGCCCGATGTGGTTGAACGGCCGCACCGTGACGACCGGCTGGCGGTAGCCGTAGTGGGCCTGGGCCACCAGCTGCTCGGCCGCCGCCTTGCTCGCCGCATACGGGCTCAATGGTCGGAACGGCGCCGACTCATCGATCGGCAGCTCGTCGGGCCCCACGGCGCCGTAAACCTCGGCCGAGCTCACGACCAGGACCACCGCCGGCGGATCGAGCGCCCGCGCCGCGGCCAGAACCCCGCCGGTGCCGAGCACGTTCACCCGGAGGACCTCGGCCGGGTATGCCCACGAGTCGCCGACATGGCTGAGTGCGGCGAGGTGGTAGATCGCGTCGGGTCGGGCGCGACGGACCGCGGTGGCGATGGCCTCGGGGTCGGCCACGTCAACCTCGAGATCGATCGAGGTGACCTCGTCACCCATCGCCTGCAGGTGGTCACCCAGGTGCCGGCCGACGAACCCGCCCCCACCGGTGACCAGCGCCCGCATCCGATGAACCCTACCGGCGCTCGACCGCGTTCTGGGTGGCCAGCCCGAGCGCCCCCTGGCTCACCGCCCGGCCGCGATCCGGTAGGCGTCGACGTGGCGCGACGCGCTCTTGTCCCAGGTGAGCGGGGCCACCCGGTCGAGTCCGCGGCGCCGGCGCTCGGCCTGCTCGGGGTCCCCGCCGAGCACGCTGAGAAGCGCCTCGGCCAACGCCGCCGCGTCCCCCGGAGCGACCAGCAGCGCGGCATCGCCCAGCGCATCGCCCATGGGCGTGCCCGAGGTGGTGACGACGGGGGCCCCGCAGGCCAGTGCTTCGAAGGCGGGCAGCCCGAAGCCCTCGTCGAGGGACGGGTAGGCCACCACGGCGGCCGAGCGCAGGAGTGCCGGGATCGCCTCGTCGGGGACGTAGCCGGTCACCACCACCCGCTCGCGGTGGCCCGAGGCCGCCAACAGATCGCGCTCGCCCCACCCCCGCTGACCGACCAGCACCAGCTGCGCGTCGCCGAAGCGCTCGGCCACCTGGTCGAACGCCTCGAGGAGGCTGGCCACCCCCTTGCGGGGTTCGAGGGTCCCGACGAACACCACCATGGGCCGACCGGGGTCGAGACCGAGCCGGGTCAGGTGGGCGGCGTCGGACCCCTCGGCAGGCTCGGAGGGCGAGAAGCGGTAGTGGTCGATCCCATGGGGCGCCACCACCACCGGGGCTCGCGGCCGGCACAGCTCCACGAAGCGTTCGGCGGTTGCCTCGCTCACGCAGACCACCGCCCCCGCCCGCTCGGCCGCCACCTCGATGGCCCGTCGGAAGAAGCGGGCCTTGGCCGGCTCGTGCCACTCGGGGTGGTCGAAGTAGGTGCAGTCGTGCACGGTGACCACCACCGGGAGCCGGGTCCGCTCGGGCATCGTGTAGTGCAGACCGTGGTGCAGGTCGACCCCGGCGCCGCGCAGTCGCCACGGGAGGCCGACCTGCTCCCAGGCGAGGCGCAGTGGCCTCGGCCCGGGCGCCCAGCCCACGACCGACGAGCCAGGCGCGCGGTCCAGCCATCGCTTGCGGTCCGACCGTCGGGCGACCAGCGTGACGGCCACGTCGTCGCGGGCATCGAGCGCGCCGGCCAAGGCCAGCGCGTACTGCCCGGCCCCGGCGGCCCGGGTCGGGATGGCGCTCACGTCGAGGGACACCGCGAGGGCCCGGCTGCTCACGCCAGGCGGGCCCACAGCTCGAGGTGCCGGGCGGCGGCGGTCCGCCAGGTCCGCGACCGAGCGAAGGCCGCCCCCCGCTCCCCCAACGAGGCGGCGAGCACCGGATCGGTCACCACCCGGACCAGACCCTCGGCGATGGCATCTGGGTCCTCGGGGTCGACGAGGACCGCGACCTCGTTGCCGGTGTCGTCGCGCACGCTCGGCACGGCGGTGCTGGCCACCACCGGGGCGCCGACCGACATCGCCTCGAGCGGGGGTAGGCCGAAGCCCTCGGTCAACGGGACGTAGACGAAGGCCGCGGCCTTGGCGTAGAGGGCGACGAGCACCGGGAGCGCCACCGGGCCCAACAGGACCACCCCGTCGTCGGCCGACCGGCCGAGGCCCGAGCTCCCCCAACCGCTCGGACCGGCGATCACGAGCGGCACCTGCCCGAGGTCGCCGGCCGCCCGGGCGATCCCGTAGGCCCGGACCAGACGGCCGAGGTTCTTGCGCGGCTCGAGGGTCGACGCGCTGAGGAGGAACGGCCCACGGACCCCCGCCGCTGCGAGCACGGCCTCGGCCCGGGTGGGGTCCGGCGGCGGCAGGTGGTCGACGCCCTCGGGGATGACCGTCACCGCCTTGGCCGGGGCGCCCGCCGCCACCAGCTCGTCCTTCACCTCGGCCGAGGGCGTCACGAAGCCCTTGGCCTCCTTCATCACCCGTTGCAGCGAAGCCTCGTGCCACCGCCGTCCCCGCTCGGTGGTGGCTTCGGGGAAGGTGCGCCACGCGAGGTCGTGGACCGTCGCAACCAGCGAGGACCGGCTGCCCCGGCGCAGCGTCGGCATCGAGAGCGAGACCCCGTGGACCACGTCGAACCCGCGGGGCGCGAGCAGGTAGCCGGTGTCCCAGGCCCGGGTCAACAGCTTCGACGGCAGGGCCACCCGCCGCAGGGGGCGACCGAAGTCGAAGAGGGGGTCGAAAAAGGTCAGGCTGGCGTACAAGGTGACAGTCGCCACCGTCAGCCCCCGCTCCCGCTCCAGCGCCGCCAGGCCGGCGAGGAGGCCGCGGGCGTAGGTGCCGATGCCGCCGGGGACCGCCCGGCGGAGCTGCTCCACCACGAGCAGCACGGTCGGGCGGACCGGTCCCTCGTTCGTGTTCACCGGCGTGACGCCCCGAGCCGCTCCGCGCAGACGTCGTGGTAGAGCGCGCCGAGGCCCTCGGCACAATCGGTCCAGCTGAACTGGCCGGCCCGCCGGAGGCCGGCGGCCACCAGCCCCTCGGCGCGGGCGCTCGAGTCGAGCACCTCGGCCAGCGCCGCGGCCAACGCGCCGACGTCGCCGACCGGTACCAGCGCGGCGCCATCCCCGAGCACCTCGGGCAGGGCGCCGGCGTCGGTGGCGACCACCGGGACCCCCCGGGCCATCGCCTCGAGCGGAGGGAAGCCGAACCCCTCGTAGCGCGACGGGTAGGCGAGCACGCTGGCCGCGCCGAGCAGTGCCGACAGCGTCGCCTCGTCGAGCCAGCCGGGTCGCACGATCCGCTCGGCGAAGGGCGATCGGGCGACCGCCTCGGCCAGCTGGGTCTCGCCCCAGCCGGCCTGACCGGCCAGGACGAGGGCGACGTCTGAGCGCTCGTCCGCCAGGTGGTCGAAAGCAGCCACCAGGGCCGGGAGGTCCTTTCGGGGTTCGGCCGTGGCCAGGCTCAGGATGAACCGAGCGGTGCCTGAGGGGAGCAGGTCGATCGGCACCTCGTCGCCTCCGGGTGCTCGGTGATCGGGGATGCCCGAGTGGACCGCCCGGACCCGCTCGGGCGGCACCCCGAACGCCTCGCAAGCCTCGGCGGCGACGAACGCCGACGGCGTGTGCACGAAGGCACCGGCCCGAAGGGCCCGCCGGATGAGCGACGGGTAGGCCAGCGTCGGCCCGTCGCACAGCTCGGGGTAGTGGATCACCGTGAGATCGTGGATCGTCACCACCCGGCCGGCGCGCCGCGTCGGAGGGACCACGAAGTTGGTCCCGTGGACGACGTCGCAGTCGCCCACGAACCACTCGATGGGTGGGCCGTCCAGATGTCGCCAGGCGAGGTGCAAGGGCCGGGCTGGCATGGCCCGTTGGTCGGTGCCGACCTTGGCCGTGAGTGCCTGGTGGGCGACGCGTCGACGGCGCCAACTGACCGCGAACCCGCTGACGTCCAGGTCGTCGCGCTCGGCCAGCGCATCGATCGCGCCGCGGCAGAACTCCCCCACCCCGGTGCGGTGCCCGATGAGCGGCGTGGCGTCGAGTGCCACCCGCAGGCGCCCGCTTCCGGTCACCACGAGAGCCTGGCACACCGGACCACCGGCCGAAGATGTCGCACGTCTGGCGGACGGTCCGTGACCGCCCGACGTAGGCTCGAACGGTGCTCACAGCCCTGGCTGGCGGTGTCGGCGCGGCCAAGCTCCTCGTCGGCCTGGCCGAGGTCGTTGACCCGACCGAGATCACCGCGGTGATCAACACCGGCGACGACCTGGTGCTCCACGGCCTCACGATCTGTCCGGACATCGACAGCGTCACCTATGCCCTCGCAGGGCTGGACAACAAGGAGACCGGCTGGGGTGTCACCGGGGAGACCTGGACCGTTGCGGAGAACCTCCGAGCCTTGGGCGGGATCAGCTGGTTCCAGCTGGGCGACCGGGATCTCGCCACCCATCTCTACCGAACGCAGCGCCTGGGAGAGGGGGCGACCCTGACCGACGTCACCACCGAGCTGGCGGTGGCACGGGGGGTACGGACGCGGCTCCTGCCGATGTCCGAGGACCCGGTGCGGACCAGGGTCACCCTCGCCCGGCCGGCCGAGGGCGCGTCGGCCGAGGTCGCGTTCCAGGACTACTTCGTCCGCCTCAGCCACGACGTCGAGGTGGCGTCGCTCCGCTTCGACGGCGCCGAGGGGTCCTCCCCCGCCCCAGGGGTGCTCGAGGCGATCGAGCAGGCCGACCTGATCGTCTGCTGCCCATCGAATCCGATCGTCTCCATCGGTCCCATCCTGTCGATCCCGGGCATCGCATCGGCTCTCGAGGCAAGACGCGAGGCCGTGGTCGCGGTCTCCCCCATCATCGCCGGGTCGGCCCTGCGGGGGCCGGCGGACCGGCTCCTCGCCGAGCTCGGACACGAATCGAGCGCGCTCGGCGTCGGGCGCCTCTACGCGCCATGGGTCGGGACCTTCCTGGTCGACGAGGCCGACGAAGCCCTCGCTCCGAAGATCGAGGCGCTCGGCATGCGGTGTCTCGTCGTCCCGACGGTCATGTCGGACGCGGCGACGCGGGCAGCGCTGGCCAAGGCGGTCGTCAGTGCCTGCTGACCCGAACACCGAGGCGATCGTCGTGCTGCCGGTCCACGGGATCGGCGAGGTCCGACCCGGTGCCGACCTCGGCGCGCTGTTGGCCGCGGCCTTCAGCGCCTCGGGGACTGAGCTGCGGGAAGGTGACGTGGTGGTCGTCACCCAGAAGATCGTCTCCAAGGCCGAAGGGCGCCTCGTGGACATCGACCCCGACGACCGGGCCGCCAAGTCGGCGCTGGTGGAGTCGGAAGCGGTTCGCATCCTGCGTCGACGGGGTGATCTGCTCATCACCGAGACCAAGCACGGCTTCGTGTGCGCGAGCGCCGGCGTGGACCTCTCCAACGTGGCCGCCGGCCAGGCCGCGCTCTTGCCGATCGACGCAGACCGCTCGGCCAGGGGCATCCGTGCGGCCCTCGCCCATCACCTGGGGGTCGAGGTGGGGGTGATCGTCTCGGACACGTTCGGACGGGCGTGGCGTCGCGGCGTCACCGATGTCGCGATCGGGTGCGCCGGCGTGGCCGGTGTCGTGGACCTACGGGGCACCCCCGACGCCACCGGTCGAGAGCTGCAGGTGACCGAGGTCTGCGTCGCCGACGAGATTGCGGCGGCGGCCGAGCTGGTCATGGGCAAAGACCGCAACGTGCCGGTCGCACTGGTGCGGGGCGTCCCCAAGGCCTGGCTCCGGTCCTCCTCGGTCGCCGCCGAGATCGTGCGGCGGCCGGCCGAGGATCTCTTCCGTTGAGCCGATCTCGGGGCGATCCCCGCCTCGGGTCAGGACCCGGGCCCACCGCAAAGCTCAAGGGCCCTCTTCGGTGCCCTTTGCTGCCGCGAAGACCCCTCGGGCCATGAGCGAGGTCTCCGAGCTTCGCCGAAGCTCGTAGACCTCCGAGGCAATGGCTCGCACCTCGGCGTCGTCGGGGCCGACCGCGCGGGCCCACTCGACCAGCTGACACGCCAGTCGCAGGTTGCCTTCCCTGGCCACCTGCTCCCCCCGGCGGGCGAGTGCGACCGACCCGCCGGCCAGGTCGGCGACCTCGCGGGCCAACTCGGCGTCGCCCGGAGGCTTCAGCCGAGCCGGGTTGCCGTCCCACCAGCCCCCATAGAGGCGCCAGATGTTCCGGACGACGAACTCGGGCTCGTCGTACAGCGGACGCAGGTAGGGCTTTGCCAGCAGGTGGGGTGGGACCGAGACCGCCTGGAGGATGGCGTCCAGGGTCTCCCCGGCGTTCATCCTGGCTACGACGTCCTCGACCAGGTGCTCCAACGCCGTCGCCACGTCGTCCAGCACCATCTTTATGCGATCGCGACCACCGATCGGCAGGCCATGGGCCGGCAGCAAAAGGTCCGGTTCGAGCGCGGCCATCTGGCGCAGGGCCGCCGCCCACTCCCCCGGAAAGCGCTGGACCTTCTGAGGGTTGCCGGCATTGGGGAAGTTCCAGATGAGGAAATCCCCACAGGCGATGGCCCGTCGGCTGGGGATCCAGGCCCAGAGGTGGTCGTCGGTCTCTCCTCGTGCATGGTGGAGCTCCACATCGAGGCCACCGGCTTTCAGGGTCAACCGGTTCTCGAACACGACGTCCGGAGCGATGACGTCATCGGGGAGAAAGCGAGCGCGCGAGCCCGCCGGTCCGGAGTCGGCGGTCAGACCGACCGTGCGGCGAGGACCGAACTGGCGGCGATTGATGGCCACGTTCCACCCGTCGGTGAGCCGGTATCTGGCGAACCGCTCCAAGACGGCGGCGTGGGCCACGAAGGAGGGTCGAGCGAAGCCCCGTGCCGACGCATCGTTGACGAAGGCGACCGATCCCCCGACATGGTCCAGGTGGCCGTGGGTGTAGACAACCGTGCGAACAGGTTCCTCGGACCATCCCCGCAGCGCCTCGACCACCCGGGGACCCGCCGCAGGGTTGCTGGTGTCGAAGACGAGGAGGTCCGAGTCGGTCCGGAAGGCGACACAGTGGCCGAAGGATTCGACCACGGCGATGCCGTCGGCGACCTCCGAGAGCTGCTGGGTGACTCGATTGGTCAACTCGTCGGTTCGCCCCTCGTCGATGATCTGTGTCGAAAGACCAAGTAGATCGGACATCTCTCTCCTCACTGCGTCGTCGTGTTGGATTCGACCATTGGGGGCAACCCGGTTCGACGTCAAGCGAACCCCCGCCTCTTCGGCCGCGACGGCGACTTCCACTGCAGACCGGTGATCGCGCCGCTGGCTAGCGTGGCCGGCTGCCGCTCCCCCACGCCGGGCGTTCGAGCGTGGCGCGGCTCGTGGCGCTCGGGAAACGAAAGATGCGCACAACACCGGTGCTTCGGCTCACCGGGGCTCGTCCCCTTGGACGGTCACGCGGTGCATCTCGCGCTCCTGGTCGCCGTAGTCATGGACGGCGAAGTGCATGACCCCCCGGTTGTCCCACATCGCGATGTCGCCCGGACTCCATCGATGCCGGTAGCAGAGGTCGGGCTGTGTCGCGTGCTCGATGAGCATCTTGAGCAGTGGCGCGCTCTCCGCCGTGCTGATTCCGTCGAAGCGTCGAGTGAACCCGGCGTTGACGAAGAGGGCGCGCCGGCCACTCTCGGGATGGGTCCGGATCACCGGATGAACGGCCTCGAGGCCAAAGGCGCTGTGCACCGCCCGCATGCCTTCGAGCATCTGCTTCAGGCCCTCCGACAACCTCTCATAGGCCAAGTACTGGTTCGCCCACATCGTGTCTCCACCGCATTCAGGCAGGACTCTGGCATGAAGAATCGAGACCGATGGTGGCCGCTGCTCACAGGTCACGTCGGAGTGCCAGACCTCGGTGATCGTTCGCTCCTTGCCGCGATTTCTGAGCAGGAGTATCTCGGGGTGTCCCTCGACTCCCTGGGCTGCCGGATGGGTGTGGAGGGGGCCGAATCTCTCGCCAAAGGCCTTGTGCGCCGCAGAACTCAGGTCCTGGTGGTGGAAAATGACCACGCCGTGCTCAAGCAGCGCGTCCTTGATCTGGGCGAAGTCGTGATCGTTGAGATCACCGAGATCGACATCGTCGAACTCGACCCCGATGAAGCCAGAGAGCTTGCGTGGATGCAGAGTGCGGGACGCCAAAGACACCTTGCCCCCCTTCGCTGAGCACCGCTGCGAACTCGGCTCGTGCTCGCCTTCGGCGACGCTAACGGGCTCCGAGTTCGAGTGTCAAGGTGGGTCGAGCTGGGAGTTTGAGCCGCAAAGAGCCTCTCATTTGATCCGATGGCCGCGGGACTTCGGCCCCTAGGCACGGCGCTGCACGCGCACCACGATAGACCGGAGCCCGAGTCCGAGAGGTCCGTTTGGTCGGGGCAACAGGATCATGGGCCATCGATCGTCGCCTGCCCCGAGCAGGGCGAGTTCGATCCTGGTCGGTCGCGGCCTTCGCCATCGTGGCGAGCGGGGTTCTTGTGGCCGGCTGTTACATCGGCAACGCGAACGGACCACGTGTCGAGATCATCGGCGACTCGATCACGTTTCTCGCGAGCGCACGGATCGCTTCGACCCTTGAGCCCGCCCACTCCATCGAGGTCAACGTGGTCCCGGGCGTCACCATCGCCGGGCAACTTGGAGGAATGAGCAGCGCAGCAGCAGAGCAGCCGCCCCCGACCGACTGGATCGTCAATCTCGGGACCAACGATCCGCTCGACAACGACACCGCTTGGCGCAGCGGCTCCGACCAAATGCTCGCCGTGACGTCGAGCGCCCGATGCGTGGTGCTGGTCACGAACAACACCACAGCCGACACCTTGAAGGGCCACCCCGATGCCCACGTGGCCACCGAGGAGAACGCGCTCATTCGCACGTTGGCCCGGTCCTACCCAAACCACTACCTGTGGATCGACTGGAACGGACTGGTCCAGACCCACCCCCGTTGGCTCCAGGCCGATACCGTCCATCCGAGGATCCTCGGGCAGCGCAAGCTGGCCAAGTGGTACGGCCTGGCCCTCAGCACCTGCCCCTGAGCTCGGGCGGTCTTCGGTTCAGTCGTGCCGTTCGGCGAAGAACCGGACCACCGCCGCCAGCCCTTCGTCGAGCGGGGTCCAGGGCTGCCAGCCGAGCTGCATGGCGGCGCGCGCCGGATCGAGGCTCGAGTGACGTACGTCGCCCGAACGGGGAGGGCCGTGCTCGGCCGGATTCTCGATCCCGGCAGCGGCGGCCAGCCCGGCGTAGATCCGGTTGACCGTGGTCCCGACCCCGGTGCCGATGTTGCACACCAGCCCGCCACCGCGCGCCGCCGCCCGGACGAAGGCGTCCACGACGTCGTCGACGTAGACGAAGTCGCGGGTCTGTTCGCCGTCGCCGTGGATCACCACCGGCTCCTCCTTGACCAGCCGCTCGGCGAAGATCGCCACGACCCCCGACTCACCGTGGGGGTCCTGTCGGGGTCCGTAGACGTTGGCCAGGGCCAAAGCGCAGAACTCCAGGGCATGGAGCTCGCGGTAGGCGACCAGATAGTCGATGCCCGCCTTCTTGGACACCCCATAGGGAGAGAGCGGGCGGTGGGCCAGGGTCTCGCTGATCGGCTGCTCGGAGAGATCGGGGTCCCCATAGAGGGTGCCCCCGCTGGCGGCGAAGACCACCCGTTCGGTTCCCGCCGCCCGGGCCGCCTCGAGCACGTTCACCGTCCCGAGCACGTTCACGTGGGCGTCGAACATCGGCTCTTGCACCGAGATCGGCACCGATGCCTGGGCCGCCAGGTGGAAGACCACCTCGGGCCGCCGACGGGCGGCCAGCTCGACGAGCTCGGGGAGCCGGATGTCGAGCTGGTTGATGCGCAACGCCTTGCCCCCGCTCGCCCGAGCCTCGGCCAGGTTGTTCAGCGAACCGCTGGAAAGGTCGTCGACGACGTCGACCTCGTGCCCCTCGGCGAGCAGCCGATCCACCAGCGTCGAGCCGATGAAGCCGGCCCCACCAGTCACCAGCGCCCGCATCGCCCCACCTCACTCGGCCCCGGTCTAACCCGGGATCCGCTCCCCGGCCACGACCCGTCCGGGCTCGAGCTCGACGCCGAAACCGATGACCGAGCCGGCCCGCACCTCGCATGCTTGCCCAACCCGGACCCCGGCACCGAGGATGGCCCCCGAGATCCTGGCACCCTCCTCCACCACCACCCCGGAGAGGAGCACCGACGCTTCGACCACCGAACCATGGCGCAGGGTGGTGTCGGCGCCGAGAACCGCGGCGCGGGCCACGGCGCCGGCCTCGACGCGCACCTTGTGGCCGACGAAGGCGGGACCTGACACCTCCCCGTCGACCTGCCCGGACCCGCTCCGCCACACGCCGGCCTCGAGGGTCGCCTCGGGGTACGGCAAGCCCGGGCGGGTGCCGTCCAAAAGGTCGAGATTGGCCCGGAGGAAGGCGTCGGGGGTTCCGGCGTCGAGCCAGTAGGAGGGTTCGGCCATGGCGAACAGCCGGCCGTCCCGGGCCATCTGGGGAAACGTCACCACCTCGACCGAGACCCGCTCGCCGAGCGGCACCCGCTCCAGAAAGGCCGGCTCGAGCACGTAGGTCCCGGCGTTGATGAGGTTGGTCGGGGCCTCCCCGGGCGGTGGCTTCTCGATGAAGGCCTCCACCCGTCCCTCGTCGTCGGTGGTGACCACCCCGAAGCGCGACGGGTCCTCGACCGGGTAGAGCCGGATCGTGCCCTCGGCCCGATGGGTCCGGTGGAACGCCACCAGCGCGTCGAGGTCCAAATCGGTGAGCGCGTCCCCATTGGCCACCACGAACGTGTCGTCGATCCCGGCCTGCTCGGCGGCGTAGCGGATGGCCCCGGCGGTATCGAGGGGGCGCGGCTCGGTGACATAGGTCAACCGGACACCGGCGGCGGTGCCGTCAGGGTACGCGTCCTCGAAGGCGCCCGGCAGGTACTGGAGCGACAGGATGACCTCGTCGACGCCGTGAGCACCCAGGTGTTCGACGACCCGTTCGAGCATGGGGCGCTCGACGATCGGGAGCATCTGCTTGGGGACCGAGTAGGTGAGCGGGCGAAGTCGCGTCCCCTCCCCCCCGACGAGGACGATCGCCCTCACCCGGTGGTCGTGGTCCCGCCGGGCGCCGTCGTGGTGGTCGAGCTCGGCACGGTGGTGGTGGTCGAGCTCGGCAGCGTGGTGGTGGTCGAGCTCGGCAACGTGGTGGTCGTCGTCGTCCCGTTGACCACCGAGGCACTGGCGTCGAGCACCGCCTTGATGGTGGTCTGCGACGGCCGCTTCAAGACCGCCCCTTTGGGCGCGAAACCGACCGCAACGAGGGTGCGGGCCGCGATCTTGTAGCTCGTCGGATCCTGGACGGTCGTCCCCGTGGTGGCGACGACATTCGGCCAGGTCATTGCGGTGATGTAGCCCTTCTTGCCGGCATCGGGGGTCTTGGCCCCGCAGGTCTGGCCGTTGTGATAGGTGCCATGACCCGGCACGGTGATCTTGGTCGCCGAGAGCGACGCTCCGCTGTACTCCGAGAAGAACAGGCCCAAGGTGGCGTTGTCCCCGGCCTGGGCCGCCGTGTGGGGGGAGACGTTGAGCAGCCCCGCCCCAGGCGTGCTGATCCCGGCAGTGGCGGCGTTCGAGCTGGGGGCGAGGGGTGCGACGACCTTGCCGCACAGCTCGATCGAGTACCCCGCGAACAGGGTGGTCCCGACCGCGGGCTGGACCGCCGTGGTGTGGTGGGGGTGCTGGTACTCGTAGCGGGAGAAGACGATCGAGACGAGACCCAGGACCACGATGATGACCAGGGCCGCGTACCAGTTGACCGGGACCTGGCCGCGGTAGGTCCGCCCCCCGCCGGTGGTCGCGACGCGACGTACGAATCTCCCGCTCGAGGTCGGTGGCATTGCGGGAAGGAACCCTACTTGGTGACGGCGGCGGCTCCGGGCTCGTGGTCGCGCCGCCGGCTGAGGGCGCTGTACAGCGCGGCGGTCCGGGGATGCACCGCTGCCAGGTCAAACGGGCCGTCCCCGGGCGAGTCCAGGTGGCTCAGCAGCTCGGCCATGACCCGCTCGACCCCGGCTGGGTGCCCGAGGGTGTCGGCGCACACCAGCAAGCGGCGGTAGAGCCGCTCGTCATAGGGACTGACCAGCAGGCCCCTTCGGGCGGCCAGGGCGGCGGCCGGGGCGAGGCCACGGTCGAGATGGCGGTCGGCGACCTGGCAGGCGAGCCCGGCGACCCGTTCCTCGACCTCGGCCACGAAGCCCTCGAGCACGGCCCATTCGGCGTGGCGAAGGCCCTCGAAGGGTCTCCCCCGGATCAGGTCGAGTGCCCGATCCCAGGAAACTGGGTCGCCGGAAGCAGCCAGGGCCTGGAACCGCCGCCAGTCGGTGGTGACGCTCGAGCGCAGCTGCAGGCGTCCGTGGCAACGCGGCAGGTGGTCGCAGCCGTCGGAGGACCGACCGAGGGCCCGTCGAGCTGCCGATGCGGTCGAATGGAGGGTGGCCGGGGCCATGAGCCGGTCCGGCCACAACGCGGTCGCCCAGGTGTCGTTCAGCACTCCGGCCGGGTGGAGGGCGAGGTAGACGACAAGCTCGAAGGCCGGCGCCCGAGAGAACCGTCTCGAGCACCCGCGGATCTCGGTCGGCCCGAGGACTGCCACCTCAATCTCGCCGACCGGTTGGGGACTCGGCGACCCGGCCAATGCCGTCTTCATCTCCGCGAACCCGTCCTTCGCCATCGACCCTGGAACGGTCGGGCGAGGCGGTCCTCTCGGAGAACCGCTCCAGCTGCCCATGCGGTGCTGCCCATGCGGTCGAATGGAGGGTGGCCGGGGCCACGAGAGTGGGAAGCGACAACGCCGGTTACCAGACCGCCTGCATCTGCTCCAAGACATTCAGGATGGCTTGCTCGGTCTCCGAGAGGTCGTTGAACTGAATCCCTACCCGGATCCCACCTTGTTTGCCCTCGGTTGTGTAGCGAATCTCGCCCACCATTTGCAAGGTGATCGACGCTCCGGCGGGAGTGTGCACCTCGACGAGGACTTTGTGGCCGATGAGTTCGTAACGAAGAGCTTCCAAGACGTGTCCAGCGCCCTCAAAGAGCTCGAGGCCAGCGCCGAGGATGGAGATGTCAAGGATCTCGCAGGCGCCCCACACTCCGGAAGGGCCGCCCTCGATGATGTACTGACCCTGCCAGTGAGCCTCCTGACGTGGAAGCCTGCGTCGCCTTGCTTGCGTCGTTGGCAACCCTTCGCTCTCGCGTTGGGAGTCCCGAGGTCGTTCCACCAGAGGTTGCACGCTCGACCCGAGTCCCTTCCGGCTTATGGATGAGCCAAACAGTCTGTCCGTCGCTTCGAAGATATTACCACCATAAGTCGACGAGATAGCTCTTTAATGGCCAGGTCCTGCAGTGGCTATTTACAGATACCGGCAACAGCTATTGACAGGTCATTGGCATCCGACCGCGCCAGCCGGAGCAACGAGAACAGCTCGACTGCCACATCAGGATTCCGTCTCCGCCCGTTCGCTGATCTTGATTTACGAGCCCACGCTCCGTTCGGAGTGTGGGCCAGTCCTCTCGCTCCGGATTCGACGCCACCTGACTCCAAGTCTGGCTACGCAGCCAACGTCGGTTCACGGCATTTCCAACCCGTCGCGGCCGATCTGATGACCATCGCGTCCGGTGCCGGTCACGAACGAGTCCTCACACTGAGACGATTTGGCTCGCAATGCTGGGTATCTCTTCGTGCCATTTCCTACGATGCAGACGATGGACCGTTCTGCCGCTGCCCGGATCGAAGACGAGCACGTCGCCGCCCTACGGTCAAGGGTCGTCTCGGCCCTCGGGGCGTACCACAGCGCAATCGACAAGATGACGGACCGACTCGAATTCGATCAGCGGAGCAAGGGTCGGGTCGAGGAGCTCCTGGCGGAAGCCACACCAATGTTGGACATCGCCCGGTTGATGGACCCAGCCGCTCGCCGACAGGCGATGGACGTGGCAGAGGACCGAGTGCGCAAGGCCCGGCATGACCTTCGCCGGACGATGTTTCTTCTGGCTGAGGCAGAAGGCAGCTCACTGACGGAGATCGCCCGAGCTTGGCAAGTCTCCAGACAACTCGTGTCCCGAATGACGCGGGAGATCGGGTAGCGGCCTCCCCGAAGAGGCGCTCGCTCCGTTGCCCAAGGGGCAGAACGGGGCTCGACCGTTTCCCAACGTGTGGTCGCGCCGTCCCAGAAGACGGCCGGGCACCGTTGCGCGCACCCCGCCACGACGGCCGGGACGGCACCAACCGGCAGGAGACGGACCAGTTCCATGCGCGTCCACGCCGTCGTGTCGGGCCACAACTCCGTACGGCGGGGCCAGTTTCAGGGAAACACCTGGCGACGACCTTGCCCAGCGCGCCGCGAGTCTTTCAAACCCTGCCAAGCTTTTGGCGTGACCGACGGGCCCGGGACCATCGTCGTGGTCGAGGACGACCCCAACATCGCCGACCTCGTCGACATGTACCTGCGGCGGGAAGGGTTCCGGGTGGTCCAGGCCTCCTCGGGCGAGTCCGGCCTCGAGGCGGTCGACCGGGAGCATCCTCGCCTCGTGGTGGTGGACATCGGCCTGCCGAAGCGGATGGACGGCCTCGAGCTGTGCCGGACGCTCCGGGGGACGAGCGACGTCCCGATCGTGATCCTGACCGCCCGCGACAGCGAGATCGACCGGGTCCTCGGCCTGGAGCTCGGGGCAGACGACTACGTCACCAAGCCGTTCTCCCCCCGCGAGCTCTTGGCCCGCATCCGCGCCATCCTCCGAAGGACCGACCCACCGGGGCGCGGCGGTCCGAAGCCGGTCCTGAAGGTCGGCGAGGTCGAGGTCGACGTCGACCGTCACGAGGTGCGCGCCGGGGGGACACTCGTTCCCTTGACCGCCCGCGAGTTCGACCTCCTCGCGTTCCTGGCCGAGAACGAGGGCCTGGTGCTCAGCCGGCGCCAGCTGCTCGACGGCGTCTGGGGACCGGACTGGGTCGGCGACGACCGAACGGTCGACGTCCACGTACGGCAGCTCCGCAAGAAGTTGGGGAGCGCCCTGGCCTTGTCGACGGTGTGGGGTGTTGGCTACCGCCTGGGGTGAGCCTCGGACCGGGGCCGGTGGCCCATGAGGAGCCGCCTGCTTCTCGTCCTGGTGGGCACGGTCGTCATCATCACGGTGGCCGCCGGTGCCGGGACCTGGCTGTTGGCCGCCCAGTCGACCCGGGTCAACGCGGTGAGCGAGGTCCTTTCCAGTGCGAAGTCCTTCGGGAGCTTCCAGTCGGGGCAGATCACCATCGGCCGACCCGACGCCAAACCCGGCGCGCTCGACGCGGAAGTTCGCCTCATCCGGCGACTGATCGGGCTCAGCTCCGACTTGACCAGCGCTCAGTTCCTGCCGGCCGACAATCCCGCCAGTTTGACCAGTTCCGTCGTCCCGGCCTCGGTGCTCCGCTCGGTCGCGGCGTCGCCCGCGGTGGGGCCGGACTCGGCGACGGCCGGTTCCACCGGTCCGACGGCGTGGGCCACCGAGGCGATCGCCTTCCACCTCCAGGGCGTCACCCTCCAGGGAGCGCCGGTCAACACCGTCCGTCGCTTCGTGCTCGTCCTCACCCGGTCCATCGGGAGCCCGTCGGTCACCGGGGACCTGATCCTGGCCGGCGCCATGATGCTCTTCGCTGTCCTGATCAGCCTGGCCCTCAGCCGACGACTCACCCGGCCGCTTCGGCGGGCCGTGGCCGCCACCGAGCGGATCGCCGCGGGGGACCTCGAGACCCGGGTCGAGACCCACCCGGGTGACTTTCCCGAGCTGAGCGCCTTGGCCAACGCCATCGACGCCATGGCCGCGAGCCTGGGTCGACTGCGCAACGCTGAGCGCCAGTTCCTCCTCTCGGTCTCCCATGAGCTCCGGACCCCCCTCACCTCGATCCGGGGATACTCCGAGGCGATCCTCGACGGCACGGCTCCCGACGCCCGAGGGGCCGCAACGGTGATCGGCAACGAGGCCCGCCGGTTGGAGCGGCTGGTGGGCGACTTGCTCGACCTGGCCAAGCTCGACACCCGGACCTTCTCGTTCAACTTCCGCACCGTCGATGTGGGCGAGGTCCTCGACGAGGTGGCCGAGGAACTGCGTCCGGTGGTCGACGCCGCGGGGCTGGCCCTCCGGGTCAAGCCGACTGACCAGACAGTCCTGGCCCGGGTCGACCCCGACCGCCTCGACCAGGTCCTCGCCAACCTGGTCGAGAACGCTGCCAAATACGCGCGGAGCACGATCTGGCTGGGAACCGTGCCCAACGGAACCGAAGCCCAACTCGTGGTCGAAGACGACGGCCCGGGAGTCGGAGCCGACGAGATCGGGCGCATCTTCGAGCGTCACTACAGCGCCGATCGCCACGCCCGGCCCGGACGGCCCCGGGGCTCGGGGCTCGGTTTGGCCATCGCCTCGGAGCTCTCGGCCGCCATGGGGGCCACCGTGTCGGTCGAGTCGCCGGTCGGTCCGTCCGGCGGGACCAAGATGGTGGTCCGGATTCCGGTCGTCGAGGGCGCCCAGAGGTCCTGAGCGAGCCCTCACAGTTCCCTCACATCTCCCACATCAGGCCCTGACCATCGCCTGGCTCACTGGAGGGGAGCCGGACAAACCGGCGGGCCGGGAACCCCAGCCGACACCCGTCGGCGCTCGGCCCGAGACAGGAGCAGCGACAATGCACACCCGACTGAGCAAGACCAAGAAGGCTGTGGTCGGAGCGAGCGTGGTCCTCGGATCCATGGGAATCGGCGGGGCGAGTTTCGCCCTCGTGAATGGCGGTGGCGCCGGCGCCGCGACCTCATCTCCCCACACCTCCAGCACCCAGAACCCCCCCAAGGGTCAGATGATCCGGCGGTTCCTCCTGCGTCACACAGTGGACGCCACCTTGATCCTCAAGACCAAGAACGGCTACCAGACGCTCTCGGCAGCCCGCGGGACGCTCACCGTCAACGGCAGCCAGATCACGGTCACACCGCCTGAGGGATCACCGCTCACCGCCACCATCACGTCGACGACCAAGTTCCACAACACCTCGCAGCAACAGCTGACGACCGGTGCCAAGGTTGCGGTCGTTGCGCTCGGCGGCAACGCCCTGTTGGTCGCGGGGCCGCCCCAGACGGCTTCCACCAGCGGCTGACCCGACGATCACCGCTCGACCCATCGCGACGCCCGGGCCGACTTCCGGCAACTTCACTCTCGCTGCCGGAAGTCGGATCCGGGCGTTCGACGTCCTCGTCACCGACCGGTCCCCCTGGCCGACCCTCTCCACCAGGTCCGGCCCATTTGCGGCCGAGGGGATCTCGCCCAGGTTCGGCCGGGTCGTGTGCCGGCGGTGCTGCACCCCGAAGCTCGGGTCACCCGGTGATCGGGGGTCCGAGCAGGCTCCGACGCCCGCCCGGCCCCCCGGCGGACCCCGGAGCGGGCCGTGCGCAGTCTCCACCAGCGCACGCTTTAACCTGGGGCGGTGGCCCGGCGAGTAGCAACCGAACCGGCCGACGAGCCTCTAGAAGGCGGCGACGGCCAGCTCTCGGCCAGCGCACCGCCGGCCCACCGGCCCTGGACCCCAGCCGCTGCGCTCCGGTCCTTGCGCCCACGCCAATGGGTGAAGAACCTCCTCGTGTTCGTGGCCCCGGCGGCGGCCGACAAGCTGGGTCACGGTGCCACGATCGGGCGGGCGGTCGCCGCCTTCGCCATCTTCTCGGTGGTGGCCTCAGGCATGTATCTGGTGAACGACGTCCTCGACCTCGAGGCGGACCGCCTGCACCCCCACAAGCGCCACCGACCGATCGCGGCCGGACACCTCACGATCATGCAAGCGCTGGCGATGGGGTTCGTCCTTCTGGGTGCCGGCACGGCGTCGTCGTGGTTCCTGGCCGGGTGGCGGCTCACGGTGGTGATGGCCCTCTACCTGGGCGTGAGCACGGCCTACAGCCTGTGGGTCAAGAACATCGCCGTGGTGGAGCTGGCCTCGGTTGCGTCGGGGTTCGTGCTCCGGGCGATCGCCGGTGGCGTGGCCACCAACGTCCCATTGTCCGACTGGTTCCTCGCGGTCACCTCGTTCGCCGCGATGTTCATCGTCACCGGGAAGCGGTTCGCCGAACACAAGTCGCTCGGTGGGGACCGGGAGGCGCACCGGCCGGTCCTGGGTGACTACACCCCGACCTTCCTGCAGTCGACCCTGACACTGACGGCAACCGCCGCGGTGACCACCTACTGCCTGTGGGCGTTCGACCGCTCGGGGAGCGGGCTCGGGTTCCCCCACCCGGGCCACGGCGTGATCTGGATCCAGCTGACCGTGGTCCCCTTCGCCCTGGCGGTGCTCCACGTCTTCCGGGTCGTCGACGCCGGCGGCGGCGCCGTCCCCGAGGAGCTGGCGTTGCGCGACCGCTGGCTGCAGTTCTTCGGAGCGGTCTGGGTGCTGTTCTTCCTCGTGGGCATCTATGCCTGAGCCGATCCTGGCAGAGGGCGCGGCTCCGGGCGACTCGGTGACACAACCGCCGCTCCCCGAGGCGGTCGATCGGATCTTGACCGGCTGGGGTCGCACGTCGCCCACGGCCGCCCGGGTCATCACCCCGGGGGAACCGGCCGATGTGGTCCGGTCGTTGTGGTCGCACAACGGGGCCACTCGACCGGGCGTGATCGCGCGGGGTCTCGGCCGAAGCTACGGCGACGCGGCGCAGTGCGCCGGGGGGCTCGTCATCGAGACCGGACGGCTGGACCGGATCGGCGCCATCAACGACGCCGGCGAGGTCGAGGTCGACGCCGGGGTGAGCCTGGCCGCGCTGCTCCGGACCAGCCTGCCCCAGGGGTGGTTCGTGCCCGTCACCCCCGGCACACGGCAGGTCACCATCGGCGGAGCCATCGCCGCGGACATCCACGGCAAGAACCACCACCAGGACGGGAGCTTCTGCGCTCACGTGACGTCGATCACCCTGGCCACACCGACGGGCGTGCTCCAGGTGTCCCAGTCGGTGGATCCCGCGCTGTTCTGGGCCACCGCCGGGGGCATGGGTCTGACCGGGGTGATCCTCGGGGCCACGATCCGGATGCGCCGGGTGGAGACGGCCTGGATGCGGGTGGACACCGAGCGTCACGGCGAGCTCCAGGGGCTGATGGACGCGCTGGAGCGGGTCGATGCCACCCACCGCTACTCGGTGGCCTGGCTCGACTGCTCGGCACGCGGGCGGCACCTCGGGCGAGGCATCCTCGACGCCGGCGACCACGCCAGGGCCTCCGAGCTCGGCGCCTCGGCGGCCCGTGACCCGCTGGCCGCTCCCCACGACGCCCGGTTCAAGGTGCCCGTCGCCCTCCCGGCCCCTCTGGTGGGCGGGCTGAGCGTGGCCGCGTTCAACCGAGCCTGGTATGCCAAGAGCCCGTCGCGTCCGGGGCGGATCCGGCCCCTGGGCGGGTTCTTCCATCCGCTCGACGCGCTGGGAGACTGGAACCGGCTGTTCGGGCCCCGCGGTTTCGTCCAGTACCAGTACGTCGTGCCGAGCGAGCGTCGAGACGTGATCGTCTCGACGCTCGAGCTGCTCCAACGAGCCGGCGCCGCCTGCTCCATGGCGGTGCTCAAGCGCTTCGGACCCGGGGATCCCGGCCCGCTCAGCTTCCCCATGGCCGGTTGGACCCTGGCCCTCGACCTGCCGGTCGGCCCGCCCGGGCTTCGGCGAGCGCTTCGGGAGCTCGACCAGCTGGTGCTGGCCGCGCACGGCCGGGTGTATCTGGCCAAGGACTCCCGTCTCGGCCCGGTCGCCTTCGCCGCGATGTACCCGCGTCTCTCGGAGTTCGAGACCACGTTGCGGCGGGTCGACCCCGAGGGCCTCATGCAGTCCGACCTCTCCCGCCGGCTTCGCATCGGTTCGCTCGCCCGATGAACGACGCCTTCGCCCGGCCCAACTCGGTCCTGGTCCTCGGGGCCACGTCGGACATCGCCCGGGCGATCGTCGGGCTCCTCGTCCGGGACGGTTGCGAGCGGGTGGTGTTGGCCGGCCGGGACCAGGTCAGGCTGGCGGAGGCCGCGGGTGAGGCCAAGGAGGCCGGGGCCAGCTTCGTGGCCACCTTGGGATTCGACGCCAACGAGGTCGACCAGGCGGCGGGCGTGGTCGACTCGGGGTTCTCGGCCGCAGGACGGGTCGACCTGGTCGTGGTGGGACTCGGCCTCCTCGCCGACCAGCCCGAGGACGAACGCGATCCCACGCGGGTGACCCGGTGCCTGACGGTCAACTTCACCTGGCCCGCAGCTGCGCTCACCCGGGTGGCCGAGCACTTCCGGGAGCAGGGCTCCGGACGGGCCCTCGTGCTCTCGAGCGTGGCCGGGGTCCGGGTCCGACGGTCCAACTACATCTACGGCTCGGCCAAGGCGGGCCTCGACGCCTACGCCCGGTCCCTCAATCAGACCCTCGCCGGCTCGGGCGGGTTTATCACCGTCGTGCGGCCCGGGTTCGTGGTGTCCCGGATGACCGAGGGGCGGTCGGCACCCCCGATCTCCACCACTCCCGACGCGGTTGCGCGCGACGCGGTCGCCGGGCTCGAGCGCGGGGCCGAGGTGGTGTGGTCGCCGGGCTATTTGGCCGTGATCTTCAGGGTCTTGCGCCTCCTGCCCGAGGCGATCTGGCGCCGCCTGCCGTTCTGAGCTCCTCGGTCCTCGGGTCCCCTCGGCGGCGGAGCCGCCGGGCGAGCAGTGCCCCCGCCACCAGCACCACCACGAGCACCAGCGCGGGGGTGAGGTAGGAGCTGGACCGGGGCGGCGCGTCGAGGACAGCCGGACGCCATTCCAAGAGGTTCGGGTCGCCCGGGTCGGTCACCCCGGCGACGACGGTCCCGGCGCTGCGCGCAGCCCCGAGATGACCGCCTCGTGCCGGACCCCGTGCAGCTCGAAGGACCCCCGGCGGGTGGTGCGCTCCACCGAGCCAGAGACGGCCGGGCGATCGGGACTGCACCGAGTGACGGTCGCAGCGACGGCGACGCCGTCCGACTTGAGCAACGCGTCCTCCGCGTCCTTGGCCGAGGCCGTGACGAAGAGCACGACGAGCAGGAGGGCAAGGACCCGAGGGTGCCGAAGACGACCATCCGGCTGGTCCGGGGCAGGTCCGGCGCGGGGCGTTCCATCCGCCGCGCCGCCTTCGGCAAGCGGCGTCGCTCCGTGTCGGCCCGTGGGAACCCGGACGTTCGGCGGGATCGGCCGGCGGGACGGATCGGGACAGGGGCGCAGTGTAGGCGGGCCGGATCGGTCGAGATCAGTCGGAGGCCGAGAGCGACGGGAACCGGGTGCTCCCGGCGCCGATGGGCTCCCCGCACGCCTCGCAGACCAGGCGGGAGCGCAAGCGGTTTCCGCAGCGGTGCTCGACGAGGAGCGGGGGGCCGTCCGGGCCTGCCAGGTGCTTGTCCCCCCACTCCCGCAGGGCCGTGATGACCGGGTAGAGGTCCAGGCCCGGCCCGGTCAGGAAGTACTCGAAGCGCTCCGGGTGCTCGGCGTAGCGGCGTCGCTCCAGGATCCCGCCCTCGACCAGGGAACGGAGCCGGGCGGCCAGCGTGTCACGGGGTGCGCCGGTGCGCCGCACCATCTCCTCGAAGCGCCGGTTCCCGAGGAAGACCTCGCGCACCGCTAAGAGCGCCCACTTCTCCCCCACCACCTCGAGGGAGCGGGCCACCGAGCACACCCTCGGGTCCTTCGCCTTTGCCGCCATTTCCCCAGCGTACCAGCGAGTTTGAAATGTGGATGCACTGCCCCGCCCCGGACGCTAGGGTGCATCCAGATTTCGGACTTACTGGCTCTGAGGAGGCCACATGACGGCAACGGTGTCCCAGGACCGGGCCGCTCGGCCGAGGCGTGGCCAAGGACGGCCCGCAACGGTGGTCCCGGTCCTGGCCCTGGCGGTGTTCATGTCCAGCCTGGACTTGTTCATCGTCAACCTGGCCTTCCCCTCCATCAGCCGGCAGTACCCGGGAACCGGCCTTGGCACGCTGTCCTGGGTGCTGAACGCCTACACCATCGTGTTCGCCGCGGTCCTGGTCCCCGCCGGTCGTTGGGCGGACCGGGTGGGCCGCAAGCGGATCTTCTTGGGGGGACTGGCGGTCTTCGGATTCGGCTCGATGCTGAGCGCGCTCGCCCCCGGAGTCGACGCGCTCATCGCCGCCCGGGTCCTGCAGGCCGCCGGTGCCGGCCTCATGGTCCCGGCCTCGCTCTCGATCCTGCTCAGTGCGGTTCCGTCCTTGCTCCGGGGGCGGGCCATCGGCACCTGGTCGGCGTTCGGGGCCTTCGGCGCCGCCGTCGGCCCGGTGGTCGGAGGCAGCCTGGTCCAGCTGGACTGGCGCTTGGTGTTCTGGATCAACGTGCCGGTCTCCGTCGTCGCCCTCGGGTGGGCGATCCGGGCGGTGCCCGAGAGCCGGGACGACCACTCCTCGGGCCGACCGGACCTCGTCGGCGCCGGCATGCTCTGCTCGGCGGTGGGCCTCGTGGCATTGGCACTGGTCGAGGCACCGACGTGGGGCTGGGCGTCGGCCGCCTTCGTCGCCTTGGTCGTCGGGTCGCTCGCCACCACCGGCGCCGTGGTGCTGCGCTCCCGGTCCCACCCCGCCCCGGTGGTCGAACTCGGGCTGCTCGGCATCCAAAGCTTCGCCGGCGCCATCGGCGCCTCGCTCCTCTACTACGCCGCCTTCGGCGCCTGGCTGCTCGCCCTGGTCGAGTTCCTGACCGGGGTGTGGCACTACTCGGCGGTTCGAGCCGGGCTGGCCATCGCCCCCGGTCCGCTCATGGTGCTGCCGTTCGCCCGAGTGGTCTCGGCCCGTCTGGCCGGACCCCTCCGGGGGCCGTGGCGGGTCGCGGCGCTCGGCTGCGCGCTCGGCGTCGTCGCCCAGCTCTACTTCCTCGGCCACCTGGAAACCCACCCGTCGTATCTCATCGCCCTCCTGCCGGCGCAGCTGATCGGGGGAGCCGGGGTCGGCCTGGCCATCCCCTCCCTCATCGCTGCGGGCACCGTGGCGCTACCGGCGGCTCGTTTCGGCACCGGTAGCGGCGTCTTGAACATGGCCCGCCAGATCGGCACCGTGATCGGCGTCGCCGCGCTGATCGCCCTCCTCGCCCCACTGAGCCCGCACCACCCGCTGGTGCCGTTCCGCCACGCCATCACCTTGGTGGCGAGTCTCTTCGCCGCCGCCGCGGTCCTCGCTGCGCTCCTCGGTCGGCGAGGAGCGCCCAGCACCCAACCCAGCGGTCGGCCTTCACTCGAACCCGGCGAATCGTTGGCTCGTGAGACGCTCGGGCTCCCTTGATCCGAACGGACCCGCCACCCAGACGATCCCTGGGCGAGGGCTTCAGGGGGCGAATCTGGCCTCGTCGAGATCGAGCTCCCGGCGCACCTCACCCATGACCGCGAAGCTGATCTCGCCCTTTTGGTGCAGGTTGCGCAGGACCCGGTGCTCGCTCGCGAGCAGTCGACGGTGCACCGAGGCCATCGGCGCCCTCGCCGATGCCTCGATCGGCAACCACGACCTGGCGCTGTTCCTCTACTAGGGGCTCCATGGAGATCACCGCGCACATCGAGGCCCTAGAACGCGAGGGTCGTCGTCTGGCCGAGGTCGCCCTGCTCGCCGGGCCGAGCGCCCCCGTGCCGACGTGCCCAAGATGGACGGTGCGGGACCTCGGGAAGGACCTCGGCTACGTGCACCGGTGGACGACTGAGCAACTGGTGGCCCCGAGACCCGAGATGGTGGGCGGCGCCGGCGAGCAGGAGGTTCTCGAGTCCGGTCCAGAGGACGACGCGCTGTTCGGGTGGTTCCAGGCGGGCTACGCCACCTTGGTGGCCACCCTGCGACGGGCCGACCCGGCCCTCCCCTACTGGTCGTTCCTTCCCGCTCCCTCGCCCCCGGCCTTCTGGGCTCGCCGACAGGCTCACGAGACCGCCGTCCACCGGGCCGACGCCGAGTCGAGCCTCGGAGGTGTCGGTGCCTTCGAGCCGCCCTTCGCCGCCGACGGGCTCGACGAGCTGCTCACCGGCTTCGCGCCCACCGAGCGGGCACGGGCGGTGGTCGACCAGCGCCGGGTGCTCGCGGTGGAGCCGGTCGACGTCCCGCAGCGCTGGCTGATCGGTCTCGGCCCAGACCGCGTCAACGTCACCGTCGGATTTGGGCGACACGACTGCGCCGTTCGGGGTCCGGCCTCCTCCCTCTACCTGCTCATGTGGAACCGGGGGGATCCCGCGCTCCTCGGAATCGAGGTCGCCGGCGAGACCGAGCTTCTCGGACGCTGGCGCGACAGCCCTCCAGGTCCGCTGGAGCGACTGAACCGCTCAGGTGCCGTCGGCAGGACGCTTTGGTGCCAGCCCGTGCTCGGCCCGGGCCCGGGCGAGCAGCCCGGAGACGAACGGGGCCTTGAGCGCGACGTAGCGCTCCATGTCCCGATCGGCGAGCTCGGCGTTGCGCCGTTTCAGCTCGCCGTAGGCGTCGCGGGCCTCGGGGTCGGCACGCAGGAGGTCGCGCAGCAGCCAGTGGTCCAGATGGGCCTTGGAGTCCTCGACGACCAGGTAGAGGTGGTGGGCCGGCAGCGACGGCTCCTTCGGGGGATCGAAGGCCTCGCGCCCGAGCACGCCGAGGTCGCCACGCCACCGGTAGCCGAGGGTGCCGAGGCGGTCGATGACCCCGTGAACGTCCTCGGGCGAGCGGACGACGATGTCGGCATCGATGACCGGCCTTGCCGCCAGGCCCGGCACCGAGGTCGACCCGACGTGGTCGAGGCGCAACGCGAGGTCGGCCACCGCCGGCCACACGAAGGCCTCCAGCGTCGCGAACCACACTTCCCACGCCCGGTCGTAGTCCTCGACCACGATGTCCCGGGTGATCGAGGTCGCACGGAGGACGAAGCGGCCCTCGATCACGACCGCGACCAGTCCCTCGTCGCTGCCGGCGTCGTGCTCCTCGTTCGCTTCGAAGAGCGCCGCCCGACCGGCTGAGAGCTCGCGTCGAGCGCCGTCTTCGCCGCTCGCCCAACCGGACCCGGACACCACGGCGAGCAGCTGGCGCGAAGCGGCCCGGTGCCGACCGACCACCCCTCCTCGGCCCAGGTGGGCCACGTTGACGGCCACCGCCGCGTCGGTCTCGAGCAACGGCGCCAACGCGAAGCGCGACCCGTGGTTCGAGACCGGCACCGACAGGCTCCGGTCGAACCCGACGATCTCCACGCCGCCTCCTCTCTCCGGGTGCGGCCGCCCGTGCTCGGCAGCGATCAGGTCAGCGCGGCCCGCCTCAGGATCCGGCTGGGGTCACCGTGCTCCAGTTCGGCTGCGAGGGCTCGAGCTGGCCCGCCGGACCCTGGCCGAAGAGCCGCAGGACGTTGCCGGTCAGGCGTCGCATCATCGGTGCCGGGCATCCGGGGTTCGAAGGCGAACACGGCTGGAGGGTGGCCACCCACACGTTGTTGCCGCTGTCGAACACGCCGGCTCCGCTGCCGCCGATCGTGTAATAGGTGGTGTCCGAATAGGTGTTGCCGTTCCAGGTCCCCTGGTTGGTGTAGCTCTCGGAGAGCGGGATCGGCGAGTGGGCGAGGACCTGGAGGTTCTGGGGGAACGGTCCGCTGGGGTCGAGGTGGTCGATGTCGGAGTTGATGACCGACGGGATGGCACTGCCGTTGGTGAGACCGGTGTCGGCGAAGAGCCAGGAGCTAGCGTCGTAGACCACCATCGGCGCGTTCGGGGCGCCAGGCACCATGAACCCGCTGTAGATCTGGCCCAGGAACGATTCGGAGTCCCAGTTGGTCGGCGGCGAGGCCCACGTGTTCCCGGTCACCTCCAGGGGGTCGCCGCCCTGGCTGGAGAGCGGGTCTTCGGCGGCATTGCGGTAGTCCACCTCCTCCCGGTCGATGCCGAGTGGGGAGGGCTGCAGGCGGGCATGGCGGACGAAGGTGGCGGCGCCGAAGAAGGCCACGTTGACCCCGGCGTTGGCCGCGTCGAGCACCGCCATGCGTTCGGAGTTGGTCCACGTCTCGTCGTGGTCGAGGGCGATCAAGGCCTTGTGCTGGGCAACGAAGCTCGGATGCTCGGAGATGCAGATGTCGGTGCAGTAGGTGACGTCCAGCCCCTCTTGCTCCATGAACGACACCATCGGGTACTCATTGGTCAAGAAGTCCGATGCGCCGTAGCCCGAATAGGGCCGGTCGAAGGACACCACCCGGGCCCGGTTGCACGGGGGGTACGAGTTCGTGTCGAGGATGCACGGGCCGGTTCCCTTGTAGAAGTCGTAGCCCCCGAAGCTGTTCCAGCCCTGCTCGACCAGCGAGCGGTTCATCACGAGGTAGGTGGCGGTGCTGGTCGGTTGCCAGATGGTGAGCGGGACGTAGGCCGAGTTGTCCCCGGCCACCAGTTTGAGCAGGTAGTCGCCGGGGAAGAAGGCCGAGGTGATGGTCATCGTGAGCGACAGGGACCAGTTGTCGCAGCTCACCATGTTGGTGGACGCCTGCACCGGGCACTGGGGCTGGTACACCCCGGCCACACTCCCCGAGGTCCAGACCTGCCGGGCCCCGAGCCCCTGGTACCACCCCATGCGGTAGGCGATGACCTGGAAGCTCGGGTAGTCGGTGGACACGTAGAGCCCGACGGTGTCGCCCTGCTGGGCGTAGTTGTGGTCGGCGAAGCCCTCGACGAAACCCGGCCCCTCCGAGGTGATCTGCCACGCCGAGGTCCCGGGAAGCTTGTTTTGGGCGATGATGGCGCTCGACTCGACGCCGTCGGGGCCGAGGAAGGTCCGGAGGGGCTCGGGCTTCTTGGCCGCCACAGCGGGCGTGCGTCGCCTGTTCCGGTGCTCGGCGGCCGGGGTAGAACAGGCGGCAAGCAGGGTCACGAGGGCCAGGAGCACCATCGCTCGGGTCCCCCACGCTCGTCGGGTGCTCGGCGGGACGGCCCGACGGGCAGGCGGGCGGGCGCCGTGATGCTCACGGAGTCGGGGCGAGCCGGTCCAAGCAGAGGTGGTCGTGGTGGGCGAATCTACTGTTTTGAGCTGGACCTGCGTCAGCGCCCGGCCGGGTGCGGCGCCTCAGGACCGGAGCGACCTCAGCCCGCCGTTGGCGAGCCCGGCCAGGGCGGGTAGGCCGGGGGCCGGCTGGCCGCCGGAGGACTCGAGTACATCGTCAGGGCCCGGGCGGCCCCGAACATCGGGATCGCGGCCCTGGGCATCGTCCCGAGCGGATACCGCTTCCCTCCGTCGACGTACTCGACCATGCCCGTCCCCTCTGTGCCCTCCTCGTTCGGACCCTTGGCCCGGGCGTTCCACCAGATGAACGTGTAGTCCGACGGCGACGCGTAGCCCGAGGTGGAGGCCGACTCGTGGTGACCGTAGGCGACGAGCGGCGAGGTCGGGCCCCCACCGGCCGGCGGGGCCCCAAACATCCCGGCGGCGAAACTGGCCGGGGTGAGGTCGGGCCCGGCCAGCTCCAGACCCAAGAAGAGCTGCTCGATGGGCGGGAGGATCACCGGGGCCACCTTGGCCGCCGGCGGCGTCTTCTCCTCGCCATACCACCACTTGTAGAGGCGGTAGGGCTCGCTCACCCCGATGGCGGTCGGCACCGGGAGCGCCGAGATCCCGAAGGCGTGCGCCCACTCCGCCTGGTTGTAGTAGCGGCCGAGGGTGGTGGTGTCGGTGAGGACGGTCCCGGTGATGACCCACTCGGGGTAGTACCCGATCTCCGCCGCGGCCCGGGTGAGGTAGATGGGCATGATCGGGTCGCCGATGAAGATCACCGTCGTCACCCGGTCGGCCTTCAGCTTGGCGGCGATGGTGGCGGCCTGGTCGGGCAGGGTGGTCAGGTCGAGCTGATAGGTGAGGGACTGGTGGGGTCCGAAGGACACCTTGGCCTGCTTGAAACGACGGGTGATCTCGTCGGAGAGCCGGGTGCCGTTGGCGCTCGGTGGGTTGGCGGCGTCGTAGACCACCTCGAAGAGTCGTTTCCGGCGGCGGAGCGAGGCCTCCCCGGCCCAGATCGCCCGCTTCCCGACCAGCTTGTCGATGACGTAGCTGACGGCCGTGTTGAGCAACGAGTCGAGGGTGGGGGCCTCGGCCCACAGGTACGGCGAGTACTGCTCCAAGGTCGCGGCGATGGCCGAATTGGCGCAGCCGATGCACAGGACGTGGAGGCGGGCCAGCTCGTCGGCGTAGACGCTCGTCTGGTCGGGACCACCGATCGACGCGAAGGCGTGGATCTGCTGGGCCACCCGGACCGCGTCGGCCTGGGCGGCCACCGAGTCGGAGCCCGCGCCCGAGGCATGGAACGGGATGAGCTGCACCTTGCGTCCGTAGAGCTCCACGGTGTGGTTGAGCATGGTCACGAAGTCCTCGGCCGTGGCCAGGGTCGTCGACGCGGTCCCCGCCGCCCCCTCGACTGCTGAGGCCAGCCCGCCCGGCGGGGCCTCGTAGTAGACGACGTCGATGGTCTTCGCCCCCACCCCGCTCCAGGTGCTCTCCCCGTTGCGCCCGTTGAACACGGGCACGCACGGCGGCGCGTAGAGCGTGGGCATCTTGATCCGCCCGGTCCGGCGGTCACAGCGCGAGCCCCAGTGGTAGTCGGCGGTCTTCCCGGCCGCCTGGGCGACGGCGTAGGTCACCGGCAGACTCACCTTGGCCGGGCCGGGGGACCCGCCTCCATTGGAGCCGGTGCCACCGGGGGCCGCCACCGTGGCCAGGACGCCGAAGACGACCAGCGCGACGAGGATGAGCGAAGCCGGGCCGTAGCGCCG
Source organism: Actinomycetes bacterium (assembly GCA_021791895.1). GTDB lineage: Bacteria > Actinomycetota > Acidimicrobiia > Acidimicrobiales > RAAP-2 > Palsa-461. The sequence goes on along the minus strand of JAJYVS010000009.1, from coordinate 23,016 downwards.
GAGACGGCCCACCCGGGGCCACGGGGCGGGGATCGGCCGCTCGGCGTTCACCGGTGGCGCCTCTCGCCGATCGGCGCACCGGTGCCGAGGAACGCTGCTTCCACCGCCGCGGAGGCGAGCACGTCGCCGGGCGAGCCGGTCGCCACAACCGCCCCCCGGTCCATGGCCACCAGCCGGTCGGCCAGGACCGACACGAAGGCGATGTTGTGCTCGACGACGAGCAGGGTGGCCTCCAGGCGGTCGCGCACCCGGTGGAGCACCTCGATCATGGCCTCGACCTCGCGCTGGGCCACCCCCGAGGCCGGCTCGTCGAGCAGGACCACATCGGGCTGGAGGGCCATCACCGCCGCCAGGTCGACCAGGCGTCGCAGCCCGGTCGACAACTCGGCCACGAGGTGTTCGGCGTAACGGGTGAGGCCGAAGCTCTCGATCAGTTCGTCGACCCGTTCGGACACCGCGGCCTCGGTGTCGACGTGGGCCGGCAGGCGAAGCATCGCGTTGAGCGGGTCCGAGACGTCGATGAAGCGCTCGAGGGCGACCGCCAGTGCTTCTCGCACGCTCAAGCTGGCGAACAGCCGGGAGTCCTGGAACAGCCGCCCGAGGCCGAGTCGGGCCCGGAGTGCCGGGGGCCGCGCCGTCACGTCGATGCCGTGCAGGAGCACCCGGCCGCCCATCGGGGCCTCGAACCCGGACACCACGTCGAACAGCGAGGTCTTGCCGGCACCGTTGGGCCCGATGATCCCGAGGATCTCGGCCGGGTTCGCCGCCAGGCTGACCTGGTCGAGGGCGGTGATCCCTCCGAAGGCGAGGGACGCCTCGACCACTTTGAGGGCGGGCGTCGCCTCGGGCGGGGCCGACGGCGTCCCGACGGTGCCGACGCGGCGTCCACCGGTGCCCGGGTGCAGGTAGATGGCCCGGAGAAGCTCGGGTTCCCTGGCGATCTCGGTGGCGGTGCCGGCGAAGCGGATGGACCCGCTCTCGATCACATAGCCACGGTCGGCGACCGAGACGGCCACGTCGACCGACTGCTCGACCAGCAACACCGCGGTCCCGGTCGCCCGGAGCGCCTGGACCGAGGAGAGCAGGTCCTCGACCACCCGGGGAGCGAGGCCGAGCGAGAGCTCGTCGATCAGGAGCAGCCGGGGACGCCCGAGGAGCGCCATGGCCAGCGCCAGCATCTGCTGCTGGCCCCCCGAAAGGTTGCCCGCCCGTTCCACGAGCCGCGCCGCGAGGTCGGGGAAGACGCCGAGCGCCCGGCCGATCCGCTCGGCCCCGTCCGGTTGGTGGCGGGACTGCCAGTTGGCGGCGCGCAGGTTCTCCCCGACGCTCAAGGAGGGGAAGATCCCGGCCCCACCGGGCACCTGGACGATCCCGAGGCGGGCGATCTCGTCGGGCGGCACGTGGGTGATGTCCCGGCCGTCGAAGACGACGGCGCCCCCGCTCGCCTCGACCACCCCGCCGATCGCCCGGAGCAGGGTCGACTTGCCGGCGCCGTTCGTCCCGAGCAGGGCCACGATCTCCCCCTCGGAGATGTCGAGGTCCAAGCCCTCGATCACGTTCACCCCGTCGTAGCCGACCGTCAGGTCGCGCACCGCGAGCAGCGGGAGCCGGCCCCGATGCCGGTCGGCCAGCATCCGGGCCCGGGTCGCCATGGAGGTCCACACATTGGTGACGTCTCGGTCGATCACCGAACCGGCGCTCGAGACGATCAGCCCGCCGACGGCGAAGACCGGTACCGCCAACAGCAGCCCGTAGCGGAACCCGAAGTGGTCGCCGAGCACGCCGACCAGCGGGAGCACGATCAGGCCCGGCAAGACGAACAACGAGGTGATGGAGAAGCCGATCGAACGGGCCCGGGCCGGGATGGCGAGCGACAGCGCGGCGAGGACCCCGGGACCCACGACCGCCAGGGACAGCTCGATCCCGGCGTTGGCCACGAACGCGACCGGGACCGACGGGGCCAGCGCGAAGAGGGCCGAGAAGGCCGAGGCCGACAGCGCGGCCACCCCGAGCATCGAGAAGATCCGTCGGAGGCCCCGTCGGTTGAGCCTGGTGGCCACCATCGCCCCGGCGACCAACCCGAGCAGGTGGAAGACCTGGATGGGGGCGCTGAGGTAGGCGCGCTCGGAGACCCCGAGGTGGAACGTCTCTTGGTACTGGAGCGAGGCCAGCGAGGCGAACCCGGCGATCGCCGCCGAGAGCATCGGGAGCGCGTAGAAGATGCGCCGGAGCGCCCCGATCTTCCACACCATCCGCCAGGCCTCCCCGAAGGACGGCGGGTGCTCGCGCTGGTCCGCTTCGCCGAGGGCGACGTCGCCGTCGTCCCCGGAGGCCAGGGCCGATCGGTTCCCGTTCCCGAGCTCGGCCATCCGGGCCGACAGCGCGGCTTGTTCGTGACGGCCGCGCGGCGGCTCCCGGAGCCGGACGCCGAGGGCGACCGCGCCGGCGATCGGCACCGAGAAGAAGAAGAACGGCGCCCTCCAGCTGAACAAGGCGGTCAGCCCGGCTCCGATCAGGACTCCCGAGAGCGCTCCGAAGCTGACGCCGCCGCGGTGGGCGTAGAAGATGCGTTGGCGCACCTGCACCGGGTAGTAGTCGGCGAGCAGCGAATTGTGGGTGGGGAAGATCACCGCCTGGCCCATGGACATCCCGCACAGCGCGACGGCGGCGATCACCGCGCTCGTCGCCGCCCCGAGGCCGATCGCGAACAGCGCGCTCACGCCGGCCCCGACCAGCGCGATCCGAACCCGGAGGGAGGTGCGGTCGGCCAGGATGGCGACCGGGACCGTGCACAGCAGTGCGCCGGCCCCACCGATGGCCGAGATGAGCAGGATCCCGGCGTTGGTGAGGTGGAAGATCTCCCGCAGGTTGGGAACCAGCAGGCCGTACGCGCTCTGGTTGGCCTGATCCAAGAGCTCGATCGTGAACAGCACCCCGAGGGGGAGCAGGGGGGCACCCCCGCCGAAGCGTTCGGACAAGCGACCGCGGAGAGCGCCAACGGGTGGTCCGGTGGTCGCGCTCATGACAGGGCAGCCTCGAGGACCGGCTCGGGTCCCTCGTCCCCCGGAGGTTCCCGGCGGCGGGCGGCCAGCGCCCGGAGCACGCGATCGCGCCCCGCGTACCACAGACCCGAGAGCCCGGCGGGGAAGGCCAGCAGGACCACGAGGACGCCGAAGGCCGAGGGGAACAGCTGCCAGCTCGGGGGGAGGAGGGTCGTCGAGCCCTCGACCAGGGCGGCGCCCAGGACCGCCCCGAGTGGCGAGCTCAGACCCCCGACAGCGGTGGCCGCGAACACGGTCACGCTGGCCGGCACGGCGAAGGGGACCTCGGTGTACTGCTGGTTGACCACCACGAGGAGGCAGCCGGCGATCCCGGCGATGGCCCCGGAGACCGCGAAGCCGGTCAGCTTGGTGCGCGCGCTCCGCACCCCGAAGGCGGCGGCCGCCCGCTCGTTGCTCGGCAGCGCCCGCAGAACCCGTCCGGCGCGGCTGTGCCGCAGGCCGCGCAACCCGGCGAGCACCAGGACCAGGCAACCGGCGCACACGGCGAAGATCGAGGACTCGGCAGAGAGGGGGACGCCGAAGAACCGGCTGGTGCCGGTGAAGCCCGAGGGGATCCAGTGGAACTCCGCCCGGTCGAGCAGGTAGCCCGATGCGGCCAGACCGAAGGCGAGGGTGGTGACGGCCACGAAGATCCCGTCGAGCCGCAAGGTCGGAACGCCGACCACGACCGCGGCCGCCGCAGCGGCGGCGGCGGCGAGGAGGAGGGCGAGGCTGAGGTCGAAGTGCCAATCGGTGAGCGCGACCGCGCCGACCACCGCGCCCACCGCGGCGAAGGACATCTGCGCCAGGCTGACCTGGCCCGACCACCCGGTGAGCACCACGATCGAACAACCGACGAGGGCCAGGACGACCAGGGTGGACAGGTCGATCAGCGTCCCCGGACCGATCCACAGCGGGACCGTGAAGACGAGGGCGAGCCCGCCGACCACGGCGGCCGGGTTCCCCACCCGGACCACGGGCAGGGATCGCAACGAGCTGCGCAGGTCCCGAACCCCACCGACCAGCGTCCAGCCTGGCGCCGACTCTCGTTCCGTCCGCCTGGCCACCAGCTGGCGCAGAAGGATCGTGGCCAGCACGACGGCGGCCACGACCGCCAGCACCATGGAGGGATTGGTCGGCCGGTCCCAGGCCACCCCCTCTTCCAGGATCCCGAGAGCCACCGCCGACGCCGCGACCACGGGCAGGTGCTCGAAGCCGCCGAGGGCCAGGGCCGCGAGCGCACTCACGAGAGCGCTCAGGCTGAAGGTCGGGTCGAGCGGCAGGCCCACGATCGCCGCCTTGAAGAACACGGCGGCGAACGAAAGCAGCGCCGCCAGCGTCCAGGTGAGGGTCTGGAGCCGGTTGACCGAGATGCCGAGCATCGCCGCCCGGTCGCGACGGTCGCCGGCCGCCCGCACGGCGATCCCGACGTCGCTACGACGCAGCCAGATCGACACCGCACTCAGCGCCGCCACCGACACGACCGTGGCCACCAGATCGTCCTGGTTGAAGATGACCGGAGCCAGGTGGAGCTGCAGGCGCCAGGGGAAACTGACCAGCGCGGTCGAGATCGGCGTCTCGCCCCAGATCCGCGGGATGAGCAGGCTCAGGACCACGAGCACCTGGGAAAGCCCGATGGTGGCCACGGTGAGGACGATGCGCGACGCTCGGGCGAACCTGCGGATCACGAGCACCTCGACGATGAGGGTCAGGACCACCGTGGCTACCAGCCCGGCCGCCAGGCCCAGGAAGTAATTGACCCCGCTGAACGCCACCAGTCCGACCGACAACGTGGCCGGGGCGGTGCCCAGGTCCCCTTGGGCGAAGTTCACCGTCTTGTTCATCCGGTAGACGAGGGCGAGACCGATGGCCATGAGCGAGCCCAGAAGCCCGAAGACGGCGCCGAGCACGAAGACCCCGAAGGGCATCGGGAAGAGCGTCAGCTGCAGGGCAATGATCGCTGCCACTGGGACCAGCAGGCGCCCAAGGGCGACAGCACCCGAGTGCAGCCGACCGGACACGACTGGAATGCCGGACCCCCCCAAGCAGACACTCCCTCTGGAGAACCAACGATCCGTGATCTCGGCCGGACCGTAGCCTACGGCGCGACGCGCAGGAGACGACAACGGGTGGCAGGGCAGGTCCGGCGCAAGCCCCATGGCCGCTCGCTCGCCTCGTGCACGCGAACGTTGGCTGGGCGATCAGGCGAATCGCGCTGGGGGGATCAGTGCCTCGGCAACGGCAACGTTCGCGTCAGGAGTGCGCCGAGCCACCACGCCAGGGCTTGTCGGCCTCGGGCAATCGTCCTAGCGGACCGAGTCGCCCGTCACCTTTTGCACGAAGCTCACGCCGTCACCGATCGGCAACAGGACTACCCTGACCCGCGGGTCCCCGGCGATCATCTCATTGGTGGCCCGGATGGCCTCGACGCTCGTGTCGGTGGCCGAGGGGTCGATGACCCGACCTCCCTGGAGCACGTTGTCCAAGAGGATCAGGCCGCCCACCCGGACCCGAGCGATGACCTCCTCGTAGTACGCCGGATAGTTCTCCTTGTCGGCATCGATGAACGCGAAGTCGAACTGCTCGACGCGCTCGAGGCTCCGGAGGGTCTCGAGCGCCGGGCCGAGGCGGAGTTCGATGCGATCGGCGACGCCCGCCTCTTCCCACGCCCGCCCGGCGATCGCGGTCCACTCGCCGCTCACGTCGCAGCACACCAGGCGACCCGACGGCCCGAGGCCGCGTGCGATCGCCAGACCCGAGTAGCCGGTGAAGGTCCCGACCTCGAGGGCCCTGGTCGCCCCCATGGCCCGCACGATCAGCTCCATCAACACGGCCTGGTCCGTGCCGATCTGCATCCCGGCCGCCGCTCCGGTGCGCTCGGCGGTCTCGACCTGGAGCCGGGCCTGGTGGTCATCGGGTCCGGTGGAGTGCGACGAGGCGTACTCCTGGATCGCCGGGTCGACGAATCGGCTCCTGCTCTTTGGAACGGGCATGCGGGCCTCTCGAATCGGTTGGCGGTGAGGGGTCAGGTTACGGCGCGTGCCCCCCTTGCCGCACCACCGGACCCAAACCGAAGTGAGGACGACGACTTCTCGGCCGGGAGCCTGTGACGAAGCGTCCTCGACGACGTCGCCGGGCACCTCCGACCGGTCGTGAGCGAACCCGTGCCCGGACGGGCACTCGAGGACTGGCGTCAGATCGAGGCCCGCCTGGATGCCGAGGCGACCAGGGCGCTCGAGAACGGCGGGTAAGCGCGCTCCAGCTGAGCCCGGTCAGTCCGAGGTTTCGGCCGCCGCGCGGTCCTTCGCGACCTCGTCGTAGCTCTCGTAGTCGCTGCCGGTGTCGTCGGCGAACTCGAACTGCAAGAGACCCGCTTCACCCCAGCGTTCCCTCAGGTAGCCGTTGTTCGCGTCGAGGAGACCGAGCTTGCGGACGTTGGGCACCAGCTTGGCGAAGAAGCCGTGCTGGAAGGACTGGAACGGGTTGAGGTCCCGCTTCTCGGCGGCGGCGCGCAGATAGGGGACGACCGCGTCGGGGTTGACACCCATGCGCTCCCAGATCTCCGGGGTGGTCGACCGGGACCGGTTCCGCAAGGTGTTCTCGAGCAGGAATTCCTGACGCTCCTTCAGTTCGGTGTCGGTGAGCTCGGGGTAGTACTCCGACAGGCTGATCACCCCGAACGCCACGTGCCGCGCCTCGTCCGACATCACGTAGCGGAGGAGCTTCTTCAAGAGCGGCTCCTCGGTCGAGCGCAGCATCCTGCCGAACGCGGCCAGCGCCAGGCTCTCGATCACGATCTGCATGCCGAGGTAGGCGACATCCCAGCGGCTGTCCTCGATGAGCGCGGTGATCTGCGCGTCGAGGAAGGGGCTCATCGGGTAGGCCTCGCCGAGCTTGGTGTGCAGGTACTTGGCGAAGACCTCGGTGTGACGGGCCTCGTCCATGGTCTGGGTCGAGGCGTAGTACTTGGCATCGATCCACGGCACGGTCTCGACGATCTTGGCCGCGACGATCATCGCGCCCTGCTCGCCGTGCATGAACTGACTCAACGACGCCTTCAAGGCCTCGATCGCCAGCTGGGAGAACTCCTTCTCCGACCAGTTCCGGAGGGGCGAGCCGGGTTCCTCGGCCGCGGCGCGGGCCAGCTCCACGGTGGCGTTCTGTTGCGGAGACGTCGCGACGAGCTCTTCGGGGTCGACATTGATCGACCAGTCGAGGTCGGTGACCGAGTTCCACTGCGAGGCCATGGCCTTGTTGTAGAGGGTGACCAGTTGTCCACGGTTCCGCTCGTAGTTCCACAAGAAGAATCGGTCGGCGTTGTCGTGCACGACCTTGATGGACGCGTCAACCTCGGCCCGGCCCGGTAACTCGGTGGCGGTCATGGATCCTCCCCCTCACGGTGGTGTTTGGGTACATCGGCGCCCGGATCGCCGAAGCTGGCGACCACGCGCGAAATCAACTCGTCCCAGCGCTCCGGGTCCGGGCCCTCCAGGCCCGCGCCCCGCTGCAGCAGCAGGCCCAGGCTGAGGGTCTGCACCAGGTACAAGACGGCCTCGGGATCCACGTCGGCGGCCACAGTGCCGTCGAGCGTCGCGGCGTCCACCAGGGGCTGCACCCGCCGGCGGACACGGCCCTGGGCCTGGGCGAGGGCGGCGGCCACCTCGGGCTCCCGTCGGGCGGCGATGTAGGCCTCGAGACGCACCGCGTCCTCGTCGCTCAGGGCCGAGCGGTCGAGACTGGCCACCCGGGCGATGATCTCGGCCACCCGGTCCGCGCCTTCGAAGGATGCCCCGGCCCGAGCGGACCGGGACACGACCGCCTCACGCAGGAGGGCCTCCTTCGAAGCGAAACGACCGTAGATGGCGCCGGTCGACAGGTGCGCCTCCCGCACGATGTCGAGGACCTTCGTGCCCCCGTACCCCTGCCGGGCGAAGACCCGGGTCGCCGCTTCGAGCAGCCGGTCACGCAGCGGGTCCTCCTCGAGGGCCGCCGGGTCGAGCATCGGAGAATAATATTTATTCTTGGCCTGGAGGGTCAAGGACGCCGGGGATGACGCCCTCTACTTGGCCCCCCACGACCTCATCGATCGCCCGGAGGGCGAACGAAGCTGGGTGGTACGGTCCGCAACGACGTCGACTGGACCGGTCGGCGCGGTCACGCGGATCGAGGAGGAAGACCACCATGACCGACTACACCCGGCTCTACATCGGCGGCGCGTGGCTGGAGCCGGTGGGCACCGGCCGCCTCGAGGTGATCGACTCCACCACCGAGGAGGTGTTCGCCACGGTGCCCGAAGGGACCGAGGCCGACATCGACCGGGCGGTGGCCGCCGCAAAGGGGGCTTTTTCCGGGTGGGCCGACCAGCCTCCGGCGGAGCGCTCCAAGCAGCTCCGCCGGGTCGCCGAGGCGCTCGAGGCCCGAAGAGACGAGATCGCCGACATCGAGGCCCACGAGATCGGGATGCCCAAGGCGCTCTCCGCTGCAGTCCAGGTCGGGCTGGGCATTCGGGCCTTTTCGACCGCTTCGGAGCTCTTGGAGACCTTCGAGTTCGAGGACACGAGCACGGGGGGCCTGGTGGTCAGGGAACCGATCGGTGTCGTCGCGGCCATCACCCCGTGGAACTACCCGCTCAACCAGATCGGGGCCAAGGTTGCCTATGCGCTGGCGGCCGGGTGCACCGTGGTCCTCAAGCCTTCCGAGGTCGCCCCGATCAATGCCTTCGTCCTGGCCGAGATCATCGACGAGGTGGGCTTTGCGCCCGGGGTGTTCAATCTCGTCACCGGGCTCGGTCCGGTCGTCGGGGAAGCGCTGGCACGCCACCCAGACGTCGACATGGTCTCGTTCACAGGCTCGACCCGGGCCGGCAAGCGGGTGGCCGAGCTGGCCGCCCAGTCGGTGAAGCGGGTCGCCCTGGAACTTGGTGGGAAGTCACCGAACCTGATCCTCGACGACGCCGATCTCGGGACCGCCGTGGCCGAGGGGGTCGCCTCCGCCTACGCCAACTCCGGCCAGACCTGCAGCGCCCTCACCCGGATGATCGTCCCGCGCTCCCGGCTGGCGGAGGTCGAGGAGATCGCCCGCAGCACCGCCGAGGGCTTCAAGGTCGGAGACCCCTTCGCGGAAGGCACCCGTCTCGGCCCCCTGGTCTCCTCGGCACAACTCGAGCGGGTCCGGGGCTACATCAACCAGGGCGTGGCCCAGGGGGCGACTCTGTTGACCGGGGGCCCGGAGGCCCCCGAGGGCCTGGAGAAGGGCTTCTTCGTCCGTCCGACCGTGTTCTCGGGGGTCACCGCCGACATGACCATCGCCCAGGAGGAGATCTTCGGGCCGGTGCTCGTGATCATGCCCTATGACACCGAGGACGAGGCGGTCGAGATCGCCAACGACACCATCTACGGCTTGGCCGCCGCCGTCTCGGGCAGCGAGGAGCGGGCGAAGCGGGTCGCCCGCAAGATCAGGGCCGGGCAAGTCCGGGTCAATCGGGGTCGAGGGTCCGCAGGAGCGCCGTTCGGTGGCTACAAGCAGTCCGGACTCGGGCGGGAGCACGGGCCCTACGGGCTCGAGGAATTCCTGGAGGTCAAGGCGCTGTTCGTCTAGCGGACGATCGGAGATACCCCTCCCGGCGAGTCCAGCCGGCGGTCGGCGCGGTCGTTCGCTCCGATCGACGGACGCGGCCATCGGGTTGAACGGCCGGAGGTCGGCTCAGCCGGCCGTCGGACCGACCGCTCCGACCATCTCGCGCGCCCAGCCGTAGTCGGCCTTTCCGTTCGGGGCCCTCCGGATCGCGTCGACGACGACGATCTGCTTGGGGATCTTGTACCCCGCCAGCTCGCCCCGCAGGAACTCCCGGAGCCCGTCGCCGGCCGGCTCGGCGTCTCGCCGTCGCTCGGCCACCGCCACCACGCGCTCGCCGAACCGCTCGTCGGGCACCCCCAGGACCAGGCAGTCCTCGACGTCGGGATGGCGCTTCAGGGCCTCTTCGACCTCCTCGGGATACACCTTCTCCCCGCCCGTGTTGATGCAGTTGGAGCCCCGGCCGTGCAGCAGGATGGTGCCGTCCTCCTGGCGACTGGCCCAATCTCCGGTGATCACGTACCACCGTCCGGCGATCTCGACGAAGCTCCGGGCGGTCTTCTCCTCGTCCTTGTAGTAGCCGCGGGCAGCGGTCCGGCTGGCCAGGAGGCCCGGGCCAGGTTCACCCGGCCCGAGCGGGACGTTGCTCTCGTCGACGAGCAGGGTGTCGGGGGCGGGGACGAACCGGGCCGTCTGCCCACCGCTGGCCGAGTTCGCCACCTGGCTGGCGTACCCGCCGCCTTCGGTCGAGCCCAACGCGTCGATGAGCGTGGCGTTGGGCAGGTAGCGGCGCATCCCGTCTTTGACCTCGGCGCTCCACATCGCCCCCGACGAGATGACCTGGGCGACGGTAGAGAGGTCCGGAAGTCGTCCGTCGGCCTCGGCCGCCTCCATCGCCCGGAGCATCGGCCGGGCGAAGGCGTCGCCCACGATCACCACCCGGGTGATCCCTTCGCGCTCGATGGCGGCGATCAGCTCGTCGGCATCGAAGGAACGCCCCTCAAGCAACACGACGGTGCCCCCGGTGAGGTGGGCCGGGATCGCCCCGACCCACATCCCGGTGCCGTGCATGAGCGGACAGCACGGCACCGAGGTGATCGAGGTCCGCTCGCGGAGCCGGTTCACGAACGGCTCGATCTGCTCGAGTGAGGTCGGTACCGGCACCCCCCAGTCCACGATGGCGAACTGTTGGTAGAGCCCGGCGACGAAGTCGTGCTGGTCATAGAGGACGCCCTTGGGCATGCCCGTCGTCCCGCCGGTGTAGAGCATGTAGGGCGCAGGATCCGGACGCGCTCGTCGCGGCTGGGGTGTCGCGCTCTGGATCAGTTCGTCGAAGCCGACGGCGAAGTCCGCGCCGACGCCACCGTCGTCGACGGCGATCCATCGCTTGACCGCAGGGAGCTGAGCGCGCACCGCTTCGACCCGGGCGGCGAGCGAGGTGTGGAACACCACCACCTCGCTGTCGCTGTTCTCGATGAGATACGCGAGCTCGTCGTCGAGGTAGCGGTAGTTGACGTTGATGGGCACGCAACCGTTCTTGAACGCCCCGTAATGGGCGATCAGGTACTCCGGTGAGTTGAAGAGGTAGAGCGCGACCTTTGCCCCCGGTTCAGCCCCCAGGGCCTCGATGGCTCCGGCGAACCGTGCTGCCCGGTCCTCGAAGTCCCCCCAACTGACCCTGGTGGAGCCCATCACGACGGCGTCGACGTCGGGAACGATGTCGGCGACCCGCTCCCACGCGCTGGCAAGGTCGAGATTCATCGTTCGTTCGTACCTCTGGTCGCAGGGAGAGTCTCGAGCATCGGGGCAGTATTCCATGGACCCGGCACGCTCACCGGACGAAGAGCCTCCGGGTCCTCCCCTCTGGATCCCGCTCTCGGCGTCGAAGCCCCGGCCCAAGTAGTCGAAGCCCCGGGCCCAAGCAGAGGTCCCCGCCGTGCGCCTGTCGGGCGTTCGTGCTTGCTCGAGCGAGCACCAGGGGCCCGGGCCGACGCGGGTCGGCATCCTCCTGCGAGGACCCGCTCTTCGCGGCTTTCTGGCGTCCTGGGATGCCCGCTCTCGCTACAGTCCCATGGAACTCCTGGGCGCCTGGTGCGTAAAGCAGAAGCAGATGACCGTAGCGGGCGAAGACGACGCGGCGCTGATCCGGGCAGCGCAGGACGATCCGGCGTCCTTCGGGGTGCTCTTCGACCGCCACTTCGACGCCATCTACCGCTTCTGCGGGCGGCGGGTCGAACACGACCTGGCCGAGGACCTCGCCGGGGAGACCTTCCGCCGGGCGTTCGAGGCACGACACTCCTACGACCTGTCCAAGGCCAACGCCCTCCCGTGGCTGTTCCGGATCGCCCTCAACCTGGTTCGCGACGCGATCCGCGCCAGAGCGGTCGAGGACCGGGCCCACGCTCGGCTGCGCGCCTTGGCGGGAACGCAGTGGTCGAGCCAGGTCGACCAAGCGGCGAGGATCGCCGAAGCCCGCCACGACCTCGCCGTGCTGGCCCGGCTGCTCGTGGCCGAACCAAGAGAAGACGTGGACGCCTTGTTCCTCCACGTCTGGGAGGGGTTGAGTTACAGCGACGTGGCGAGCACCCTCGGGATCCCCGTTGGCACCGTGCGGTCCCGGCTGAGCCGGCTGCGTCGCCGTCTCGACGATGGCCTTCACCACCAACCGCACCCATCGAGGACATCGCACCTCGAGGAAGTGGAGTAGCCATGGACACGATCGTCGAACTTGTCCGACAGCTCGAACCGGAGACGGCGACACCGTCGGCGGACGTTCGAGCCCGCCAGCGGGCTTTGCTGCTTCGCTCGACGATGGTGGCGGGTGGCCGGCCAACCCACCAACGACGGAGGCGACCGCGTTACGGCGCTTGGTTCGTCGCCGGAGCCGCTGCCGTCGTGGCCATTGGTGCCCTAGCAGTCGTTGGCTCCACCTCTCCCCGGCGCGTAGTCGCGCCTCGCGTATCGGCGGTACTCACGGCGGTCACGAGCGCGCTCGCCAACACCGGCAACGACGTGGAACTGGTCCAATCGACGGCGTCGAGTGCGCGACTCGCCTCTACCTCGTGGGTCGACGTGGCAACCGGAGCGTGCCGAACGGACCTGTCGATCGACGGTCAGCTCGCGCGGACGCTCTTTGTCGAGCACGGACAGGTCGTCTCCGTCGACTACGGCCAAAACGACTGGTGGACGCGCGGGATCGGAGGCGTGACCTGCGAGCCACTCACGCCCCAGCGCATCGAGCACGACGTAGCCTCCGGCAGGTACCGGGTCGTCGGCCGCGCCACGATCGATGGGCACCAGGCCATTGAACTCGCATCCACCGTGCCGACATCGGGACCACATCGGGTGACGCAGACGACGACGCTTTGGGTGAGTGCGACCACCTACCTGCCGATCCAGTCGACATCGACGGGCCGGGGTGCATCGCAAACGGCCTTCACCTGGCTGCCCGCCACGGCCGCCAACACGAGGATGCTCACCGTCACGGTTCCTACCGGCTTCCGACAGGTCACTGCGCCCCCGGCGCAAACGTCTCGGGCCATTAGCAGCGCGGATCATGAGGAGCAGGGAGCACGGCCGGCGCGGTGGGTGCCGTCAGTCGTCGTGGCCGTGTCGGTACCGTGCGTGGAGGCCCTGAGGTCCGATCCTCCAGCAAGAAGACGTTGCGACCCCGCCGGGACATGAGGAGTCCGATGGTTCCAAGCACCCAAGAGCACGACGAGCACCAAAGACGGCGTGGTCCCGGGCACCCCAGCATGCTGGCGGTCACCGCAGTCCTCGCGGTCGCCGTCGCCGTCGCCGCCTACGGCGGCCCGCCGATGGCGGGGGCGGCCCGGAGCTCGGCGACCACCACCAGCCCCTCGCCCGCCACCGAGACCAACCCCCCGGTGACGAACGACGCGGCATCGGGACCCCTCGTGCCCACGTCCGATCCCTTCTACCGGTGGCGCGGCTCCTTGGCCCACCGTACGCCGGGCACGGTGTTGCGGACCCGACACGTCATCCTCGCCGGGGCGGGGGCGTCCTCCACCCAGGTGAAGGCGATTCAGCTCCTCTATGTCACCACCGATGAACTCGGTCATCGGACGGTCTCGGTGGCGACCGTGCTCGAACCGGTCGACGCGACGGGGTCGGTCGCCACCCGACTGGTCTCCTACCAAACGGCTTACGACGCCCTCGGGGCCCGGTGCGATCCGAGCTACACCCTCCAGACCGGCAAAGAAGCAGAGGTCGTGTTGATGCTGCGCTACGTTGCGGTCGGCGACACTGTGGTCACCGCGGACTACGAGGGCGAGAATCTCGCCTACGGGGCCGGTCAACAGAGCGGCTATGAGACGCTCGACGCCATCAGGGCGGCGGAGCGGTGGTTGGGGGTCCCCGAGTCCTCCACGCCAGTCGGGATGGTGGGCTATTCGGGTGGGTCCATCGCCACCGAGTTCGCCTCGGAGCTGGCGCGGGCGTACGCCCCCCGCCTCGACATCGTGGGAGTGGCCGAAGGCGGTGTCCCCGTCGACCCGTTCCACAATCTCGCCTACGTCGACCATCCCGGTACGCCCTGGACCTGGGTCATCCCGACCGTACTTGCCGGCATCGCCCGGGGCTTCGGCATCCGTCATCTCGACAAGTACCTCACACCGGCTGGCATCGCGGCCGTGGACGCCAACCAGAACGGGTGCGTCGGCAGCTACATTGGGCTCACGACCGGACAGATGTTCAAACCTCGGTACCGGGACGTGACGAAGGTGCCGATCTTCGTGCGCCTGCTCGATCACCTCATCATGAGCCGCACGGGCACGCCACGGGCCCCACTGTTCATCGTGAACGGTCGCTCGGACCCGGTCGGCGACGGGATCATGGTGGCCAAGGACGTCCAACAGCTCGCGCACACCTACTGTCGACGCAAGGTCCCCGTTCAGCTGCACATCGATCAAGGGCTCAACCACGGCCAGGTGGCCGTGCCCTTCCTCGAGGAGGCTCAGACCTTCTTGACCCAGCGGTTCGAGCACCTGCCCTTCCAGAACGGCTGCAGTGCCATCAGCGTCGGAAACTCGATCGCGCCGATACCGGTACCGTCCTCACACCACACGTAGCTCGACCGCGCTTGCCGACGCTCGTCGAGGTGGGTTTCGGTTGACCCAACAGGTGCGTGTTCTCGGTCCGATCGGCCCCAGCAGACTGGTGATGTGCCGGCTCCTCGAGTTGGCCGGACGTGAGAACTGACGGACTCCGCCTGTGGCGCCCTGGGCGGGGCTCCGTCGTCGAAGCAGCCCTAACCGTGGTCCGATGAACGGGTCCAGGCCTGCTCGTGGGCCTGAGTTGTCGCTATTCGAACCCGAGCGACTTGAAGATACTCGCTGCTCTCGCTGGATCGCTATGACCCGCTTGGCCCGGAGGGCTGCCGAGGACCACGATCGGTGCTGCTAAAGCTCAACCCACGTGGCCTAGACCCGTTTAGAGAGCGGAACGGGCAGAACCCGTCTACCGGACCTTCGGTCGGCGGGTTCTGCCTGTGGTCGGGTGGAGTTGGGCGGCGCCGTGCGGCGCGGCCGTGCCCTACGTGACCCGGCTGATCGGGATCACCGTCTTCTACCATCGCGGTTCCTCCCACCGAGCCTTCAAGAAGGCGCGGCCGTTCCAGCTCGCAGAAGCGATCCTCGGTGCCAGCGCCGCACAGCGGGGCCCGCTTGGTGGGCGGGCACCCACCGCGTGCAGCACCGCTTCACGGACCGGCCCGGAGATCCTCATTCGCCGGGTCGTCGACGGCTTCTTGCAGAGCCATGCGGGATGGCTGTTCCGTCCGCCGATCGCGCCGCCGCGAAAGGTGGAGGACCTCGCCCGCGTCCCCGAGTTGCGCTTCGTCGACCACGACCACCAT
Source organism: Actinomycetes bacterium (assembly GCA_021791895.1). Classification (GTDB taxonomy): domain Bacteria; phylum Actinomycetota; class Acidimicrobiia; order Acidimicrobiales; family RAAP-2; genus Palsa-461. The sequence goes on along the minus strand of JAJYVS010000009.1, from coordinate 7,527 downwards.
GTCGCCCCGATTCTCACCGCGTTTGGACGGCAGCGACGCTCGGAAGGCTGTACCCGGGACTGCACACCTCGGGACCGCAGATGCTGGTCGGGGGCTTCTTTCTATCGACCACGCTTCTCTACCACGCCACCTTCTCGGTGAACTCCGTTGCCCACCGCTTCGGCAGCCGGCGGTTCGCGACGGCCGACGCTTCTGGGTCATTCGCGCACTCGCGGCGCTCCGTCTCGTCGGATCGCCACGCCCCGTGCCCGAGAACGTGTGGGCGGCGGCGAGAGCCCACGCCTCCGACCGTCGCTAGGTTCTGGTGCGCGGTTGACCAAGGACCCGCCTGGCCCTGCGCACCCCTGACCAGACTGGCCGGTGGAGGTACATGGCGATGCGGTACGACGAAGCGGCAGTGGAGGAATCGCGGCGATCGCCCGTCCTCGCCTCGTCTCCGTGAGGCTCGGTGATCCGCTCCCAGGCGTCGTGAGAGGCGGCGAAGCTGGTTGCGGAGCCGCCTGGCTCAATTCGCCATCTCACATCTCATCAAGAGGGGTGCGAACACTGACGGCGTCAGCCTTGGGCTGGCTCAGGTGCGATGTCGACGAACAGCTCGACTTCGTTCGCGTCCGGATCGTGCACGTGCATTCCCTTGGTGTGGGCGTGGTGGAGCTCGAACAGGATGACGACGCCGGCAGCTTCGAGCTCGCTCTTCGTGGCGTCGAACTCGTCGAGGGAGTCGCCAACTTTGAACGCGACGTGGCCGAGGCCGGCGGCATGGCGATCGGGAGAGGGTCCGTTCTTGCCGAGCTCCATGACTGCGAAGTCGTGATGGTGACCGAGCGTGAAGAACACCATGGGTACGGGGTGGGCCGATCGGCCGGCGACGGGGATCCCCAGCGTCTCTGCGTAGAAGTGCTCGGCGCGCTGCGCGTCGCGCACTTTGACGACGACATGACCGAGTTCCTGGATCTTCATGACGGCCTCCTGGGCTGTCGGCCGAGTTTGGCAAGCAGGCGATCGCCAGGCGCGGCACTCGGATCGATCGGCACTTCGGCGCCGAACGCCCCGTGGGCGCGATAGAGGTCGAGGGAGATCGGGCGGTAGAACTCCTCGAGCATCGCCGCGAGGACCGGGTTGATCGTCGCGTCGACCCCGAGGCCGCTGGCGACGTCCCAGGTGTGGACGACCACTTCGGACAGGTTCATCATCGCTGCCGCGTCGGCGGGGAACGAGCCGAACGGATAGGTGCGCTGGCCGTCGAACGCCCCGGGGATCCGCCATGACGCAGTGTTCGCCGCGGCCGCGTCTCTCAGGGCGACGATCCGGTCTCGGTCCGCGATGCGGGCCGCGTCCTCGCCGACCGCCTGACCCTGGTTCACGAGGGTGAACATCCAGGTCGCGCCGACCAGGTGATCGATCGTTGCCCGAATGTCCCACTGGCTGCAGGGGGTGGGTAATGCCAGCTGCGTCTCGTCGATGCCGACGACGACCTTCGCGCAGTGCTGGTAGGCATCGTCGAGCGCGTCGATGAGTGCGGTCATGGGGTTCGCCTCTTCTTTCGCTCGCGTCTGGCTTGCTAGGCGGGAGTGAGGCCGTGACGGCGCATGACGTCGAGGAGAGCGGCAACGTCGGGCGGTCCGCCGGCAGCCGCGGTCAGGACGTCGCGGATGTCGGTGAAGTAGCTCGGTCCGAACACGCCCGGAGTGGCCACCGAGAGGAAGGTGGCGCTGACGGTGCCGGCGTTGACGAACTGGTGGACTTGGCCGCGTCGGATGCAGACGGAGTCGCCGGCGGCGATCTCGCGCGGGTGGCCGTCGATGGTGAAGGTGAGGACGCCTTCGAGTCCGTACACGGTCTCGTCGAACGCGTCATGGCTGTGGGGCGGGGGGACCTGGGCTCCGCCTTGGACCACGCACTCGAAGACGGTGGCGGCGCCGTCGGAATCGTGCGCCTCGACGAGGAATCGGACGTCGATCCCGCCGAGGGAGATGGTGGTGCCGGTGGTGGTCTGCATGGTCCCCCCTTGGTCCAAGTTTAGGGTAGAATGTAATTCTAACAAGACTCAGGATCTAATGTCAAGCCCATGGTCCAACCGAAACGCCCGTACGATGCCCGCCGACGCCGCGAGCGCGCCGCGGAGGAGCGCGCCGAGACCCGGCGGCGCGTGGCCGACGCCGCCCGCAAGCTATTTCTCGAGCGTGGCTACGTCGCCACGACGATGACCGACATCGCCGGAGAGGCGGGCGTCGCCCTGCAATCGGTCTATACGGCCGGACAGAGCAAGGCCGATCTTCTCCACCTGGTCACGGACCTCGCGGTGGCAGGCGACAGCGAAGACATCATGCTCGTCGACCGGCCTGCGTATGCCGCCATCGCTGCGGAGGCCGACCCGGTGCGGCAGATCGAGATGTTCGCCGGCTTGATCGCGGCAACGATGGAACGGCTCGCGCCCGTCTGGATCACCTACCGCGAGGCCGCCGCCGTCGACCCGAAGGCGGCCGCCAATCTCGTCGCCGCCCATCGTCGACGCCACGAGACCTTCCGGACCCTAGCCCGTATGGTTCCCGAACGACACCTGCGCTTCGGTCACGATCGAAGCGCAGACACGGCGTGGGCAGTCGGCAGCATCGACGTCTTCTTGCTTCTCCGGACAGTGCTCCAATGGGACGCGACCCAATACGTCGACTGGCTGCGCGACGCACTGATCCGTTGTCTCGTCGCGCCGCAGCGCTGAACGCGACCGGGGCTGTCCGATCCAATCCCCTGATTTGGGCGGCCGTGTCGCCGGCCTCGGTGGCCAGACGACGACGGCTCGTCGCCAAGCTTGACGGCGTGTTGCGCACCGCGGCATGGGGCTGCTCGACCGCGAGAGGTGATCACCGTCACGGCCCCGATGCCTCGAGGGGCATAGAATTCCAGACTGCGTTGTCGCGATTCCCTGGAAGCGCCTGCCGACGGCCCGAGCCTTCAAGCCGGCGATGGGCGCCGTGCTGGTCGGCCTCATCGGTATCGGGCTGCCCGAGGTGCTCGGCACCGGCTACGGCTGGGTGCAGGAGTCCTTCGCCCGCACCCGGCTCCTGCACCTGCCGCTTCTGGTCGTGCTCGCCCTTCCCTTGGCCCGGATCGTGGCAACCGGCTTCTCGATCGGATCGGGTGGCTCCGGCGGGATCTTCGGGCCGGGCATGGTCATCGGCGCGTTCACCGGTGCAGCCGTGTGGCGCCTCCTCGAACCGATCGCTCCGGCCGTGCCGCACGGCCCAGCACCGTTCGTGGTCATCGGCATGATGGCCTGCTTCGGGAGCATCGCCCGGGCGCCGCTCGCGATCATGCTCATGGTGGCCGAGATGACCGGGTCGCTGCAGTCGCTGGCCCCCGCGATGCTGGCGGTCGGCATCGCGACGCTCATCGTGCGTCGCGGCGATGCCACGATCTACCGCAGTCAGAAGCGCACCCGGCTGGACTCGCCCGCCCACCGCCTCCAACTCGGCATGCCGCTTCTCGCCGGCCTACGGACCGCAGAGGTCATGCGGCCTCCGACGCTCCTGCTCCATGCCGGGACCTCTGTCGACGCGGCACGTCGGCAGCTAAGGGCGTGCCGCCTGCCGGGCGCGCCCTTGGTGGGGGCAGACTCGGTGTCCGCGGGGGTCGTGCGCGCCGAGGCGTTGGCGGGCGCCAACCCGGACGCACCCGTCGACGCCGTCAACGACCCGACCTCCGGCGCAGTCCAGCAGGCCGCCGCGCTCGACGTCGCGCTGGAGTCGCTCGGGGAAGTCCCGGCCCGGTGGGCCCCGGTGATCGACTCCGGCCAGCATGTAGTCGGCATCGTCACCCTGGGCGACATCGTCCGCGGCTACCGGAAGGCGCTCGCGTCCAGTCTTGGGCTGATGTCCAGGGTTTCCGAGGGCACGACGGTGGTGGAGGCGAAGGTCTCCCCGGAGGCACAGGCGGCCGGCCACTCCATCCGCGACGCCGGCCTCCCGGCCGGCACGATCGTGGTCACCATGGAACGCGGCGGCAGCCTGCTGTTCCCCGAGGGGGCGACCGTCCTCGAGCCCGGCGATGTCGTGAGCGCGCTGGCACGGGCGTCGGGGGCGAGCGAGGTGAGGCGGTTGCTGGAGGGCGGGACCGACCCCCCAACGCCGTGACCGCCGGGCACGACAACGGCACGACCGAGGTCGCGAGACTGGCGATCGGCTGCGGTCAGATGACGACCATTGCGGGTCGGCACCTGTGATCGCGCCCACGAGGGCCTCAAAAAGTGGGGGCGAAGGGATTCGAACCCTCACTTGGGGCGGTTTAAGCGCCCTGCCTCTGCCTATTGGGCTACGCCCCCGAGCGGACGGATCGGCTCGTCGGGGCTCCCGGGGATCCCCGCCTGCGACCACCTCCCTCAATAGTCTGCTCCGATGGCTTCGGCCAAGTGTCGGATTGTTTGTCGCGGCCTGTCTCTCGTCCTCGTGAGCTCGGCCGTCGTCCCGCTGCTCCCCTCCCCCTCTGCCAGCGCGGATACCACCCAGAGCCAGATCGCCACGAGCCAGGCAGATATCGCCATGCTCGAGATCACCATCTCGAACGAACAGCAGCACAGCGCGGCCTTGGACGTGGCGTACGTGGTTGCCCAGGCGCAGCTCGCCCAGCTCCAGGCTCAGCTGGCCCACACCCGAGACGAGCTGGCCCGAACCCGGCGTGCAATGGAGGTGACCCGGCGACAACTTGCCCGCGATGCCGTCGACGCCTACGTCTACGACGAGCCGGCCACCCGCATCGACTCGGCCTTCGCCACCCCCCCGACCGACTCGGTCGCCCGGAACCAGTACCAGAACGTGGTGGTCGGCAACATCACCGCCGTCGCCGATGCCCTCGACACCCAGGAGAGTCACCTGACGCTGACCACGGAGCTGGAGCAGAGCCAGGAGCAGCAGGCGGCCAACGCACTGAGCCAGGTCCACGCCCTCCAGGTCGCCAACGAGCAAGCGGCGGCCGTGACCCAGGCCACCTTCGAGGAGGTCCGCGGCACCTTGGCGACCGAGGTCGCCCAGTACGCCGAGCAGCAGGCCGGGGCCGAGGCGGCATACGCCGCCTCGCACCCGAGCGATGCCAGCTTGGCGGCGAAGAACGCCACCCAGGACGCGAGCGTGGCGGTGGCCCTCGGAGACCCGGGGGCCCTCGACGCCGTGACCGCCGCCAACACCGCCGCGACCGAGGGGGGCGCCCCGACCGTCTCGGAGGCCGCGTCGGTTCCGGGCCCCGGAGCCATCGCGCTGGTCGCCGCCGAATCCCAGCTCGGGGTCCCCTACCTGTGGGGTGGCGAGACGCCCGGGATCGGCTTCGACTGCTCGGGTCTGACCCAGTGGTCGTGGGCCCAGGCCGGGGTCTCGATCCCCCGGGTCGCCGCGGAACAGGCGGCCACCGTCCCCCACGTCCCACTGGCACAGCTCCAGCCAGGCGACCTGCTCTTCTATTACAACCTCGACAACGACAAGCAGATCGACCACGTGGTCATGTATGTCGGTTCCGGCCCCTACGGCCCCCTGACCGTTATCCAAGCCCCCTACACCGGGACGACGGTGTCGTACTCGCCCCTGTTCACCGACGGGTTGGTGGCGGCGGGGCGCCCCTGAGCACGCGTCGGGCCGGGGAACCGCCGCTCCGGGCCTCGGTACGATGGAGTGGGTGCCCAAGCACAAGGCCCCGGTGAAGGGCGAGCGCCTGACTCCGGCTGCGACCAACGGCAAGGACTGGGTGACGTCGGCAACGGTCCCCGACCCGCCCCGCCGGTCCGATGTCGACGAGTGGGGCCGATCCGAGCGGATCCGCCAGCTGGCCCGAACGCTCTACGACCCGATCTACCGGGTCTGGTTCCGGACGGAGTGGGAGGGCCTGGACAAGATCCCCTCGACCGGCGGCGCACTGCTCGTCGCCAATCACGCCGGCGCGCTCCCCCAGGACGCCCCGGTGATCATGCACGGGATCGAGACCGAGCTGGGCAGGCCGGTCTACGGGATGGCCGACTACTTCTTTCGGACCGTCCCGGTCGTGGGCACCCTGTGGTCACGGAGCGGAGGCGTCGTGGCCAACCCCGACAACGCCTACCGGCTCCTGAATCAACAGGGCCAGCTGGCGTTGGTCTTCCCCGAGGGTTCGAAGGGCCCGTCCAAGCGCTTCGCCGAGCGCTACCACCTCCGCCGGTTCGGGCGGGGAGGATTCGTGGAGATCGCCATGCGGGCCGGGGTCCCGGTCATCCCGATCGCGGTGATCGGGAGCGAGGAGGTCATGCCGATGCTGTTCCGGGTCCCCGCCCTCAGCCGACTCCTGCGCGTGCCGTACTTTCCCGTGACGGCGAACATGATGGCCTTGGGCCCTCTCGGGTTCCTCTTCCCGCTCCCCGCGAAGTTCAAACTGCGGGTGCTCGACCCGATCACCTTCGACGTGACCCCCGATCTCGACCATTACCCGCGTTCGGCCGTGATGGAGGGGGCAGAACGGATCCGGGCCGACCTCCAGCAGACCCTCTACGACATGCTCGCGGAGCGCCGGAGTGCCTGGTTCGGCTGAAAAGCCCCGTCGGGTCCTCGTCACCGGCGCCGACACCTTCTGGGGCGGCCGGGTCGCCCGGGCCCTCGAGTCCGCAAGGGACGCCGAGGTGATCGTCGCCATCGGCGCCAGGGCCCCGTCGATCCCATTCGAGGGCACCGACTTCGTCCAGGTCAGCGATCCGAGCTTCTCGACCCTCGACCGGATCGTCGATGCCGTCGGCGCCGACACCATCGTGCACACCGGGCTCATCGTCGACTCGACGCTCGGGTCCCCCGCTCGCCTCCACGAGGTCAACGTCATCGGCACGATGAACCTGCTAGCCGCGGCAGGGACGCGCCGATCCACCGTTCGCACCCTCGTGGTCAAGTCCTCCGGTCTCGTCTACGGGGCGAGCTCGAAGGACCCCTACGCCTTCCAGGAGTCCTGCGCGAGGTCGGGTCCGCCCACCACCCCGGTCGAGCGGTCGTTGGTCGACGCCGAGGCGTTGGTCGGCGACTTCGCCCGCGACAACCCCAAGGTGGCGGTGGCGGTGCTCCGCTTCGCCAACGTGCTCGGCTCGGACCTGCGCGCCCCGCTTTCGCGCAACCTCGCCCGGGCGTTCTGCCCGTCCCTCTTCGGCTACGACCCCCTGCTCCAGTTCGTCGAACAGGACGACGTGGTTCGGGCCCTGGTGCACGCGCTCAGTTCGAGACTTCGGGGCACCTTCAACGTCGGCGGGGCCGGTCGCCTCCCCCTCTCCGAGGTCGCCGCCATCTGCGGCACCCGCCTCGTGCCCCTGTTGCCCTGGCAGGTGAGGCTGCTCAGCGCGCCGGCCCGCACGATGCGGCTCTTCGATCTCCCACCGGAGCTGGTCACCCTCCTGCGCTACGGCCGGGGCATGGACACCGGCGCCTTCACGGCCACCGGGTTCGAGTACCGCTACACCAGCCTCGGGGCGGCCGAGGCATTCGCCCGGACCCTGCGATGGCAGCGCGCCGGGGCTTTCTCCGTCGGCCGCAAGGAGGA
>JAJYVS010000043.1 GCA_021791895.1 Actinomycetes bacterium | reverse complement strand
GCCCCGGCCCCCGCCGCCGAAGCCGCCGAAGAGCCCGGCGTAGAGCATCATCCGGGTGGTCAGCCCGGCGACCACCCCAAGCGTGCTGGCGATGGTCATCACGGCCACGTCACGGTGGGCGACGTGGGAGATCTCGTGGGCCAGCACCGCCTCGACCTCGGGCTCGTCGAGGCGCCGGAGCAGGCCGGTCGTCGCGCACACGACGGCCGCCTTCGGGCTCCGCCCGGTGGCGAACGCGTTGGGCATGTCCACGTCGGCGAGGGCCACCTTGGGCTTGGGCATGTCGGCCAGCGCGCACAGCCGGTCGATGATCCCGTGCAGCTCGGGCTCCTGCTCGGGGGTGACCTCGCGCCCGTGCATCGACCACAGGGCGATGCGGTCCGAGAACCAGTACTGGGCGAACAGCAGGGCCGCGGCGATGAACACGATGAGGCCCAGGGAGAGCCCGATGCGCCAAAGGATGGCGATGAACCCGCCGTAGAGCACGACCAAGAGGAGTCCGGTCACGAACATCCGGAAGGTCAGGCCCCGGTCAGAGGCGATGTTGCGGGCGATTGGCATTCAGTTGTCCTTCCCTGGGCTGGTCACCGGGTTGCCGGAGACCGACTCTTCGTTTCCGCCCCCTGTTGCTGTCCCCCCCACGATCTCGGCGTCCTCGGTCCGGTCGTCGGCGCCGTCCCCGAGGGCGGCCGCGGGCCCGCTCGCGGCCAGTTCGGCCTTCAACGCCGCGAGCTCCGAGTCCACCTGGGTGCCGGCCGACACCTTGTCCAGCTGGGCCTGGATGTCGTCGACCGGACGGTCGAGGTCGTTGAGCGCCCCCGAGGCCAGTAGTTCGTCGATCGCCCCGGCCCGTGCCTGCATGCTGGCGATCTTGTCCTGGGCCCGCTGCATGGCCCCGCCGGCGTCGCCCATCGACTTGGAGATCCCCGAGATGGCCTCGCCGACCTGGGTCTGGGCCTGGGCGGCAGTGTAGCTGGCCTTCAGGGTCTCCTTGCGGGTCCGGAACTGCTCGACCTGGCCCTGGAGCCGCTGGGACGTCTCGACCAGCTTCTCCTGCTGCTCGGTGACCTGGGCGTGCTGGGTCTCGAGCTCGCCCAGCTGCTCACCGATGGCGGCGCGCCGGGAGAGCGCCTCCCGAGCCAACGGCTCGTTGCCCTGGCCGAGGGCCGCCTTCGCCTGTTCCTGCAGCTTGTCGGCCTGCTTGTGCAGCTGGGCCGCCTGGAGTTCGATCCGCTTGCGCGCCGTGGCGACATCGGCCACGCTCCGACGGACCTTGGTCAAGCTCTCGAGCTGCTTCTCGTAGGAGAGGTCGAGGGTGTCGCGCGGATCCTCGACCCGGTTCAGGACCTTGTTGGTCTTGGCCTGAAAGATGGCCGCTATTCGACTGAATACACCCACGGCTCTGCCCTCCTCGGCGGGGCGCCCACCGGGTCTTTGTCCACGTCGAGCATAAATCCCCCCGGGCTCAAGGGGAGCACCGGGCGTCCGGGGGGCGCCGGACGTCCGGTATCGTCGCCCCATGGCCGATCGAAGGTGCCTGCTCGCGGTCCACGCCCACCCCGACGACGAGTCCTCGAAGGGCCCGGCGACCGTCGCTCGGTACCACGACCAGGGCGTGCACACCGTCCTCGTTTGCTGCACCGGCGGCGAGGAGGGCGACATCTTGAACCCGGCCATGGACCGACCTGAGGTTCGGGCCAACCTGGCGGAGCATCGCCGGGCCGAGCTGGCGGCCGCCACCTCGATCATCGGCTACGACGAGGTCGTCATGCTCGGCTACCGGGACTCGGGAATGCCCGACTCGGAGGCCAACAAGCACCCCGAGAGCTTCGCCATGGCCCCCCTCGAGGAGGCCGTGGGGCGGCTGGTCGGGATCATCCGCCGGATCCGGCCCCAGGTGATCGTGACCTACCCGGACGAGCAGAGTCGCTACCCGCACCCCGACCACCTCCGGGTGCACGAGATCTCGGCTGTGGCCTTCGACGCGGCAGCCGACCCGGCGGCCTATCCGGAGGCCGGGGAGGCGTTCGCCCCGGCGAAGATGTACTACACGGTCTGGTCGGTCGCCCGGATGCGGGCCATTCACGAGAAGTTCCTCGAGCTCGGGCTGCAGTCGCCCTACAGCGGCGAGCGCGTGGCGCGGATGCTCGAGGGCCCGCTTCCCACCTTCAGCACGACCATCGACGTCACCGGCTACGAGGACATCCGGACCGAGGCGCTCCGGGCCCACGCCACCCAGATCGACCCCAACTCGAGGATGTGGTTCGGTCTGCCCCCCGAGGTCCAAAAGGCCATCCCGAGCACCGACGACTACCAGCTGGCCCGGAGCCGGGTCGGCCCCCTCGACGCGCACGAGGACGACCTCTTCGCCGGGGTCCCCGAGGCCGGGTGACGCCACCCCGCACGATGCACGACTAGGAGCGTCGGGCCAGCTCGCGCAGGGGCCGGAACCCGATCACCTGCACCCCGGCCTTCTCTGCCAGCTCCCTCGGGTCCGGTCGGCCGCACAGGAGCTCGTGGTCGCCGACCCGGGCGGTCCAGTCCGAGGTGAGGGCCCGGAGCTCGTCGGAGTCGACCGCCGGACGCAGGTGGAGCTCGGTGACACCGGGTTGGAGCCGCTCGATCGTGGCCTCGAGCATGGCCGCGGTGGCCCCGCCGGGCAGGGTGACCAGGTGGTCGCTGAACACCGCGCCGGCGCTCCGGGCGAGCTCGGCCGCCGGGAACCCGAGCAGGCCCTGGAGGCGGTCGTCGACCATCCGAAGGGGCAGCGCGAAGTCGAGGGCGAGCTCGAGATAGACGTCGAAGAACTCGGGACGGAGCTGGAGCGTCGTCAGGTGGGCGTCGAGGTGGCTCACGTCGAAGCCCCACAGGATCGCCCGCTCGACCTGCGCCCGGCACTCCCGACGGGTCTCGTCCAGGTCGGCATGGTCCCAGACGTCCTCGACGGTGGCCGCGAAGCCGCCGTCGCCGCCGAGCAGGGAGGGCGCGTGGGTGACCGGTCCCCACCGGTAGAGCTCCTGCTCGGCGTTCAAGGTGAGGTGGACGCCGATGTCCTCGCCCCGATAGCGCGCCGCAGCCTCCCGACCCCAGGGGCAGGGGACCATGAGCGACGCGCTGGACGCGCCCCCGTGGCGCAGCGCCTCGTACACCCCGACGTTGGCGGCATGGCAGAAGCCGAGCTCGTCGGCGTTGATGATCAGCAGGCGGGCGTCGGGCCCGTAGCCCAGTCGTTCCGTCAGCGTCGACATGGCACTCAACGGGAGGGTACCGGGCTAGGCCGGCTGTCCGTCCGCGAGCTCGGCGTCCTGGCGCCGGGCCTCCTCGGCCAGTCCGCCCTGGAACGACTCCATGGCCCGGGCGAGCTCGTCGTCCTCCACGGCCAGGATTCGCACCGCCAGCAGCCCGGCGTTGCGGGCGGCGTTCACCGCCACCGTCGCGACCGGCACCCCACGAGGCATCTGGACGATCGAGAGGAGCGAGTCGAGCCCGCCCAGGGTGCCGACCGCCACCGGCACCCCGATCACCGGGAGCCGGGTCACCGACGCCAGCATGCCCGGCAGGTGGGCGGCACCACCCGCCCCGGCGATGATCACCCGCAGGCCCCGGCCGGCCGCAGCCTTGCCGAACGCGAGCATGTCCTCGGCGGTGCGGTGGGCCGAGAGGACCCGCATCTCGCGGGGGACCCCGAACTGGTCCAGCGCCTCGGCGGCGGCCGCCATCACCTCGCGGTCCGACGAACTCCCCATGACCACGGCCACCCGGGGCGACGTGGTCACCGCACCGCCGCCTGACCCGAGACGCTGGTGGGGACCTGGGTGCCGAGCGCTCTCGCCGCCCTCCAGGCCCGGTTTCGGACGTCGCTCTGGTCCGCCCCGCAGACGGTGACATGGCCGAGCTTGCGCCCCGCTCGGGGCTCCTTGCCGTAGAGGTGCACATGGGCGCCCTCGACCGCGAGGGCGCCGGCCAGGCGTCCCGAGGGGTCCGAGCCGTCGGCCGGGCCGAACACGTTCACGGTGGCCACATGGGGGAAGGCGGCCTCGGTGGAGCCGAGGGGCAGGTCGAGCACGGCCCGGACGTGGTTCTCGAACTGCGAGGTCACCGAGCCCTCGATCGTCCAGTGGCCGCTGTTGTGCGGTCGCAGCGCGAGCTCGTTGACGAGCACGGTGTCGCCGGTGGCGAACAACTCGACCGCCATCACCCCGACCAGCCCGATGGCGTCGGCGATCTGGACGGCGAGCGCCTGCGCGCTGGTGGCCATCGCCGGGGTGACCTGCCCGGGCATGACGAGCTCTCGGCAGACGCCGTTGACCTGGGTCGTCTCGACCACCGGCCAGGCGCGCGTTTCCGAGGCGCGACGGACCACGAGCGCCGACAACTCGAAGTCGATCGGCACGTGGATCTCGACCATGAGCGGGATGCCCGCCGCCTCGGCCCTCGCGCACACCGATGCGGCGGCCGCGGGGTTGGCGACCGGCCACACGCCCTTGCCGTCGTAGCCGTCTCGACTGGCCTTCAGCACGAGCGGCCATCCGTAGACCGAGGCGAAGTCCTGGACTTGGGTGGCCAGAGGTCGCGGGTCGGTCGGGTCGAGCACGGCGTACTGGGCGACGGGGAGGCCGGCGGCCCGCAGCGTCTCGCGCATGTGCGCCTTGTCGACCCCCATGCGCATCGCCTCGACCCCGGGCCGGACGGCCACCCCTGCCTCCTCGAAGGTGGTGAGCATCTCGAGATCGATATGCTCGTGGTCGAAGGTCATGACGTCGCAGCGTGCCGCGAGGGCCCAGAGCTGGCCGGCGTCGGTGGGCGCTCCGAGGAGCACACGGGAGGTGATCTGGGCGCCCGCGGAGGTCGGCTCCTCGGCCAACAACACCACCGGGATGCCCAGCGCCGACGCTGCCTCGATAGTCATGCGGGCCAGCTGACCGGCACCGACGATGCCCACCACCGGCCGGTGACCTGGTCCGTTTCCGCTACCATCCCCGTCGGTCATCATGGGAAGGTTACCGGCGGGCCCGCCCGGTGGCCGAGCCACGTCGTGGTCCCCGCAAGGGCCATTCGTGCGCCAGGGCGAACGAGGGGGAGGAGCGCTCATGCGCATCGGCGGTCTCATCAACAGCTCGGCGCCCATCGACGAGGTCGCCGCCGACGTCCAACGGCTCGCCGATGCCGGGCTGAAGAGCGCCTGGGGGAGCCAGGTGTTCGGCCACGACACCTTGACCCTGTTGGCGCTGGTCGGGACCAGAGTGCCCCGGATCGAGCTCGGGACGGCGGTGGTGCCGGTCCAGCCCCGCCATCCGGCCATGCTCGCTGGTCAGGCGGCGACCGTGCAGGCGGCGATCGGGGGTCGTCTGGCCCTCGGGGTCGGCCTCTCCCATCAGGTGGTGGTCGAGGGCATGTGGGGCCTCGGGTTCGACCGGCCGGCGGCCTACATGCGCGAGTACCTAAGCGTGCTGGTGCCGATGCTCGAGGGCCAACGGATCGACTTCCACGGCGACCTGCTCACCGCGGTGAGCGGTTCGTTGCCCCAGGCCAGCGTGCCCACGCCGGTGTACGTGGCCGCCCTCGGCCCGGTGATGCTCAAGGCCGCCGGGGAGCTCGCGGCCGGGACGATCACCTGGATGACCGGTACCAAGACGATCGGGAACCACATCGTGCCCCGGATCTCCAAGGCAGCGGCTGCGGCCGGACGGCCGGCGCCCCGGGTCGTGGTCGGGTTGCCGGTGTGCGTCACCGCCGAGGTGACGTCGGCCCGCGAGCGGATCGACAAGGCGCTCGCCATCTACCCCTCCTTGCCGTCGTACCGGGCCATGCTCGACGTGGAGGGCGCTGAGTCGGCCTCGGACATCTCCTTGGTCGGCACCGAAGAGCAGGTCGCGACGGGGATCGAGCGGCTGGCCGACGCCGGCACGACCGACTTCACAGCCTCGGTGATCGGTGACGCCGAGGAGCAGGAGCGGACCTGGCAGCTGCTCTCCGAGATCGCCGGGCGCTGAGGGGGTCCCGCCCTCGTCCGCCGAGCGGGCACAGACGCGCGGGCTCAGTTAAACAGGACCGAGATGCTCTCCCGGGAGGCGATCCTGTGGATGGCCTCGCCGAACAGGCCAGCCACCGAGACGACCTCGACCATCGAGGGCAGCTCGACCGGCTGGGTCTCGACGCTGTCGGTCATGAAGAGGGTCGTGATCGGACTGGCCTCGAGGCGTTCGACGGCGGGACCGGCGAGCAACCCGTGGCTCACCGCCGCGTAGACCGAGTTCGCCCCGCGCTCGGTCACGACCCGGGCCGCATCGGCCAGGGTGCCCGCCGAGATGGTGAAGTCGTCGACGATGAGGGCGCTGCACCCTTCGACCGAACCGATGAGCTCGAGGACCTCGGCCGACTCGGAGTGGTCGGTCCGCCGCTTGTCGGCGATGGCCAACGGCGCGTGCAGGCGTTCGGACCACTGCCTCGCCTTCTTGGCGTAGCCGGCGTCGGGGGCCACCACCACCAGGTCGGCCAGCCCCTTGGCCGCCACGGCGTTGCACAGTGACGGCATGGCGTAGAGGTCGTCGACCGGGACCTTGAAGAACCCCTGCACCTGGGGGGCGTGAAGGTCGAGGGTGACCACCCGGTCCACGCCAGCGGCCTCGATGGCGTCGGCACAGACCCGGGCCCTGATGGACACCCGCGGCTCGTCCTTCTTGTCGCCCTTGGCGTAGCTCAGGTAGGGGATGACCGCCGTGACCGACGCCGCGCTGGCCCGCTTGACGGCGTCGATCCAGAACAAGAGCTCCATGAAGTTGTCGTTGGCCGGGAAGGCCGTCCCTTGGACCAAGAACACGTCCCGGCCCCGGACGTTCTCGAGCACCCGGACGAAGAGGTTGCCCTCGGAGAACTGCAGGGTCTCCGAGGCGCCCAGCTCCTGACCGAGGTAGCCGGCGATCGCCGCCCCGAGCTTGCGGCTGGCTGACCCGGCAAGCAGCACGAAGTCGTCGGCCACGGCCTCACGCTAAACGGTCCGGCTGCGCCCGGGGGGCACCGGGGGGGAGCGGTCAGCGGCGGACGGCGGTGTGCTTGAACTCGTTGAGCTCCGGCGAGGTGACGATGAGGTGCACGACCTGCTCGATGGTCGCCTTGGCCAGGTCGGCGTCGCCCTTGGGCCGGTGCATCAGACGGACGAACACCGCCTGGTCGTCGACGACGAAGGTGGGCACGCCGAACATCTGGTGGGTGGCCACCTCCCACTCATGGGTCTTGCGGACCTCGTCGGAGGGCCAGGGCTGGGACAGCTCGGCGAAGACGGCGTCGGCGTCCACCCCGGCCTCCTCGAGGGCCGCGCGGACCACCGACTCCTCCCGGATGTCCCCGCTCTTGTCGTGGCGAGCGGCGAACAAGGCCTCGTGGGCGTCGAGGAACTTCTCGGGGAACCGGTCCCGTACCACCACGCCGGCGTTCATCGCGAGCAGGTCGGGGGCCTTCTCCGGGTTGTCCCAGACCGATGGCTCCCCCTCGGCCACGTGGACCTGGGAGAGCGAAAACGGTGCAAAGGTCACATCCCAGTCCGCGCCGCCGCGCAGGGCGGTGACGAGGTGCTCATGGGCGTTGCGGGCGAAGGGACAGCGGTAGTCCCAGCTGACGGTGAACGGTGGTATGGCCATGGCCCTATCAACGCTCCCCGCCGCTCGGCGATTCCCGGGTCGCCGGGCGGTTCAGGAAGCGGCCAGGCTGAGCTGGGCGAAGGCGGGGCAGAGGTGCTGGAAGTTGCAGGTCTTGCACAGACCCGAGGGACGAGGCTTGAAGTCCTCCCGCTCACACGCCCGCTCGATCGCGCTCCAGAGGGCCGAGGTGCGCGTCCGGTGCCCCCGGACCGACTGCTCAGTGGGCGTCGCCACGATGGCCACCGGGTCGCGCAGATAGAGGAGCTTCACCTGAGCGGGGAACCGACCGAGGACCTGCTCACAGAGGAGCGCGTAGGTATGCACGCCGTTGAGGCGCGAGCGCTCGAACTGGGCGGAGGGCGCCCGCCCGGTCTTGTAGTCGATGACCACGAGCTCGCCGTCGTCCGTGACGTCCAGGCGGTCGATGATGCCCCGCAGCATCAGGTCGCCCAGCTGAGCCTCCAGGCCCAGCTCGACGCCCACGCTGTCCACAGCGTTCGGGTCCTCGATCCGGAAGTAGTTGCCGACGAGCACCTCGGCGTCGGCCTTGAACTGGGCCGCCTCTTCGGCGCCCAGTCCGAGGGCCACGAACTCGGGGTCGTCCTGGAGCTCGATCCAGGCCGCCTCCAGAGCTTCCACGGCGGCGTCGGGGGTCCGATGGCCCGGCTGGTGGTCCCAGAACAGTCGCTCCAACGCGGCGTGGACGAAGGTGCCCTTGACGGCGTAGGGGGAGGGGGGCTCGGGGATCCGGTCGATGATGGCGAAGCGGAAGGCCAGGGGGCAGTCGGTGAAGGCCGACGCTTTCGAGGGCGAGAGGGTGCGGGGCGGCTCGAGCGCCATGGGGCCAAGGTTATGGCCGGGTTGTGACCGGGCACCGGATCGTCGGTCCGGGCAGTGGCGGCGGCGCCGGGCTAGAAAGACCCGATGGAGCACTTCCTGCAGACCTGGGGCTATGCGGCGGTCTTCGTGCTCGCCCTGGCGGAAGCGATCTGCATCCCCTTTCCGTCCGAGATCACCTTCGGGTTCGGCGGGGCCCTGGCCGCCGAGGGTCACTTCGCCCTGGCGGCGGTGATCCTGGTCGGTATCGCCGGCGAGTTCATCGGTTCGCTCATCGGCTTCGCGGCCGGGCGGACGGGCGGTCACGCGCTGGTGACGCGCTATGGGAAGTACGTCCTCATCTCCCCCGATGATCTGGAGCGGGCCCACCGTTTCCTCGCCTCGAGGAACGACTGGTCGGTCGCCGTCGGCAGGGCCCTCCCGCTCGTCCGGACCTTCGTTTCGATCGTGGCCGGGATCGCCGAGATGTCGGTGGCGCGCTTTTCGGTGTTCACCCTCATCGGGACGTCGATCTACTCGGCCGCCGTCGCCGGCGGCGGCTACGCCCTCGGGACCGAGTGGCACAAGCTGGCCAAGGGGTTCACGGCCGCCGGGTTCGTGCTGCTCGGGTTGGCGGTGGTCGCGCTCGCGGCGTTCTTCGTGCACCGGTGGCGGGTCCTGAAGGGATCGCACTGAGCGCGCCGTGACCGACCCGGTCCGGACCGTCTGCTTCGTCATCGGCCTGATCCTCGCCGTGGTCACCGTGGCCAGCGTGTTCACGACGCTGGTCATCCCCCGGGCCACGTCCTCCCGGCTGCTCCGCTCGGTGTCGCGGCTGCTGGCCCGGTTGGTCGCTCCACTGCTGGCCCGACTGGACACCTACGAGGCGAAGGACCGGGTGATCGGTCTGGTCGGACCGTTGGCCCTGATCGTGCTGTTCGGGGCCTGGCTGGCCCTGATCATGCTGGCGTTCAGCCTGATGATCTGGTGGGTCGGCGGCGGGCAGCTGTCGGCGGCGGTGGCCCAGTCCGGTTCGTCGATCTTTACCCTGGGCATCCTGCGCGGCGGCCACGGCGCGGAGCGAGCACTCGACATCGTCGAGGCCGGCATCGGGTTTCTGGTCATCGCGCTTGAGATCGCCTACCTGCCGACTCTCTACGCCTCGTTCTCGGCCCGGGAGAACGCGGTGACCCTGTTGGCCTCGCGCGGCGGCGTCCCCGCGTGGGGTCCGGAGGTCCTCTCCCGGCACGTGCGGTTCCAGAACGTCGATGAGCTGCCCCAGCTCTACGCCACCTGGGAGCAGTGGGCGGCAGCGGTGTCCGAGAGCCACACCGGCTACCCGTCACTGCTGTGGTTTCGCTCCCCGGACTCCTCCCGGTCCTGGCTACTTGCGTTGGTCGCGGTCCTCGACGCCGCGGCGCTCCACTTGGCGCTGGCCCCGGGGTCCGCCCCCAGTCAGGCCCGTCTGTTCCTTCGGATGGGGATCAACTGCCTGCGGTCGCTCGCCGACGTGCTGCGGCTTCCCTACGAGCTCGACCCGCTGCCGACCGATCCGATCCGCCTCGACGAAGGCGAGTTCGCCGAGGGCTTCGAACTGCTCGAATCGGTCGGTTTCCCCATCGAGGTGACGAGGGCCGAGGGCTGGCGGCACTTCAAGGGATGGCGGGTCAACTACGAGCCGATCGCGGACCAGCTGACCGAGCTGTTCATGCCCCCGCCGGCCCCGTGGCTCGTGTCCCGACCCCAGATGGGCCCGGCCAGCTTCCCCATGATCCGCAACCGGACGCCCGAGGACCCTCAGGGGCGGTCGGGCTGGGGGTCGAGGCGCTAGCGAGCGCCCGCTCGCATGGCCCGGCGCAGCACGTCCTGGTAGGCCTCGAGCCCCTCCCGATAGATGCGTGCGGCCGGTCCGGCGGCGATCCCGACCCGTTCGGGGATGATCCCCCAGACCGGCACCTTCGCGGTCGACCAGTCTTCGACCGTCGCCTCGAGGTCGTTGGTGCCGAGCCGGGCGGCACAGACCACGATGCCGCAGGCGATGTCCTCGGGCGTCATTTCCAAGGTGGTGAGCACCCTCGAGGGCTCGACCCCCCCCGCCCTGGTCGGGATCACGACGGCATCAGCCCGGCGGAGGGCTGCCCGCACGATCCGTTCGTCCCCGGGCGGCGTGTCCACCACCGTCACACCTTCGGAGGCCGCCAGCGCGCGGATGACGGTGCGTTCCGACGGTGCCTCGATGAGTTCGACGCCCTCGACGGGAGCCTGCTCGAGCCACTCGGCGGCCGACCCCTGGGGATCGGAGTCGACTAGAACGACGGGGCCCCGGCCCCGGACCGCCGCTGCCACGGCCAGGTAGACGGCGGTGGTGGTCTTGCCGACGCCCCCCTTCACGTTGCCCACGACGATGTTCATCGGGCCCGGAATCTATCGCTCCAACCCCTCGATCACCCGGGGCCTTGTGGCGGGGGCCAGTCAGGGTCGAGTTGGCGCAGGAAGAGGGCACACCGGTCGGCTTCGTCGGCCTCCCCGATGGTCTCGGCGGCGGCCCGCAGTCCATCGAGACAGCGCAGGAAACCCCGGTTCGATGGGTGCTGCCAGCGGACGTAGCCCGAGCCCCTCCAGCCGGCGGCCCGGAGGCTGTCGAGGCCCCGGTGGTAGCCGACCCGGGCGAACGCGTAGCGCTCGATGGGGTCGTCAGCCGCCTCGGCCAGGCCGGCCCAGGCTGCCAGGCAACGGGGCGCCCGAGCTGCCACCTCGGCGTAGGCGCGCCGTCGCTCTTCGGTCGGCCGGGACGCCGCGTCCTCCAGGGCTGCCTGGAGGACGGGGGCCGGTGGTGGCAACACGGTCTCGGGGGTGCCCGCGGTAAAGCTGACCGAGCTCGGGGGGCTCATCTGGCCCTCGCTCGTTCGGTCTTGTCGATCTTGGCCACCGCCCGCTGGACGAGCGACCTGACCTGGCGCATCGACGGGGCTGGCACATCGGCCACACTCAGTTGGGCGATTTCGTTTCCGATCCGCTCGATGACGAGGTCGATCCCGACGGCCTGGCCCTTGACCCGGAAGCTGAGCGCGAACGCTGTGGTGTGCCGGCCCCGGTAGTGCAGGCGAGCCAGGTGAATGACCATCGTGTCCCGGCGCTCGGCGAGCGCGACGGCATGGCAGGCGCGCATCGAGCGCACGCTCCGCCGGAACACCTGGCCGGGCGATCGGTACAGGCCGATCGTCTCGGTCAGCTGAGACACGCCACTCGGGTCCTGGAAGGCGGCCTCGGACTGGGCGATGCGGTGTGCCGGTCCGAAGGGACGGCCCCGGCACGCCGAGATCGCCTGACTGGCGCTCGTACCGGGTGTGGTGGTGCTCCAACCTGACGGGAGATCGGCGGTCGAGAGGAGTTGGGTTCGGAGCACCCGTAGATCCCTCGGGAGCGTGCTGGCCCCGGCAGGCCCACCCATCGCGGTGGCGAGGAGCACGAGGAGGACCCCGCCGAGCACCGCCACCAGCGGCTCAATCGACGGCGCGGGTGAGCGACGGTCTGGAGCAGGCACGCCCTGAACCTATCTTCTGGTCAACCCGGAGCGTCCTGCGGGGTGCCGGTCGACCGTGGCCCCGGTCCGATGCCGGAACGCTTCTGGTCGCGCTCGTCGGCGAGCCGGACCGTCTCGGCCGAGATCGGGGCGGCGAGCACCGCGGTGACCAGGTCGATCAGGTGGCCCACGAAGAGCCGATCGTCGCCGTGCGGACCGGAGGCGGCGCGCCGACCCAGCTCGGCAGTCGCGAGCCGGATGGCAGTGAACCGACGGTGCAGCCGGACCGCCTCGGGGTCCATCAACGGGGCGACCTGGGTCCGCCAGCGGTCGAGGCTGTTGGGGCGAGTCCCGAAGGCGAGCACCTCTTCTCCCCGGGGCCGGTTGACGAGCTCGGCGTAGATCTGCAGGAACTCCGGCCCGCCGTTTTCCTCGGCCAGCTTCGCTGCCAGGGGCTCGATCAGGGCACCCGACATGGCCCGCAGGTCCGGCTGCTCGGCCTGGCACCGGTCCAAGAGCGCCGCTCGTCGTTCCTCCACCGTCCCTAGGTGTTTCGTCAAAATGGCTCGGACCACGCCGTCGCGGTCCTTGAAGTGGTACTGCAGGCCAACGTTGTTCTTCGTCCCCGAGGCCCGCGTGATTTCCCGCAGGCTGACCCCGTCGATGCCGCGCCCTGCGAACAGCACTTCTGCGGCGCCGAGAATCCGTTCGCGGGTCGGCTCGGTGGTCCGGTCGACCGAGAACATCGCCGCGGAGGTTACTTCGCTGCCGGGAGCCTCTAAAGCGTCTGCCTGGTACTGTCAGGCAGACGCTTTAGACGTGACCCAGCCGCGCGACCACGTGGCTCAGACCCGACCGACAAGGAGCACCGTCATGGCGTGGGACTTCTCCACCGAGCCCGAGTTCCAGGAGAAACTCGACTGGATCGAGACCTTCTGCAAAGAGGAGATCGAACCGCTCGATCTCGTCTTCCCCGGTGCCGTCCGGTCGCGCAATCCCAAGGTCAAGGCAATCGTCGACCCTCTCAAGCAGCAGGTAAAGGATCAGGGACTGTGGGCTCTCTTCTTGGACCAGGAGCTCGGAGGCCCGGGGTTTGGGCAGCTCAAGCTGGCGTTGGTGAACGAGATCCTGGGCCGCTACGGCTCGGCGCCGGCCATCTTCGGCACCGCCGCGCCGGACACGGGGAACATGGAGCTCGTCGCCGCCTACGGCACCGAAGAGCAGAAGGAGCGCTGGCTGTTCCCGTTGCTCCGCCAAGAGATCTTCTCGGCTTACTCGATGACCGAACCCCACGGCGGCTCAGATCCGAACATGTTCAAGACGGTCGCGATCCGCGATGGCGACGAGTGGGTGATCAACGGCGAGAAGTGGTTCACCTCAGCCGGTCGGATCGCCGACATCCTCTTCGTGATGTGCACCAACGGGATCTTCATCGTCCCGCGTGAGACGCCGGGCGTCGAGATCATGCCGTATCCGGCAATGCACAACCACATCCGTTACACCGACGTCCGAGTGCCGTTGGATCACCTGCTCGGACCCGAGGACGGTGCCAAGGTGCTCGCGCAGCGGCGGCTCGGAGGTGGTCGCATCCACCACGCGATGCGGACGATTGCGCAGTGCAAGCGGGCCTTCGACATGATGTGCGAGCGGGCGCTCAGCCGTGAGTCCCACGGCAAGCTCATCGGCGAGCACCAGATGGTCCAGGAGGCCATCGCCAACTCGTACGCCGAGATCAACATGTTGCGGCTGCTTGTTCTCTGGACGGCATGGACGATCGACAACTCGAGCACCCAAGCTGCTCGGACTCAGATCGCGGCGTGCAAGTACACGTGCGCGAAGGTCCTGCGCGAGGTGTCCTATCGGGCGCTGCACATTTACGGTTCCCTCGGCACGACGAACCTGACGCCGTTGCAGGCCATGTACGCGGGGGCGCCGACGATGGGGATCGCCGACGGCGTAGACGAGGTCCACAAGGTCACGGTTGCTCGCAACGTGCTCAAGGACTACAAGCCCCACGAAGGGTTGTGGCCGAGCGAGTACCTCCCGGCAAAGCGCGAGCAGGCGCGCAAGAAGTTCGCCGACGTGATCGCCAAGGAGCCCGACCTCGCCAGCTACGCCGACGCCGTAGAACGCCGAGTCTTCGCGTAGGCACCTCCGCCTGGTCGGAGCCGAATGGCCCGTCGATGATCCCGGGTGCCGAGATGCCCTCGACCTCGGTCAGAGTGGCTCGAGACGTCGGCTGCTGCTCAGCGCTCCATCGTGGCCTGGATGGCCCGACCGTGGAACCGCTGCACGATGGCCGTCGCCTCCTCCTTCGGTCGAACGGCCACCACCGCCTTTCCCGAGTGGTGGATCTCGTTGGTGAGCTGCTCGGCCCGGGTGAGCGAGTGGTTGAGAATCTCGATGAGCGCCTTGATTACGTGGGCGAAGGTGTTGACATCGTCATTCCACACGATGACCGCCCAGAGGTCTTCGTCGTCGACGAGCTTGCCGAGGTCCTCGTCGGTGATGACCACTTCGAGCGTCTGGGTCATGGAGACTCCCGCGCCTGATCGAAGGCCGAGACCCCGATCCTACCCGGTCCCCATTCCGCTCCCCGGCACGTCGGGACGACGGTGGGTCCGATCGAACGGTCGTTGCGTCCATCCGGCGAGCCTCTGCCGTCGGGCGGGGCGCGACGATGACCGAACCATTGCCCATTAGCGTGATGCGGATCAGAGTCGGGTGTGGGGTTCCACGTCGCCGCGCGGCTCCCAAGCGGGCAGAGCGGGCCGAGTCGGCGCGACCGTGGCGAAGACCGCGGGGAATCGCGGTGTCAGTCGGCATGGTGGTGCTGGCGTCGGGGTCGCTGGCGATCCCGGTCGGCGCCCTGTCGGGCAGACCGGGGAGCAGCGGGATCGTGACCTTCGCTGAACCTCCCGGCCTGGCACTCAACTACATCTTTCCGTTTGATCCCATCACCAGCAGCACCGTCAACAACGTCAAACAGTTCCAGGCCCTCATGTGGCGGCCGCTCGGATGGTTCGGCACGAACGAGACGGCGGCGCGGGCCGATCCCTCTCTTTCGTTGTACTCGTCGGTCGTCTACTCGGACCATGTCACAAAGGTGACGGTCCACCTGAAGCCATACCGGTGGTCCGACGGCAGGCCCCTCACCAGTCGCGACGTCGAATTCTCCTATGACCTCTACCGGTACAACGAAGTGCAGTGGAGCCAGTGGGTACCGGGGCAATTTCCCGACAACGTCGCTTCGGTCCACCTTCCCGATCGCCGCACCATCGTCTTCGGACTCACGCACCCGGTCAACGAGACCTGGTTCACCGATGACGAGCTGCAGCTGATCACCCCGATGCCTCAGCACGCCTGGGACAAGACCTCGGTCGACGGCGTCATCGGGAACTACGACCGGACCGCGGCCGGCGCGGTCGCGGTCTTCAACTTCTTGAACCAGCAGGCGATGGTCCTCACCACCTACGCCACAAACCCGCTCTGGCAGGTGGTCGACGGGCCATGGAGGCTCGTGTCGTTCACCCCCCAAGGCACCGCGACCTTCGCCGCCAACCCAAGGTATTCGGGGCCGATCAAACCGTCGATCTCAAGGTTCGAGGAGTTGCCCTTCAGCAGCCAGGCAAAGGAGTTCGCCGCGCTCCGCGCCGGGACCGTCGACATCGGGTATCTGCCCTTCGGGAGGTTGGCCCAGAAGACGACGTTGGAGTCGACGGGATACCGCCTCGCCCCCTGGTACAACCTGGCCGTCGGCTATGCGCTGTACAACTTCGCCAACCCAGTCGTGGGCCGGATCCTCTCTCAGCTCTACGTGCGCCAGGCCGTGCAACGCACGGAGGATCAGGCTCGGATCGTGAAGAAGGTCTTTGGCGGCTATGCGCTGGCCACCGTCGGTCCGGTGGGTCGCACGCCGAGGAGCGATCTCGTGTCGGCCTACGTGCGCTCAGATCCGAACCGCTTCGACATCGGTGCCGTTCGCGGGCTCCTCCAGGACCACGGGTGGAAGGTCCGGCCGGGGTCGGCCGACATCTGCGAGAAACCGGGGCGAGGTCCCGGGCACTGCGGCCTCGGCATCGTCCGCGGCAGCAAGCTGAGCTTCGAGCTCCTGTATCCGTCCGGGTCCGAGCTGGCGGCCCGCGAGGCGGACTCGATCAAGTCCACTGCGGCCATGGCGGGCATCGACATCACGTTGGTGGCCCACAGTTTCGTGGACGTCGTCTCGACCGTGGGTAGGTGCCCGTCGGCGTGCAATTGGCAGTTGGCCTTCTTCGGTGTCCCCAGCTACGAGCCCGTGCTGCCAACGGGGGAGAACTCGTTCCTGCCCGGCTCTCCCCTCAACCTCGGGGGTTACCGGAACGCGAGCAGCACCGCCGCCATCAAGACCTTGTTGCGATCCAGCGATCCGACCGCCTATTTCCAATACGAGGACACCGTCGCCAGACAGCTCCCCTGGCTGTGGCTGCCCACCCCGGCCTACCAACTCACGATGATCAAGAAGGACCTGAAGGGAGTCGATCCCTTGAACGCCTACCTCTACCTGACTCCCGAGAACTACCGGTATGACGGCTGAATCACCCCCCGGCAGGGGAGCCGGGCTCCGGTGCAAGTCCAGTCGTCAGTGGCGGGACCGGAACCACTGCTCATAGCGTCGAGGGGCCGATCGCGACGCCTGCCACGCTGGGACGCTCTTGCGCTTCAGCACCTTGCCCCCTCTGGCGTTCACATGCCGCTGCTCCCGACGGACGGCCCGTTCGGCCCGTCGTTCCCTGTTGAGCTGCAGTTCGAAGAGCACCATGGGGCCGAAGATGATCCCCAGACTCACCCCGAGTGCACCGAGCCCGTACCAAAGGGCGGTCAGTGCGCGGTGCACCGACGTGGTCATCACGAAGTCCGGTTCCGTACGCTGCAAGAGCGCCATCTCCGACGCCGCCAACTGGCTCACACCCTGTCGCAGATCCGCGCTCTTGACGCTCTGCACCATGACCGAGACGGCGACTCTTCGCACCTGGAACAGGACAGTTTCGACCGTGGTGGGCGAGGAACTCGTCGAGGTCGCGGTGGTGGTGAACTCTCGGGCGAACGCCCCGGGAACCTTGGGGACGGAGAAGGATCCCACGAAAGTCAGGCCGGCCGCCTGGTAGCTCTTCTTGGTGGCGTACTCCTTCTCCAGTTCTGACCGGGCGCTCTTGGCCGCCGACGCCGTTGGGAGGAGCTCGATCAGGAGGCCGACGTTCTCGGAGGAAGCGGAGTTCTTCCAGCCGACGGTGTACACCCCGGTGCGGCCCGGGTCGTTGGCCGCCGCCTGGGCCAGGGTCTTCGACGGGACGCTGGTAAAGCTCTGGGGCTTGTCGAGGTAGGGCTTGGAGGGGACGCCCGTCAGACCGGAGGTGTGGACCACCAGTCTCGACATCTCGGAGCGGTGCACCTCAGTCGAGCTGCCGAAGAGAGCGAAGCCCGCACCGGCCAGCGCGAAGACGATGACGATCGCCAGAATTCGCAGACGCCACGAGCTCACTGGGTTCCCAGTTCGTGCTCTGTGAGCCACAGGACGGCCCGCTGGTTCTGAGGTCCGAGACGCAGGAGCCGCGACGGTGCGAACCCCTCACCAGTGCAATGGCGACCGACCGCACTGAGTGGACAGCTCATCCGGTGCACGCTACCGGGTTCACCTCGTGGAACCCGGTCGCCCTGGTCAGCGATCATTTGGCTATCACCGCGGGTTCAACGCCCCAAATGGTATTGAAGCTCGGGCCCACCGGTGTCCGAAGCGCATCGTGCAATTGACACAGCTGGACGTTGCCTGACTCAGACAACGTGCAGCGATGCAAAATCCACGACACGGCCTCCTGAAAATTTGGCGCGAGGGTCCGCTCGAAATCACGCCCGGATCGGCGAGCCGGGTTGCCCGACGGCGATCACTGGCATGGCGTGTGCCACTCGTGTCCTATTTTGTTCCGACGATGAACCGCGCCACCCCCGGAACCCGAACCCTTCCGTCCTTCTCGAATCCGCGTACGTTCGCTATGGCGCTCGCCCGAATCCTGTCCCTCGCGCCTCCGTCGACCTTCTGAAGCGCCGCAATGGTGAGCGAGACGTGTTCGCTGATCATCTCCCAATACTGCTCCGGCGATGATGTCACGAGTTCGACGTCGACGTCCCACTCGACAACTTCGCACAACCCAGCCTTCTCGTACATGGCGCTGACAAATCCCGGAGCAGCGCATCGGAACATAGCGGGTGCATCCTTGTCATGCCGCACCAACACCAGCTCGGTCGCGATCGCTGCATGGCGATTGTTGTCCACGGGTTTTCCTCTGGCTTGACCCACACGGATGAGCAGAGACGTCCCCCGGGTTCTCGCTGCTGTGGGTGCTGGTCTGGCTCTTCGTCGTGCTCTACGTGGCCCAGGAGATGGTCACCCGCCTCGGAGCGGTTACCGGGGTCGGTCACGCCCGGCTCATCAGGGCGCCTCGGGCGGTTCTAAAACCTGTTCTCGGTGGGCGACCTGTTTTTGCTGAACTTCTTGACGCTGCTCACCGAGCTCGTCGGGATCCGCTTCGCCCTCGCCTACTTCGGCATCTCGCCGTACTACAGCGTCCCGGCCGACGCCCGGTTGCTCTTCTCGTTCAGCGCCACGGGCAAGTTCCGCCACTGCGCTTCATGCTCCTCGCCGTGGGTGCCAGCCTCGTCGTCGTCCCCTGCTTCTTTTTCACCCACCCCGCAGCCGGCCCGATCCTCGCCGGCTTGGTCTCGGGCGTGGAGGGCGGGGTGAGCGACACGGCGGTCCTGCTCATCGTGGCCGTCGTCGGCACGACCGTCGCCCCCTTGGCAGCTGTTCTTCCAGCAACCGAGCAGGTCGCCGTCACCGAAGCGCCGCATCCGCCCGCCCTGCCGGGTGGCCGGTGGCGTCACCGGGCTGGTGGTGCCAAGCTGGCAAGATCGGCCGGCGATGAAGCGACGAGGCAGCAAGCCGGTAGGCGACAGGGGCGAGCGCCGCGGGAGCGGCGCCGCTCGAGGCGCTCGGGACGACCCCGTCGACGGTGCCACGAGAACCCCAGGCGACCACGAGGAGATCACGAGCCTCGAGGGCATCCCCGCCCTCTCACTCGACGCCATCAGCTCGGTCGCCTACGGCCCCGAGGCGATGCTGGTGGTCCTGGCGGGCGCCGGGGCGGGGGCGCTGGCCAAGATCGAGCCGATCACGATCGCCATCGTGGTGCTGCTCGTGATCTTGGTCTTCTCCTACCGCCAGGTGATCGCCGCCTACCCCGACGGCGGCGGCTGCTACGCCGTCTCGAAGGCCAACCTCGGGCGCCGAGCGAGTCTCTTGGCCGGGGCGGCGCTGATCGTCGACTACGTGCTCACCGTGGCGGTATCGATCGCGGCCGGAGTCGCCGCGCTCGTCTCCGCGTTCCCGGCCCTCGCTCCGGACTCGCTCGTCATCGCGCTTTCGATCCTGGCGGTGCTCACCGCCCTCAACCTGCGGGGCTTGGCGACCTCCGCCCGGGCGTTGCTGTTGCCAACGGCGGTGTTCATCGTCGGAATCTACGTGGTGATCGTGGCCGGACTGGTCCGCTCGCACCCCGCGGCAGGCGCCGGCATCCATGAGGCGGTGGTCCCTAAGGCTGCTGCCGCGGTCGGCGTGCTGCTCCTCTTGAGAGCGTTCGCGGCGGGGTGCAGCGCCCTGACCGGGGTGGAGGCGATCGCGAATGACGTCCCGGCGTTCCGCCAGCCCCGCCAGCGCCGCGCCATGCGCACCGAGGTGCTCCTTGGGGCGATCCTTGGCACCATGCTCCTCGGCCTATCGGTGCTCACCGTGCGGTTCCACATCGCCCCCGAAGCGTCCCAGACTGTGCTCAGCCAGATCACTGGGGCCTCGGTCGGCCGGGGCGGCCTCTACTTCGTGGTCGACCTCTCGACGACCGCCATCCTGGCCATCGCCGCCAATACCTCCTACGGCGGGCTCCCCATGCTCGCCAGCCTGCTCGCCCGGGACAACCTGGTCCCCCACGTGTTCGACCTGCGCGCCGACCGCCCCGTGTACCGCTACGGCGTGGTCGTGCTCGCGCTGCTGTCCGGCGCCCTGCTCGTCGCCGTCGATGCCGACACCAACGCGCTCATCCCTCTGTTCGCCATCGGGGTGTTCACCGGCTTCACCCTGTCCCAGACCGGACTCGTGCGCCACTGGCACCACGAGCGTCCCCGTCGCTGGTGGGCGCGGGCCGCTCTCAACGGGCTCGGCGCAGTAATGACCGCTGTCGCCACCGTTATCTTCGTCGTCACCAAGTTCAGCGCCGGGGGCTGGGTGGTCGTCGTCGCCATCCCCGCCATCATCCTCCTGTTCACCCGCATCGCCCGCTACTACCGAGACGTCGAAGCCGAGCTCGGCCTCGGCCAGGTCCCACCCCGCCCGCATGCGGACAAGAGCCTCGTGGTGGTCACCGTCACCGCCGTGTCCAAGATGACCGAGGCTGCCTTGTCCAGCGCCCTGTCCCTCGGCGACGAGGTGATGGCTGTGAGCGTGGCCTTCGACGACGAGCGAGCCAGCGCCCTCCAGGCGGCATGGGACCGCTGGGACCCGGGCGTGCCGCTCGTCGTCCTCCGCTCGGCGTCGCGCTCGCTCACGAGACCGATGCTCGGCTACCTCCGCTCGCCCGAGATCGCCTCCCGACGCGAGGTCCTCTTCCTCATCCCCGAGGTCGAGCCGGCCAAGTGGCGCCACCAGCTCCTCCAGAACCAGCGGGGCATCGTCCTAGCCAACTCGCTGCGCCGCAACAGCAACGTGAAGGTGGCGCGGGTCCCGTTCCGCTTGCGCAACGAATGAGTCCCTGGTCTCGAGTCTCAGAGCCTCGGGCGGCGGCGAGCGGCCACCCGCAACCCACGCTTCGGGGCGGAACCCGAGCCCTGGTGGTGGTGAGGAGACCAGCCGCCACCGGGGACGGGTGCCGGGCCCGTTCTACTTGCGAAACTTTCGCATTTCGAAACTAGTCTTGGTGGGTGATCGAGCCACGTCCCGCCCCCGGCACCACGGTAGGGAAGCTCGAGGCGGAGCACGCGCCACGCCGAGGTGCACCCAACGGCGACGGCCACGGCCGCCTCGCCCAATGGTTCGGTCTCCGGGACCTCGTGCCCCTGTCGGTGTCGAGCGTGGGCCCGCTGTTCTCGGTGGCGGCGACCGGCGGGGTCATGGCAGCCCAGGCGGGCTGGTGGACGCTGCCAGCTATCGCTCTTCTGGCGGTGCCCTTCGTCATCTCGAGCTTCGTGTTCCGGCTCCTCAACCACCACTTCCCTCACGCCGGCGCCTCCTACCATTGGTCGGCTCGGATCGTCGGGCGCAGTGTGTCGCGCTACCAGGCGTGGATCGTGATCCTCCCCCACTTCTTCTCCATCCCCCCGATCGCCATCCCGGCCGGCACCTACACGCTTGCCCTCGTCGCCCCTGGCACCCACCCCCCGGCAGCGGTCAGCCTGGCCGTGACCCTGTTCTGGATCGGCTTCGCCGCCGTGCCGCTCCTCCTCGGCGCCCGGCCGACGGCACGCATTACCCAGCTGTTCTTCGCCATCGAGACGGTCTCCCTCGTCGCCTTCGCCGCCCTCGGGATCACGAGCTGGCGCCGCCTCGCCGTCCCGATCCACTTTGGCCGACCGCCCGTTGGGGGCATCCTTGTGGTTGCCGTGGTCGCGGCGACGATCCTCGACGGCTGGGAGATCGACAGCTATGCCGCTGAGGAGTCCCGACGGCCCCGCGCGCATCCCGGCGTGGGCGGCATCGTCGGCGCCCTCGGGGCGCTGTGCTTCTACGCCAGCTTGTACCCCCTGCTCCTCGACGAGACGCCCATACGGCTGTTGGCGGGCTCGAGTGACCCGCTGACCGCGTGAGCGGAGCGCCTCGTCCCCGGCCAAGCGTGGGCCATGCTCGTCCCCGTCCTCGCCTCGACGGCCGGCGGGCTGTGGCTCACGAGCTTCATCTTGACCCGTGCGCTCTACGCCATGGGCAGGGAGCGCCTGGTGCCGGCGGGCTTCTCTCGCCTCAACCGCAACCGGGTGCCGCACGTGGCCATCGTCGTGGCGCTCGGGCTCGCCGGGGTCGTGTGCGCGTTCGAGCTGCTCGTGTCGTCGCTCGGCTCGTTCTTCTCCCTT
>JAJYVS010000008.1 GCA_021791895.1 Actinomycetes bacterium | reverse complement strand
GGGTGGAGACCGAGGCCGAGCTCGAGCAGCTGAAGGTGGCCAACTGCGACGAGGCCCAGGGCTTCCTGCTCGGCCGTCCGGCCCCGTTGGACGTCCTGCCGGAGCGGGGGGTGGATCGCGAGGCGATCGACTGAGCGTCGCCTGAGGGCGACCTTCTGGGGTAGGCATCCTCGTGGGGTTCGCCGCGGCGGGTCGAGCACCTGCTTGGATCACCTGCTCGACAGCCGGTCCCCCATCGCGAACCCAGAGGGAATCAGTCGAAGATGATGACCGAGCGGGCCACCTCGCCGCCCTGCATCGCCTTGAAGCCCTCGTTGACCTCCTGGAGGGAGATCCGGGCCGAGATCAGCCGGTCGAGCTCGAGCCGGCCCTGCAGGTAGAGGTCGACCAGCCGGGGCATGTCGACCCGGAACCGGTTGGAGCCCATGAGCGAACCCTGTAACTTGCGCTCCCCGAGGAGGGAGAGGCCGGGGATCTCGATCGTGGCCCCGAAGGGGAGCAGCCCCACCACGGTGGCCGTCCCGCCCGACTTCAGCATCCCGTAGGCGGCCTCGGCCGTCGCCTTGAGGCCGATGGCCTCGAACGCGTGGTCGACCCCGCCGCCGGTCATCTCGTTCACCGCCTGGACCGGATCGACGTTCGAGGCGTCGACGGTGTCGGTGGCGCCGAACTCCTTGGCCAGCGCGAATTTGACCGGAACACGGTCGACGGCGATCACCCGGCCCGCCCCGGCCAGACGGGCGCCCTGGATGACGTTCAGCCCGATGCCCCCGCAGCCGATGACGGCCACCGTCTGGCCCGGCTCCACCCGGGCCGTGTGGACGACCGCACCGACCCCGGTCATGACCCCGCAGCCGATGAGGGCGGCGCGGTCGAGGGGGATCTCGTCGGTGACCTTCACGAGGGCGTTCTCGTGCACGAGCATGAGCTCGGCGAAGCTCGAGAGCTGGAAGGCCTGGTTGATGGGCGTGCCGTCGGAGCGAGAGAGGCGCGAACCTTGCCCCTGGCCCCGCCGCATCTCGGCCGACTGGCACCGGTTGGGGTAGCCGCTCAGGCAGTGCTCGCAATGGCCACAGAAGACCGACAGGCAGCTGATCACGTGGTCGCCCGGCTTCAGGTAATCGACCTGGTCGCCGACGGCCTCCACCACGCCCGCCGACTCGTGGCCGAGGCAGGCCGGCAGGCGGCCGGGCAGCGACCCGTCGATCATGTGCAGGTCGCTGTGGCACAGGCCGGCAGCGGCCGTGCGGACCAGCACCTCCCTCGGTGCCGGGTTGTCGATGGCGAGCTCGGTGATCTCGAGCTCGCCCGGGCTGGTGTTGAGAACGGCTCCGCGCATGGTGCATGTCTAGGCGGACGGGGGCGGAGCGGACAACCGACTTCTGTACGATGGCGCCCGTGCAGAGCGCCGAGGAACTGCGGGCGCGCGCCGACGCCCTCGGCTGGTTCCACCGCATTGATCTCGGCCAGGGGGTGGTCACGAACGGCCTGTCGTCGGGGCCCTATGTGGGCCCGGACAAGATGCCCGAGCTGACCGGCAAGAGCGTGCTCGACATCGGGGCCTGGGATGGGTACTACTCGTTCCAGGCCGAACGGCTGGGGGCCCGTCGGGTCGTGGCCCTCGACCACTACGTCTGGGGCGTCGACCTGGGCGCCCGCCAGCGCTACTGGGCCGAGTGCGCCGAGGCCGGCGTCCTGCCCGACCACTCCCGGGACACCACCGACTTCTGGCGCCCGGAGCTGCCCGGGCGGGCCGCCTTCGACTTCGCGAAGGAGGTCCTCTCCTCCAAGGTCGAACCCCTGCTCGCCGACTTCGCCACCGTCGATGTGTCCGAGGTCGGCACGTTCGACGTCGTGCTGTACCTCGGGGTCCTTTACCACATGAAAGAGCCGCTCACCGTCTTGGAGCGACTCCGAGCGGTGACGACCGAGGTGGCGGTGATCGAGACCCAGGCCGTCTCGGTCGCGGGCATGGAGGGGCAGAACCTGGTCCAGTTCTTCGGCGGGGAGTTCATCGGCGACTACGGCAACTGGTACGTGCCGACCATGGCCGGCCTCTCGGAGTGGGCGCTGGCCGCCGGGTTCGCCCGGGTGGTCCCTCAAGTCGTCCCCCCGGTCGCCACCCCCTCGTTGGCCACCCGGGTCCGCCGGGTGCTCTCGCCGACCGCCTCCACCGGCCCGACCGACCACCCGAACCTCACCTACTACCGGGCGGTCGTCCACGCCTTCGTCTGAGGACCCCGACGGCGGGTCGCGCCAGGGCCGGGGCGGGGAGGCGAGGAAGCTCCGATGACGGCGACGCTGTCGAACCGGGAGGCCCGCTGGCTGGCCCTCTTTGCCCAGGGCCTGGGCGGACGCCGTGGAGCGGGCTCGACCCGGCGCCCAGGTCCGGGTGCCCTCGAGCGGCTCCTCGGACGCATCGGGGCCATCCAGCTCGACGCGGTCAACGTGGTGTGCCGGACCCAGTTCCTCGTGCCCTTCAGCCGTCTCGGCCCCTACGATCGTGACCTCCTTCTCAAGCTGAGCGGCCCCGGGCGGCCGTGGTTCGAACACTGGGGCCACGCCGCCTCCTTGATGCCGGTGTCCCGCTACCCGCTCTTCCGGCCTCGGATGGCCCGCTTCGCCGACGACGGCGTCGGTGCCTCCTCACGCCAGCGGTCCCGGGCCGGCTGGCGACGGGCCAACGCCCCCTACCTCCGGGCGGTGCTGGCCGAGGTGACCGAGCGGGGACCGCTGGCCGCCTCCCAGCTGAGCGATCCCCGGCGCCAGCGCGGGACGTGGTGGGACCGGCGCAGCCACGGCCGTCGGGCCCTCGAGCTCCTCTTCGGCGAGGGCGTGCTGGCCGCCTGGCGGAGCGAGTCCTTCGAGCGGGTCTACGACTTGGCCGAACGGGTGATCCCGGCCGAGGTCCTGGCCGCCCCGGTCCCGGACGAGGACGACGCCGAGCGAGAGCTGCTCGCCGTGGCGGCCCGCTGCCTCGGGGTGGGCAGCGCCGCCGACCTGGCCGCCTACTTCTCGGTCCCGCCCGCCACCTCGGCGAGGCGACGGGTCGGCGAGCTGGTCGAGGCGGGCCGGCTGATCGAGGTGGCGGTGGAGGGCTGGGCGCAGCCTGCCTACGTGCTGGCCAAACCCCGGCCCCAAGCGCCCCGACGGGACGGGGTCACGTTGCTCTCCCCGTTCGACTCGCTGATCTGGACCCGCCAGCGCACCGAGCGACTGTTCGGGTTCGGCTACCGGATCGAGATCTACGTCCCGGGCCCCGAGCGCACCCACGGCTACTACGTGCTGCCCATGCTCATGGGGGACCGGATGGTGGGTCGGGTCGACCTGAAGGCCGACCGGGGTACCTCGGCGCTCCTGGTCCAGGCGGCCCACGCCGAGCGCGGCGAGGATCCGGCGGAGGTGGCCGAGGCGGCGTCGATCGAGCTGACCGACCTGGCCGGGTGGCTCGGGCTCGACTCGGTGCGGGTGGTCCGGCGGGGCAACCTGGCCTCCAGCCTGCACGGGGCGCTCGGCGCCCCGAGGTGACGGCGACCTCCTACCCCGAGGCGACCCAGAACCACACGGCCAGCCCGAGGCCGGCCGCAGCCGCCAGCCCCCGCACGACTCCTCCGGGCACCCGTCGGATGGCCGCCGGCCCGAGGGTGCTCCCCACCACCAGACCGGCGAACAGCGGCAGGGCCGCGGTCCAGTGCACCGGACCGAAGATGGCGAAGGCCACCGCCGCCACCAGGTCGGCGAATCCGAGGAGCATGTTCTTGAGGGCGTTGGCCAGATGGACCCGCTCCTCCACCGTCACGAGGAGAAGGGCGAGGACGAGCACCCCCGACCCGGCGCCGAAGTACCCGCTGTAGACGGCCATGGCCGCCAGACCGAGGGTGAGCTCGAGCCGCCGGCCACGGCCCGGGCGCCCCGCCCGCCACCGGGAGATCCGGGGCTGGAGGACGAGGGCCAGCACCGCCAGGACCAAGAGGAAGGGGACGATCCGGGTGAAGAGCCGCTCGGGGGTGCCGAGGAGGAGGGCGACCCCGCCGGCCGAACCGGCGGCGAGGAGCGGCGCCCACCGGCGGAGCCAGCCCAGCTGGCCGGCCAGCTCGGGGCGCGAACCCATGGCCGAGCCGGTGAACGACCCGACCAGGGCGACCGCGTTGGTCACGTTGGCGGGCAGCGGGGCGATGCCGACCGAGAGGAGGGCCGGATAGGAGATGAGCGAGGTGATGGCCCCGGCCGACCCCATGGCCCCGGCGAGCACCCCGGCACCGACCAAGAGCGCGGCGTCGGCGGGCGAGGACACGGCCGACGATAGGCCATCGCCGCCTCCGGGGACCGGCGATCCGGTCGCCCCGGGTACGTTGAGGTGGTGGACGACGTCGACCGGGAAGCACCCGAGGGCCCGCCGGCCGATCCCGAGGAGTGGTCGGACGAGGAGTGGTTGGCCTGGCTGAAGGCGACCGACCCCCACCGGGCCGAGCGGCCGGTGACCACGTTCGGCCGCCTCACCCACACGACCGGGGGCCACCTGCTCGGCCAGGCCATGGTGGGGCTGGCCAACGCGATCACCGGGGGCCAGGGCGACGAGGTGGCCATCGTGGCCGAGGGCGCTTCGGAGCCCGGGGGTGACGAACCGTTCCGGCTCCACCTCGACTTCGAGCACCCCGAGCGATCGACCGCCGTCTTCGGCCCGAGGCGCACGGACCCTCGAGCGACCGAGCCCGGTGCTCCCGGAGAACCCGGTGCTCCCGAGGAAGGAGACGGCGAGCCGGATTCGGGTCTCAGCGGGTCGGGCCGGGACTGAGCCCGGCCGGGACCCGGCCCACCCCGCCGTCGACCAACACCATGTCGGTGAACTGGCGCTCGGCGTGGGTGGCCCGCCAGGAGAGCATGGACTGGGCGGGGGGGAGGACCGCCGCCGGGTCGGTCGTCTCGGTCCGCCAGCTCGGGTCGGCCCCGAGGTCGAAGCAGCGCCACTCGCCGTTGCCGTACTGGACGTAGGCCGCGGACGACGAGCGCACGACGGCGAGGTTCTGGCGCTCGAGGCGGCGGTCCCAGGGCCAGGGGTGGGGGCCGAAGGGGATCCGTTCGGCGCGCCAGTCGTACTCCCAGTGGGCGGCGTCACGCCACCAGGGCGGCTCCTCGCCGGCGAGGAACGGGGTGAGCGGCATGCCGTCGCACGCTGCCGGCACCTCGAGTCCCATGGCCTCGCACAAGGTGGGCATGACGTCGACGTTCTCGGTGAAGGCGTCGACGACCCGTCCGCGGCCGCCCCGCTGGCGCGGGTCCGCCACGATGCCGAGCACCCGGTAGCTGGCCTCGAAGCACCCGCCCTTGCCCAAGGTGCCCTGGTCCCCGAGCTGCTCGCCGTGGTCCGAGGTGACCACGACAACCGTGTCGTCCCACACTCGAAGCTCCTCGAGCCCGGCTCGCAACCGACCGACCTGCTCGTCGACGTCGGAGATCATCCCGTAGTACTGGGCCCGCACGCGTCGCAGCCCGGCCTCGTCCGCCGGGGCCGGTTGCGCCGCCAGCCCTCCGGCCGAGGGCACCGGCCGCTCGGGCGGCGGGACCGGGTCGTCGACCTCGTCGGGGTCGTAGGCGTCGGAGGCCGCTCCTGCCGGCCCAGCCAGGACAGGACGGCGTCAGTCAGGAAGGCCGAGATGCCGTGCTCGGCCGGGCGCTCGGGCTCGGTGCGCAGCGCCGCCGGTCCGTCGGTCACGACGTAGCCGTGGTCCTGGAGCCACGCCAGCCACGGCTGTTGGGCGCCCACGAGCTCGAGTGCCGGCTCGAACCCCGGCAGGGTCCCCTCGTAGGTGGAGAGCCTGGGGTCCTCGGGCCCCTCGGCGAGGCGCGGGTCGATGCCCTGGTCGGTGTAGCCGAACAGCGCGGGTCGGTAGCCGGCCCGCCCGGCCGCCCGGGCCACGTTGTCCAGGCGGTCGTCGAGGGGGGTGCCGTTGCCCACGACCCGGTGGTTCATCTGGTAGGTGCCGGTGTACAGCGACGCCCGCCCCGGCGAGCACGGGGCCGACTGGCTGTAGTGCCGCCCGAGCAGGGTCCCCGAGGCGGCCAGCCGGTCGAGGTTGGGCGTCCGGACCACCCGGTGGCCGGCCACCGACAGACAGTCGCCCCGGAACTGGTCCAGGGTGATGAGCACCACGTTCATGGTCGCCTCCGCGCGCCCGCCGGCGTCCTTCCTAGACGGCGCGCCCGCGCCCGTCGAGAGCCCGGCCCGTAGAGTTCTCGACGATGTCGAGCCCGCCCGAGCGTGCGCAGGCCTTCTTGGCCCTCCACCACGGGCCGGGCCCGCTCCTCATGCCCAACCCGTGGGACCCCGGTTCTGCCCGGATCCTCGAGTCGATGGGGTTCGCCGCCCTCGCCACCACGAGTGGTGGCTTCGCCGCCTCCCTCGGCCGGCCCGACGGGACCGTCGGACGGGACGAGGCCCTCGCCCACGCCGCCTCGGTGGTTGGCGCCGTCGGGGTCCCGGTCTCGGCCGACCTCGAGCACGGCTTCGCCGACGACCCGGCGACGGTGGCCGAGACCGTCGAGCTGGCCACGCGAACCGGTCTCGCCGGGTGCTCCGTCGAGGACGCCTCGGGCGACCCTCGTACCCCCCTCTATGAGCGGTCGCTGGCCGTCGACCGGGTGGCCGCCGCCGCCGAGGCGGCGCACCGTGGGCCATTGCGCCTGGTGCTCACCGCCCGGGCCGAGACGCTGGGGCACGGTCGGGATTTGCAAGAGACCATCGACCGCCTCCAGGGGTACCAGGAGGTCGGAGCAGACGTCCTGTTCGCGCCGGGGCTGAGCGCGCTGGCCGACATCGCGATGGTGGTGCGTAACGTGGACCGGCCGCTCAGCGTGCTCGTGGGTCCGGGGATGCCCGGGGTCGCGGCGCTGGCTGAGGCGGGCGTGGCCCGCATCTCGGTCGGCTCGGCGTTCGCCTGGGTTGCGTTCGGGGCCCTGGCCGAGGCGGCCGCCGAGCTCGCCGGCCCGGGCACGTTCGCGTTCAGCGATCGGGCGGCCGTTGGCCGGCGCGCCACCACCGCCGCGTTCTTTGCCTCGTAAGCACCTCCGGGCTGGCCCCCGCCCGACAGGGCTCAGGGTCCCTTCGTCGTCTTCGGGACGTAGTTGTGCCAGATGTCGTTGGTGGTGCTGAGGGCGTTCGGGTGGGCGGTGTAGGCCTGCACGACAAAGTCGGCTGCCCACGGGGGCAGGTAGGCGAGGATCTGCGCCGGCGGGAACAGCGTGACCCCGACGGTGGCATGGGGGCCGATGACCACCGGTCGGTGGCCGGGGGTGGTCCAGAAACCGGTCGGATGGGAGGCGCCGATGTCGACCATGAAGCGGGGTCGCAACGTGGTGTCGGTGCGGTTGGTCACCGCCACGGTCACGGCGAAGATGTGCTGCTGGTCGGGCCCGATGCGGGCCGACAGATAGGCCACCGAGAGGGGGGCGGCGCTCAGGCCCAGTCCGGCCACCACCCCGGTGGCCGCCGCCAGTGCCCCCACGGCCAGGCGGGCCCCGGGTAGTCGGGGCGTCCGTGCCGGCTGCTCGGTTCGCCCCGCCGGTGTCTCGACCGAGACCAAGGCGACCAGTGCGGCCGGGATGAGGTCGATCAGGTAGCTGGTGAAGCTGCGGGGGGAGAAGAAGAAGGGCACCGGGATGAGGAGCGGCCAGAGCCGCTTGAGCGGCCGATACCAGGCCACGAAGGCCGCCACCGTGGCCAGGTAGCACAGGCCGGCCGCCACCGTGAGCAGGCCAAGATCGGCGCCGCCGGTGATGCCGTGGAGGGCGAGGGAGATCAGGCCCTGACCGTCGGCGACCAGCGGTTGGCTGAACGGCAGCACGGTCCCGTGCCACCACGCCCCGGCATCCATCACGATGAACGGGAGGTTCGCCGCCACGAAGATCGCGGCCAGGATGCCGACGTAGCGGGCGACGACTGGCCACGCGGCCCGCCCGGCCCGCCGGGTCTCGATGACGATGCCGATCAGAAGGAACGGGACGAGGAACCACGGCGTCTGCTTGATCGAACACGCGATGCCGAGGGCAACGGGGCCGACCCAGCCGGCCAGTCCGGCACCCCGGCCCCGGCCGTAACGGTCCCAGCGCCACAGGGCGAGCATCGCGAACGGGAGGAAGGCGGCATCGGTGCTCCCGCGGGTGAACATCGCCGTGAAGATCCCGGTCAAGGTGACGAGCACCGCCAGCCACCGCAGAGAACGGGGAACCAGGAAGAAGAGGAGCACCGCGCTCGCCAGCCAGAAGTAGAGGTCCATCCAGTCCACCACCAGGTGGTGGAAGCCGAGGGCGAAGGCCGGGGCGTAGACGAGGAAGGACCCGGCCGGGTACGACACCGTTCCCACGTGGCCCCCGGTGACGAGGTAGGTCCAGTACTGGGCGGGGTTCTGGAGCAACAGTGCCGCGGCGTGGGACAGCGCCCGCCCGTAGGGGTTGTGACCGTTGGCCAGGATGCGGGCGGCGACGTGGTCGAGCGCCGAGTCGTCGGTGAGGTAGTAGCGGCGGGTGTGCAGGCTGACGATCTGGTTGGCGGTCACGGCGGTGAGGGCACCGGTGAAGGCCAGGGCCTCGTGGTACCACGCTCTCGGGCTCGGCCCCCACCAGCAGAGCACGAAGCCCAAGAGGGCCACGGCGACGATCGTCGGGGCGAGCACGTCGATGACCGGCCACGAGGTCCATGAACCCCACAGGCTGACCCCGCCGACCAGGACTCCGATCCAGGCCAGGCTCCACGTGCTCCGTTCCGCCAGGAGGAGCCGGTCGGGCTCCCCGCCGGGCAGGCCCGGTCCGGCACCGTTGGGAAGGGGGGACGAGCCGGCGGCGGCCGCCGTCCGGCGCCGGATGAGGAGGAGGGGGTTTGCCATGACCAAGGTGATGGTGCCGCCCCGAGTCTCGCAGAGGCGCGCGCCCTGCATCGGTCCCCCCGGGCGGGGCCAGTAGGCTCGACGCTTCATGGCGGCTACCGACCGAAGAAGGTGTCGGGCTGCGATGCGGCTATGAACGCCTTCAGAGCAGGGTGTTTGTCGCGGGCCGAGCGCATGGGGATCGCCGGTCGGTGAAGGTCGGCCTGTCCCGTCGAGGGCCCGGCGCACCCGGCGACC
The DNA here is from genome assembly GCA_021791895.1 of Actinomycetes bacterium. Classification (GTDB taxonomy): domain Bacteria; phylum Actinomycetota; class Acidimicrobiia; order Acidimicrobiales; family RAAP-2; genus Palsa-461. The sequence goes on along the minus strand of JAJYVS010000008.1, from coordinate 72,856 downwards.
CCGCTTCGGGCCTGTCCCGGCCGACGGCCGGACGAGCGGCGCTCGGGGCCCGCACGCCGGAGGGTCGACGGGTGCCGCTGTGGCTCTCCGGCGCGCTTGGGTTCGTCGGCTACTCGGGGATGACGCTCACCGGGACCCGGCTGGGCCCCCTGCCCAACCCCCCGAGCGGGCAGTGGTGGTTCCACCTCCCGCCCGGGAACCTCGGGGTGCTGCGCGTGCTCTTCTATGTGGCCACCGCCCTCGCCATCGCCGGCTGGATCGGGGTGGGCGTGGAAGCCCGGCACCGACGTCTGTCGATGTCGGCCGCTCTCGTCGTCCTGGTCGTGTGGTCGATCCCCCTCCTCTTCGGCCCGCCCATCTTCAGCAAGGACGTCTACAGCTACATCGGCCAGGGGCTGATCGCCCATCGCGGGCTGAATCCGTATTCGGCCTCCCCCTCGGCGCTCGGACCGGGCCCCCTGCTCAACTCCATCGCCAGCGTGTGGCGCCACTCGCCGGCCCCCTATGGACCGGTCTTCGTGGAGATCGCCCGAGCGGTGACCGCGGTGGTCGGCACCTCGATCGTTCCCGAGGTGCTGGTCATGCGCGGCGTCGAGATCGTCGGCATGGCCCTGTTGGCCTTCTTCGTGCCCCGTCTGGCGCGACAGCTGGGCACCGACCCGGCCATGGCGGTCTGGCTCGGGGTGCTCAGCCCCTTGGTGCTCTTGAGCTTCATGGCTTCGGGCCACAACGACTGTTTGATGATGGGCCTGGTGGTCGCCGGGGTCTCGCTCTCCCTCGATCACCGCCGCGCCGTGGCGCTCGTGCTCTGCACTCTGGCCACCATGATCAAAGCGTCCGCCGGTGCCGCCGTGGTTTTCTTGGTCGTCGACGAGCTGCGGGCGAGCGGCGGGGGACGACGGGGGTGGCGGGTCCTCGCCAAGGACGCCGGTGTCGTCGCGGCCACCGTCGTGGGTGTGACGTTGGCGAGTGGGCTCGGGTGGCGTTGGCTCCAGCCGTCCAACCTGCGGATCCCGGCCGAGCTCCGGATCAACGCCACCCCGACGGTCTCGCTCGGCGTGGCGATCAACCGCATCCTCGGCCTGGTCCATCTCCACGTCTCCCAGCCGGGCACGATCACGGCAGTGCAGACGATCGGCGGCGTCCTGGCGGCCGTCGGGACGTTGTGGCTGTTGTGGCGGGTCCGGCGGGAGAACCTCGTCCGGGTGCTCGGGGCGGTCCTGGTGCTCGTGGTGCTGGCCGGCCCGACCCTGTGGCCCTGGTACCTCAGCTGGGGTCTCATCCTCCTCGCCACCACCTCTTCGCAGCGCTCTCGGATCCTGGCCCTGACCGCCGGTGCGACGATCCTTCTGGTCGGCGCGGTCGGGTCGCCCGAGCTGTCGGGGTACTGGTACTGGGGCGTCTCGGTGACCACCGTGGTGGGGTGTGTCTGGCTAGCCTCTCGACGGCGGTGGGCCGAGGTGATCCTCGGCCCGAGCTCCAGCCCGGCAGCACCATGACGTCGACACCCGAGACCCGTCGTCACCTGTGGGTCGTCCCCGCGACGACCGAGCCCCTCAGGCCGGTGCGCGCCGGGCCCGCCGGCGAGGTCGTCGCGGGCCGGCTGGGGGAGCGGGCCTGGGTCGCCGTCTGGCGGGCGGGCCTCGTCTACCTCGCCTCCCGGGCGCTGGTCCTGCTCACCATGGGGGTCGTCGCCGTCGTCGGCGGAGGGAGTCTCGGCTCCCGGATCGACCGGTGGGACAGCGTCTGGTACCTGCGGGCGGTGGACGGGGGCTACCCGTCGCACCTCCCGACGGCGAACGGCCACGTGTTGGCCAACACCATCGCCTTCTTTCCCGGGCTGCCGCTCATCATCCGCGCGGTGTCCGGGGTCACCGGCCTGTCGCACTTCGCCGCCGGCGTGGCGGTCTCGAGCCTGACCGGGCTCACCGCGACCATCGGGGTGTGGCTGCTCGTCCGTGAGTACGCCGGCGAACGTGCCGCCGATCGCGCCACATTGCTCTTCGCGTTCTTCGGCGGATCCTTCGTGTTCTCGATGATCTACTCGGAGGGCCTCGTCATCACCGGCGTTGCCTTCGGGTTGCTCGCGCTGATGCGCCGTCGTTGGGTCCTAGCCGGTGCGCTCGGCTTCGTCGCCACCGCGGCGGCGCCGATCGCCCTCGCCTTCGTCCTCAGCTGCGGGTGGGCCGCGTTCGTGGCCATCCGACGTGAACGTGACTGGAGTTCGCTGGCTGCCCCGGCCCTCTCCCCTCTCGGCACCATCGCCTACCTTTTGTGGTCCTGGCAGCACACCGGGAGTCTCGGCGCGTTCACCCAGACCGAGCGCGGCGGGTGGCACAGCTACCTGTCGATCGCCTACCCGTTCAAGATCCTCTGGGCCAACCTGGCCCACCCGATCACGACGACGGCCAACCCGCGGCTCGTGTTCTTCTGTCTGCTGGGAGCCGTCGCCGCCGCCGTCATCGCCCTGCGGGACCGGCAACCCTCGTTGCTCGTCATCTACGCGATCGCGGTGGCCGCCATCGCCACGGTCACCCAGCCGGTCGGGCTTCGTCCGCGCCTTGTCCTCGACGCGTTCCCCCTCATCGTCGCGGTCGCCCTCCGCTACCGCGACGGCTGGAAGTACACCGTGCTCTTGACCGGTTCGTTGGCCTTTCTGGTCGCGATGACCGCCTACACCGTGGGGAGCTGGACGATCTTCCCCTGAACACCGGGTCGGAGTTCGAGCCCACGATCGCGCCGGCTCGGAGGGCTCGGGGGTCGAGCGTGGGCGGGTGCCGTGCCGACACCAGCCGGGGGTTCGGCGCCGCGGGTCCGCTCAGCGGTCGGGTCGGAGCGCCGCACGGTAGATCGAGACGGCTCCAGTCCCCGGGGAGCGGATGACTAGCTCGAGGCGTTGGCCCGGGTCGGGGTGGGCGGGGGAGAAGCGGAACGGGATCACTCCGCCGTAGGGGCGGTCGTTTCGGTCCGGGGGGACGGTGAGGTCGGTGGTCACCGAGCGCAACGGGCCCGGACCGACTCGCCGGCGGGCGAGGACTCGTCCATTCGAGGTGTCCCGGACCTCGATCTGCACACCGGACCGATTCGAGATGCTGGTCGCGAGGGCGTAGGACCCGGGCCGGGCATCCCAGGCGATCCCGAAGAGGAGGCGACCGGGCTTCGAGGACACCTGGGCAACGTGCCAGCTCGGAACCGGCCCCTGGCGGATCACGCGGCCGGTGGCGGTCTGGCCGATCCAGGCGGGCAGGGTCATCGGGCGCGACGTCACGCTGACCGAACGAAGCGCGGGCCCGCGGTGCAGCTCGAGCAACCAGACTCCGTCGGCGTGAAGGAGGAGCAGCCCACCGAGTGGACCGCGGAGCTGGCCGATGAGGTCCTCGCACTCCTGGATCGTGGTGAGCTCGATGCCCGCCTCCGGGACGATGACGAAGAACGTTTCGGGGGTCTCGAGCGCGACCGTCGTGCCGTGGGAGAGGCGATAGAGCCACCGTCGGTCGGCGAATCGACCGATGATCCCTTGGGAGGCGACCACCTCGGAGGTGCCGGGGATCATCTGCTTCACCCGGTCGAGGGTGGACGCGGTGGCGGCGCTCACCTGGACCCAGCGCCCGGGGACCCGGGGAACCCAGAGCACGCCCCATCCGAGCGCGTAGAGCCCGAGGACGCTGGCCAAGGCCGAAGACAGCGCCGATCGCCAACATTTCGGGTTCGCCCGGGACGGCGCGGTCACCTCGAGGCGGCGGGCGAAGCGGCCGAGCACCAGCACGCTCGACGGGATGAGGAAGATGACCGCGCCGAAGCTCTCGTAGGCGGTCGCCGCGACCCCCCTCCCGGCGGCGAGGCCGTTCTCGGTCAGCACGAGGATGGGCAGCACCCCCCACGGGCTGAACAGCCCGATCAACCCGGCGCTGCCGGCGTAGGCGAAGAGGTCGACCCGATCCGACCACAGATGAGCCAGCCAGCGACCGGGATCGCCGAATGCTCCCTTGAGGACCGCCCCGATCGACACGGCCGCCCCGGGTGCCGCCCCGGCCAGGTAGCCGTAGTGGGTGAAAAGGCTCGACCCCCGGTTGCCGCCGAGCGCGATGACAAGGGCCATCCAAAAGAAGCCGCCCGTTGTCATCACCGCCCCCTGCCGGCGTGTGGCTCGACCGGCCAACATGGCGCTCACCCCGAGGGCGATCAGGTACGTCGCGGCGATGTCGCCACAGGCGAGGCACAGGACCGAGAAGACGACGAGGCCGGCCCGAGAACCCGCCATCAGCTCGCGCCAGGCGAGGAGGGCGAAGCAGGCCGCGCCGACGCTCTGGTAGTGGAAGTCGAACCCGACCGACTCGTAGATGAACGGGTTGGCCACCAGCATCACGGTCACCAGGCACACGGCGCTCCACCCGGGCAACAGACGGCTCCATCGTCCGCCCTCGAAAGAGTCGGTCACGATGCGCAGCGCACCCACTTCGGCGGCGGCCACCATGAGGTCTTGGATCCACAGGGGCCAGAGCCCGTGGGGCCACAGTCTGGAGAGCACGGCGAGGGGCCAGTTGATGAGGGCGAAGTGGTCCTGCAAGAAGAACCGGTTGGCCACCGAGCTGAACGGGTCCAGGTTCCCGTGGGCGATCCCCCACCAGCCCTGGTAGCGGATCGCGTAATCCCAGGTGTTGGACCACCGGTGGTAGACGAACCAGCTGAGACAGAGCATCCCGACCAGCTGGAGGCCGAGGAGCACGTAGGCGCCGGTGAGGGCGAGGCCGAGCGCCTGCGAGGTGTCCGCAGTCCCGCTGTCGCCGTCCTGTGCACGACGGACTCCCACCCGACCCCACGACCGTTCCGAGATCACGGGTGCCCCGTGTGCACGGCCGGGACGCTAGCTGGACCCCACCGGACCCCGGGGTGGACGCCGAGCAATTGGCCCGGCCTCGGCGCGCCGCCGAGGGACGTGCTCATTTAGGTGCGGGTGACACGACGGACCCGCAGGGTGGTGTCGGCTAGGTGGACCTCACCTTGGTGGTGGCGAGGACGTGACCGATGCGGTCGAGGGCACGCACGGCGACCGCGGGTCGAGACGGCACGTTGAACGCCGTCTCGAAGCCTTGGCGCCGTGAGGTGGCGACCGGAACGAGTGATCCGGCGTTCTGACCGGCAAGAACTCGCCAGGAGTCGACCTCGGTTGCCCGGTTCCAGCTGACGTACGCGGTCATGTTGCTGCCCGGACCCCGGTCCACCGCAACGGTGAGGAGATCCTTGGGCGCGGCACTACAGCCGGAGCTCCAGGATCGGCGTCGGGTTCAGCGGGCCACCCATTCTTGACCGACGCCCTCGACCGAGCCGAGTCGGGCTGCGGAGGTCGATCATGCGATCCTGGGGGTGGCCGGGGACTGGCGAAGGGCCCGCACCCGCGGTCTGATGTGGGCTTGCCGATCGCCATCGCCCATCGGGGTGACCCGGTGCACCACCGGGAGAACACCCTGGCCGCGTTCGAAGGCGCGGTGGCCGCGGGTGCGGACATGGTCGAACTCGACCTGCGGGTCACTCGGGACGGGGAGATCGTCGTGCTCCACGACCCCACGCTCGAGCGGCTCTGGGGCATCGACCGGCCGGTCGCCGAGCTCGACCTGGTTGACCTGGTCCAGGTCGGCACGGGCGATATGCGGATTCCGACGCTCGCCCAGGTTGTCAAAACCATCGAGGTTCCGCTCATGGTCGACTTCACGACTGCCGACGTCGTCGAGGGTGCGATCGAGGTGGTCCGCGCGGCGACGGCCATGGACCGGTCCCTCTTCGTGACAGGCAACGCCGACGCCTTGCGCCTGCTTCGGGTGCTCGCGCCCGAGTCCCGGATCGGCCTGAGTTGGGGTGCCGACGCTCCCGTTCCTCTCGACCTGCTCGACGCACTCAAGGCCGAGTACTGGAACCCGGCATTCTGGCTGGTCACACCGGAGCGTGTCGACGCCGCCCACCAGGCCGGCCGTCGGGTCTCCACCTGGACGGTGGACGACGAGGCCGAGATGCACCGAGTGCTCGATGCGGGGGTCGACGCGCTCGTCAGCAACGAGATCGCCCGACTTCGATCGGTGCTCGAGGCCCGCTGAACCGACCCGAGGACCCGTTGCCTTGTCGGCGACCCGGTAGGGTCTTCGAGTGGTGAGCGAGCCCTCCTTGTCCCTCGGTGCCCTGGTGGACGCGGCATTCGACGAGATGATTGACACCCGTCGCCTGCTTCATCGCCGTCCCGAGCTCGGGTTCGAGGAAGTCGAGACCACCTCGCTCATCAAGCAGCGTCTCGGCTCGCTCGGTCTCGACGAGCGCCCGTTGCGCACACCGACCGGAGCTGCCTTCGCCTTGACCGGCGGTCGACCGGGCCGGCCGGTCGTCCTGCGGGCAGACATCGACGCGCTGCCCGTGACCGAGGGTGTCGATCTCCCCTTCGCCTCGGAAATGGCCGGACGGATGCACGCCTGCGGCCACGACGCGCACACCGCGGCGCTGCTCGGTGTGGCGAGGGTGCTCGCCGAGCGGGCCGAGGACTTGGCCGGCAGCTACCTCTTCGTGTTCCAGCCAGCAGAAGAGCTCCTCGGTGGGGCCAGCTCGATGCTCGACGCCGGGGTGCTCGACGGCACCGAAGGCGGTGCCGTGATCGGACACCACGTCACCTCTCTCGCCCCGGTCGGCATGGTGGGGATCCGCCCCGGAGTGACCATGGCCGAGGTCCACGTCTTTGCCATCACGGTCTCGGGACCGGGCGGGCACGGGGCGATCGCCCGATCCGGCGGCGACGTGGTCGTGGCTATCGGCCAGGCGGTCTTGGATCTTGGCTCCGCGGTGGCTGGCATGGACTTCGAACAGGTGCCCTGCATGTGTACTGCCGGCAAGGTGGTGGCGGGCAGCGCGCCGAACGTGGTGCCCGACCGGGCGACCCTCTGGGGGACGCTCCGGACCTTCACCCCCCAACAGTGCGCCGAGGCCCTCGCCCGGCTCGGTTCGCTGTGCCGGCGCCTCGGTGACCAGCACGGCGTGGAGGTCGAGTTCCAGGTGCTGGGCAGCGCCCCGGCAGTGGTCAACGACCCATCAGTGACCGCCGTCACCCAGGCGGTGGCCAGGCGGGTGCTCGGTGCGACAGGGGTCCTCGCCCTGCCGCCGGTCACTCCGAGCGACGACGTGAGCGAATTCCTGAACCGCCTCCCGGGCTGTTACTTCTTCGTGGGTGCGGCGCTGGCCGATGGCAGCAGCGGCACGCACCACAGCCCCCGCTTCGCCATCGACGAGCGGGCCCTGGCGGTGGCGGCCCGGGTGATGGCCGAGACCGCGGTGGCGGTGGCGGGGGGCGACACGACCGCCGACTAGCCACGTCGTGTCCGGTGTCCAAGAGGGACGCCGGGCGCGTCGCTCAAGGTCCGAGAACGCCGGTAGTGGGCGAGCGTCTTGCGGATGCCGCGTCGCAGCCAGGGATCCGGATCGTTCCAGTGCCTCTCCAGGGCCGCGACCACGGTCGAAACCCGGTCGCGGGGCGGTGCTGTCGGTCATGGAGGGCGTCTCGACGCTCACCTGGACCGGGGTCCTCGAACCCGCGCAGCTGGGTGTCACCCACCGGGTCGTCGTTGCTCTGCCCTGGCAGGTGCATAGGTTCTTCGCCGCCAACCGGCGCTCCGTCGGCGCGTCGCTCCGGGCCAGTTGCCGCAGGGCCTCGAGCTCTTCTGCGCTCGGGCGCCATCTCGGCGCCGGCATCGCTCGTGGCCACCGCACGGTCGAACCGACCCATACCGCCGCCGACGTTGGTGAACCCGGGTGACTCGGCAACGGCCCGCGTGAGGGAGGCGATCGGATGGCCTGGCATGCCCTTGGTGCTTCCTGCGACTCGGTGGCCGATCGCTACGAGGAGCGCTTCGTCGAGGAGTTGGACGTGAAGCCCAAGGACCGGGAGCTGCTGGTGGCGTTCGCCGACGCCACCTGTGGACCCGTCGTTGATCTCGGTTGTGGGCCGGGCCAGGTGGGCAAGTTCGTGGGCGAGCGGGTGCCCTTTGTCGCCACCTTGTTCGGGATCGAGGAGCTCGCGTCGGCGCTCGGGTCTGCGGGCTGGTCGTGACCGGAGCCGAATCCCGGCCCCCCATGGACATGAGGCCACCACCCGCCTCTACCTCGAGGCCGTGAAGCCCTGAGCCTCGGCTTGCCGGCCGCTTCTGCCTGCTTGTGGGAACATCGCGTGAGGACGGGTGGGACGGTTCCGGAGGTCGCCATGGGCTCAGCCACCGAGAAGAAGCTCTGGGCCAACTCGGGGGACTCACACCTTCTCGAGCCGCCTGGACTCTTCGACCGCTTGCCCGAGGAGGTGCGGGCGCGCATGCCCCGCAGCGTCCGGAGCGATGACGGCGCCACCGAGACCATCTACGTCGACGGGCAGGCGTTCACCCGGGAGGTGCCCCGCCCGGGCCGGGGGACCAGCCTGAGCGCCCGACCCGAGGGCGCCACCGAGGCGGAGTTCATCGAGCGGGTGCGGGGCGGCAACGACCCGGCGCGACGTCTGGAGGACCTCGACACAGAGGGTATCTGGGCCGAGGTCTGCTACCCCTCCCTCGGGATTTGGGCCTTCAACCTCCGGACCCCCGAGGTGATGCGGGAGGGGGCACGGGCCCTCAACGACTGGGCGCTCGCCTTCCAAAGCCACTCGCCGCGTTTTGTCTGCACGGCGGCCATCCCCCTGCTCGACATCGACGACGCAGTCGCCGAGATCCGTCGGTCCGCCAGCGACGGCTTCCGGTGCGGGTTCCTCCCGACTCTCCCGCCGTTCGGGCGCCCCGACTGGCACGACGAGGAGTGGGATCCGATGTGGGCCGCGTTCGCCGAGACCGGGATGGTGATCGGGTTCCACATCGGCACCGAGCCGAAGATCCCGACCGAGCGGATCGGGGTCTCCTACCACGGTCGGGGCGGCGCCGTGCTCAACTACGTCGAGACCACCTACGGCGGGCAGCGGGCCGTCACCAAGTTGATCGCCTCGGGGGCCCTCGATCGGCATCCCGAGCTGCGAGTGCTCGTCTCCGAAGGGGGCGCCACTTGGGGGCCGCTCCTGGCCGACCGCATGGACGAGGCCTACCGCCAGCACGGGGCGGCGGTCCGGCCGAAGCTCTCCCGGTTGCCGAGCGCCTTCCTCTACGAGCAGGTCTACGCGTCGTTCCAGCACGACGTCAGTGCTCCGGCCGCCAACTGGGCCATGGGATGGCGCAACGTCTGCTGGGGGAGCGACTACCCCCACTTCGAGGGCACCTTCGGGCACACCCAGAAGACCCTCCACGAGCTCTTCGACGGCCTGGAGGAGTCGGTCAGCCGCCGCATCCGGATCGGGGCGTTCCAGGAGCTCTTCCCCCACGTGCCCGACCCGCCCGCCGACGGGGCGGAGCGGCCGCCGGGTTCCTAGTAGGCCCCGCCGCCCGGCGCGCCCGGGCACCCGGTGGCCACCGGTGGCGGGGTCCCGGGGTAGAACTGCGAGACCCCGGCTTGGTTGCCGGCGGTCGCCATCGCGCTGGCTGCGGTCTTGTTCCCGGCCAGCTCGGCGTCGAAGAACTCGGTGGTGACCCGGGCCACGACCTGCTCGGCCGGTGACCCGGCCACCGTGTACGGCGGCTCGTGCTGGGCGCCCAGCAGGTCGAGGTAGTACTTGGGCTCGGGCGCTTGCGTGTAGAACTGCACGCTGCAGCCCGGTGGGTTGATCGTGTCGGCCGACCCCTGCACCGCCAGCAACGGGACGGTGGCCCCGCCGAAGTAGGTCCCCCCGAAGCTGGCCAGCTCGGCTCCCGACAACACCGCGACCGCCTTGACCCGGGGGTCCTGGTACGCCGAGTTCTCGGCGACGGTCAGGCTCACGTCGCCGCCGTCGGAGTGACCCACGAGGCCGATCTCCCCGGTGTTCACCGCCGCGAGGACCGAGCCCGCCTGGCCGGCCAGTTGGAGGACCGTGGTGATCACGCTCTTCAGGTCCCCGGGGTGGTTGACGATGTCGGACTCGTTGAGGGTGGGCGACGTCGGCGCGGTGTCGGGGTAGGTCGGGGCCACGACCACGTAGCCGGCCGAGGCCCATGCCGTGATCAGGTCGGCATAGGCCGAGACCGAGAGGTCGTAGCCCTGGGAGAAGACGAGGAGCGGGAAGTGCGCGCCGTGGAGCGACCCCCCGGTGCCCGTCGCGCTCGGGTACCACACGCCGGTCGGGAGGCTCCGGGTCGACGACTCGACCACGGTGATGCTGGTCGTGCCGACCCGGTAGGCGCCCGGGACGCTTGGGGTCGCCTCGGTCGTGGTCGTGGTGGGTGGGGGCGTGGTGGGGGGAGCCGAGGTGGTCGGGGGCGGCGTGGAGCCCCCTTGGGCCCAGACACTGAGTCCCAGGCCCAGCCCGATGCCTGCCAGGACCATGACGACCAGGACAACCGAGTTGCGCCGGCGGGCACGCCGGTGGGATGGCCGGTACATCTGGCGGGGAGCGTAGCCACGAACGGACCCCCCGCACGGCGCGCCCTGGACCAGAACCAGGGGCTCGAGGGTCTTCATGTGGCCGTCAGGGTGCCGGGGGATAATGCCTGGAGTGCAGACGTGTGCCGCGCCGCGCCGAGAGCCGAGTGCACCGGGCGGCGGAGCGCTCACCCGGGGGCCGGTGCGGTGAGGGGGCTTCGGTCTTGAGCACGCTCTCCTCCGTTCGCACCGCGGCCACCGACCGTCTCCAGCGTCGGCTCTGGGACCGCCGGGCCGAGTCCTGGGAGAAGGAGGGGTCACTCGGGCTCGAGTCGGTGATCGAAGCCGTGCTGCGCACGGCTTCGGCCGGTCCGGGCACCGTGGTGGTCGATCTCGGCTGCGGGACCGGGCAGCTCAGCCTGCCATTGGCCCGATCGGGGGCCGAGGTCACTGCGGTCGACCTCAGCCCTGAGATGATCCGCACCCTGACGGCCAAGGCGACCCAGGAGGGGCTCGAGGGGATCTCGGGCATCGTGTCCCCGATCGAGCAGCTCGATCTCGGACCCGAGACCGTCGACCTGGTGGTGACCAACTACACGCTCCACCACCTGCTCGACGCCGACAAGCAGAGACTGGTGAAGATGGCCCATCGCTGGCTCCGGCCGGGGGGGCGTTTCGTGGTCGGGGACATGATGTTCGGCCGGGGAGCGAGTGCCCGGGACCGCTCGATCATCGCCTCCAAGGTCATGGTGTTCCTTCGTCGGGGCCCGGCTGGGTGGTGGCGGATCGTGAAGGGCATTGTTCGGTTCTCGCTCCGCCTCGGCGAGCGTCCGGTCACGATCGAGCGCTGGCAGCAGTACTTCGAGGCCGCCGGGTTCTCCGATCTGTCGGTCACCCCGATCGTCGCCGAGGCGGCGGTCGTGGTCGGCGTGAAGCACTGAGCGCGGTCCCGAAGCCAGGTACCCGGACCGGCGCCAGCTCGTCGTGGCCGTGATCGAGCCCTCGGCGCGCCGCAAAGCGGGAGGCCTCGTCGCCTCACCCTGCTGACTGCGGGTGACAGGCCCCTGACGGCGGGTGATAGGAAGGCAAAATGCTCGTCCTCGGCCATCCCTCGGCGGCGACGCTCGATGCGCTCCTCGGCGAGGCGAACAAGGAGGAGCTCTCCTATCCCGAGCGCGGCGCGACCCTCGGCGGCGATCTCCCGTCCGGCTATCGCCACGACCGCCACGACCTGCGGCTCGGCGGGCCGGAAGCGTTCGATCGGGCCGTCACCGGCCTCCGCCGCTGGGTGCCGCACGAGGGGGCGGACATCCACGTCTTCCCGCCCGGCCAACCGCTGCTCGAGGGCGCCACCTTCCTGGCCCACCTGGCGTTCGGACCGGCCGAGATCGTCGCCCCCTGCCGGGTGGTCTCGGTCGTCGAGGAGGCCGACCGGTTCGGGTTCGTCTACGGCACGCTGCCGGGGCACCCAGAGCGCGGCGAGGAGGCCTTCGTGGTCGAGCGCCGTAACGAGGGCACCTTCTTCGTGATCACCGCCTTTTCGCGACCGGCCGGCGCCTTGCCCTGGGTGGTCGCTCCAGTGGGTCGGGCGATGCAGCTCGCCATCACCCGACGCTGCCTCGGGGCGTTGACGCGTTTTGTCCGCTGCGCCGGCAACTGACGCGCCGGGATCACCGCCTTTGACCGACGGGCACCGACCGGGCGCGGCCGGACCGCCCGCGCCAAGAGCCGTTCCTTTCCTGGGCTGTTAGCCCGACGAGGCGGAGACGAGGAGCGGACCCCGACGGGTGGCCGCCGTCTCGTCGGCCGCGAGCGCGCCGGGTGGGGCATCGATCGTCTCCAGGCGCACCAGGGGGAAGCTGCGCCGGGTGCGGGAGCGATACAGGCCGACGTGGGGGAAGGCGCAGAGCACGGCCGACAGGCCCGCCTCGCCCGCCTCACCTTCGAGGACCACGGGTCGCACGACCTGGCGGCGGCCGTGTCGCTCGATCTCGACCGGTCCGCCGGCCCGTAGGTTCACGAACCAGGCCGGGACGTGGTCCCAGCCCCCGTTGGCGCCGCAGACGACCGGCGACCCGTCGAGTTCGACGTAGGCCACCAACACCTCTCGCACCTGGCCGCTCCGTCTGCCACGGGTGCGCAGCACGAGCACGTCGTCGACCCCGAGGGCCTTGACGCCGAGACTGAGGCGGAAGTGGCGGTAGGCGATCACGTCGAGCCGGGTCCACCAGCGCGCCATCCTCTGATCGAAGGAGAAACGCCGTCGACCCCGAGGTGCGAGCGGTCGGTAGATCCGAACGTAGGCGCTAGCCAGATGCCTCCGGTACCCGGGACGCTTTTTCATGGCACCCCCCTCTTCTCGTCACCGAGGGACCGTCCGATACCCGACGGAGGCCCCCGATGAAGCTCCTGCCCGGGCTCGGTGGGCGAGCTCCTGGCCGAAAGCCGCTGGTCCGAACGCGGCCGCCGTGTCGGCGAGCTCGCGCGGCCCGAAGGCGGCCTGCGCCACGACCACCGCCCCTTTTGCCTCGAGCGCTCGGCGCATGGCCGGGATCGTGCCCTTCGGCGCCAGCGCGTAGGTGCAGAACAGGGCGAACTGCTTGCCCCCGAGTCGGGGAAGCCCGGCCAGCCAAGCCCGCATCGCCTTGGCTGGCCGGACCCCGGCGACCAGGAGCCCCTCGACCCAAGTTCCCACGACGACCAGGTCCGACGCCGCCAGCTCGGTCCGCCCGACCTTGCGGATCGGCAGGACCCGGACCTCGTCTCCGTCCACCGAGAGGCGGTCGGCGAGCGCTTCGGCCGCCTTGGCCGTCTTGCCGCCGAGGCTCTCGTAGCAGACGAGGACCCGGCGAGGCCGATCGGCCGACTCCCCGGTGGTCGACCCCGGCCGTGCCGGGCGGGCGTCGAGCACGGCCAGCGCGGCCCGTCGTCCTTGCGCCATGGCCTCGACCACCGTCGCCGGCCCGATGAGGGCGTCGCCGATGACCCACAGGCGATCGGTGACCGGCAGAGCCGCGCTCTCGAGGCCCACTTCACGACCGAGGGCGAGGGTCCCGACCGGGTTGCCGTCGGCGTAGGAGGACGCCGGCGCAGCCAGGATCCCGCTCGCCGTCCAGCGGCGGTCGGGGACACCGACGACGACCCGGCGCACCGGGGTGTCGGGGAGTGCGTCGGTGAACGCCGGGTCCCGGCGATAGCCCATGGCCATCACGACTAGGTCGACGTCGAGGAACTCGTGACCCTTGGCGAGCACGTTGGGACGCCGGTCGGCACGGTCCTGGGTCGTGAGTGCCAGCTCGGCCCGACCGACCCGATCGTCCTTGGCGTGCAAGGCGACCAGGGTGCGCAGGAACCGGACCTCGACCCCCTCCTGGCGGGCCTCGTCGAGCTCGTCGGGGCGGGTGAGGGCGAAGCGCTCGTCGAGCCAGTCGACGCAGGTGGCGTCGAGCCCGAGGCGCCGGGCGCTCCGGGCCACGTCCATCGCGGTGTTGCCGGCGCCGAGCACCAGCACCCGGGAGCCGAAGCGTCCGTGGCGGACGTCCTGGCTCTCGACCCCGAGCGCGCTGCACCATCCCTCCGGGTCCCCACCATCGCCGAGGGCTGCCTTGGCCCCCTGGAGGAAGGTGGTGGCGTCGATGACGCCGCCCAGGTCCGAACCGGGCACCGAGAGCCGCATGGGCTGGCTGGCGCCGAGGGCGACGATCACGGCGTCGTGACGCCCGAGGAGTTCCTCGAGGTCCCCGGGGCTCACCTCGACGCCGGAGCGCAGGTCGACGCCGGCGTCCACCAGCTGGCGCCACGGCCTGGAGGACACCGCCTCGGGCAGGGTGAAGTCGGGGATGCCCCAGTGGCAGAGGCCGCCGGGCGTGGGGTCCTTCTCGTAGACGGTGACCGACGCCCCGGCCTCGACGAGCTCCCACGCCGCGCCCGCTCCCCCCGGTCCCGCCCCGATGATGCCGACGGACAGGTTGGTGTCGGTCGAGGGCACGAAGGGGGGCGGCACCGGCTGGGTGTCAGCCACGAACCGCTCGAGGCGGCCGATGGCGACAGGGACGTCCCCGGCGAGCGACCAGCTGCAGGCACCCTCACATTGGGCCGCGTGGTTGCAGACCCGGGAGCAGATGTCGGTCAAGACCGAGGTTCGACGGAGGATCGTCTGGGCACCGGTCAGGTCCCCCTGGCGGATCTTGTTGATGAAGCCGGGGATGTCGTTGTGGGCCGGGCAGCCTCGCACGCAGGTCGGGTCGGGACACTGGAGGCACCGCTCGGCCTCGGAGAGGGCTTCCACCCAACCGTCGAACCCGGCACGGATCTCGCTCACGTCGTTGCGGAGACGGGCCGGATGGATCGGCTCAGGGTCGATGCGGGGGGCGACGAGCGCCGGTCCTTCGACGACGACGGCGCTGAACGGGCAGGTCCGAACGCACTGCCGGCAGCCGACGCACAGATCGCTGTTCGCGAGTGCCACCCAGTGCTCGGTGTCCATGGTCAAGGCCTGGGTGGGGCAACGGACGACGCACTCCTCGCATCCGGCGCAGCGGTCGGCGAGGATCCTCACTCCGGGGTGGGTCATTGTCGCCGCTGACATCGTGTCGCTGATGGTCATTGGATCTCCCCGCTAGTCCGCTGCGTGCATGATCACGTACAACAACGCCGCCACGGTCCCCGAGCCGAGCACCACCGCCAGCGTGGTCAGGCGCACACCGAGCCGGCTCGTGCTGATGGAGGCCAGCTCTCGGCCCGAGATCTTCCACATCGACCAGGCGGCGGCCAGGGTGCCGAGTGCCACCACCACCACTTGGACGACCACGATCCAGCCGTTGGTGGCGAGTGAGAAGTTGTAGATGGCCGAGTGTGACGAGGAGGCCCCGAAGATGTGGGCCACCGCCGGCACCACCCGCGGGGCGTGCTGGAGGAACTTCGGCAGTTGGCGGGCGAAGTAGTCGGCCCCGACGATCGGGATGAGCCCATAGGCGAAGGGGACGAAGAAGGCCCGGAACCGAGAACTCCGATCGGCGAAGGCGCCCGGGCGGTCGAGCTCGAGGTCACGGCGGGCGAAGATCTTGGCGATCATCCAGCCCACGCCGGCGGTGGCCAGGGCCAGCACCCCGATCATGCCCAGGTAGTCGACCGGGTTGGGGTAGTGGGGGAAGTGCAGCTCGGTGTTCAGCCAGTTGTCGATGACGCCGAAGAAGTTGGTGGCGTTGATCTGCTGGTAGAGCACGAGACCCCACAGCAGGGCGATCGCCCAGGCGATGTCGGCCCGCCGACGCCGGGGGGCGACCACCGAAGTGAAGGGCTTCTGCAAGAACAGCCCGACGTTGCCCTCCGGGCAGGACTTGTAGCACTCGCTGCACAGGCCGCAGTACAGGTTCGAGTCGGCGCTCGCGGGCCACGTGTACCAGGGACATCCGAAGCCCTGCTCACCACCGCGCATGCAGTCCTTGGTCTTGCAGTTGAGACACACGTCGCGGTCCTTGGTGCGGAACCCGGCCACCGTCCCCATCGAGCCGACGGTGCCGATGAGCGAGGTGAGCGGGCAGATGTAGCGACAGAAGGTGCGCCGCTCGAAGACCAAGAAGAAGGCGAGGGCGGTGACCACGATGCCGATCACCATGAAGCTGGTGGCGGCCGGATTGCCGGGCCCCGCGATGTTGAAGAACTCCTCGATCCAGGTGAGGAGGAGGAAGGTGCCCACCGGGAGGATGAAGCCGAGCCGGGCGAGGGGCTCGGGGAACTTCCGGCCGAGTCCGAGGGCCTTCTGGGTGCGCTGCCAGAGGGTGCGGCGCTGGATCCACTCGGCGAAGCCGCCAAAGGGGCACATCGCGCACCACGCCCGGCCGACCACCACCATCATGACGAAGACCAGGCAGAACCAGACGTACCAGGTGATGGCGGCGCCGAAGTTGAGGCCGGGAATCGCCGTCCCGAGCAGGCCGACGAAGATCACCGTCCAAAAGACGATCTGGTTGGGCAGGATGAGCAGGAACTGGAACTTGCGGTTGCGGACCAGCCTGGCGATCCTCGGCCGCTGGAGCAGGTCGAGGTTGGGATCCGGGTCCGAAGGACCGAAGCGCTGCTCGGACCCCTCAAGCACCCGTGGACGCAGCTTGACCGCCGCGGCGATGGGGTCGGATTGAGGGGCTGCTCGATCTTGCACCTCGAGGACCATGTCCGCCTCCCCGTCCTTCCTTACCGTTACCGTTCTTCTCTATGTATCCCGTAGAACTACCTATTGGCACAGTACTACTACTTGAGTAAATGTCAAGTTAGGGACTACACTTGATGTTGTGAACCTGAAGCTCTCCAAGCGCGGGGACTACGTGGTGCGCTCGGCGATCTATCTCGCCCGGGCCCACGAGTCGGGGGTGCCGAGGAAGCTGCGCCAGGTGGCGGCCGAGATGGGGATCCCCCGGACCTTCGTCTCCCAGATCCTCGGCGACCTGGTCCATGCCGGGCTCGCCGTCCCCTCCTTCGGCCGGGACGGGGGCTACCGCCTGGCTCGCCCGCCAGAGGAGATCACCCTTTTGGAGCTGGTCGAGGCCGGCGAGGGTCCCCTGGTCGCCGAGACCTGCACGCTCGGTGAGGGGCCGTGCGACAGCGGTGCGTTCTGCCCCCTGCACGAGCGTTGGAGCGCGGCCACGGCCGCCCTCCGCTCCGAGCTCGTCTCGGCCAGCCTGGCCGACGTGGCGCAACCGGCGGCGCCGGCCGGGGACGACACGGGGTGGCCGGCGGACGCCCAGTGGCCGGCGCTCACGGTGTCGTTGGCCGACTCCATCCAGATCGAGCTGGCCTCGGCCGCGGTGGCGGCCCGGCTGCGGGCCGGCGGGTCCTGGCTGACGCCGCACGTCGAGGCGGCCTCGGCCGAGCACGAGACGACCAGGCTGCGGGTCGGCCCTGGGGGGCCCAGCTGGCTCGGCAAGACCGTGGCCGTGCGCCTCGGTCAGCCCGAGGGGACCGACGAGGCCCTGGTCATTCCGGTTGGTTGGGCGGCCACCGGGCCGACGGGGCTGTTCCCCCGGTTCGACGGGGAGCTAGGGCTCCGGGCCATCGACGCCGAACGGACCGAGCTCACGCTCTCGGGTCGCTATCGGCCACCGTTCGGCCGGGCCGGTCAGGTGCTGGACGAGACGGTGCTGGCGCGCGTCGCCAGTGCCACCGTGCGCTCCTTCCTCCGGCGGGTTGCCCACACCCTGGAGGAACAGACGTCACCGCCCGACGTCCCTCCCGACCAGGGTGGGTCGGCGATCGAGCCACCGGCCGAGCCGGCACTGGTCACGCAGTGACCGACGGCCGCTCCGAGGCCAGTCCCCGCTCGGAGCGCTCAGCCTCGTCCGGTCGCGTGCACCTGGGGGGCCTCGGGGGTTCTCGGCCCGAGAATCTCGACCAGCGCCGCGTCGAGGTCCGCGGCCAGCCGCCGGTGCCGTCGGGCATCGACCAGCGTGAGAGCCGTGGCCGTCACCGCCGCGAGCAGCCAGAGGGTGAGGGCCACGACGGCCGCCCCCATCAGGACTGCAACCACGATCATCACCCCTCCATCGTGCGCCCGACGAGCCCGGTCGGGAACGGGGAGAGTACGCCTCGGGGACCCCGGATCATCCGGGACCGGGCCGAAGTTCCACGTAGGTATCCTCCGTTGACGCGTCGGGTGGGCCGGGAGGGCCGGTGGTGAGATGAGCGACCACGCGTCGACCGGGTACGAGCGGCCCGAGACGGCAGCGGCCGGGACCGACCGGAGCGCTGACCGAGGGTCCCGGCCGATCCGGGTGGTCATCGTCGACGACCACACGTTGGTGCGCGAGGGCACGATCCAGCTTTTCGAGCAGGAGGCCGAGGTCGAGGTGGTGGGCCAGGCCGGCTCGGGGGAGGAGGGGCTCACCGTCCTCCAGTCGCTCCACCCCGACGTCGCCCTGGTCGACGTCCATCTGCCGAAGATGAGCGGCCTCGACCTGGCCCGGACGGTGGTCAGCGAACTCCCCGACGTCAAGGTCGTGATCGTCAGTGCCTACGACGACTACGCGTACCTGACCGAGGCGCTCGAGATCGGGGTCGCCGGGTACCTGCTGAAGACGGCGACCACGAGAGAGCTGGTCGACGCGGTGCGGGCCGTCGCCGGCGGGGTCTTCGTGCTGGACCAGGCGCTCTCCAGCCGGCTGACCAGGCGGCGGACCGGCACCGCGGCCGCCCCGACGGCCCTCACCAGGCGGGAGAGCGAGGTCCTCTCCGTGCTCGCCCGGGGTCGCTCGAACCAGCAGATCGCGGCGGAGCTCGGCCTCGGCCAACGCACGGTCGAGGGCCACGTGTCGAGCGTCCTGGCCAAGCTCGGGGTGGCGTCGAGGGCCGAGGCCGTGGCCTACGCGTTGGGTCACGGGCTAGTCGGCCACGAGGGTCATGACGGATCGGCACCAAAGACTGGTTGAGCTCGCAACGGTGCTGCGGCGGGCTGCGCACCCACCGGTGCGGGAGGCCCGCTTCTGGATCATCCAGGCAATGGTGCTGCTCATCGCCGGCGTCCACCTGGTGGTCGACCTGCACGTCTCCGCCGAGACCGGCGCCTTCCCGGCCGGTCTCCCGGTGGCCCTGCTCATCATCCCGGTCGTGTACGCCGCGCTCCGATACGGCCTGACCGGCTCGGCCTCGACAGCGGTCTGGGCGACGCTCGCCTGGCTTCCCGACCTCTTGCTCTCCAACGACCAGGGCCACGTCGGGTCGGACCTGGTGGAGCTGGCTCTCGTCGTCGTGGTGGGGTTGGTGTTCGGCCAGCACATCGAATCCGAACGGCTGGCGCGCTCCCGGGAGGAGAGTGCAATCGCCGAGCGCCGGTCGGCCGAAGTTCGCTACGGGCAGCTGTTCGAGACCAATCGTTCGCCGATCCTCGTGCTCAACGACCGTGACGAAGTGCTCGACGCCAATCCGGCGGCACGGCGGCTTCTGGGGAAGGACCTGATCGGGACCTTCTTCGAGCGCGGCGGGGCCGTCGAGCACCCCTCCGGCCAGGTTGTCGATCTGCCCGACGGTCGGGACTACCGGCTGGACTTCGTGTCGCTGCCGTCGGGGTCGGACCAGGGGACTACCCAGGTGATCTTCGAGGACGTCACCGAGGAGCGCAGCGAGGGGCGACGAGCCACCCGCTATGCCCAGATCCTGGTCCAGGCGGAAGAGGACCAGCGCAGGCGGCTCTCGCGCGAGCTGCACGACGAGCCGCTCCAGCTCTTCTTGCACCTGGCCCGTCGCCTGGAGAGCCTGGGGGGCACCCCCGGCCTTCCCGGCGCGGTGGTCGGTGGGCTCGACGAGGCGCGCAGCCAGGCGCTCGACGCGGCGGCGAGACTGCGAACCCTCGCTCGCGACCTTCGACCTCCGGCACTCGACGAGCTCGGCCTGGTACCGGCGCTCTCGACGCTCATGAGCGAGGTCGAGGACGAGTCGGAGCTGGCCGCCCAGCTGGTCGTCACCGGCTCGGAGGTCCGACTGGCCCCAGAGGTCGAGCTCGGCGCGTTCCGGATCGTCCAGGAGGCGGTGCGCAACACGCTCCGCCACGCGATGGCGACCAAGGTCCAGGTGAACCTCGACTTCGGGGCGGAGGGCCTCGGTCTGCGGGTGAGCGATGACGGGAGGGGATTCGCCTCGGAGCGGATGGGCGAACAACCTGGCGATAGCCATCTCGGCCTGCTGGGCATGCGCGAACGGGCGAGGCTGCTCGGCGGGGTGCTCGACGTGCGCTCGACCCCGGGCACCGGCACCGTGGTCGAGGGGCGCATCCCGCTAGCGGTTGGATCTTCGCCAGCCCTGCCCCCGCTCTGAGGGCCCCCGTTGCATGGCCATGCCCGGGGACGACGCCGATCCGAAGAGACATTCCCCGGCATCTGGATTCTTCGCCGTCAGCGACTCGGAGGTCGCGGTGCCCTGCGGCCCCGAACTCGTCTCGAACCCGGAGCTATCGTCCGAGCCTGTGAGACTTCGACTTCCCGTTGCTGTTTGGGTCCTACTCGGTTCGGTGGCGTACGCAGGCATCATCGTCTTCGGACTGTGGATCACCCGGACGTCGCCAATCGGGTGAGCCCGATCGCCTGAGCCGATCACGTCGCCTCCGCTCGGGATCGAAGGGCGAGCGCCCCGACGCGGCGCCATCGCGGCCCGGTCGGATCCATGACGCTCGTGACTGCGAGCAGGCGACGATGCCCGGTGTCCTGGTAGGCCGAGACGTCCGGTCGCACGGCGTGCCGAGGACGTCGCCCCCGGCCCCGAGCGCTGGTGGAGACGTTGCGGCATCATGACAGGGCTGCACTCGTTCATGGACGGGTGGCAGAAGGGGGTGGGACCATGCCCGTGATCGGTACCCGAATGCTCCGCAAGGAGGACCCGGCTCTCCTCACGGGGGAGGCCCGCTATATAGCCGACCTGGTCGTGCCGGGTGCACTCCATCTCGCCGTGGTGCGTTCGGTCCTGGCGAACGCTTGCATTCGCTCGATCGACACGTCGTCGGCCCGGTCGATGCCTGGCGTGGTGGAGGTGTTCACCGGAGCGGATCTCGTTGGTGAGTGGGCGGCACCCATGCCCTGCGCGTGGCCGGTGACCCCGGACATGAGGAACCCTCCCCACTTCCCAGTGGCGGTCCACAAGGCGAACTACGTGGGCGACGCCGTCGCCGTGGTGGTCGCCGAATCGTCCTCGCAGGCGGCTGATGCGCTCGGAGCTGTGGTCGTCGACTACGAACCCCTCCCGGCGGTGATCGAACTCGACGACGCCCTGTCCGACCGGGTGGTGATCCATGAGGAGCTCGGGACCAACACCTCGTATGTCTGGGAGCTCACCCCCGACCCCGACATGGTCGAAGCGGCGTTCGCCTCCGCCGCCCACCGTGTGTCCGAGCGTTACGTCCAGCAGCGGCTCATCCCGTCGGCCATGGAGCCCCGAGGGGTGTGCGTGCTGCCCCAGCCGTTCGGGGGTGAGTTCATCGTCCACTCGTCCACCCAGATTCCCCACATCTTGAAGATCATGCTCGGCATCACCTGCGGGATCCCCGAGCACAAGCTCCGAGTGGTCGTTCCGGTGGTCGGGGGTGGCTTCGGGTCCAAGCTCGACGTGTACGCCGAGGAGTTGCTCGCTCTGGCGATCGCCCGGCGTCTGAAGCGGCCGATCCGCTGGACCGAGGAGCGGTCGGAGAACAGCGTGGCCACGATCCAGGGCCGGGGCCAGGTCCAGGAGATCGATCTGGCGGCCGACGCCGAGGGGAAGGTGACCGGGGTGCGGGTGCGGCTGTTGGCCGACATGGGTGCTTATCTACAGCTGGTCACCCCCGGGATCCCGCTTTTGGGCGCGTTCTTGTACCACGGCGTCTACGACGTCCCCGCTTACTCGTTTCGGTGCACCTCGGTGTTCACCAACAAGACGCCGACCGACGCCTATCGGGGGGCGGGCCGTCCGGAGGCCACCTACGCCATCGAGCGGGCCATGGACGCGCTGGCGGTGGAAGTGGGTATCGACCCGGCCGAGCTCCGGCGACGCAACTTCATCGCGCCCGAAGCCTTTCCGTACCACTCGGCTCCCGGCCTGGTGTTCGACAGCGGCAACTACGAGGGTGCCCTCGACAAGGCCCTGGAGCTGATCGGGTACGCGAAGATCCGCGACGAGCAGGCGAAACGCCGGGCGGCGGGTAGCCGGGTCCACCTCGGCGTGGGCCTGTCGTCCTACGTGGAGATGTGCGGCCTGGCGCCGAGCCGGGTGTTGGCCTCGCTCAACTACTCGGCCGGTGGGTGGGAGGCGGCAACCGTCCGGGTGTTGCCGACCGCCAAGGTCGAGGTCGTCACCGGTACCTCCCCCCATGGTCAGGGGCACGAGACGAGCTGGTCGATGATCGTGGCCGACAAGCTTGGCATCGACCCGGCGGACGTGGACGTGCTCCACTCCGACACCGCCGTCTCCCCTTCGGGGCTCGACACGTACGGCTCGCGCTCGCTGTCGGTCGGGGGAACGGCCCTGTACCTGGCCACCGAGAAGGTGCTGGAGAAGGCGAAGACGATCGCGGCGCACCAGCTCGAGGCGGCGCCCGAGGACATCGAGCTGGCCGACGGCGGATTCCGGGTCGCCGGGTCGCCGAGCCGGTCGGTGCCGTTCGCCGTTATCGCCTTCGAGGCGTTCACCGCGCACAACCTTCCCGACGGTATGGAGCCCGGTCTGTCCGCCAGCGTCACATGGGATCCACCCAACTTCACCTTTCCGTTCGGGACCCACGCCTGCGTGGTCGAGGTAGACGAGGCGACCGGGCAGGTAACGGTGCGCGACTACGTCGCCGTGGACGACTGCGGCAATCAGGTGAACCCCCTGATCGTCGAGGGCCAGGTCCACGGCGGCGTGGTGCAGGGCCTCGCCCAGGCGCTGTTCGAGGAGGCCGTCTACGACGAGGACGGCAATCTTCGCACCGCCACGCTGGCCGACTACCTCGTCCCCTCGGCGGCCGATGTGCCGGCTCTCCGGCTGGCCAACACGGTGACGCCCAGCCCGACGAACCCCTTGGGTGTGAAGGGCGTCGGCGAGGCCGGCACCATCGCGGCCACGCCAGCGGTGATGAACGCGGTCGTCGACGCGCTCTTCCACCTCGGCGTCCGCGACATCGCGATGCCGGCTTCACCGCAGCGGGTCTGGGAGGCGATACGAGCGGCCCACGAGGGCGGTGAACGCAAGGTCGCCGACCGCTGACCGTCCAGCGCCGACGCACGTGGAGGTCGTGCCGGCATGGATCCCGATCGGGCTGGCCGCATGAGTTTGGTCCTCCAGCCCGAGACGGTGACGCCCGGGTGGGGCCCACGGCTACCAGTTCATGATCTTGGCGACACGGTCGTCGAGGCCGCGGTGACGAGCCACTGCCAGTTGCAGGTTGAGCGGGGAAACCGGCACCTCCTGGCCGCGCCACGTCGCGGTCTCCAATCGGGTCGCGCCGACCAAGCCGTGCTCGCTCGGGAAGGGTAGATCGACCTCGAGATGGACTCCGGCTAGCCACTCGAACGTGCAGCCGCAGAACGCCCGGGCGCCGCGATCGGCGACCCAGCCGGTCATCTCGGTCACCGGCTCGACGAGGCGGTCGGGTCTCTCGCAGTCCGGGACAGATCCGGCATCACCACCTGCCATCGCTTCCGTCCGCCGCGGTTGACGGCTTGTGGACCAGACATGGTCAGGGGGAGATGGCGCTGGCCGGAACTCGGCCGAGTGCGGCAAGCGGGGAAAGTGGTCACTCGTCGCCGATGCCCATGGACTCAGGACTCCGACATCGGTTGGTGTCGCTGGAGACCGCGATGGCCATGTCCCAGTCTGGAGTCAGGCCGCTTCGTCGCGAGAAAGAGCGATTTGAACATCTCGTTCATTTCAGGGATTTGATAACGAGCCTGAAGGCCGCTTGGGTTCGGTAGGAGCCAAAGGAGGGTTTCGCCGAGCAGATCTGGCTGGGGACCGATCGTTGCTCCGGGTCTGCGGAAGGCCGTCCTGTACGCCCCCAGTCCGAGCACCGCGACGCACCGGGGCCGCAGCGTCTTCGCCTTGACCTCGAGACGCTTCGCGCCTTCACGCAGCTCAGCGACTCCGAGCTCACTCGCCGCCGCTGTCACTCGCCCCACGAGGTTCGTGATGCCAACGCCAAGCTCAGGCAGGATGTGCTGCTCCGCCGGTGAGAGAACTGACTCAGTAAACCCGCCGGCGTAGAGCAATTTCCAGAACCGGTTCCCCGGCCGGGCAAAGTGCAGACCGAGTTCACCTGAAAGCGTTCCAGGGTTGATCCCACAGAAGAGGACGCGCAGATCGGGACCCACCAGATCGGCGAGAGCCTGCTCCATGGGCCGAGAACGTACCGGGCGGAGCCTCGCATGCCCGATCCCGCTGGTCCCCAGCCCCAGACACCCTCGTTGCCGACAGCGTCGTGGTGATCCCGGCAGCCATGCTGGCGAGGAAGGGGAGGCGCCACGGAAGCTTGGAGTCCGGCGGACCGCGCGCAAAGAATCGCGCCGAACCAACGGCCCGCGAATCAGATGCTCCGATGCCATGACGGTGCAAGGGAACGGCGCCCGGGCACTCCCCGAGCGCCAGTGACCCGCGGCGATCGTCGCCTCCGACGTGGCGCAAGGATAGGGTGCTACGCTGTAGCACATGGAGATCGGCGTGCGCGACCTTCGAAATCGGACCAGCCAGGTGATCGATGCTGTCCGGGCGGGGGAGCGGGTGGTCCTCACGGTCCACGGCGAGGCGGTCGCCGACATCGTTCCCCACGAGGCCCAGCGGTCCCGTTGGCTTCCAGGTGACCTCGTTCGTCGAGAGCTGGCGGAGCGGGCAGCCGACCCGGGGTTGCGTGGAGACCTCGAGGTGCTCGCCGGACAGACCTTGGACGAGCTTTGAGCGACCCGGTCGGGCTTCTTGACACCTCGGTGTTCATCGCCCGTGAGGTGGGCCGACCACTCGGAGAGTTGCCCGACCGGGTGACAGTGTCGGTCGTGACCATCGGCGAGCTGGAACTGGGTGTGCTGAATGCCACTGACGTCGAGTCGCGAGCGCGCCGGGCAGACACGCTGATGCTGGCTCGGAGGGTGGACCCCGTCCCCATCAGCGAACCCGTCATGGGCGCGTGGGCTCGCCTCGTCATGGACTGCCGGCGCGCCGGCGTACATCGGACGGTCAAACTGACCGACACCCTGATCGCTGCCACCGCTGTCGACCTCGGGTTGCCAGTGGTGACCCAGGACGACGACTACGACCAGATGGCGAGAGCCCATCCACCCTTGCAGGTCCGCAAGGTCTAATCCAAAACCGACCGACATCGGTTCCACATGGTGAGCCGAAGGGGCGCTCCGGATTGACGTCGGACACCCCCTGGGTCCACCACGCTCTCGGTCACGTCTTCTTCAACACCGGCCGCTTTGGGTGAGGGGTTGATGACCGTCGCGGCCTTCCTGGCTTCGTGGGGCACCACAGCCTCGGCTCCCTGAGCACAACGCATGGCACCTGGCGTCGCTCCACCTCGCAGGCGGGCGGCGTGGAGGAGGCGCTCACCCCTGCCATTGCTGCGGGATGGCGAGGAGTCCTGGGGGAGTGCCACTCGGTTCATGACGCCGGTCTTCAATCGGTGAACTGCGTGGGCGGTCGCGATGCTCAGAACGACCTCTTCCAGCAGTCCTTCTCGTCGGCTTGGTCCGCGCAGGATCTGCCGAGGAGACACGACAGCGGTTGACACGGCGCAACTAGAACCGGCCGCCGAATGTCCAAGAGGTGGCCTTGCTCGGTTGAGAGCAACCAGATGTGCTCGTGGGCCGGCCCAAAAGTCAATTGCCGACAGCCCTTCGATCCGATGCCGGGGCGATCGTTGTTATGGTCTGGGGTAGAAGATTGATTGTTGGAAAGATGCGCCATCGTGGAAGATGAGGTGCAACAAGAGGCACGGGCGCTAGGTGACCCAACTCGTCATCGCCTGTTCCGGTACATCGCCGAGGCGCCTGGCCCTGTTGGGGTAGCTGAGCTGACCGACTTCGTGCGGCTGAACCACAATGCGGTGCGCCAGCACCTCGCCGTATTGAAGGACACCGGCCTTGTGGTCGAGGAGGTCGAGCAACGCACCCGGCCCGGTCGTCCTCGTTTGCTCTACCGCCTGGCGCCCGAGATGGCAGGACGCTGGGGCACCCTGGGTGCCTATGCCTGGTTGGCAAG
This sequence comes from Actinomycetes bacterium, assembly GCA_021791895.1. Classification (GTDB taxonomy): domain Bacteria; phylum Actinomycetota; class Acidimicrobiia; order Acidimicrobiales; family RAAP-2; genus Palsa-461. Next base: position 46,741 of record JAJYVS010000008.1, on the reverse strand, counting down.
CCTGCTCTCCGACGCAGTACGCCGCCACCTCGAACCTCGCCAGATCGGCCGCCAGGAGGGACATCGGCGGGGGGCGGAACTGGCGGGCAGCGGCGAACCCCTTTTCCTCTTGGAGAGCGAGATCGAGCGACGAGGATTCAGGCCCACCCGGGTGGAGCGGGGCCGCAAGGTCGATTTCGTGCTGGGGCGCTGCCCGTTCGCCGATGTGGCGGGGCCGTCTCCTGACACGGTGTGCCAGTTGCACCTGGGTCTGGCCGAAGGGTTGGCCGAAGGCCTAGGCGGACTCTCCGTCGAGGGATTGGTGGCGAAGGACCCGCACCGAGCCGGGTGCCGGCTCACGGTCCGGAGCGAGGATGCGTTGGCCAAGGCCACCCCATGATGGCCGAGGACTCGCATCGATCGATCCCGGCACCGACCCGTGGCGGTCACTGGCCCGGCGAGGTTGGGCGCGTCACTCCCTGAGCGCCTTCGGAGCCGGAGATCAAGAACGGGCGCCCCAGCGCACGAACGAAGGCGACTTGGGCTGGACCTTTGAGTGTCGCGTTTCCTGTGAGCCAGCGGCCCGCGCACGAGGTTGCCGATCCAGATTGGAGCAGCCACGGGCCCGACCGTCACAGGGTGCGTGATCGCCTCGCCACTTCTCTTGTGGCGGACCTCAAGATAGTTTATCTAGTCGACTATAGAGATAAAGTGTCCGAGGCTGTTTGAAGAAGGAGCGCACCATGACGAGCGCCGATGCCGACGCCCTGCAGGCGATGCTGACCCACCACTTCGCGCTCGCTGCCGGCGTGGCCCGACGTGTCACAGCGTTGCGTGCCGCGGTCGAGGCAGACGATCGTTACGAGGCGGCAGCGGTCGAACTCGTTGTCTACCTGGGGAAGGAGGTCCTCCCGCACGCCCTGGCTGAGGAGCACACCCTCTACCGGACTGCCGCGACCAAGGAGGATCTTGCTAAGCCGGTGGCCCGGATGGTCGACGAACACCGGAAGCTCACCTCGCTGGCCGAGCGACTGGCGACGGCCGATAACGGGACCACGGCGGCAGCGGTAGCGGAGGCGATCGGCGTCCTGTTCGCAGGGCACGTGACCGAGGAGAACGAGCTGCTCTTGTCTCCGCTCGCAGCCGACCCTACGGTGGACCTGGACGGGCTGCTTGTCAAGATGCGGCGCTTCACCGAAGTAGCGCAGGACGAGCCGCCGCATCCCGAGGAGCTGGCGACCCCTGACACCGAGGCCACGCTCACACGCCTGTTGCTCCGTGCAGCCGCACAGCTCGCCGATGTCGGACAGGGTGACGCCGCGTGTCGGCTGGCGGCCGAGACGTGGGCGGCGGTGCTGGTCGCGCGCCCCGAGCTCGCCGGGCGGGTCACCGTGGTCCTCCACCGGCTCGTGAGCTCGGCGACGACCGAGCCAGTGACGTTGTTGCCGAGGCGCCCAGAAGGAGGAAGCGCGGATGCCGTGCTCGACGTGCGTGTGCTCGCCCCGGCCGAGCGCCATGCGAGGATCTTCGCCGCTTATGGCGCCCTCGGGGCAGGTACCGCGTTTGTCCTTGTGAACGACCACGACCCCCGGCCCCTTCGCTACCAGTTCGACGCCCAGCACGCCGGCCGCTACAGCTGGGACTACCTCGAAGCTGGTCCCGAGGTGTGGCGGGTGCGCATCGGCCGGCCGGCAGGAACCCAGGCGTGAGGCTGCTCAAGCAGGTCGCTGGCTGAGCTGGCCGTTGGGGAACGCCTCTGGCTTCCTACCGACCTCGATACGGATCTCGAGTCGCACGACTCTCCGAGGTATTCGGGCTCGCTTCAGAGAAGAGAGACTCCTCTCGCATCAGGTCACATCCGGCGCTCAGTGGGCTCCGACCGGTCGATGGTCTCGATAGACGAGACGCCGGAACCTGTCCGGACCGCGCGCAATTGATGGATAAAACGCGCTGACAGGTTGGCAGCGGCCACGATGCCTGTTGCTGCCAGGAGGACGCCGCCGGCCGCGATCACCGACGCGGAGCGCGTGCCGAACCCGACGCATAGCGCGCCGATGCCGGCGGTGACGAATCCGTAGGTGGCCGTAGCCCAACCGTGATGGTAGAGATCGGCGAACATGAGGGGCTTGCCCGACGGTCCGCTCGGCGTGCCCTGCGAGCGCAGCAGTGACCACGCGATGAACGGCACAACCTTGTGGGCGTGACCAACGAGTGCTTCGAGCAGCCAGCCACCACTGGCGACCATGGCTGCGGTCACGAGCGCGACCCCCTCGAGGTGGTGGTGAGGGAGGACGAGTGCCCCGGCAAGAGCGAGCCCGGCGGAAACGACCAGCCATGCGCCGGCGGTGACGACGAAGGCCAGATGCAGGTCGGCCTTGCGGCGGCGGTGGTGGAGATGCGCGCCCAGCGACACGAGGTGGGCGCTGAGGCCGACGCCGAGCACACTGGCGCCGGCCCACTCGGAGACGGGGTTCCCGTTGGCCAGCCCCCCGGCCAAGACGGCGGCACCGAACCAGGTAGCCCACACCTCCACCCTCCCAGAGCGGTGCTGGCCGGGAACGTGGGCGAGCATGAACATGGGCCACAGTTTCTGCGAAACCGAGATGTAGGTGACCCCCAGCCAGGCGAACAGACCAAGCACACCCATCGCCGAGTCGACGTGGGCGGAGAGGGCGAACCAGTTGCCCTGACGGTCGCCGATGAAAGTGGCGCCGAACAGCGTGGTTGCCACGGCGCCGAGAAAGGCGAGGCGAAGGCCGGTGACCGGAGATCCCTTCGCTCCTACCGACAAGGGCCCCGCGAAGTTCCAAACGAGCAGGACAAGTCCCACCACGGCGAGACTGCCGCTCGCAGCGGTCAAGACGGTTTGTTCGAAGCCGACTCCGAGCGGCAGCAGCCACGACGTCGCTAGCCACACGACGAACGTGGCGTGAGCCACGCGCACCGACCGCAGGGGCCGGCCAGTGATGACTGGGGTGAACTGATGGGTGGCGCCGAGGATGCCCATGGTCAGCGCGGCGAGCACCCCGAAGTGCACGGCAGCGATCGCCGAGTCGCTGTTGGGGTCGGCGACCGCCGCGGCCCGTACCCAGCCCAAGGCAACGCCGCAGGCGACGATGCCGATGGACGCCGCTGCCAGGAACGACAGCGGCACCGACGGTGGCGGTACTGCGCCAGGCACCCCGGGGGGCCGGGTGGCCCAGGATCCGGAGTGCTTTGCCACTCGGGGTTCATTGCTCCCATTCATGTGCTTCCCCCGTGGCCGTGCCGGCGAGCAGAGGCGCCATCGCTCTGGCCGCCCCGGGACAGGGTCATGTGCGGGTCGAGGTCAGAGGGGTCGAACTCGAGTCTTGCGGTCCGCGCAGGCAGTTCCTCGCACATGGCGTCAGACAGGTCGCCGAGGTCCTCCGCTCCAACGTCGAGTTCCCCCAGCACTGCGTCCTCGGCGATCGGTGGTCTTTGTCGAGCATCGACCGGGCGGGGTTGCCACACTTTGGGTGCTCCACCCCGCACGGTTGCGGCGATGGTCCCGCTGCACCGGATCGGGGTTCCGTTGGGAACCGCATCATGTTAAATTCTAGTAAGGAACAGAATAATAGGCTAGCCGGTTCTCACCGGACCGGGAAGGGAGGAGCCGATGGCAACCGTCGACGCCCGCCCGATCATCGCGTCAGGCGACGAGCCGTTCGAGACGATCATGGCCGCGGTCAGCGCCCTCGATGATGGCGAAGAACTGGTGATCCTTGCCCCCTTCGAACCGGTGCCGCTTGAAGGAGTCCTGTCTTGCCAGGGCTTCTCCTATGAAGTCGAAGACCTCGGCGACGGCGATTGGCGGGTCACCTTCCGTCGGCCGTCGTGACCGGCGAAACACCAGTTTGTGGGGAGAAGAGTGGCGCGCCGACGGCGCCGGGCTGGTTGCACCTCTCGGCGTCCGACGTGATCGACGCCGCCTGGGATGCGCTGCGGGGCGTGTACGACCCCGAGCTCCATCTCGACGTGGTGTCGCTCGGGCTGGTCTATGACGTCCGCGCCGAAGGCAGGGTGGTTGTCGCGGAGATGACGATGACTACGCCAGGATGCCCGGTCTCCGAGGCGCTCTCCGAGATTGCCCGTGAGGCGATCGCCGATTCCGTCGGCGACGCTGTCTCTGTGGACGTTCGCATCGTATGGGACCCACCGTGGAGCCCGGCAATGGTCAACGAGGAGGCCGCCGCCGTGCTCGGATTCCGGGCACGGTGAGCCCCGACAGCAGGACCTCGAAGCCGAGAATGGCCGTCGAGGTGGTCCGTGTCTACGAGGATCGCAGGCGTCGGTCCGGCGAGCACCGGGTGCTTGTCGATCGCATGTGGCCCCGAGGGGTGCAAAGAGCGGCGCTCGATATCGACGAGTGGGCGAAGGAGGTGGCGCCGAGCACCGAGCTTCGCCGGTGGTACAGCCACGACCCCGGACGGTTCTGTGAGTTCGCCTCTCGCTACCGCGCCGAGCTGGACCTGGACCCTGGTGCCGCGGTCGTTGAGCGGCTGCGGGCGTTCGCCCGTGGCCGCGGCCACCTCGTGGTGTTGACCGCCACCCGCGATCTCGGGCACTCGGGGGCCGCGGTGCTCGCGGAGGTGCTCGCGGCCAGCAGCGGCAAGTAGTTGCAGCCGGCACCACAGGTCCTAGACAGTGAGGTCGAGGCGGTAGCGCTCGCGGACCTCGATCGTGAAGCAGGTGACCCCTACCGGCGGGCCAAGGTGCCGTGGCCGCAGTCTTCGGTCAGCCCCAGAAGCGGCGGCCCCGGTCCAGCTGGCAGCGGTTCGAGGCCGACCTGCCAATGAGTGCTGGCAGAGCGACGTGACCCATTGGACACTGGCCGCCGACGCCCACGTGGAGATCGTCAACTTCATCGACGACTACTCCCGGAGAGTCAAGGCGTTGGTCGTCGTCGCCACATTTCGCCAGGAGCGCCTTCGTATTGTTCAGTAAAGCGACCTGTCCCCCGAGCCCGGAGCGATCGCGGTCGGTCCCCTCCTACTGACCTGTCCCTTCAGTTCATCGCCTTGGCGCACGCCAACTAGGAGATTGATCATCCCCATAGAAGCCAGCCGCGCGCCCTTGTGGGCCAGCTTCAGGAGAAGGACTGCCTCTCTATGTAGAGACGGTGAGCGGTGGAACCACGCCATGGCGCTGCCTAGCGGCGGCCACCTCGGCGGAAGGAGACGCGGTGCTCGCCATGACCGTCTCGACATCGTCAACATCGCTGGTGACTGCGATCCTGTTGCTCCCGTCTTGCGCCACGTGATTCACCACATTTTTCCCGTTCGTCATGCCAATGGCCCCGGCGCGCTCCTGTTTTCCTCTCAGCCATCTCTCGACATCCTCGACACCGTAGGTGATGACGACTCTCGGCATGCTGTACTCCAATCCGCGGCGGATCGTCGCGCTCTTCTATCCCGTCAGTCGACCCCTTGCACGAAGTGGAATTTCCGCGCGGTTGCTACCTCGGGCCAACAACGAGCTCTACCCCCAAGCCGTGGACACCACAGGGGACGCCATTGTTTTCCTGCGCCTCGGAGACTCTGGACCATGCCCTACAACGAGTCCGATGATGGAGCCCGAGCTGGGACTTTCGGTGGAGGCGATGGGACTTGAACCCACGAACCTCTTGACTGCCAGTCAAGCGCTCTACCAGCTGAGCTACGCCCCCAACGGAAGGTCCAGGCTAGCAGCCCCTCTGGGTCCCCCAAATTGTCTCCCGGCGCGTCGCCACGGTCTCATTGGCCCTCGAGCTGGGCCGGGATCTCGCCACCCCCCTCGGGGATCTCCCGCCCCGAATCCCGCCATGCCACGGCTTCGTGAAACCCGTGGGTGGCCGCAAGTTGCTGAAACCACCGGCCTTCGGGCGAATGGCGCGTGATGCCGTCGAAGAGGGTGGCGAGGATCTGAGTGCCCTGGAGCCCCATGTTGTCGTATGCCTGGTTGATCATCAGTTTCTGCATGGCCAGCTGGTTGGTCGGCACGCCCGCGACTCGCCCGGCCAGCTCCGCGACACGGGCATCGAGCCGGTCGGGAGGCACCGACTCGAGTACGAGTCCCCAGACCGCCGCCTGCTTCCCGTCGATGGTGTCTCCGGTGAGCAGCATCCGCTTGGCCTTTTCCGCCCCGAGCCGGTACACCCACATCCCCGTGGTCGGACAACCCCAAACCCGTGCCGGCATGTAGCCGATTCGGGCGTCGTCGGCCATGATCACCAGGTCGCAGCAGAGCGCGATATCGCTTCCTCCGGCGATCGCATGCCCTTGGACCTTGCAGATGGTGGGCTTGAGCGACCGGAACAGGCTCATGAAGTCGTCGGTGTTGCGCTTCATGGTCCGGTAGTCCTTGAGTGGGTCCCAAACCGCGCGCTGGGTGCCCCGGCCTGCCTCGGCATAGTCCTTCAGGTCGTAGCCAGCGCAGAACGACCGGCCGGCACCGGAGAGGACGATCACGTGTACCCCGGGGTCGTCGTTGGCCATCTCCACGGCCCGTCTGATCTCGCGGGGCATGGCCCCGTTGATCGCGTTCAGACGTTCTGGCCGATTGAGGGTGAGATGGGCCTGGCGACCAACGACCTCGTAGGTGACGGTCGTGAACTCATTCATGGATTGACCTCCGAATCCTCCAAAGGCGAACTCGTCGAGCCGAGCCCGGCGGGTCGGGGTGTCGTGCGCGCCTGGCACCTCGGCCCCCACCGTGAACACGACCCGAGGAGAGCCGGCCGCCGAGGTCACGACGGGCTCGTAACGGCTCGGCCACCCCGCGATTCTCGCGCCGCAGGGTGAGCGGACCCGCAGGTCGAGCCGCCGCCGGGCTCGCCGAGCGCTTTGGGGTCGCCGGGCACGTCGTCGACGGGCCCATCACCGACCACCCCACGGTGGCCGTCGGAGCCCGTGAGCTCGAGCGGCCGGGCCCCGGTCGGGAATCGGCGACGGCTTCCCGGCCCAGGTTGAACCCCGGGACCCCGCTCGATCTCACCGACGGGGACCGTGGTGTTCTTCTGCCCGTTCGGCCCAACCCGGCCCGCTCGGGGCCCGACGGGTCCCCGGCCGGGGGCGACCCGGTGAGGTCGTCCGATCCCCCCCGGTGGCAGGGAGTGCCGCCAAGGTTCATTACGATTTGGTGATGGCACGGGTGTACGACGTCGCCGCCGTCGAGCGGAAGTGGCAGAACCGCTGGCGGGCCGAGAAGACCTACGAGGTCGAGAACGACGACCCTCGGCCGCTCTTCTACAGCCTGTGCATGTACCCCTACCCGTCGGGACCGGCGCACCAGGGGCACGTGCGGAACTACACCTTCGGCGACCTGGTGGTCAGGCACCGGACCATGAACGGGTACGCCGTCCTCTCGCCCATCGGTTTCGACTCCTTCGGGCTCCCGGCCGAGAACGCCGCCATCCAGACCGGTACCCATCCGCGCGTCTTCACCGAGGCTCGCATCGCCGAGCTCAAGGACTCGCTCAGTCGGTTGGGCGCCGTCTACGACTGGCGCCGGGAGGTTCGTAGCCACGACCCCGAGTACATGCACTGGAACCAGGTCATCTTCCTCCGGTTCCTTGACGCCGGGCTCGCCTATCGGGCAAGCGCCCAGGTGAACTGGTGCCCCGGTTGCCGGACGGTCCTCGCCAATGAGCAGGTGCTCTCGGACGGGCGTTGTGAACGGTCCGGCGACCTGGTCGAGAAGCGGGATCTCGAGCAGTGGTTCTTCCGGATCACCAGCTACGCCGACGAGCTGCTCAGCGCGCTCGACGGCCTCCAGTGGCCCGACCGGGTGAAGATCATGCAGCGCAACTGGATCGGCCGCTCGGAGGGGGCCGAGTTCGATCTCGCCGTCCAAGGCCCCGACGGCGCCCCGTCGGATCTCTCGGTCAGGGTCTTCACCACCAGGCCCGACACCAGCTTCGGCATGACCTATGCCGTGCTCGCCCCCGAGCACCCGATGGTCGAGCGTCTCACCTCGGACGAGCACAAGAAAGCGGTCGAGGCGCTGGTCCGCCGGGCCAGCGCGTCCAGCGAGCTCGAACGGATGCGTGCGGCCGAGGCCGGGCCAGAGCTCGAAAAGCGCGGGGTGTTCACCGGCAGCTCCGTGATCAACCCGTTCAATGGAGAGTCGGTTCCGGTGTACGTAGCCGACTACGTGCTCATGGGTTACGGGACCGGCGCGATCATGGCCGTTCCGGCCGAGGACGAGCGCGACTTCGCGTTCGCCCAGACCTACGGGCTCCCGGTGGTCCGAACGGTCCAACCGCCGGAGGCCTTCGACGGGGGTGCCTACAGCGGCGAGGGGGAGAAGATCAACAGTGGCTTCTTAAACGGCCTCGACGTGGCGACGGCCAAGGAACGGGCCACCGAGTGGCTGGAGAAGGAGGGGATCGGGACCCGCAAGGTGAACTACCGGCTCCGGGACTGGCTCGTCTCCCGCCAGCGCTTCTGGGGTTGTCCGATCCCGGTGGTGTACTGCCCGGACCACGGCATCGTCGGCGTTCCCGAGGAGCAGCTCCCGGTGCTCGCCCCCGACGACGTCGAATTCCTCCCGAGCGGTCAGTCGCCCCTCGCCCTCCACGAGGAGTTCCTCCGCACCACCTGTCCGATCTGCGGGGGGCCCGCCCAGCGGGAGACCGACACGATGGACACCTTCGTCGACTCCAGCTGGTACTTCCTCCGGTTCTGCGATCCGTGGTGGCACGACGGCCCGGCCGACGCCGAGGCGGTTCGGCGCTGGATGCCGGTCGACCAGTACATCGGCGGTGTCGAGCACGCCATCTTGCACCTGCTCTACGCCCGCTTCTTCCAGCGGGCCCTGATCGACGTCGGCCTGCTCCCCGAGATCGAGCGGGAGCCGTTCAGCCATTACTTCGCCCAGGGCATGATCCGCATGGACGGGTCCAAGATGTCCAAGTCAAAGGGCAACCTCATCGCCCCGTCCTCCTACTACGAACGGGTCGGTGCCGATGCGCTCCGGCTCTTCCACCTCTTCGTGGGGCCACCCGAGGACGACTTCGACTGGAGCGATCAGACCGACGAGATCATCGACGGGTGCGGGCGCTTCCTCGACCGGGTGTGGCGTTCCCTCCTCGAGGGACCGGCGCCCCGACGTGAGGGGGAGTTGACCGCAGACGACGTCGAACTCCGCCGCTTCGTGCACCGGACCATCAAGGTGGTCTCCGAGGACATCGAGCGCTGGTCGTTCAACACCGCGGTCGCCCACTGCCAGGAGCTCTCCAACGCCATCGTGCGGTACGGACGGATCGATGGCGGCCCACACGACGAAGTGTTCGCCGAGGCGGCCGACTCCCTCCTCTTGTTGCTCGCGCCGATGACCCCGCACGTGAGTGCGGAGATCTGGGAACGACGCCACCTCGGCCAGCCGGGCGTCCACCTCCAGCCCTGGCCTTCGTTCGACCCTGCCCTGGTGGTCGAAGACCACGTCACGATGGTGGTCCAGGTGAACGGCAAGGTGCGCGACCGCATCGAGGTCGCGCCGTCCATCGCTGCGGCTGAGGCGGAGGTGCTCGCCCTCTCCTCGGAACGGGTGCGGTCGGCCCTCGGTGGCGCGACGCCCAGGCGGGTGATCGTGCGTCCACCGTCGCTCGTCAACGTCGTGCCATAAATAGGGCTCGATGGAGGTCCTCCAACAGGCGCTCTTCGACGCCGACGGTCGTCCCGGCGAGGTGGCGGAGCATCCGACGGCCAAGGAGGCCGCCGGCGTCCCCCCGAGAAGGACCATGGGGAAGACCGGGCCCCCCGACGTCGAGGTCCGCACCTCCAAGCGCCGCCGCAAGAGCGCGACGGCCTACTGGGGCGAGGGCCGCATCGTCGTGCTCCTCCCGGGTCACCTGCGGGGCGCTGAGCGTCAGGAGATGGTCGACTGGCTCGTGGCGCGGGTCATGGCCCGCCGCCCGGCGGCGGCCGCGTCGGACGAGGCGCTCCAACGTCGGGCCGTCGAGCTGGCCGGTCGGTACGTGCCCGGTGTGGTCCCGGTCTCGGTCCGTTGGGTGACCAACCAGCACAAGCGCTGGGCGTCCTGTACTGCCGACTCGGGCGAGATCCGGCTCTCGCACCGGCTGAAGGGGGTCCCGAGCTGGGTGCTCGACGCCGTCTTGGTGCACGAGCTGGCCCACCTTGTTCACCCCGACCATTCGCCCCGCTTCTACGCGATCGCCGACCGCCACCCACGCCAGAAGGACGCCTCGACCTTCCTCGAGGGGTACGCCCTGGGGCTCGACGCCGAGACCACGGTCGGCCACTAACCCGCCCGCACCCCAGCGACGAGACCCGGCCACGGCGCGGGGAGCCATGGCCGGGTCTCGCGATGCCGGGTTCTCGGGGCCTGGGGGCGTGGCCCCTCGACCTAGGTCGAACTCAGTTCGTGGTGAGACTCTCCGCTCGTTCGAGGTGGTGGATCTTGGGGCACATGACGCGCATCCCGAGGTCGCAGGTGGGGCAGGCCCAGTTCTCGTCCTCGGATCGGCGCCACAGGGTGTCCCCACAGCTCGGACAGCGGTGTGCCCAGACGGCGCACTCGTAACCGCTCAACCGGCTCGACCGGAGCGGACAGCCACGGCCGTGGCACTCCGGCCAGTCGGTGTCGACGACGATGGCATCGACCGGGCAGACCTGTTGGCAGCGCTGGCAGTCGTCGCAGGTGTAGGGGTCGATCACGAAGATCCCGAGGAAGGTCGCGGTCTTCGTCAGGGCACCGGGGGGGCAGGCGAACTCGCAGGCGCCGCAGCCGATGCAATCGTCGCTGTTGACTCGGAGCGCCATGGCGACCTCCTCAGGCCACGACCCGGGACCAGCTGGCCGGGTCCTGCGGGTGCAGGCCGTCGAAGCCCCTCAGGCACTCACCGCAGGCAAAGGGGGGCACTCGCACCCCGGTTCCGGTGAAGCGTTGGACGTATCCCCCGTCCTGCCACTCCCAGTAGCCGTAGGAGAGGTCCAGCACTCGCCGCATGGGTTGCCCGCACGACGGGCAGGTCGGCATCTCTTCGCTCATGGTCATCTCCGTTCAGGCCGGGACCGATACCGAATCGGCCGCGCCGTCGATGAACTGCTGGACGGTGGCGGCGTACCGGAAGAACCGGTCCACCCCCATTGAGTCGTCGCCTCGGAGGCCGATGCGGTCGCCGAGGAGCACCAGCGAGGCCAGCGTCCGGCGCGCGGTGGCTCGGCCGTTGGCCCGGATGTCGGCCACCATCTCCTCCCAGGTGCCGAGGTCGCCCTCCAGCCAGCAGCTGGCGCGGTCCTCGGCGCCTTCAGGGAAGGCCTCGACCCCCAGGCAGCCGTAGTCGGCGAAGCGCACCAGGGCTCGGAAGTCCTCGGAGGAGGGCCGGTGGATGACCACGCCCAGGTCGAGGTCACAGAAGCCGAGTGGGCGGTAGCGCTCGGGGTCGGCGTTCATGCGCTCGGCCAGCGCTTCGAAGAAGGCCGTGCTGTCGACCGGCAGGTGTCGCGTGGTGACCGTCATGTGCGTCCCTCCCTCAGGCGACCCGGACGTCACGGTCGATGCCGAGCTCTTCGACGGGCAGCTTGGTTCGTTGGACCCGATTGAGCCCGGCCCGCTCGCAACGGGCGAGATAGGACGTGAGCACTTTGGCCTGGAGTTGGGCGAGCATCGGGAACCCCACCTCCTCGACCTTGTCCACGCCACCGGCCAACAGGACCGCCAGCGCCTCGGTGGTGTCGGTCTGAGTTCCGAAGGCGACCAGCATCTGCTCGCCGTGATCGAGCGCCTCGTGGATCTCCTCGGCCAGGTCCGGGTCGTGCTCGATGGCGTAGCGCAGGTGCAGGGTGCCGTAGGCGACGTGACGGGCCTCGTCTTGCATGGTGAGGCGGAAGATGCGCTTCTCGACCTCGGTGGGGGCGATGAGCTCGCCCTGGCGGAACAGGTCGAGGACGAACCCCTCGCCCAGCAGGTGCATGAGCGCCGACGCTTGGGCGAAGGTCCGGGCCTGCAAGATGGTGCGGAGCAACTCCTCGGTCCCCTTGCGGGAGTGGAGCAGCCCTCCGCCGTTGACGAGCGCCCGCTTCCGGAACACCTCGGTGTGCCGCGCCTCGTCCATCACCTGGGTGGCGAGGAACATCTTCGCCTCGAGCAGGTCGTGGTTGATCCTCCACAGCCACTTGGCCGGCAGGTCGGTGGCGATCATCTCGACCTCGGAGAGCAGGGTGCAGATCTGGCACACCGCGCGTTCGAGCTCCTCGGGGAGCGGGGCGACCTCACCCCAGGGAATGTCTCTCGTCGCCGACCACTGGCGGGCAACCGCCTCCTCGTAGAGCTCGTAGACGTTCTCCGCCCACACGTGGGACTTGTCGTTGACCAGGTAGCCCATGTCGGGGACATCGGCGTCGATGTCGGCCCCCCGTGGCGCCATGGTCCGGCGGGGCGGGTGGTCGGGGACCGCACCGTAGGTGCCCACGGCGATGTCGGCCATGGTGAGGCCCTTCGAGCTCGGCTTGGCTCGTACGCCCCACTCGCTCCTCGTTCCCCGGAGCCAGGCCCAGTCGAGCGGCGCGCCCGAGGGGCCAATCGCCGGGAGGGTGTGGCCGTTCCACGTCATCGAAGGGGTCCCCCCTTCGGGCGCCGGTGTCTGCACGCCGAGGTCCTGAGCTGTCTGAGAAGCCATGGTCTGCTCCTTCCCTGGGGGTGCCCCCGACGCCGTTGCCTCTACGACCTACGTAGTTCTACGGTTCTCTACTCTACGTGCAGTGGAACCATAACGTGTAGTGGATTCCTAAAGAAAGTGGGGGGACGGGCGCGCGACAACCTGCGCTGCGGCCTCGGCCACCTCTTGGCAAGGTGGGTTCGACCCCGCATCGACGCGGCAGGTACGCGAGCGCGCAGCCCTGGTCAGGGCCGCTGGGGCGAAGGCCGCGTTCCTAGATCTTCTTGAACGCCGCCAGCACCTGGCCCAGGTGCTCGGCCTCCATCCGGTAGGGGGCGTAGAAGCTGAACCGGTCGACCAGGTCGCCGAAGCGCTCGCCGACCTTGGCCGGAACCTCGTCCATGGGGCCGACCACGGCGAAGGCGTCGAGCATCTCGTCGGTGATGAGCTCGCCCATCGCCTCCCACTCGCCCCGCTTGGACATCACGTTGAGCTGATCGCCGAGCTCACCCCAGCCGTGGAGTTCGAGGACCCCCCGGTACGCGGGGGTCGACCCGTAGAAGGCGATCTGGCGCTTGGTGGCCGTCTTGGCCTGCTCGAGCTGCTCCCCGTGGCCGGTGACCACGAACCCCGGGTAGGCCACGGTCAAATCGGACCGGGTCTTGCCGGCCTTGGCCGCCCCCCGTTCGAGCGCCGGGATGGTCACCTCGCGCAGGTACCGGTAGGTGGTGAACCCGTGCACGATCATGCCGTCCCCGGCCTCGCCGGCCACCTCGGTCATGCGTTCGCCCACCGCGGCCAGGATGATCCTGGGGCGTCCGTGGGGGTTGGGGCCGGGGTTGAAGAACGGCGTCATCAGGGTGTGGGTGTAGAAGTCGCCCCGGAAGTCGAGCTTGGTGCCGTGCTCCCAGCAGTCCCAGATGGCCCGGATGGCGAGCAGCATCTCGCGCATGCGGGCGGCCGGGTGCGACCACTCCATGGAGAAGCGCTTGGTGATGTGCGGCTTGATCTGGGAGCCGAGACCCAAGATGAAGCGACCTTTCGAGATGAGCTGGAGGTCGTTGGCCATCATCGCCAGGTTCATCGGGTTCCGAGCGAACGCAACCGCGATCGCGGTGCCGAGCTCGAGGTGCTCGGTCGCCTCGGCCGCGATAGCGAGGGGCAAGAAGGGGTCGTGGCCGGTCTCGGCGCTCCACGCGCCGTCGTAACCCAGCTCCTCAACCTCTCTCGCCGCCTGGCCGACCCCGCTCGGGCTGAAGCCGATGCCGCCGTCAATCTTCATGGATTTCCCCTCTCACGGCCGGCGCCGGGCGCCGCCAGGTTCTCAACGCTCCTCGTCTCGGAGGAACTTCTCGAGCTCCGCTGCCAGCTCATCGCCTGAGGGGAGCGTCTCGATCCCGAGCGGGTTGCCCTCCGACGCGTCGACGGCGTGCTCGAGCTTGCGCACCATCTCGACGTGTTCGCGACTCGATGCGATCACCTCGTCAACCTGGCGGCGTGAGGCGTCGGCCGCCCGACGCAGTTCCGAGGCGTCGTAGCTGAGCCCGGCCACCTTGGCCACCCCGTCGATCAGTGCCGCCGACGCCTCGGGAAAGGCCATCGCGGCGACGTAGTGCGGAACCCGGGCCCAGATGGTGACCATGTCGATGGCGGACTCGGCGAAACCGATCTCGAGGGCCGAGCTCACGCCGGCCGGGACCTCGAGTTCCCCTCGAGTCCGACCCACCCGGTCGATCAGTTCGGAGGAGGTGGGAGGCGCCGTCGCCACCAGGCGGACCGGTCTCGTGTGGGGGGCGGGAGCCGGGAAGGCGCCCAGGGCGACGACCAGGCGAACCTCGAAGTGCTTGGCCAGCTGGACCGACGCGTCGACGAACCCCCGCCAGTGGAAGTCGGGCTCCGGGCCGACCAGGTACAAGACGTCCCGGCCGGCGGCGTCCTCGGCGGCCCGCAGTTGGGTTTGTGGCCAGGTCATCTCGGTGTTGACCCCGTCGAGCAGGTGGACGACCGGCCGGCGCGCCCGCTGGTCCAAGAAGTGGTCGCTGTCGAAGGTGGCAATGAGGTCACTGTCGCTGGCTGCGACCATGGTGGCGACGGCGGTGGCGGCACCGAGGCCGGCATCGACCCAACCCTCCAACCCGACGATCAGCACTGGCCGCTCGAGCCTGCGCTCGCTGTGCAGCCGGTAGAGGGTCCGTTCCTCCGGGCTCATCGGACCCGCTGCGCCATCACCACGCGGCGAGATTCTCGGCCGCCGTCGCGGCCAGGCGGCGGACCGTCTCGGGGTAACCGTCGAAGCCGCCGGTGTCCCCGCCGCCCGCCCCGCCCAGGTAGCGGGCGTAGACGCCCTGCATGATGCAGGCCAGTTTCCAGTAGCCGAAGGCGGTGAAGAAGGGGAGCGCGGCGACGTCGCGTCCTGACTCCTTGACGTAGTGCTCGACGATGTCGTGCCGTTTGGCCATGCCCGGCGCCATGGTGGCGGACCCCCCCACGGCACTGCCTTCGTCGCTGCGGTCGTTCCAATAGACCATGAGCAAGCCGAGGTCGGCCATCGGATCGCCGAGCGTGCACAGCTCCCAGTCCAAGATGGCCTGCACCTTCGCCTCATCGTTGAAGACGGTGTTGTCGAGCCGGTAGTCGCCGTGGACGATCCCGACCCCGTGCTGCTCGGGGATCCGCGCCGCCAGCTCTCCGCCGACCCGCTCCACCAGCCCGTCGTAGTCGTCGCCGCCCACGATGCCGTTGCGGAACTGCTCGCTCCAGCGCCGGATCTGCCGTTCGATGTACCCCTCCCTGCGGGCCAGATCGCCCAGCCCGACCTGGTCGGGATCGATCCGGTGCAGCGAGGCCAGCGTCTCGGCCAGGTTGATGCCGATGGCGAAGCGCTCGTCGGGATCGAACGCGGCCACGACCTGCTCGGCGCTGCGCAGGATGTGGCCGTCCACGAACTCCATGACGTAGAAGGGAGCCTGGTTGACGGCCTCGTCGGCGCACAGCCCGATCGCCGTCGCCACCGGCACCCCGGCAGGGCCGAGCGCGCTGATGATCCGGTGCTCCCGGCCCATGTCGTGCGCAGTCGGCAAGACGTGGCTGACCGGGGGGCGTCGCAGCGCCCAGCGGTGGCCGGCCGCGTCCTCGACCTTGAAGGTCAGGTTGGAGCGCCCGCCGGCGATGAGCTGGAAGTCGAGCGGAAGGACCGCGTCCTTCACGTTTGCCTGGAACCAGCGGGAGACATTTTCCTCGTCGATACCTCGGACCGCCACGGTGAGAGACGATAGTGGGTCCTCTGCGACCAGGTCCTGGCGAAGGCGGTCGACCCGGCCGTTCCACCAGGTAGGGTCCCGGGTCATGATCGAGGTGACCGACGACACGTTCGAAGCCGCCGTCGTCGAACGCTCCAGGCAGGTGCCGGTGGTCGTGGACCTGTGGGCACCTTGGTGCGGTCCGTGCCGGACGCTCGGCCCCATCCTCGAGCGAGTGGTCGACGCGACCGGTGGCGCCGTCGAGCTCGCCAAGGTCAACGTGGACGAGAACCCCAGGGTGTCGGCCACCTTCCAGGTCCAGTCGATCCCGGCCGTCTACGCGTTGGCCGACGCCAAGGTCGTCGACGGGTTCGTCGGGGCCCTTCCCGAGGCCCAGGTGGCCCAGTTCGTGGCCCGCCTGGCCCCGGCGCCGAGCGAGGCCGACCTCCTCGTGGCCAAGGGGGATGAAGCGTCCCTTCGCGAGGCCCTGGAGGTCGAGCACGACCATCCGGGCGCGGTGCTCGCACTGGCCAGCCTCTTGGTGGACCGAGGTGAGTCCGAGGAGGCGCTCGGACTTCTGGCCCGGATCCCCGAGTCGGCCGAGACCCGGAGCCTCGCCGCCCGGGCCCGCCTGAGCGAGCGGGACGTGAACGTCGCCGATGACGCCACCACACTGCTCGACGCCCTGCTCGAGCGGGTGCGCGACGATGAACAGGCCCGCCAGGAGTTTCTCGACCTCTTAGAGGCGATGGGCCCGGCAGACCCGAGGACCCTGCACTACCGCAAGGCGTTGTCGGCCCGACTCTTCTGATGCCAAAGCTGGCGCTCGGGAACCGGTCCTACGACCTGACCCACCGCGCCCTCGTGATGGCGATTTTGAACCGCACGCCCGACTCGTTCTATGACCACGGGCTGACCTTCGAGCTCGACGCCTTCTGGCGACGGGCCGAGCAGCTGGTGGCCGAGGGCGCGGACATCCTCGACGTCGGCGGGGTGAAGGCGGGTCCAGGGCCCGAAGTCACCGAGGCCGAGGAGCTCGACCGAGTCGTCGAGCCGATCGCCGGCCTGGTGGAGCGGTTCGACGTCCCGGTCTCCGTCGACACCTGGCGGGCGTCGGTGGCCAAGGCCGCCTATGACGCCGGCGCGGTGCTCGGCAACGACATCAGTGGCTTCGGCGACCCGGCCTATCTCGAGGTGGCGGCGGCGGCCGGCGCGAGCGTGGTCGCCACCCACATCCGCGTGGCCCCCCGGGTCCCGGATCCCGAGCCGACCTACGGTGACGTGGTGGCCGAGGTGTCGGCCTTCCTCGAGGACCGGGCGGCGCGGGCGCGCGCTGCGGGCATCGAGCCGGCCCGGATCGTCGTCGACGCCGGATTCGACCTCGGCAAGACGGCCCTGCAGTCCCTCGAGCTCCTGCGCCGTTCCGAATCACTGGCCGCGCTCGGCCACCCCCTCTTGCTCTCCGCCTCGAACAAGACGTTTCTCGGCCGGACCCTCGATCTCGATATCGATGAGCGCCGTGAGGCGTCGCTGGCCGCCTGTGCGCTCGGGATGGCGCGAGGAGCACGAGTGTTGCGGGTCCACGATGTCGCCGGGACGGTGCGGGTCCGAGACGTCATGGCCGCGATCTCCGAAGCCGCCTGATGTCCTCGGAGACGACGGTGCTCGCCGAGCCGCACACCCTGCTCGTGCGGGGTGATGACCCGGCACTGGTCGCCCAGGAAGCTCGTCGCGTCATCGACCGGATGGTCGGGTCCCGGGAGTCGAGCTTCGTGGTCGAAGAGCACGGGGCCTCCGGCGAGGAGCTCGACGTCAAGGCGGTGATCGACGCCTGCCTGACGCCGCCGTTCCTCGGCGACCGCCGGGTGGTGGTGGTCCGGGAGGCGGGTCGGATCGGTGCTGGTGACGCCACCGCCCTGGCCGCCGTCGTGGCGGACCCGCCACCGACCACGTTCCTCGTGCTGGTGGGCGGCGGCGGCACGGTGCCCCAGTCGCTCGTGAAGGCGGTCGGCGCGGCCGGGGAGCTTCTCGACGCGTCGGCCGGGACCGGGCGCGAGCGGACGAGCTGGGTGGCGGCCCAGCTGCGTGACGCCCCGGTCCGTCTCGACGCCGCTGCCCGGGCCAGGATCCAGGCCCACCTGGGCGACGATCTCGGTCGCCTCTCGGGCATCGTCGACGCCCTGGTGGCCGCCTTCGGCCAGGGGGCCTCGATCTCGGTGGCCCAGCTCGAGCCGTTCTTGGGCAGCGCCGGATCGGTGCCGCCCTGGGAGCTGACCGATGCCATCGATGCCAGCTCGATCCCCCGGGCGCTCGGAGCGTTGCGACGGATGCTCGATGCCGGCGGCCGGGCCCCGACCGAGGTGCTGGGGGTGCTGCACCGCCACTACGCCAACATGCTCCGCCTCGACGGCCTCGACGAGGTTGACGCGTCCGAAGCCGCGGGCCTCCTCGGGGTGCGCAGCTCCTTCGTGGCCAAGAAGGCGATGGAGCAAGGGAGGCGGCTCGGTGGCGAGCGCATCGCCCAAGCGATCAATCTCCTTGCCGACGCCGACCTCGACGTGAAGGGACGGACCGCACTCCCTCCCGACCTGGTTCTCGAGGTGCTGGTGGCGAGGCTCAGCCGCCAGATGCGCGCCCGTCCGGTCTCCCGGGGCTGAGTTCGCTTACTCGGCCTCGCTGCTGAGCGCGGCGATCTGGCGCATGAGCCGTGACTTGCGATTGGCCGCCTGGTTCTTGTGGATCACCCCGTGGCTGGCTGCTTTGTCGATCCGCTTCATCGCGAGCCGCAGTGCCTCGACGGCGCCTTCGGACCCCTCCGCCGTCGCGGCGATCGCCGTCTTGGTCCGTGTGCGCAGCTCCGAGCGCACGGCCTTGTTCCGCAGGCGGCGCTTCTCGTTCTGACGATTGCGCTTGATCTGGCTCTTGATGTTGGCCACGTGACGGATCCCGGGTCGAAGGAGATGGAGCCTCGGTCGTTCCGAAGCGGACGCCGAGCCTACCAGCGGCAGACTGGCCCGGTGCCCGACCTGCGGTGCCCGGTCGTTTTCGGCCCGGAGACCGAGCTCGACGAGCTGGACCTCGCCCTGGCGGAGGCGGCCGCGGGTCGGGGCCGGGTCGTCGTCTTGACCGGTGAGGCCGGAATCGGCAAGTCCCGGCTGGCCCGTGGGCTCGCCGAGCGGGGCTTCCTCGTCGTTGTCGGTCGCGCCGGCCCCGATGGCCGGACGAGCGCCTACGGGGCGCTGACCGAGGCGATGCTCCAGGCGCTCACCAGCGGGCCCTGCCGGCCGACCGCGAGCTCGCACCGTGGCTCCCCGCGCTCGGTGCCATCGTGCCCGGTCTCACCGATGTCCCTGCCGCCGTCCACAGCGTCGCGGCCCGCGCAGCGGCGGTGCTCCGGGCCCTCGGGGCACTCGGCCGGGCGAAGGGGGCCCCTGCTTGTTTTGGAGGATCTCCACTGGGCCGACCCCGACACCCTCGGCGTCCTCGACCTTCTGGCCGGCAACCGCCCGGGGCGACCATCGGCTGGGCTCGTTTCGCGCCGGGCTTTAGGTGGACGACGGACGTCGGACCTCAGGCCGGGACCGACTTCTGCCAAGGCCGTCACATCGCCTTCGTCATCTCCGGCCAGCTGCACGTGCGGATGGAGGACGGGACCGAGATGGATCTCGGGCCCGGCGATGCCCACGAGGTGTCACCGGGGCACGACGCCTGGGTGATCGGTGAGCAGCCGTGCGTGATCGTCGACTTTCTCCCGGCGCCGACGTCGTGACCCGCGTCGGCTGGTGAGGGCGCGGAGCTAGCCGGCCGGCGTCCCCAGCGGTCGAACTCCCGCGGCCTTGGGGACGTCACGGAACGGCAGATCGTGGTCGGTCGAGATGTCCTTCGGGAGCCCGAGGATGCGCTCGGCGATGATGTTGCGCTGGATCTGGTCCGAGCCGCCGCCGATCGAGTTCATGAACGCCATCATCAAGGAGTAGTTGGCCGCGTGGGCGTCGGGAACGTGTTCGCCGTAGAGGGTGCCCGTCATCCCGAGCAGCCGGTCGGCCACCCCGGCGGAGTCGTGGAGCAACCGTGACATGGCCAGCTTCCCGAGCGAGGCGGCGGGGGAGAAGCCGCCCTGTCTCGTGATCTCGGCCGCCCGACGGGCGTTCCAGCCGATGACCGTCCGCAGGATGAAGAGCTCGACCATGGCCTGACGCAGGAGCGGGTCGTGGACCTTGCCCACCCGCTCGGCCAACTCGAACAGGTCGATCGACCCCCCGACCGGGAGGCGGCGCTCGTCCCGGCTACGGGTGCCGGTGGACCCCATGACCAGGCGCTCGAAGCCGAGCGCGGTGCGCAGCACCCGCCAGCCGTCGTTCACGTCGCCGACCACGTGGTGCACGGGCATCCTGGCGTCGGTCAGGAACACCTCGTTGAACTGGGAATCACCGGTCATCTGCTTGAGGGGTCGGACCTCCACGCCGGGCTGGTGCATCGGCAAGATGAAGTAGCTGATGCCTTGGTGCTTGGGCTGGTCCCAGTCGGTCCTGGCGATCAAGAGGCCGAAGTCGGCGTGCTGGGCCACCGTGGTCCAGACCTTCTGGCCGTTCACCACCCACTCGTCACCGTCGCGCTCGGCCCGGGTCTGAATCGAGGCCAGGTCCGAGCCCGCTCCGGGCTCCGAATAGAGGAGGCAGGCCCGCTCGTCGCCCATGAGGATCGGGCGGAGCAGCTCCCTTTTGAGCCGGTCGCTCCCGTGCACGATGAGCACGTTCGCCCCGATCTGCAGCTCGATTTGGCCGGCGCCGGGCACGACGTCGAGGGCCCCGAAGGGCGCCTGGAGCGCGGCGAACTCGGCGGCCACGACCGCCGAACCGTCCTTGTCCAGGCCGCGCCCGTACCAGCCGGCCGGCCAGCTGGGGTAGGCCCAACCGGCGTCGACGACGAGGCCCCGCCACTCCCGAGCGTCTCGTTTCGGGTCCCAGTGCTCGGCCAACCACGAGCGGACCTCGGTACGGACCGCCTCGGCCCCGAGCGCGGTGGTGCTCATCTCGGCTCCTCGTTCGCTGGTGGCCACCGACTCTACCGATCCGACCCAGCCGCCACGACGCTGATCGGACCCTTCGGGAACGTTGACCGACCAGATCCCCTGCTGTGGCGTCCGGCAGCACTCGATCCCCCGCTGCACCACGGAACCATGGTCACCAGGCTCGACAGGTTCGCCCCGATCTTTCCTGTCCGGGACCTGCGCGCCGCCATCGAGCACTACCGGTTGTTGGGCTTCACGCCGCGCGCTTAGGAGTCGAGAGACTTCTTCGGGTTCGCCGTTGGGTCCACCTGTCGTTGCACCACGAGCACGAGCACGAGCACGACGACTCCAACCACGGCCATGGGATCACGCCCATCCACCCTTCTCCCCGACTCGCGTACCTCGACGTCGAGGCTCTGGCGGGTGAGTGGCAGCGGGCGGGGGTCGGCATCACCCATCCGCTCGCAGACACCCCCCACCCCCCTACGGTCTGCGCGAGGGCTCGAACGTCGACCCCGACGGCAACGTCATTCGTTTTGGGTCGCCGAGCAGTTCGGACTGAGCAGGTCCAACTAACCCGGCTCAGGCACGTCGAGGCGGACGTCCTTGGTCTCGGGAATGGCCCACCAGATGATCGGTATCGCGGCGAGGTAGACGAGCGCGAGCACGCTCACCGCGCTCCCAATGGAGTGGAGCGGGCCGCCGCTGGCCCCGAGCACGCCGACGATGGCTGGTCCGATCACCGAGCCGGCGTTTCCGAAGCCGTTGCGGATCCACGCCGAGGCCTGTGCCCGCACCGTTGTGGGGAACAGCTCGCTGGCGAAGCCCGACAGTACCGGGGCGACACCGATCCCGAAGAAGGCTGTGCCGACGAGGAACGGCGCCATGGTCAAAGGGCTCGACTGCTCGAAGGTGATGAGCGCACAGGCGACGGCGCCGCCGATGTAAACCGCCGCCGTCGGCTTGCGTCCGATCCGGTCCATCATCCATCCACACGAGAGGTAGCCGCCCGCGCTGACCAGGGCCGCGACAGCGAAAAGGGCTCCTGCCGTCCCCGTACTGATGTGCCGCTCGTGCTCGGCGTAGTAGGTCCACCAGCCGATCGCCGACGCCGACGCCAATCCCTGGAGGAGGGCGACCCAACCGACCGCGAAGGCGCGGGCGCGCGATTGCGTCTGCCAGATGAAGGTGGCGTCGATGAGCGCTCGGCCCGCGGAGCGACGGGGAGGGCTGGGTTCGACCTTGGCGACCTCGAACGCGTGGCTCTCGCGTAGGCGACGTCGGGCCACCGATGCGACGAGCAGGGGGACGGTGGCGATGAGGAAGAAGGCGCGCCACCCGATGGGGTTGTGGAGGAACCCGACGGCTACGAGGAGCCCGCCCAAAACCGCGCCGAGTGGGCTGACGAGGAGCAGCAGCGAAAGGTAATGGCCTCTGCGCTCCGCCGGCACCTCTTCGGCGAGCAGCGTGACGGCCACCCCGAACTCCGCGCCGATGAACACCTGAGCCACCGATTGGAAGGCGGCGAAGGACCACAGGTCCCATGCCGCCGCGCTGAGCGTGGTGAACACGGTGTAGCCGAGGATGGACCACAACAGGATGGGCCGCCGACCGATCCGGTCGGCGAGGAGCACCACGAAAAAGGCGATGAACTGCCCCGACCCGATGGGAATGTTGGCGACGCCGATCGCCGCGGTGCCGACGTGGAAGCTCTCCTTCAATTGGGTGAGCAGCACCGCTCGCAGCTCGCCGTCGTACGCGTTGAACAGGGCCGCCGGGAGCAACAGGGTCATGAGAAGCCGCAGGTACTCCGGTGCGGGCGACTGGAGCGAGGCGGGACCACGCGATGTCGCCGTCATTCGAGGTCAGGCTCGCCGCAATGCCGGCGGATCTCGGCCCGGGCGGCGTCTTTGAGCTCGACCGCCGCGTGCCAGTCGCTGCCTCGCGGCCACCGCGGCTCGGTCACGACGACGTCAACGACGCCGCGCTGGAGGCGGACGTGGCCCGGTCGGACGATCCGACGGGTGCCTCGGATGGCGATGGGAACGACCGGCACCTGCGCGGTGGCGGCCGCCACGAACGCTCCGAGGTGGAAGGGCCGGAGGCCCGGAAGGCTGGCGAGGCCGCCCTCGGCGAAGACGACGAGGTGCTCGCTATCCTTGGCCAGTTCGGCCAGGCGGTTGGCGTCGGCGACGCTCTGCTCCCGGTCCCAGCGTTGGATGAAGGCCGTGCCGATGCGCCCGAGCATGAACCCGACGACGCGCTGACGAGCGAAGACCTCCCCGGCGACGAATCGCAGTGGCTCGGGCAGGGCGGCGATGAGGGCGATCCCATCGGCCCAGCTGGCGTGATTGGCCACGATGATCGCCGGACCTTGGGGAAGGCGGTCCGCGCCGTGGACCCTGACCGGCGTTCGCGAGAGCACGAGAGCGCAGCGAACCGCCGCTTTGACCAGTCGCCAGCGCAGGCGCCGACCCGGCACCATGAGCAGGAGACCGAGCGGGATGCCGATGCCGACGAGGATCGCCCAACCGACCAGGGCGTGAGCGTCGTCGCCCATCGCATGACGGAACCGGACCCACCGGGCCGGAAGGCCGAAGAACACGAAGCGCGACAGCTGTCGGGAGATGCTCCGACGCTCTGGCCGTAGGCGGCTGTGCTCGAAGCGAGACCGGGCCTCGGCCCGACGGATCTTGCCGCTGGAGGTTTTCGGAACGGTCCCGGGCGCCGCGAACACGACCTCGTCTGGTGGCGTCGCGAGCAGCTCAACGGTGGTTGCAATCACTCGGTTGCGGAGGTCGGCCAGGACCCCGGGCTCGGTCTCATGGGTCTCGGCCACCACGACCAGCCGTTCGGTGCCGGTTGCCTCGTCGGGCACACCGAAGACCGCGACGCACCCCTTGCGCACCCCAGGCAGTTGCCCGACCGCCGCTTCGAGCTCGTCGGGGTGCAGGTTACGCCCGGCCCGGACGATGAGGTCTTTCTCTCGCCCGGTGACGTAGAGCTCGCCGTCGGCCACATAACCCAGGTCGCCGGTGTCGAGCCAATCACCGTGGAAAAGCTCGTGGGTGGCTTCGGGGTTGCGGAAGTACCCGCTCGTGACCGAGGGCCCTTGAAACTGGATGTGCCCCTCGGTCCGGTCCGGTTGCTCGTGGTCGGTGTCGTCGACCACGCGCACCTCGTAGCCGGGGAGGGGCAGGCCGCACGAAGCGAACTCGACGGCCTCGGGATCCTCAGGCTGAGCCGGTCTCGCACGTCCGGAGTCAAGGAATTCGGCCCTCTCGATTCGGTCGACGACGAATGGCCGTCCGGGTGGTGAGAAGCACAGACCGACTGCTGCTTCGGCCAGGCCGTAGACGGGTAGCAGGGTTTCGGCCCGCAGGCCGCAGGGCTCGAAGCGCCTGGTGAACCGTCGCAACGTCGACGGGTTCACCGCCTCGGCGCCGTTGAAAGCGATGCGCCACCTCGAGAGGTCGAGTGCAGCCAGCTCCTCGTCCTGCACTCGGCGCAGGCAGAGCTCGAAGGCGAAGTTTGGCGCAGCTGACAGGGTCCCACGGTGTTCGGAGATGGCTTGGAGCCAGCGCACTGGGCGCATGAGGAACATGGCCGGCGACATGGCCACGAGCGGCATCCCGAGGTGCAGGGAACCCAGCCAGGCGCCGATCAACCCGAGGTCGTGGTAGAGGGGGAGCCAGCTCACGAAGATGTCCTCGGGCTCGGCCCGAGCCGCCCGGGCCATCGCCTCGATGTTCGTGAGGAGATGGCGATGACTCAGCACTACCCCCTTGGGGTTGCCGGTGCTCCCCGAGGTGTACTGCAAGAGGGCGATGTCGTCGGGCTGAGCCACCGGGAGTGACGAAGAGGCCGAGGTCGACAGCTCGCTCGGGCTTCGCAGCTCCCGGAGCGTCTCGACGCTGGAACGCACCAGTCGGGTCAGCGGTCTCGCCTCTGGCGGGCTGACGAGAAGCGTCGCTCGGGCGTTTCGCAAGATGCCGGTCTGCCGTCGCAGGTGCTCCTCCAGTTGGGCGGGGCGAGACGGCGGGTACAGGGGCACGGCGACAGCCCCGGCGAGAAGGATGCCGAGGAAGGTAACGAAGTAGTCTCGACCGGTCGGGAGCATGACGGCGACCGAGTCGCCTGGGGCGACGCCGAGCTCCGCCAGGCCGGCGCCGGTGGCCCGAGCGGCCCGGGTGAGTTCTGCGTAGGTCAGCTCGGTGGCGACGTTGTCCTCGGCGAGAACCCGTACGTGGAGGCGGCCAGGGTGTGTCTCGGCATGCCAAGCCAGGCTCTCGACCAGCGTTTTCATGCCGCGCGGTTGGCGCGTTGGCGTCGCCTCGATCGCGTGGGCCGGCCTCGGTTTGGCCGAGAGTCGGGCGGCCGGCCCGATCGCCTGAGCCAGGTCGCGCGCGGTGGTCGCATGCTGCAGCGTGTGGTCCGGGAGGCTCACCGAGAAGTCGTTCTCGAGCCGCACCAGGAGTTCGGCGACGGCCAGGCTGTCCAGTCCGAGGTCGTGTTCGAGGTCGCTGTCGAGGGTGGCAGCTGGGGCATGGTGCGGGTGGAGCTCGTTGACGAGTTCGTCGACCAGATCAAGGACGCGGCGGGCCCGCTCGTCTTCGGTGCCTCGCCCTCGCGGGCCGGTCGGTCGACTGGGGCCTTGAGACCTCACGACGCTCCTCCTTCTGCCGGAGCTGGGCGTTGACCCGGCGGCTCGGGTCCAAGAAGCGGCCGAAGGAGCGCACGCCGGGGGATCGGGAGGGCTCGACCATCGCCACACCTCGCTTCTGCCATTGAGCCTGTAGAGCGAGAACGCCCTGTTCCAGAGACGTTGGTCCCAAAAGCCGGCACGCTCCTGCGGGTGGCGGCCCCAGGTGCCCGACGGTCCGGACCAGGTTCACGCGTCGAGTGCTGGGAACCGTCATGGCGGGTCACAGCCGGAGGGGACGTTGGGCCCTGGCTTGGTCGGGCGCTCGGCTGGCCATCCGAGGCCGGGCGCTTTCGACCGATCCGCTAGCCGGGGGCCGATCTCGATGCCGGCCCCCAGGGATCGGGGCCGGGCGGGCCGGTCACCCTGCTCGACGACCTGGTCGGCGGCACCGCCTCGATACCATTGGGGCATCGTGACCTCCGCAGCGCAACCAGGACGGGTCGCGACGGAGCGGATCCGGAACTTCTCGATCATCAGCCACGTCGACCACGGCAAGTCGACCCTCTCGGACCGGATCTTGGAGCTGACCGGGGCGGTCGACCCGCGCTTGATGCGCGAGCAGTACCTCGACTCCATGGACCTCGAGCGGGAGCGCGGGATCACCATCAAGGCCCAGAACGTCCGCGTCGTGTACCGGGACCACGTCTTGCACCTGATCGACACGCCCGGCCACGTCGACTTCGGCTACGAGGTCAGCCGCTCCCTTGCCGCCTGCGAAGGGGCGGTGCTCCTCGTCGACGCATCCCAGGGGATCCAGGCCCAGACCCTGGCCAACTGCTACCAGGCCATGGAGCACAACCTCGAGATCGTGGCGGTGCTGAACAAGATCGACCTTCCGGCGGCCGACCCCGAGCGCTGCGCGGCGGAGATCGAGCAGGTGCTCGGCATCCCCGGCTCCGAGATCCTCCGCATCTCGGCCAAGACCGGCCAAGGCGTGCCCGAACTCCTCGACGCGGTGGTCGAGCGGGTGCCGGCCCCGGTGGGGGACCGGGAGGCACCCACCCGGGCCCTCATCTTTGACTCCTCCTACGACCAGTACCGGGGGGTGGTGAGCTCGATCCGGGTCGTCGACGGGGTCATCCGCTCGGGTGACCGGCTCCTGTTCATGCAGGCCAGGGCGGCACACGACGCCGAGGAGATCGGCATCCGGGCCCCCGAGGTCCACCCGGTCCCCGAGCTCGGGCCGGGCGAGGTCGGCTACCTCATCGCCGGGATCAAGGACGTGGGGTCGGCCCGCTCCGGCGAGACGGTGACGAGCGCCCAGCGCCCAGCGGCCGAGGCCCTGGCCGGCTACCGCGACCCCAAGCCGATGGTGTTCTGCGGGCTGTACCCGATCGACGGGGACCAGCTGCCCGAACTGCGCGATGCCCTCGAGCGCCTCAAGCTCAACGACGCCAGCTTCACCTACGAGCCCGAGTCCTCCCATGCCCTCGGCTTCGGGTTCCGCTGCGGGTTCCTCGGCCTTCTGCACATGGAGATCGTCCGGGAGCGCCTCGAACGGGAGTTCGACCTGTCCCTGATCGCCACCGCACCGTCGGTGGCCTATCGCGTCTCGCTCACCGATGGCACGGTCCTCGATATCGACAACCCGAGCGAGCTCCCGGACCCCAGTCGGCTCGACCACATCGACGAGCCGATGCTCGCCGCCACGGTCCTCACCCCGGCCGAGTACACCGGCACGGTCATGGAGCTGTGCCAGCAGCGCCGGGGCGAGCTCGAGAAGATGGAGTACCTCTCACCCGAGCGGGTGGAGCTCGTCTACAAGATCCCCCTGGCCGAGGTGGTGGTCGACTTCTTCGACCAGCTGAAGAGCCGGACGAAGGGCTATGCCAGCCTGGACTACGAGCCGGCCGAGTACCTGGCGGCCAACCTGGTCCGGGTGGAGATCCTGATCAACCACGTCCCGGTCGACGCCTTCTCCACCATCGTGCACCGGACCCAGGCCGACGCCTACGGACGGCGGATGACCGAGAAGCTGCGTCAGATGATCCCCCGCCAGCTCTTCGACGTCCCCATCCAGGCCGCGGTGGGGGGGCGGATCGTGGCCCGGGAGACGGTGAAGGCCAAGCGCAAGGACGTGCTGGCCAAGTGCTACGGCGGGGACATCACGCGGAAGCGCAAGCTGCTCGAGCGCCAGAAGGAGGGGAAGAAGCGGATGAAGAGCATCGGTCGGGTCGAGATCCCCCAGGAGGCCTTCATCTCGGCCCTGCGGATGGACGAGTGAGCGTGGAGGGGCTTTTGGGGCCGGGACCGAGCGCACCGTCGAGGGAAACTGGCAGTCGGTAGAATCAAGTGCCAGTTCCGATGTCGACCAAGACCCGTGGTTCCAAGGCCCCAGGAGGGCCAGCAGCTGGCGAGCTCGACCTCCGGCGCGCCGCCATCCTCGAGGCGGTGGTGACCGAGTACGTGGGGACGGCCACGCCGGTCGGGTCGGCGTACGTCGCCCGGACCCCGGGGGTCAACGTGTCCTCGGCCACCGTCCGCTCCGACATGGTGGCCCTCGAGCGCGACGGGTACCTGGTGCAGCCGCACACGAGCGCGGGACGGATCCCGACCGACAAGGGCTACCGGTTCTTCGTCGACCACCTGGCGCCGGCGGGGGTCCTTGGGACCCCCCAGCGCCAGCGCGTGAAGCGGTTCTTCGACCGGGTGCACGGCGAGATGGAGGAGATGCTCGAACGGGCCTCCACGCTGCTCTCCGAACTCACGCCGTACGCGGCGGTGGTGGTGAGTCCCTCGCACGGGTCGTCCACCGTCCGTTCGGTGCAGCTGGTCTCCCTGGCGCCCCGATTGGTGCTCTTGGTCGTGGTCCTCTCCGACGGGGCGGTCGAGAAGCGGACCCTCGAGCTCGACGAGGAGCTGAGCGAGGAGGAGCTCGGTCGCCTGAGCACCCGCCTGATCCAGGGCCTCGTGGGCTGCGACCTCGATGGCGCAGCCGAGCTGGTCCCCGACGCCGCCGGGGCGAGCTCCGACTTCTTGGCGTCGGTGGGTCGGGCCTTGCACGAGATCGCCCGGGCCGAGGAGAGCGATCAGGTCTACCTCGGCGGGCCGTCCCGCCTGGCCGAGGCGTTCGACGCCGTCGAGACGGTCCGCTCGGTGCTGAGCATCCTGGAGCAGCAGCTGGTCGTGGTGACGCTGTTGCGTGACGTGCTCGACCGGGGCCTCTCCGTCGCCATCGGCACCGAGCACGGCTTCGAACCGCTGGCCTCCTGTGCCGTGGTGGTGGCACCGGTGTCGGTCGGCGACAACGAGACCGGCGCGGTGGGGTTGCTCGGACCGACCCGGATGAACTATCCCCAGGCGCTGGCCGCGGCACACGTGGTGAGCTCGGAACTGAGCGAACGGATGAACGATGCCTTCGGGCACCACCGGGGGGGCGACCGTGGCGGCCATTGACGGACTGGACCTCTACGGGCTCCTCGGCGTGGCGCCCGACGCCACCGACGACGAGATCAAGCGGGCCTACCGGCGAAAGGCGCGTGAGCTGCACCCCGACGCCAACGGCGGGGACGCGACGGCCGAGGCCCGGTTCAAGGAGGTGAGCCTCGCCTACGAGGTCCTCCGGGACCCCGAACGCCGGGCCCGCTACGACCGTTACGGGCCCGGCGGGGTGTTCGGCCAGGGTCAGGGGGGCCCGACGTTCGACTTCGAGGCCGGCCTGAGCGACATCTTCGAGGCCTTCTTCGGGTCCATGGGGGCGCGGCCTTCCCGTCGGGGGCCCATGCCCGGTGCCGACGCCGAGGTGGGGCTGCGGCTCGACTTCGCCGAGGCGGTCTTCGGCGTGGAGAAGGAGCTGAGCGTGCGGCTCCCGGTCCGCTGCGATGCCTGCGAGGGCTCGGGGGCGGAGCCGGGCACCCAGCCCGTGCCCTGTCCGGACTGCCAGGGGGCCGGGGAGATCCGGCGAATCCGTCAGTCCCTGCTCGGCCAGGTGGTCACGTCGGTCGCCTGTGGCCGGTGCCAGGGCCTGGGCGAGCTCACCCCCAATCCGTGCCGGGCCTGCGGCGGCGAGGGGCGGCGGATGGAGCAGCGCACCCTCACAGTCGAGGTGCCCGGCGGGGTGGAGGACGGCGCCACCCTGCGGCTGGCCGGACGGGGACCGGCCGGTCCGCGCGGCGGACCCAGCGGCTCGTTGTTCGTCCAGCTGCAGGTGAGCGCGGACGAGCGGTTCCAGCGGACCGGGGACGACCTGCACGCCTCGCTACACGTGTCCATGGTCCAGGCCGCCCTCGGGACCAAGGTGACCGTCGACACCCTGGACGAGCCGACCGAGGTGACCGTCGAGTCGGGGACCCAGAGCGGCAGCGTCCTGCGCCTGAAGGGGCTCGGGGTCCCCCACCTGCGCGGGCGGGGGCGGGGCGACCTCTACGTCCACGTGGCCGTGGACACGCCGACCGGGCTCACCCACCGTCAACGCGAGCTGCTCACGCAGCTGGCCGCCGAACGGGGCGAGGAGCTCGCCCACGACGAGGGCGACGGCGTGTTCTCCAAGATCAAGTCGGTCTTCTCCTGAGTTCACATGACGACGGTGGTCGTCACCGACGGTCCATGAATTGCTGAGGACGAGCACCGGGCGCGGTCGCCGAGTGTCGGCTTGTCGCCGAGAGCACGTCCTGAGTTTGGCGCGGGGGCCCGGGGGACCGTCGAATGTCGCCGCGTGCACGAATCCCAGACTCCAAGTCGATCCGGTCCCTCCCCGGTGCTCACTGGCACCTGAGGAGGGAGCGATGAAACAGATACGAGACAAGGTGGCCGGACTCGACGTCCACCGTGACAGCGTGGTGGCTGCGGCCCGGATCGTCGGGCCGGACAAGGTGGTGGAGGTCACCAAGGCCTCCTTCACCACCACGTCCAAGGGCTTGGAACTCGCCCAGTGGTTGCTCGCCTCGGGGGCTCACACCGTGGCCATAGAGGCGACCGGGGTGTACTGGAAGCCCGTTTACGACGCCTTGGAAGGTCTGGTCGACGAGCTGTGGCTGTGCAACGCCGCCCACGTGAAGCACGTGCCCGGGCAAAAGAGCGACCTGGCCGCCGCCGAATGGCTGGCTGACGTGGCCGCCCACGGCATGGTCCGGCCCTCCTTTGTCCCTCCGCCCGAGATCCGCGAGCTGCGCGACCTGACCCGCTACCGCAAGGCCCAGGTCGACGGCCGGGCCAAGGAGATCCAGCGCCTGGAGAAGACCCTCCAAGATGCCGGGATCAAACTCACCTCGGTGGCTTCCACGGTGTGGACCCAGTCCTCCCGGGCGATGCTCGAGGCCATGATCGCCGGCGAACGCGACCCCAAGGTGTTGGCCGAGATGGCCCGATCCCGGCTGCGAGCCAAGATCCCCCAGCTCGAGGAGGCCTTCAGCGGACGCTTCAACGACCACCACGCGTTCATGTGCAAAGAGATCATCGGTCACATCGACCACCTCGATGCCTCCATCGCCTTGGTGAGCACCGAGATCGCCCGGCACGTCGCCCCATTTGAGGGGGCGATCACCCTCTTGTGCTCGATCCCGGGGGTGTCGAGGACGATGGCCGAGGTCCTGATCGCCGAGATGGGGCCGGACATGAGCCGGTTCCCCATCCCCGAGCAGCTCTGTGCCTGGGCAGGCGTCGCCCCGGCCAGCCACAGATCCGCCGGCAAGCATCGTCCGGCCGGGACCCGGCCCGGGGCCCCCTGGTTGCGCCGCACCCTGCTCCCGGCCGCTCGGGCTGCGGCCCGCACCAAGAACAGCTACTTCTCGGCCCAATACCCACGGATCGCCCGACGACGGGGTCCCAACACGGCGGCGGTGGCGGTCGCCAACTCCTTGGTCCGGGTCGTCTGGCACGTGCTCAGCACCGGTGCCTTCTACGAGGACCTCGGAGCCGACTACTTCGAGCGCCGCGACGACCCAGCCCGACAGGCGGCTCGGCTCCAGCAGCGACTCGAGGCCCTCGGCTACTCGGTCACCATCTCCGAGAAGGCTGCCTAGCCGAAAGCGAGGTCCGTGGCATTTCATCCCAGCGGGCGACGGGTCGACGGGCCGCGCCCGGCGGCCCAAGTGTTCGTGGCCGACCCGGCTGCACCAGAGCTCGATGTGGCGGATCGGCACCATCTCCTCCGGGTGCTTCGCCTCCGAGTGGGCGAGATCGTCGTCGCCTGCGACGGCCGGGGCTGGGCCACCAGGTGCCGGTTCACGGGGTCCGGTGCGCTGCTCGAACCCGAGACCGCCCCGGTCTTCGCCCAACGTCCGGTGCCCGAGATCACGGTCGGGTTCGCCCCGGGCAAGGGGGACCGGCCCGAGTGGGTGGTCCAGAAGCTGACCGAGCTCGGCGTCGATCGGATTGTCCCGCTCGCCACCGACCGATCGGTCGTGGTGTGGCGGGACGACCGGGCCGAGAAGGTGGCCGAGCGCCTGCGCCGGGTGGCCCGGGAGGCCGCGGCCCAGAGCCGCCGGAGCTGGCTGCCCGAGGTCGACGACCCGAGCACCCTCGGGGCGTTCGTGGGCGATCACGACGCCAAGGTCCCGGTCGCCCTGGCCGACCGGGAGGGCGAGGCGCCGTCGCTCGGTCTCCGGGCGGTGGCGGTGGGTCCTGAGGGCGGCTGGAGCGAGGCCGAACGAGCCCTCGGCCTGCGACGGGTGACCCTCGCCGAGGCCACGCTGCGGAGCGAGACCGCCGCGGTCGCGCTCGGCGCGCTGCTTGGCGCCCTGCGGGCCGGCTTGGTCGTCGCGGCCGAGGGTGCTTCGTGACCGCTGCACGGCGCGGTCTCGTAGGCTGGGGCCGGATGGAGGGGCGGAGCTGATGCCCGAGGGTGTCCGGTGGCTGAGCACCAAGGAGGCCTCGGACCGGCTCGGGGTGACGCTGCGCAGCCTCTACCGGTTCATCGACGAGGGCGCGCTCTGCGCCTACCGGTTCGGCCGGGTGATCCGGCTGCGTGAACGAGACCTCGAGCGCTTCATCGAGTCCCGGCGCATCGAGCCGGGGACCCTCGAGCATCTCTACCCGGCGCGCAAGGGGGCGCCAAAGCATGGATGACTGTCTGTTCTGTGGGATCGTGGCCCGGCGGGTGCCGGCAGAGATCGTGCACGAGACCGAGCGCACCGTCGCGTTCCGGGACATCGCGCCGGCGGCGCCAGTGCACGTCCTCGTGGTGCCGAGAGCGCACGTGACCAACGCGTCCACCGTCGGTCACGAGCACGCGGAGGACCTGGCCGCCATGGTGGTGGCGGCCCGCGAGGTCGCCGAGGCCGAGGGGATCGGGAGCGAGGAGCGCGGCTACCGACTGGTGTTCAACGTCGGCCGGGACAGCGCCAACTCGGTGCCCCACCTGCACCTACACGTCATCGGGGGACGCCCGATGTCCTGGCCCCCGGGGTGAGCGTGACCGGTCGCCCGGGACCCGGGCCGCTCGAGGAACCCCTCCTCGAGCTCGACGGCACCCAGGCCGAGCTCTTGGTCAGCCACAACCATCTGATGCCGGGGCTGCTCGGCACCCACGACGAGCTCCTCCGCGTGGTCGAGTCGGGCTTCCCCGACACGAAGATCACCGTCCAGGGGAACCGGATCCTGGCCGACGGTGCCGAAGCGTCCCGGGTGGTACGCCTCTTCGACGAGCTGGTCCGGGTGCTCCAGTCCGGGCAGGGTCTGGACGCGGCCAAGGTCTCGCGCACCATCGACATGGTGCGCGAGGACCTCTCGCCCTCCGAGGTGCTGAACGCCGAAGTGCTGCGATCGGCCAAGGGGAGGACCATCCGACCCCGCTCGGCCGGCCAGAAGCGCTACGTCGACGCCATCGGCGCCAACGTGGTGACCGTCGGCATCGGCCCCGCCGGCACCGGGAAGTCCTACCTCGCCGTCGCCCTGGCGGTGCAGGCCCTCCAGTCGCGCCAGGTGAAGCGGATCATCCTCACCCGACCGGCCGTTGAGGCCGGCGAGCGGCTGGGCTTCCTCCCCGGCGACCTCATGGCCAAGGTCGATCCGTACCTGCGGCCCCTCTACGACGCCCTCTACGACCTGCTCGACCCCGAGGGCGCCCAGCGGTTGCTCGACCGGGGCACCGTCGAGGTCGCGCCGCTGGCCTTCATGCGTGGCCGCACCCTCAACTCCTCGTTCATCATCCTCGACGAGGCTCAGAACACGACCCCCGAGCAGATGAAGATGTTCCTCACCCGCATCGGCTTCGGATCCAAGTGCGTCGTGACCGGGGACGTCACCCAGATCGACGTGCCGGGGGGACGCTCGGGCCTGGTCGGCCTGGAGCAGGTGCTGGGCTCGGTCGAACACGTGGCCTTCGTGCATCTCAGCCGACGTGACGTGGTGCGGCACAAGATCGTGGCCGACATCATCGACGCCTACGAGCACGCCGAGCGCTCGGCGCACCCCGGCGATGGCCGTTGACGTCTTCGTCGCCGATGAGCAGGCGGCGGCCCCGGTCGAGCTCGAGCGCTGGGGCGCGCTCGCCCGGGCGGTGCTCGAGTCCCGGGGCATCCGGGGGGACGCCGAGGTCTCGCTGCTCTTCGTCGACGAGGGCGCCATCGCCGCCTTGAACGAGCGCTTCTTGGCCCGCTCGGGACCGACCGACGTCCTCGCCTTCCCGGTCGAGGACGACCCGATCGCCCCCGGCCGGTTCCCCGACGTGGGGGGGACCGGCCCCGGGAGCGAGGTCGAGGAGGAGCCGCCGCTTCTGCTCGGTGACGTCGTGGTCTGCCCGGCCGTCGCCGAGCGCAACGCCAAGGAGCGTTCGGTCCCCTACGACGACGAGATCGCGCTCCTCGTCGTCCACGGACTGCTGCACCTGCTCGGGATGGACCACGAGGCCGAGGCCGAGGCCGAGGCCATGGAGGCGCTCGAACGCCAGCTCCTCGAGGCCTTCCACCGGTCCCCGTGACGCTCGCCGCCAGCGGGTGGCATCCCGCCGACGCCGCCCTGCTGGCGGTGATCGTGGTCCTGCTCGTCGGCTCGGGCGTGCTGGCGCTGGCCGAGACCAGCCTGGTGCGGACCAGCCGGGTGAAGGCCAGGGCCCTGGTCGACCAGCACCGCCACGGCGCCCGCCCACTCGCCCGGCTGGTCGAGCGACCGGAGCGGTTCTTGAACCCGGTTCTGCTGCTCGTGCTCGTCTGTCAGCTGGTCTCGGCCACCCTGGTCGGCGTGCTGGCCGAGCAGTGGTTCGGGCCGATCGGCGTGGTGGTGGGCACCGTCTTCGAGGTGGTGATCATCTTCGTGCTCTTCGAGGCGGTGCCGAAGAACTGGGCGGTGCACAACCCCGAGTCGGCCGCACTGTTCAGCGCGCCGCTGGTGGCCGCCCTGGTCCGGTTCCCACCGGTCCGCGCCGCCTCCCGGCTGCTCATCGGCCTGGCCAACCTCCTGATCGGCCGGCGGGGGACCGAGCCCCCCCAGAAGCTGACCGAGTCCGAGCTCTTGGCCATGGCCGACGTGGCCCACGCCGAGGAGGTCATCGAGACCGAGGAGCGCGCCTTCATCCACTCGATCATCGACTTCGGCGACACGGTGGTGCGCGAGGTGATGGTGCCCCGCCCCGACATGGTCACCGCCGACGCCCAGATGACGGTGTCCGACGCGCTGCGCGACGCCCTGGCCGCCGGCTACAGCCGCCTGCCGGTGTCCCGGGAGAACATCGACGACGTCGTCGGCATCGCCTACGCCAAGGACCTCATGCGGGCCGAGCGAGCCGGGCGGGGTGCGGCTCCCCTCAGCGAACACCTCCGGCCGGCCCACTTCGTCCCGGAGCAGAAGCGGGTGGCCCCGATGCTGAAGGAGATGCAGGACAAGAAGTTCCACCTGGCGATGGTGGTGGACGAGTACGGCGGCACCGTCGGCCTGGTCACCTTGGAGGACCTGATCGAGGAGCTGGTCGGCGAGATCGTCGACGAGTACGACGTGGAGGAGCCGCCGGTCGAGCGCTTGGAGGGCGGCGGCGTGGTGGTGGCCGGCCGCATGCCCATCGACGACGCCGTCGACCTGCTCGGGGCGCCGCTGCCCGAAGGGGGATGGGACAGCGTCGGGGGCCTCTTCCTCGACCTGGCCGGCCGCGTCCCGAGCCAGGGCGAGTCGGTCACCGTCGACGGGTTCGTGCTGGTGGCCGAGCGGGTGCAGGGGCGGCGGATCGCCCGGGTCAGGATCGAACCGGTCGCCGGCGCCGAACCGGCGGGCGACTGGGGCGCGGACTGAGCGTGCGCAGCGGCTTCGTGGCCATCGTCGGGCGGCCCAACGTGGGCAAGTCGACCCTGTTCAACGCCATGATCGGGACCAAGGTGTCGATCATGGCGCCCCGGCCCAACACCACACGGTTCTCGGTGCGCGGCGTCCTGCACGTCTCGGGGGCCCAGGCGGTCTTCGTCGACACCCCGGGTCTCCACAAGCCCCGCAACGAGCTCGGGGGTCGTCTGAACGACACCGCCATGGAGGCACTGGGCGACGTCGACGTGGTGGTGGCGGTGCTGGACGCCACGGCCCCGGTCGGCCCGGGCGACCGCCTGGTCGTGGAGCGGGCACTCGGCGCGCTCGGGCAGGGGGGTCACCTCCTCGTAGTCGTGAACAAGCTCGACCGGGCCCGCCCCCATCAGGTGCTCGAGCGTCTCTTGGAGGCGGCCGGGGTGGTGGAGGCCCACGGGGAAGGGGGGGCCGGAGCCGGGGCCGAGTACTTTCCGGTCTCGGCCCGCAGCGCGAAGGGGGTGCCCGAGCTCGTCGCCGCGGTGCTCGAGCGCCTGCCCGAGGGCCCGCCCTACTTCCCGGCCGGGACGGTGAGCGACCTTCCCGAGGCAGTCGCCGTGGCCGAGCTCGTGCGCGAGCAACTCCTCGCGACCGCACGCGACGAGCTCCCGCACTCGATCGCCTGCGTGGTGACCGAGTGGGAGTGGCCCCGGATCCGTTGCGAGATCCTGGTCGAGCGGGAGTCCCAGAAGCCGATCGTGATCGGCAAGGGCGCCGAGCGGCTGAAGGCGGTGGGCCAGGCGGTCCGGGCCCAGCTCGACGACGGCGCCTACCTGGAGCTGTTCGTGCGGGTGGAGCCGGGCTGGCAGCGCCGGCGCGACGCGCTCGACCGCCTCGGGTACTGAGCCCACGGCACCGACGGGGCCGCGCGTCGACCCCCCCCTTTACCGACGATCCGGGCTGTGGGACCGTTTTCGTGGCGCGCCGGCCGCCGATGGTCGACAATGAGACCGAACCGGGGGCGGGCCGGCGGGCGATCGGCGTGTGGGCCCTTGGGGCGCCGGGGGAAGGAGGTCGCCGTGGGTGGGGCGAGCGAGCTGGACGAGCTGCGCGACGAGGCGGTGGCCTTCCTGGACGAGCACTGGGATCTCGACCTCACCCTGGGTGCGTGGTGGGAGGCGTTGGCCCGCTCGGGTCTGGGCTTCCCCACCTGGCCGACCGAGTGGTTCGGTCGTGCCCTCGGCAACGACGCGCTCGGCGTCTTGGGTGAGCTGTTCCGAGCGCACGGGGCGGTCGGAGCCCCCGGGGGCCTCGGCCAGATGATGGGTGGCCCCGTCGTGATGCGCCACGGCAACGACGACCAGCAGCAGCGCCATCTGTGGAACCTGGCCTCGGGGGCCGAGTCCTGGTGCCAGTTCTTCAGCGAGCCCGGGTCGGGCTCCGATTTGGCGAGCGCCCAGACGCGGGCGGTCCGGGACGGTGACGAGTGGGTGGTGAACGGCCAGAAGGTCTGGACCTCGGGGGCGAGGACGGCCGACCGGGGCATGCTGCTCGCACGGGTCGACATGGACGCTCCGAAGCACCGCGGGCTCGGCTACTTCATCATCCAAGTCGAGCAGCCGGGCATCGACATCCGTCCGTTGAAGCAGATGACCGGCGACGCCAACTTCAACGAGGTGTTCTTCACCGACGCGAGGGTCGCCGACGCCGACCTGATCGGGCGGCCCGGCGACGGCTGGGCCGCTGCCGTGACCACCTTGGCCTTCGAGCGCAGCGGACGGGCCGGAGTGGTCGGAGTCGGGGTCACCCAACGCAGTGACCTCGGTGAGCGGCGACGAGACCTGCGGAACCGCAAGCTCGGGGAGCTCGTCGAGCGGCGCGGCGCCCGGCGGACGACCTCGCCAGACGCCCGCAACCCAGGCATCGCCGGACCCTTGAGCCCGGTCTCGCTCATCGGCGAGCCCGGCGCCAACCGCACCGACCCGGTGCGCCAGGACGTCGTCCGCTACTACGTCCAGGCCCGGGTCAACGCCATGAGCCAGGAGCGGGCCCGGGCCGACGCCGCCGCCGGCAAGGGGGCCGGGCCGGCCAGCTCCATCACCAAGCTGGCCCGCTCGGTCGCGACCCGCATCAACCGGGACCTCGGTCCGGCCATCTTGGGGGCGGCCGGGATGCTGGCCGGTGCCGAAGCCCCTCACGGCGGGGCCATCGCCCACTCGACGCTCCAGGCCCCCTCGACCTCGATCGCCGGGGGGACCGACGAGATCCAGCACAACATCTTGGGGGAGCGCGTGCTCGGGCTGCCCCGGGAGCCCCAGGTCGACCGGGACATCCCGTTCCGGGAGCTGAAGGTGGGCACGGTCCGCGCCGAGGCGCGGGGCAAGGAGGAGCAATGAGCACCGAGACGACGGCGATCCCGGTCGTCGACGGGTCCTACGTCGGCCCGGTCCGGGTCCCGCGCAACCGGGCCAGCACGGCGTTCCGGGCGCTAACCGGTGCGACCGGGGATGGGGCCCACAACATCCACGACGACGGGACGGCCCAGGCGCTCGGCTTCCGGGGCGGGACGGTCGCCGGGTCGATCCACCTCGACCAGTTCCCGCCGGTCCTCATGGCCGCCTTCACCCAGCGCTGGTTCGAGGCCGGGTCCATCTCGCTCGCCTTCAAGAACGCCACCGTCGACGCCGAGCCGGTGATCGCCTTCGTCGGGAGGCCTGAGGGCGGGGCCCGCCAGGTGGCGGCGCGCATGGAACGAACCGACGGCCTGTTGGTGGCCGAGGGGACGGCCGGGCTGGCCGAGACCGAGCCGACCCACCTACACGCCATCGACCTTCGGCCGAGCTCGCCCGAGACGCTGCGCATCCTGGCCGGCGTCTCGCCCGGCTCACCCATCGCGCCGCGGACCTTCAGCGTCGACGCCGAGGCCCAGCGGGACCGGATCGAGCAGGGGACCATGACCGAGCCGCTCTCCTGGTACCGGGGGTCCTCGCCCTGGGGGCCGCCCATCGTGCCCCCCTCGGCCATCGTCCAGCTGATCCGCAACGGGCGCGACGACTTCGGTCCTTACATCCACGATGCGGTGGGGCTGTTCAGTGCGATCGAACTGCGCTTCGGCACCGGACCCCTGCGCTGCGAGACCACCTACACCGTGAGCGGCGAGGTGGTGGCGGTGGGGGCCAGCCCCAAGACCGAGTACGTCTGGTACGACAGCCGGGCCACCGACCACACCGGGGCCGTGGCGGTGTCCATGCGGATGCAGCTGCGCTGGATGAAGGCCTCCTCGCCCCTGTACGGGGAGGACCGATGAGCGGGGGCGCCCTGGACGGGGTTCGGATCCTCGAGTTCTCCGAGATGATCGCGGCGCCCTTCGCCGGGATGCACCTCGGTGACATGGGGGCCGAGGTGATCAAGGTCGAGCCGCCCGAGGGGGACCCCTGGCGGCACTCGATCGAGTTCGCGCCGAACGAGAGCCGGACCTTCCTCTCCCTCAACCGGAACAAGCGGGGCAT
The DNA here is from genome assembly GCA_021791895.1 of Actinomycetes bacterium. Taxonomy (GTDB): domain Bacteria; phylum Actinomycetota; class Acidimicrobiia; order Acidimicrobiales; family RAAP-2; genus Palsa-461. The sequence goes on along the minus strand of JAJYVS010000008.1, from coordinate 7,539 downwards.
CACCTTGGACCTGAAGCGGCCCGAGGCCCAAGAGGTGGTCCGCCGGTTGGTCCCGGACATGGACGTGGTGATCGTCAACTACCGCCCCGACGTCCCAAAACGCCTGGGCATCGACTACGAGACCCTGGCCGGGCTCAACCCCCGGCTGATCTACGTGCAGAACACGGCCATGGGCGCCCGGGGCGACCACAGCCACCGACCGGGCTACGACCTGATCGCCCAGGCGGTGACCGGCCTCATGCTGACCGGGGGCAGGGCGGACGCCGACGGGGTGCCGATGCCGGTCACCCCGGCCATCGGAGACTACGCGACCGGCCTGTTCATCGCGCTGGCGATCTGTGCCGCCCTGTACTCGCGGGAGCAGACCGGGGTGGGCCAGAAGGTGGACACCACCTTGCTCGGGACCTCGCTCGCCCTACAGATCTCGACGTTCATGCGCACTGACGTGGTGGCACCGCTCAGCGAGGGGAGTGCGTCGAGCTCGAGCCCCGAGGCCCGGGCCCTCAACGCCTACTACCGGGTCTACCGGACGAAGGACTCCATGGTCGCGGTGGCCTGTCTCACCCCGACCTTGCGCCGCAAGATGGCCGAGGCCATCGGGGTGCGGGACGTCCGCCACGAGCGTAAGATCGCCCGGGACTCCGCCGAGGGACTGGAAGTGGCCAAGGCCTTCACGCTGGCGGCCATCGAGCGGTTCTTAGAGCGGACGACCGACGAGTGGTTGGAGGCGTTCGACGCCGCCGGGGTCCCGGCTGGGCCGGTGCGCACGGTGACCGAGCTGCTCGACGACCCCCAGGTGCTCGCCAACGAGCTGGTCGTGCACTTCGACCACCCGGCCGCCGGCGCGGTGTCGATGGTCGCGCCGGTGATCCAGATGGACCGCACCCCGACGACGGTCCGCCTGGCCCCGCCGACCTTGGGTCAGCACAACGAGGAGGTGCTGAGCGAGCTTGGCTACAGCGCGCAGGAGATCGCGGCGCTGCGCGACCTCGGGGCGGTCGCCCACTGAGCGCAGGAGCGGCCGGAGCGCCCGGAGCGCTCGGCGACGGGGGGGAGGAGGTGCGCGGCGTAGCGCGCGGCGACCTCCACATGCTGAACGTGGTGGTTGCCGACCTGGCGGCCAGCATGGCCTTCTACCGCCGCCTGGGGGCCGAGGCCCAAGGGGACCCCGCCGGTGGTCACGTGCAGCTGCGCACGCCCGGCGGGTTCAGTCTGGAGCTCGACACCGCCGAGTCGGCCGCCCGTTGGCACGCCGGGTGGCGTGCCGATCCGTCCTCGGCGCGCGTGGTCGTGGGCTTCGCCCTTCCGAGCCCCGACGCTGTCGACCGGCTCTACGCCGAGCTGACGGCGGCCGGCAGCCGCGGCCGCCAGCCGCCCTTCGACGCGTTCTGGGGCGCCCGCTACGCGATCGTCACCGATCCCGACGGCAACGACGTCGGCCTCATGGGCCCGGTCGTCGAGTCGCGACGATCGTGGCCGCCGGCGCCGTCCCCGGATCCCTGATCCGCCGGGAGCCCGCGGCGTCCCCCGTGGCGCGCCGGGTTATCCGGCCGAACGCAGCGCCTGCTCGTCGGCCAAGGCGATGGCCAGTTCCCGCTCGCGCTCGGGTGGAAGGGCGCGGGGTCCGAGACCCCCTGCACGTAGGACTCGGCCGTGCACAGCTGGTGCCCGGAGAAGTCCGGCTGGACCGAGGTGAAGCCCGACGCCTTGGCCCCCTCGGCCAGCACGCCGTTCAGGTCGGCCAGGCGTTGGATGAGGACCTCTTGCTTGACCGCGGGCGACCCGTCTCGGTCCAGGCGAAAGGGTCGTGGTACTGGTTGATGACCACCTGAGGGTGCCCGGGCACCGAGCCCAGCTGACCGAGCAGCTGCAAGTAGGGCTGGCTGAACTGGTGGAGGCCGCTTTGGACGTAGGCCGTCGACGCGGCGCTGTCACAGCTCGTCGAGGCGGCGCACAGTTGCACCAACGCGTCCTGGTCCACGTCGTTGGCGCCGACGCTGACGAAGATGGCCTTGAGGCCGACGGCCCGCTTGGCCGTCGCGAGCTGGGCCGGAGCGCTGAGGTCGGTGCTGAAGACCTGGGGACCGAGGAGTCCGGCCGGAATGGTCGCGCCGCTGCGGGCCAGGTTCTCGACGTTCCAGTTGTTCGTCTGGGCCAGCGCGACAGCGAAGGCGTCCGAGCTGGGCTGGCGGGCCCGGTCGAGGGCGCTCGGCTCCGGCACAAGCGGGTTCCCCCGCGGCGGTGGAGTCGCCGAGCACCACCGCCTGGCCGCTGTGCACCGGGGGCCCGGGGGCAGGGACGATCGGGGGCTGCGGGCTCTGGCCGACCAGCTCGCTCAGCGAGTGGACCTGGGCCAAGAGGGCCGGAGCGCTGTAGGCGGTCAGCATGATCCCGCCCAGGTTGATCGCTTCGGCGCAGAGGACGCCGATCAGGACGAGGGGCGAGGGAACGCCGCACGGAGTGTCGGCGGATCCCGACGTAGGCGACGCCCAGGATCAGCGCGCCGATGCCGACGAAGGCGATCTCCCACAAGAAGTACCGGGTCCATTCGCCGGCCAGCGCCGATCCGAGTGCTTCGCCGCTCGCCTCGCTGGTTTTCGGGGTGAGGAAGTTCGCACCCTGGTGGTTGACGTCGATCCCGGTGAGCACGAGCCGGGGTCGCAGCGGACCGTTGAAGGCCACCGTGGTCGGCAGCGCCTGACCGAACAGGTCGAGCAACCCGGCCCCCGACAGGCTGAGCGTCGGACTGGCCGTGCCGACCTCGACGGTCCGTCCGAGAGCCGAGACGCTCTGGGTGGGTGTCACCCGCGGCCCGAAGGCGATGGAGGCCGCGCTCAGCGCGAGGGGGCCGGCGATGACCCCGATCACCCGGGCCGGACGCGAGGTCAGCACCGCCTGGACCTGCCCGGGCGCGCGTCGTTTCACGACTTGATCGTCATCTCGGGGTTCACCGTCGGTCTCGGCCGGCGGGTTCTCTGAGCCGGCCCCGGGGACCTCGTTCGCGTGGTGGAGCGTACCGCGGCCCCCCGGGGCACGGCTGCCGGCCCCGGCCCTCTGTCCGCCCGGACCCGGGGTCAATTTGACCCGGCCCGCCCGCGTCGCGAGAGTGCCGGCGTGAGCCCACCGAAACCCGAACCCAGACCCACGCCCGAGACCCAGACCTTCTGGGACGGCTGCGCGAACGGCGAGCTGCGTCTGCAGCACTGCGGCGCGTGCGACCGCTACTACTTCCCGCCGCGCCCGTTCTGCCCGCGCTGTCTGTCGGACCAGGTGGAGTGGCGCTCGGTGAGCGGCCAGGGGGTGCTGCACACCTACTTGATCAACCACCGAGCGGCCCCCGGCTTCGAGGAGGACGCCCCCTACGCGATCGCGGTGGTCGAGCTGGCGGAGGGTCCCCGGATGATGTCGAACATCGTCGGGATCGAGAACACCCCCGAGAACCTGGTCCTCGACATGCCCCTTGAGGTCACCTTCGAAGAGCGGGGCTCGGTGATGTTGCCGCTGTTCAAGCCGGCGGCCACGACGGGGGTGCGAGGGTGAGCCCGACGAGCGTCAAGAGCGCGGTGGCCATCGTCGGAGCGGCCGAGACCACCGAGCTCGGGGTGATCCCCAACCTCTCGGAGATCCAGCTGCACGCCGACGCGGCCCGCAACGCCATGGCCGACTGCGGGGTCGGCGTGGCCGACATCGACGGGGTGGCCTGTGCCGCCAACCCGGTCGGGGTGGCGCACTACCTCGGGATCACCCCCACCTACCTCGACGGCACGAGCGTCGGTGGGTGCTCGTTCATGCTCCACGTCCGGCACGCCGCTGCCGCGCTGGCGAGCGGCATGTGCGAGATGGTGCTCGTCACCCACGGCCAGTCGGGCCGGTCCCGGGTGGGCGCCGGTGGTCGGGGCGGGGACGGCGCCTCCCTGCAGGGCCAGTTCGAGGCCCCCTACGGCCCGACCGGGCCACCCACCATGTTCCCCATGGGGGTGCTGCGCTACATGAAGGAGTTCGGCCTGACCCACGAGCAGCTGGCCTCGGTGGCGGTGGTCCAGCGCCAATGGGCCATGAGCAACCCGCGGGCCATGATGCGCGACCCCATCACGGTGGACGACGTGCTGTCGTCCCGGGTCATCGCCTACCCGATCCACCTGCTCGAGTGCTGCCTCGTGACCGACGGCGGCGGCGCGCTCGTGCTCACCACCGCCGAACGGGCCGCGGACATGGACCTGGCCAGGCCCCCGGTGTACATCGTGGGCACCGGCGAGTCGTCCGAGACCCCGATGGTCTCCCAGATGGAGGACTTCACGACGTCCCGGGCCTTCCGGGTGTCCGGGGCCAAGGCCTTCGCCGAGGCCGGGATCACCCCTGCCGACGTCGACCACCTGATGATCTACGACGCCTTCGCCCACCTGCCGATCTACGGCCTGGAGGACCTGGGCTTCGTCGGGCGAGGCGAGGCCGGCTCCTTCGTCGAGGAGGGCAACACGGCGCCGGGGGGCAAGCTCCCGCTCAACACCAATGGCGGCGGTCTCTCTTACACCCACACCGGCATGTACGGCATGTTCGCCATCCAAGAGTCGGTGCGCCAGCTCCGCGGCGTGGCCCCCGCCCAGGTCAAGGGGGTGGAGCTGAGCGTCGCCCACGGCGTCGGGGGCATGTTCGCCGCCTCGGGCACGCTCGTGCTCAGCAACCGGCGGCCCTAGTAGCGCGACCCGGGCACCCGCGCCGCCGCGGGGCTACGCCCCGGCGGCCAGCGCGTCGGCCAGGAACCGCTCGACGACCCGGCGGTCGGTGGTTCGCCGCATCGGGGGGAGGGCGGCCAAGAGGGTAGTCCGGTAGCTCGCGGTGGCGAGGCGCGAGTCGAGGACGGCGACCACGCCGCGGTCCTCGGCGCTGCGGATCAGCCGCCCGACCCCCTGGGCGAGCAGCGTGGCGGCCCGGGGCAGGTCGACCGCCCCGAACGCGGCGTCGCCGGCCCGCTCCCGGCGGGCGTCGGCCACCGGGTCCCCGGGCCGGGGGAAGGGGAGGCGGTCCAGGGTGACGAGGGAGAGCGACCGGCCGGGGACGTCCACCCCCTGCCAGAAGCCGAGGGTGGCGAAGAGGCAGGACGACTCCTCGGCGCTGAATGCCGCGAGGAGCGCGGGCTTGGGCAGCTGGCCCTGGACGAGGACGCGGTGGGGGAGCCGGGGGGCGAGCGCGGCGGCAGCGGCTTCGGTCGCCCGACGCGAGGTGAACAGGGCCAGGGTCCGGCCCCCGGCCGCGTCGATCAACGCCGCGAGCTCCTCGATGAGGGCCGGCTCGGCGTCGGCCCGCCGCCGGTCGGGCAGGTGCCGGGCCACGTAGAGCAGGGCGTGGTTAGCGAAATCGAAGGGGCTCCCCACGTCGAGCTGGGTGACGCCCGTGCCCTCGAGCCCGAGCCGGGCCTCGAGTCCCACCGGGATGGTGGCGCTGGTGAGCACGGCGCTCACCACCCCCCACAGGGACTCGTGCAGTGCGTCGGACACGTCGACCGGCGAGAGCCGCAGGACCGGGGCCCGGCGGTCGCCGTCCACCCAGACCACCTCGTCGTCGGAGACGGCCAGGATCCGTCCCAGGTCCTCGGCCAGGTGCCCGGCCGCACTGAGCGAGCGCACGAGCGAGGCCTGGTCCTCGCGGCCGGCGTCCCGTTCGGCGACCCGCAGCCGGGCCGTGAGCTCGTCGACCCGCGCTCGGGCCAACGTGACCAGGTCAGCGACGTCGCGCTGGGCCACGCCGGCGCCGCCACCGAGGGACACCCGGCTGCCGAGGTGCCGGGCCAGCGCCTCGGTCATCGCGTCGGCGATCTCCCCGACGCCTGCGGCGACCGAGGCGTCCTCGCGGGGGAGCAGCGCCCTCGCGCCCGCCGAGAGCGCCCGGAACCGCCCCGGGGTGACCTCGGCCCCGAGGCTGGCGGTCATCACCTCCTCGAGCTCGTGGGCCTCGTCGAAGACCACCACCTCGTGGGGCGGGAGAACCCCGCCCCCAGCGGCCAGGTGGGCGCCGTAGAGGTGGGTGTTGACCACGATGACGTCGGCCGCAGCGGCCCGGTCCCTGGCGGCCTCGGCGAAACACCGCTGGCCGGAGGGGCACCGGAACGCCCCCGGGCACTCGCGCGGGCCGACGCTCACCATCGCCCAGGCCCGGGCGGAGGGCTCGAAGCTGAGCTCCGCCCTGTCCCCGCTCTCGGTGCGTCCGGACCAACGCAGGATGCGGTGGAGCTGGTCGGCCAGCCGGCCAGGGTCCGACGGGGCCCCGTAGTCGTCGCGCTCGTCGGCCGGCTCGCCCAGGCCCAGTCGCCCCCCGCCGTCACCGAGCTCGCTCGCCCGCTGCCGGCACAGGTAGTTCGACCGGCCCTTCAGCACCGCCCACGCGAACGGGCCGTCGACCGCGGCGTCGAGGAGCGGGAGGTCTTTCGTCGCCAGCTGGTCCTGGAGGGCCTTGGTGGCGGTCGCCACCACCACCGTCTTTCCCGAGGTGGCCGCCGGGGCGAGGTAGGCGAGCGACTTGCCGGTGCCGGTACCCGCCTGGACCACCAGGTTGGTTCCCCGCGTCATGGCCTGGGCCACCCTCGCCGCCATCTCCCGCTGGCCCGGCCGCTCCTCACCGCCGCCGGGCAGGTCGGCGACCACCCGGTCGAGCAGGGCGGTCGCCGCCGCGGCCGGGTCATGGTCCGATGGAGCCCGGCCGGGGCCGGAACCCGGGACTCGCTGTGCCCCCTCCTTCACCGGGCCGACCGTACCGCCCAGCCGTGACCGGCGGTTCGAGGTCCGGCCCCGGCGTTCGGGCGGGTGGCGGTAGTTTCGCCGGTGTGATTCGACGTGCCGGTTCGCTCGAGGGCGCCTCCGGGCTCCCGCCCGGGGGTTCGCCCTCGCCGGCCGGGAGCGAGGCGCCCGAGCCGGTGCCCGCCGAGCTCGACCGCCGCCGCATGCCGGCCCACGTCGCCTGCGTGATGGACGGGAACGGCCGCTGGGCCGCGCAGCGGGACCTGCCCCGGACCGAGGGCCATATCGCGGGGGAAGAGGCACTGTTCAAGGTGGTGAACGGGGCGCTCGAGGTGGGGTTGCGGTGGTTCACGGTGTACGCCTTCTCGACCGAGAACTGGCGCCGCCCGCCCGACGAGGTCCGCTTCCTCATGAACTTCAACGAGACGCTCCTCGCCCGCCGTCGTGACGAGCTCAACCGCCGCGGGGTGAGGATCCGCTTCGCCGGCCGGCCCGACCGCCGCATCCCCCGCCGGGTGCAACGGGCCATGGACGAGGCGACCGCGCTGACCGAGTCCAACCGGACCATGACCCTCACCCTGGCCTTCAACTACGGCGGGCGGGCCGAGATCGTCGACGCGGTCCGGGCCATCGTCCGCGACGGGGTCCCGGCGGCCCGGGTGAACGAGCGGACCATCGGCTCGCATCTCTACTACCCCGACATGCCCGACCCCGACCTGGTCATCCGCAGCTCGGGCGAGCACCGCCTGTCCAACTTCTTCCTGTGGGAGCTCGCCTACAGCGAGCTCATGTTCTCGCCCCGGTACTG
>JAJYVS010000042.1 GCA_021791895.1 Actinomycetes bacterium | reverse complement strand
CCCGCAGCCAGCGACGGAGTCCGGACGTCTCCCGGATCGGGCGCCCGAGCTCGGGGAGGTGGTGGTCGACCACCCGGTTCAGGTAGCGATCGAGCTCGGCCCGACGAGCCGGCCCGGGCAGGGGGCGGATACCCGGGAAGCCCGAGGCGACGATCTCTTCGACGTAGTGCACGCTCTCGACGGCACTCCGGCCGCGCAGGGCCGGTCGAGTGCCGCTCAGCAGCTCCGCCAGGCCGACCGTGGGGTGGGCAACGCCGCGTTCGGCGAGACTGAGCGGCCGCATCCGGAGCTGAGTCAGGCGCCCGAGCCGATCACCGTTTTCAGCGTGCGGGACCGGGCCGCAGCCGGTGAGGAGGAACCGGCCCCGATCCCTGGCGCCCAGGGTTCTTTCGACGTCGGCCCAGCACGTCGGGAGCCGCTGCCAGTGGTCCAGCAGCACCGGTGGATCGCTCGTGGCCACCACGTGCCAGTTCTGGCGCGCCGTTCGGGCGACCCCCGGTTGCTCGAGGGCGAAGACGCTCGAGGCCCGACGCAAGGCCGTGGTGCTCTTCCCGACCGCCGGCGCACCGACGATCGCGACCGCGGCGCGCTGCGTGAGCAGCGCATCGAGCTGGGCGTCGACGGCCCGTCGGTGGTAGGTCGTCTCACCCACGGCCTCGTGCCACGGACGCCCGATCGCCGCGAGCGGAGCCCGATCGCCCCGACAAGCGTGATCCGCTCACCGGGTTGTCCCTGGTGCCGGTGGCCTCGGCGTCGGGTGCCCAGATCATCGAGGCTCTCGGGGCGCGACTGCGGCTTCGTCGGACGCGAACCGCTCAGGCTCTGGGGGCGAGCCCGCGGACCGCGTCTTCGAGGTCGACGCCGACTGGGATGATCATCGGTGCAGGAATGGTGACCCCGTTGCGCGCGTAGGCGGCGATCTTGTCCCGACACCGATCGAAGGACCCGTGCACGATCAGGTCGTCGACGACTTCGTCGGGGATGGCCTCCAACGCCCCCCTCCGGTCACCCGCCGACCACTTCTCCCACATGCCCGCCAGCAGTTCGCCCCGCCCGAGCCAAGCTTGGAACTGCGCGTAGGCCTCGACGTTCATGTACGCGGCGATCATGCGTCGTCCGACCGCTCGTGCCGTCACGACGTCCTCGGTCGGGATGGTGAAGATCCGGGCGACCACCTCCTTATGGCCCTCGCCGCCGATCTCGGCCACTGCCTTTTTCACGTCCTCAGCTGACAGCCAGTTCAAGATGGCCCCGTCGGCCTCTCGACCGGCCAGCGCGAGCATTCCGGGACGCAGTGCCGCCAGATAGATCGGCGGTGGCTGTTCGGGCACCCGGGAGAGGCGGAAGCCCTTCGTGGCGAAGGTCGAGAACTCGGCCTCGACCCGCTCGCCGGTCATGGCGGACTTGAGGAAGCGGAGCACATCGCGCGCCTTGCGGTAGGGCTCCTCGAACGACAAACCGTTCCACCGTTGCACGATCGCTTCGGACGAGGACCCGACACCGAGGGCGAAGCGCCCGGGGGCGGCGTCAGCCATGGCCGCCGCGGTCTGGGCCAAGAGGGCCGGACCGCGGGTGAAGACCGGCGCGATCGCGATCCCGAGATTGAGGGCCGGGGTCCACGCGGCGGCCAGCGCCAACGGGGTGAACCCGTCCGCCCCGTCGACCTCCATCGACCAGATGTCGGTGTAGCCGAGGTCGACCAGGAGTTCGAACCAACGGCGGTGCTGGTGGAGGGGGACGTCGAAGGGGACGGTGATCCCATGGCGGGGTTGGGTGGTTCCGGCAGCACTCATGGAGGCCCACTCTTGCATCCGCGCCCCGCTCGCTCCAGCGGCGGGCACCGGCTCGGTGGGCCGGCGACGGAGCACCCGCTCGCCGATCTTCTCGTCACCCGCCTTCGGACTCATCGGTCGGGTTCGGTCGCGTCGTGCTCGGCGCCCCCGTGGCCACGCAACGGCGTCGTGGCCCCCGCCACCTTCTTGGCTTCAGGGGTCGGCCCACGGCGTCTCCCGCACCTCGGCACCAACCGGTGGTAACGGGGGCCGATTTGGACCACCATTACTGGGTCGTTCGCTCAATCGAGCCGAGTACCGGGCCTCGGGGCACGGCGGCCACGGGGACGAGCAACGGAGGTAGCGATGCCGAGGACCGCACGTGAAGGCCAGGTCACGGTCCACATCGACGCGCCCCCCGAGCGGGTGTGGGAGTTGGTGGCCGACCTCGAGCGCATGGGTGAGTGGAGTCCAGAGTGCTACCGGGTCCAGTGGCTCGACGGGGCGAGCGCGCCTGCCAAGACCGGTGCCCGTTTCAAGGGCTCGAACCGCTTTCGGTGGCTGCGATGGTCGATGAACTGCACGGTCACCGAGGTCGAGCCGGGAAGGGTGCTGTCATGGACGACCATGCGCGGACACAAAGCGCTCGTTCGCTGGACCTACCGATTCGAACCGGCCGGTGGCGGCACTGACCTCACCGAGTCGTTCGAAGCCATCCACATGCCGCTCGATGCGGCGATCATCGAGGACTACGTCATGGCCAACCGCGACCAGGAACGTGAACGGGCCATGCGCACAACCCTCGAGCGGATCAAGGCCGCCGCCGAGGCCGACGGAAGTTCCGCCTCGGATCACTGATCCATTCGCGAGCGGACTGACCGAAGCCGTCACCGAGCGGTGGGCTCTGTTCGAAGGTGACGAAGTCGCAACGTTTGGTCGGTAGGTCCTCTCAGGTTCGACCCGCATCCTAGAGAGCGGACGACCCGCTCTGGACTTGCTCAAGATGGAGATCGATCGGTTCTCGGACATGGTCCAGGATCTCCTCGAGATCTCCCGGGCCGAGGGGGGCGCCGAGTCGGGAAAGCTCGGGGGCTCGTCGCTCGTGTGGGCGGACCGACATGACGGCTACGTCGAGATCGCAGTCGAGGACCATGGACCCGGAGTCGACCTGGCCGAGGCGGAGCGGTCCTCGAGCGCCTTTATCGGGGCAAGGCGGCCGGGCGAGGTTCCAGCGTCGCCGGTGCCGGCCTGGGACTGGTCCTTGTCGCCGACCACGCCCGGGGCCACCACGGCTCGCTTCGGGTCGAGCCGGCCCCGGGAGGGGGTGCCCGCTTCGTGGTGTCGCTGCCGGCGGCGGAGCCATGATGTGGCGGCAGCGCTTCCTCGTCATCGCGGCCGCCCTGGGGGCGCTCGCGACAGGCTGCTCGGTCGGCTCCCAGGACTCGCGACGGCGGCCCGTGCTCGGGCCCTGCAGCATCATGACGAGCGAGTGTCAATGAGGGAACCCTCTGGGATGCTCTCACCCATGACCGCTGCTTCGGAGCCAGACCACGTCGCCACCTTCTACGCCTCCATGCCATTTGCGCGAACCCTCGGGATCGAGTTCGTCGGTGTGTCCGGCGACACCGTGACCGCCCGGTTGGCATGGTCCGAGGCGCACTGCACCTCGGGCGGAGTCCTGCACGGTGGGGCACTCATGGCGCTCGCCGACTCGACGGGAGCGATGTGCGCGTTCGTCCATCTCCCCGACGACGCATCGGGCACGACCACGGTCGAGTCGAAGACCAACTTCGTCCGAGCGTTGCGTGAGGGGTTTCTCGAGGCGACGTCGCGCCCGTTGCACGTCGGTCGAACGGTGATCGTCGTCGAGACCGAGCTGCGAGACGCCGCCGGCAGGCTGGCCGCCAAGGTCATCCAGTCCCAACTGGTGCTGCGGTGACGAGCGAAGACAGCCGAGCTCGACGTGCCGAAGGCGAGCCGGGACGGGAAGGAGGAACAACGCTCGAGCCGAGGTCTTGAAACCGACCGGGAAGGGGACGGTTCGCCGAGGAGCCGTGCAAGGCGACGGCGGAGAACCGTCCCCGACCTCAACCCGGGATCGTCGGGCTTGACGAACCACGTTCGCCTTGGGCGGGCGAGGGTGGCCCGGGGCCGTTTCGGCCCCTCGCGGCCCGCAAGGCTGGCAAGATCGGAGCCAGACTGGTCGTCCCGTGCGGGGACCTGCCTGCACCGAGGCGCCCGACCGGCAGGATTGGAGGAGCCATGCCCCATGACCTGGTGATCAGGGGAGGCACGGTCGTCGACGGGACCGGATCGGCGCCGTTCACCGGTGACGTGGCAGTGACTGCCGACCGTATCAGCGCCCTCGGGAAGGTCGAGGGTCGGGCGCGCCGGACCATCGACGCCGACGGCGCGATTGTGACCCCGGGGTTCGTCGACGTGCACTGCCACTACGACGGCCAGGCGACCTGGGACAACCAGATGGTCCCGTCGGCGTGGCACGGCGTGACCACCGTGATCATGGGCAACTGCGGCGTGGGTTTTGCCCCGGTGCACGAGGGTGACCATCAGCGGCTCATCGAGCTCATGGAAGGCGTGGAGGATATCCCCGGCTCGGCTCTCCACGAGGGCCTCGAGTGGGACTGGGAGAGCTTCCCCGAGTACCTGACGGCGCTCGAACGCCGCCGGCATGACGTCGATGTCGGCGCGCAGCTGCCCCACGGGGCGTTGCGCCTGTACGTGATGGGCGAGCGGGGTGCCGCCAGGGAGGACGCCACCGCCGAGGACATCGAGGCGATGGGCCGCCTGGCCCAAGAGGCGGTGGTGGCAGGAGCCTTCGGGTTCACCACGTCGAGGACTCGCAACCACCGCACCTCGACCGGCGACTGGACCCCGACCTTGACGGCGGCCGCCGACGAGCTCGCCGGGATCGCCTCGGTGATGGGGTCCTCGGGCCAAGGGGTGCTCCAGGTCGTCTCGGACTTCGCCCAGCTCGACGAGGAGATGTCGACGGTGCTCGGCATGGCCGAGGCATCGGGCCGGCCGTTGTCGATCTCGCTGGCGCAGAACGACTACCGCCCGCTCGATTGGCAGGTGATCCTGAAGGAGATCGGGGCCGCCAACGACCGGGGGCTCCGAGTCAGCGCCCAAGTCGGGTCGCGTCCGGTCGGGGTGCTCCTCGGCCTCCAGGCGACGATCGACCCGACCCGCGCCTCAGAGCTCGGACGAGAGCTCGCGACCCTGGCTTTCGAAGAGCGCCTGCTCAGGCTGCGCGACCCCGAGGTGCGGGCCCGGGTGGTGACCGAGATGGAGAGCGGCCGCACCGCCTTCCGGTGGGACCGGGTGTTTGTGCTCGGGGACCCGCCCGACTACGAGCCGACGCCCGAGGACTCGATCGCCGCGATGGCGGCTCGAAGCGGGGCGAGTCCCGAGGCACTGGCGATGGAACACCTGTTGGCCAAGGAAGGTCGGGCCTTCCTGTACGTGCCCTTCCTCAACTACTCCGACGGGAACCTCGACGCGGTGCGGACCATGCTTCTCGACGATCACGCCGTGCTCGGTCTCGGCGACGGGGGTGCGCACGTCGGGACGATCTGTGACGGCAGCTTCCAGACCACCATGCTCACGCATTGGGTACGTGACCGTCGGCGGGGCGAGCGCCTCGATCTCGCCACCGTGGTGGCCAAGCAGACCTCGATGACCGCCGCGATGATCGGCCTCGGTGACCGGGGTGTGCTCCGACCGGGGTTCAAGGCCGACGTGAATGTGATCGACCTCGACCATCTGGCCCTCCGGGCCCCGACCATGGCCTTCGACCTGCCAGCCGGCGGCAAGCGACTCCTCCAGCGGGCGGACGGGTACCTGCACACGTTCGTCTCGGGCGTCGAGACCTACACCGACGGCGAGCACACCGGAGCGCTCCCCGGGCGCCTCGTTCGGGGGGCTCAGCCGGTCCCGGCCTGAGCGGTGCATCGAGAGGTCATCGAACCTCCGATCGACGATGCCCCCAACCAGCTCTTGGTGAGGGTCATCGCGCGAGCCAAGCGGGACGAGGTGGGAGGGGAGCGGGCCGGACGGCTCGTGGTTCGGACCATGGCCGCGCCGGTCGACGGCCGGGCCAACGCCGCCGTCTGCCGACTGGTGGCCGCGCACCTCGGGGTCCCGGTTCGCCAGATCACCATCGTTTCGGGGCAGCGATCTCGGGACAAGGTGTTGTTGATCGAGCGTTGAGGCCGCCGCTCGCCGGGCGACCGCGCGACGTGCGAGGCTCCCGAGCGGCTCGGGCGTCGACGGCACCTACCAACCCCTGCGGATTGGATCCGGCCGCAGCGCTCCGGCGGGTCGGAACCGCCGGTGCCGCGCCGGCCTCGGCTTCGGGGTGGAGGTCGCGCAGGAAGGCGATGAGGTGCTCGCGCACCTCACACTGCAGGTCCGACGAGGTCGAGCTGTTCGCCGAGTTCATCATCGCTCGAAGCGTGATGGTCGAGGGCCCGGACTCGGTCACCTGAGCTTCCAGGTCTTGTGGTCCGAGTTGGGGGAGTGGGCGAGGATCTCGTTCGGTCGTCGGCGCACCTCGTCGGCCGGGGTCCGGTGGTCGACTTCGAGATTGACCCAGCCAATGATGTCGGCGGTCGAGCGGGGATCCAGTTCTCGAAGGGAGTCTCGACGAACGAGACGATGGGGAGCACGAGGCGGCGTAGGTCCCAGATGCGGAGGACCACATCGGTGAGGGCGATTTCTTCGACCCGTCGGCACCGCCCCTCGACGACGACCACGTTGTCGACTCGGATCGACTGACTGATGGCGATCTGAATACCGGCGACCACGTTGGCCAACGTCGGACGGACCGCCACCCGGGCCACCAGCCCGATCAATCCTGCCGACGCCAGCACGCTGGCTCGGGCGACGCGCGCCGCGCGGAAGCTCAAGAGCACGACGGCCAACGCGATCACCGCGACGCCACCACGGTGATGCGGCGAAGGAACTGGATCTGGGTGTGGAGTTGGCGGGCTCGGAGGTTGTCGGCGGGTCGATGACCACCGTGCTTGGTGCGTCAGCTATTCGCGAACGCTCTTGGCTGAGCTCCTGCGCCTGACGCCCGGTCTCGGATCGCGCGTTGCGCTCGGCGTACGCGGCGCGATGCTCAGCAGGTGATCGGCGCTCCGGACGCCAGCGCCGTGTTCCAGCTCGCAAGTGTGTTTACGGGCACGGCGGAGAACCCCAGGTAGGCACCGTTCGGGGGCCACAATTCGACCGATGATGCGTGGTACATGGTGGCGACCGCCATCGCCTGGCACGTCACCTTGGCGCCGACGGTCTGGAAGTACACGACTGGTGGCTGCGGACCCGCCCGGAGCTGGCTGATCTCAGCCAATGCCGGTGCCGAGTACCGGTTCATCGAAGCGGCATCGGACAGGTCGTTGTTTCCCACGATGCAAAAGGGTCCTCCTTCCGACGCCGACGCTGCGCAGGCGCGCATCTCTTGGACCATGAAGGTCGAGTCCGGGCCAGACGGCGTCGGCAGAGGGTTGAAGGCGAAGGTGATCGGAGTGCGCTTCCAACCCGAGTAGTCCGACAACGCCCCGGCCAGGCACTGCTCTTGGGCTTGGGGGGTCCAGCCCGCCATCGTCAGGTTGGCCTGGGAGGCCGGCGCCCCACTCACCACGAAGGGCTCCCCGGTGCTGCTCGAACATGACGATACCGAGACCTGCCGCACAAGCGAGTTGGCGTCGTAGCGTGCGGCGAGATCCTGTTGGAAGGCGTGCCACGCCGACTCGAAGGGCTGTGTCCACCACTTGCCCACTGTCACGTGACGCTTGTGCACCACGATGGTGACCGTTCCGCTCTGGGCGGTCACCCACCCCGGTGCGCTGCGTCCGGCGAAGACGCGCAGCTTCACGCCGAGGGGTGTCGCGGGGTGCGCCGCGTTCCATGCGGCTACGGCTGCGAGCGACCGCTCAAGAGGGCCCCACTGCTCGACGCCCGCTGCAGGTTCGAGCTGTGACCACGCCTCGTTGACGACGATGCCGCTGAATGCCCCGGCGTAGACGTCGAGGGTGCTCGGATCCGTGACCGCGAAGGGTCGGCCGGTCTGGTAGGCGGTCTGGACCCCCATGTCGATCAACCCGGTCAGGGCCGGCTTGGGGGCGAGGGACCCCGAGACGGTGGTGCTCGATGCGACGCTGGGCGGCAAGGTTCTGCCGGCCCGGCCGGCGCGGACCGCGGAGTTCGAGCTCCCGGTGCAGGCCGCGAGTAGCGTGCCGGCCGCCAGCAGTGTGGTTCCGACGCCGGTCCAGCGCCGTGTGCGCACTCTGGTCATGGCGCCAGTGTCGCAGGTAGGTGTGGATGTGAGCGGTGAGCCATTCAGACGCAGTGAGCCGCGACAACCCCGACAGGCGCTCTCTCGGTTCCGGTCGACTGTCGTTGTCCTTGATCACACGAGCTCGCTCACGCCGGCTCCGTTCGTCCTCGCCAAAATGGACGATCCGTCGCAGCCAATCGCCGAGCGCGACTCTTGGGGCTCGGAGCCGCTCGGTCGAGCGGGGCTGGCCGACGACCCGACAGGGTGAGGCGACGGGCCATGAGCCGACCATCGCCCACTTGACCATGGCCTCAAATGCGCGTGCCGCTGGGTAAGTGCGAGAACGATCTTTAGACCCACCAAGGGGACGATGAACCCGCTCGGACCTCTGGCCCGCGCAATCAGCGAAATGGTGAACACCTCGGCGCTCGGCCCGAGGAACCGCCGCCGGGCGGGGAAGAGGACCGAGTGGAGGCGACGGTGGCGAGCAGTACGCCCCCCAAGTTCCCGAGGGTGATCGCCAGGGGGTCTCTGCCGAGGACTGGGGGCGGGCGCCGATCAGCGGCAGCGGTGTCGGCATCGGCTGGAAATCGGCGGCTGCGTTCTGCTGTGGCTCCGATCATTCAGTCTACGGGCCCAAAGCCAGAGGTCCGGGCTCCTTCCCCCTGCACCCCGCCTCAGGCCACAAAAGCCAGATCCGAGGCTTCGACTGCCCTGGCGACGGCCCCTCTTGACCCCGCCAACACCAAATATTCGAGGTTGCGGAGATGCGAGACGGTGCCGACCCGTTCGCCGGCGGGGTTGTGGATCCCGATCCTCGCCCCGACATAGCGGGGTGAGTCGAAGCTCAACGTGATCACCTCCTGGTGGTGGTCGCACATCGCTACCAGCTCCTCGAGCGAGAGCCAGGACTCGTCGTTGTAGGAGAGGATCAACAGCTCACAGTCGACGTCGGCCACCACCTGGGCTAGCGCGTCGGGCATGGTCCGTTTCGAGTTGAAGGCGCTCTTCGTGCTGGGGTCGCGGGCATCGATCCGTTTGCAGGCCACGCCGTAGTGCTCCGGCGCGTCCCAGGCGACCAGGGTCTCCCACACGTGGTAGTTGGTGAAGTAGCGGTGCTGGTTGTAGGGGGGGTCGAGGTAGGCGACGTCGAAGGGTCCGAGGGTCCCGGCAAGCTCGCAGGCGTCGCCCCGGAGCGCGAGGCCGGTGCCGTCGAGCAGGGTCGGGACCCGCAGCTCGAGCCGGTTGTACGAACGCGCCGCCCAGTCCTTCACGTAGGCCATCTGGACCCCGGTGGTGGAGTCGACCCGGTCCGCCGCTTCGATCAGGCTGGTGAGCACGATGGGGAAGAGCGGGCTGTCCGAGAAGTCGGCCTCGATGGCGTCGCGGATGGCGTCGATCCGTTCCCCGTTGAACGGCTGGAAGAAGCGCGACGCCCGGCAGAAGGTCTCGGTCACGTACCCCGGGCTCCCGCGGGTGGCGTCGAGGTGGGCGATGGCGGCAGCGAGTTCGTGGCGGTCGACGGTGGTGGCGTCGGTCTCGACGTAGCAGCGGGCGAAGCTCTCGGCGTAGCGGGCGGAGTCGACCGCGGTGACGTGCACCCCGTTAGCCTTCAACCCCTGGGCGACGCGCGTGGTCCCGGTGAACAGGTCGAGGGCCCGCTCGGCCCCGACCGCCGCGACCATCTTGGCGATGACCGGCACCAGCCGGCGCTTGGAGCCGAGGTACTTGATCACGACGACAGGGTGGTTGGGATGGACTGGGCGAAATGGAACAGGTCTTCGGGGTCGACGGCCCGTTTCACCTCGACCAGGCGGGGGAGGTTGGCTCCGTAATAGGCGTCTTGCCAGTCAGCCAGCGTCGGGTCGATGTAGTTCTGGTAGGCGCCGGTGGTGTACGGGGCGAGCGCGCTCGCGGCCTGGTCCAGCCAGGCCGAGGCGTCGGCCGGCTCGGCTCCGGACCCCCACGACGCGGTCATCTGGACGCCGGCCAATGCGTCGCGATGGACGAAGGCGGTCGCCGAGGCGGGGACCCGGTTGATCGCCCCCCCGTAGGCGTCGAACAGCAAGGCGACGCCGAAGCCGGGCGCGACCTGCTGGGCGGAGGCGACCGCCTCGAGAGTGGCCGCGAGGGCGGACGAGCCGAACGCGTCGAGGACGTAGGTCGACTTCGCGGCGTAGGCGGCGCGTGGCAGCGTGCCGTCGGCGGTCTGGGTGGGCAGGTGGCACTGCGAGACGGTCTTCCCCGCACAGCCCGCCTCGACGAACATGGCGCTCAGATAGGACTCGGAGCCGACGAAGTGGCCCGAGGGTTGGCTCCCGGCGGCCGAGATCAACGGGGCGAGCAACGAGTCGAGGGTGCCCGGGGTGCCGACGAACACCCCGCTCACCCGGACGAGTTCGCCCGAGGGGCCCGAGGACAGCTCGCAGTTGGACCACAGTTCGTCGGGCTGCGTCGGCACCCAACCCTGCCAGGCTCCGAGGACCTCGGTGGCGGCCGACCACGGCCAGTCCAAGGTGAACAAGGAGAGGTCGGCCGGGACCGGCTGGACGGCGAAGTCGAAGGAGGTGACGATCCCGAAGTTGCCCCCGCCGCCCCCCTGGCAGGCCCACAAGAGGTTGGCGTGCTCGCTCGGGTCGGCGGTCATGGTGCTCCCGTCGGCGATGACGATCCGGAGCGATCGGAGGTTGTCGCAGGTCAGCCCGTAGAGGCGGTCGAACACCCCGATGCCCCCGCCGAGCGTCAAGCCGGCGATCCCGACGGTCGGACACGATCCGCCGGGCACGAGCACCCCCTCGGTGCCCAAGGTGTCGTAGATGTCGATCAACAGGGCCCCGGCCCCGACGGTGGCCGTCGAGGTGGCGCGGTCAAGTGAGATGGACGACAGGGCGCCCACGTCGACGACCAACCCGTCGCACAGCGAGTAGCCGCCGTAGCTGTGCCCGCCCGAGCGTGCCGTGATCGCCACGCCACTTCGGCGGGTGAAGTCCACACAACGTTGCACGTCGCTCACCGAGGCGCACCGGGCGATGGCCGCCGGGGTGACGACGCCGTCGAACCGCTCGTTGTAGAGGAGCTTGGCCGTGGCGAAGGCGGTGTCGCTCGGCAGCACCAGGGACCCGGTGAGGCTCTGGGCGAGCTCGCTCCAGGTCGGTGGTCCTGGCGGGGCGGAGGTGGTCGAAGCGGTAGCCGGCGTCGGTGAGGGCCCCGAACACCCCGCGGTGGTGCCGAGGAGCGCGCTGGCTGAGACCGAGGCACACAGCGCGCCGGTGCGTCGGAGGAATTGGCGCCGGTCCATCAGCCGCTCCACGGCGCTCAAGCTAGGAGGAGGCCGCCGGCTCCGAGAGGATCCTGGCGGCGCGGTCCTTGCGTTGGGTGGGGTCGGCCGGGCGCCTCGAGGGGTGTGATCGGCGGTTTCGCACTGGCAGACGGTGGCGCGGACGCCCTCCCCGCCGACCTGATTGGCGCATCACCACCTCAAGCGAACGTTCGGGTGGTAGAACATCAAAGGTGGCACCGACCCAGACCCCTGGTCCGGAGGAACCTCCGGGCGCGTTCGGACTCTCCGAGCTCGCCGCCCGTTCGGGCGTCCCGGTCCCGACGATCCACCACTACCGCAAGCTGGGCATCCTCCCGGCACCCCGGCAGATCTCGGCCAATCGCTTCGCCTACGACGATCGTCACGTCGCCGCTCTCGGTGCCATTCGCGCCTTGCGGGCCCATCAGGTCCCCCTCGGCCGCGTCCGGCAGGTGCTTCCCGGGCTGCTCGAGACCCCCCTCGACGGCTTGACCGAGGAGAGCTGGGCCGCCCTGATCGAGGACGGCTCGCCCGGCTCGGACCCCACGGCCACCCGTCTGCTCGAGGTGGCCCGGGCGGCGTTCGCCCGCCACGGCTACGACGGGGTCTCGGTCGGGGAAATCTGCGACAGCGCGGGGGTGGCCAAAGGCACCTTCTACCGCTACTTCAACTCCAAGGACGCGGTCTTCGTGGCCGCCGCCCGCTCCACGGTCGAGGCGGTCGGCCAGGAGCTGGACCGCCGGGGCGGCACCCTCTCGGAGAGCGAGGCGCTCGGCGAGCTCGAGTCCCTGCTGGCCCCGCTCGCCCCCCTGCTCCTCGAGGCGGCCACGAGGGAGCTGCGTGACGAGCCCCGCTCGGTCGGCATCGTGGCCTCGGTGGCCCAGGGATTGGCGACCCACCTCGGTCCCCGGCTCCGGGCCCAAGGCAGCCGGGCCATCCCGGCCGCCCGCAACGTCGTGGAGACCGTCATCCTCGGCCTCGTTCGCCCGGCCCTCGGGCTCCGGTCGCACTACTAGGCACCGCCCACCGGGTCCGGCCCGGCGCTCGCCGCGCTCCGCGCCACGCGGCCATGGGACCCGGCTCGCCCACGCTCCTTGACGAAGCGCTCCGGCACGTATAACAAGGGTGGACCGCCGGGTCACTGGCGCTATACGTGAGGAGCGGTTTCGGGGGTGCCAGCACCAGCGACAGGACAGCGGCCGTCTACGACCTCGATCGAGGCCAGCGCGGTGATGGCCCAGGCTCGCTCGGAGAACTTCCCGGTCGCGTCCCGTTTTCTGCCCCGCTCACTGCGTCCGCACCTGCTCGCGCTGTACGGCTTCGCCCGGCTGGTGGACGACATCGGCGACGAGGCGGAGGGCGACCGCCTGGCCCAGCTCGACTGGGCCGAGGCCGAGCTCCGGCGCGCCGCCGCCGGGACGGCCGACCACCCGGTGTTTCGGACTCTCACCCCGACGATGTGCGCCTTTGCGCTCCCGTTGGCGCCGTTCGAGGACCTGATCGCCGCCAACCGCCAGGACCAGGTAGTGCACCGGTACGCGACCTTCGACGACCTCGAGGCCTACTGCATGCGCTCCGCCGCACCGGTCGGACGCCTGGTGCTGGGTGTCTTCGGGTTGGCGACGCCGGAACGCCTCGAGCGCTCCGACCGGGTGTGCGTCGGCCTCCAGCTGGTCGAGCACCTCCAGGACGTCGCGGAGGACGCGTCGGCCGGTCGGGTGTACCTGCCGGCCGACGATCTGGCCCGCTTCGGGTGTGACCCCGACCACCTGCTCGAGGAGGCCCAGCGTCCGGCCCTGCGGGCCGTGGTCGCCCACGAGCTGCGGCGGGCCCGCGGCCTGTTGGCCGAGGGGGCCCCGCTGTCGCGGACCCTGCCGCTCCGGCCCCGCTTGGCGGTGGCCGCCTTCAGCGCTGGAGGGAACGCCGCCCTCGACGCCATCGAGGCGGCCGGTCACGACGTGGTGGCGACCAGGTGCCGCCCCCGGTCGCTCACCTTCGCCCGCCGCTTGATCACCACCGTGCTTGCCCGAGGAGCGGGGAACTCATGAACGTGGACGTCGCCTACGACGCCTGTGAGGAGATCACCAGGCGGGAGGCGAAGAACTTCGCCTACGGGATCCGCCTCCTGCGGCCCCCGGAACGCCGAGCACTCTCGGCCGTCTACGCCCTGGCCCGGAGGATCGACGACATCGGCGATGGCACCGGGAGCGACGAGGAGAAGCTGGCCGGCCTGCGAGAGGTCCGCAAGGACATCGAGCGCCTCGAACCCGGTGAGGACCCGGTCCTGGTCGCGCTGGCCGACGCCGCCGAGCGCTACCGGCTGCCCCTCGCAGCCTTCGGCGAGCTGATCGACGGCTGCGAGATGGACGTGCACGGCACCCGTTATGCGACCATCGACGACCTCGTCGGCTACTGCCGTCGGGTGGCCGGCACCGTCGGGCGGCTCTCGCTGGCCGTCTTCGGGGCCCAGGACCGGCCCGGCGCCGTCGACCTGGCCGACGACCTCGGGGTGGCCCTGCAGCTCACCAACATCCTGCGCGACGTGGTCGAGGACCGTTCGATGGGCCGGGTCTACCTCCCGGGGAACGACGCCGTGACCTACGGGTGCAATGACGACCTCTCCGGCCCGCCCGATGCCCTCGCCGAGCTCATCGCCTTCGAGTGCACCCGGGCCCGCAGCTGGTTCGCCCGGGGACTGGAGCTCCTGGAGCTTCTCGACTGGCGCAGTCGGGCCTGCGTCGGGGCGATGGCCGGCATCTACCGGCGCCTCCTCGAGCGGATCGAGGCCGAGCCGAAGGCGGTGTTGGCCGGACGGCTGTCGCTCTCGACCGGCGAGAAGCTGGTGGTGGCGGCCAAGGCGTTGAGCGGGTTGGGCCGGTGAAGCGACCCGAGGTCGTCGTGGTAGGCGGGGGTCTGGCCGGGATCGCCGCCGCTCTGGCGGCGGCCGAGGGCGGGGCGAGGGTCACCGTGCTCGAGCGGCGAGGGAAGCTGGGCGGGCTCACCTGGTCGTTCCGTCGTCGGGGGCGGTGGTTCGACAACGGTCAGCACGTGTTCCTGCGCTGCTGCACCGAGTACCGGGGACTCCTGGCGCGTCTCGGCGCGACCTCGATGGTGCGGCTCCAGGACCGCCTCGAGGTGCCGGTGCTCGCCCCGGGCGGCCGGCGGGCGGACATCACCCGGGGCGGCCTGCCCGCGCCCTTGCACCTCGTCTCTTCGCTCGCCCGCTATCGCCACCTCGGGCTACTCGACCGGGCCCGGCTCGGCCGAGCAGCCCTGGCCCTCTTGCGGCTCGATCTCGACGATCCGGCCCTCGACGAGGAGAGCTTCGGTCACTGGCTCCGCCGACACGGCCAGCGCCAGGGGGCCATCGACGCGTTGTGGAACCTCATCGCGCTCCCGACCTTGAACGTGGTGGCCGACGAGGCGTCGCTCGCCCTCGCCGCCATGGTCTTCCGCACCGGCCTGCTCGACCGGGCCGACGCCGGCGACATCGGCTGGTCGTTGGTCCCGCTCGGTGAGCTCCATGGTGAGCGGGCGGCTCGGGCCCTGGCCGAGGCCGGGGTGAGCGTGGAGCTCGGGGCCGGGGTCGAGGCCATCGACGCGCAGGGCCCCGGGGCCCGCACGGTGGTGGTGGGGGGCCAGCGGCTCGAGGCCGACGCGGTGGTCGTGGCCACCGCGCCCGAGACGGCGAGCGCGCTGCTCGGTGCCGAGGTCCTCGGGCCGGTCCACCGGCTGGGCTCGTCGCCCATCGTGAACGTCCATTTGGTCTTCGACCGCCGGGTCACCGAGCTCGAGCTGTTCGCCGCGGTCTCTTCGCCGGTGCAGTTCGTGTTCGACCGGACGCGCTGCGCCCACTTCGGCGTCGACGACCCGGAGCCCGCTGAGCAGTGCCTGTCGATCTCGCTTTCCGGTGCCGACAGCTTGATCGGCCGGCGGCCAGAGGACCTGATCGCCACCTACCGCGAGGCCCTGGGCGACCTTCTGCCCGGGGTGAAGCAGGCCCAGCTCGTCGACGCCGTGGTGAGCCGGGAGCGGGCGGCGACCTTCCGGGCCCTCCCCGGCACCGGGGCGTTGCGGCCCGGCTCCACCACCGCCCTCGACCGGGTGATGGTGGCCGGCGCGTGGTGCGCCACCGGCTGGCCGGCGACGATGGAGGGGGCGGTCCGGAGCGGTTCGGCCGCCGCCGCCGCGACCCTGGCGCGCTTGGGGTCGATTCGCCCCGCCCCCCTGCTCGAGGAGGTGGGGTCGTGAGCCCCGGCGTGGCCGAGGAGGCGTTGGCCCGGACCGGCCGGTTGGTCCAGCCCGCGCTCTTCGACGCCGTGGCCCGGCTCGAGCCCGAGATCCGTGAGCCGGTGGAGCACCACCTGGCCGGCGGGGGCAAGGGGGTACGCGGCGCGTTGGCGGTGATCGGGGCCGCGGCGGCCGGGGGTGCCGAGCGCGACGGGGTCCCCGGGGCCGTCGCGGTCGAGCTGGTCCACAACTACTCGCTCCTGCACGACGACATCATCGACAACGACGAGGAGCGCCGGCACCGACCGAGCGTCTGGTCGGTCTTCGGCGTGCCCCGGGCGATCGTGGCCGGCGATGCGCTGGCCAACCTGGCCGTCCAGGTGCTGGTCGAGGAGAGCGCGTTGGCCCGCCTGCGGGCCGTCCAGCTCCTCGGGGAGGCCACCGCCCTCATGATCGGGGGGCAGGCCGACGACATGGCGTTCGAGCGGCGCTTTGCCGTGAGCGTCGAGGAGTGCCTGAAGATGGAGGAGGGCAAGACCGGTGCCCTGCTCTCGTGTGCCAGCGCCATCGGCGCGGTGCTCGTCGGCGCCGGGGACGACGTGGTCAAGGCGCTCGGGCTCTTCGGCCAGCGGCTGGGGCTCGCCTTCCAGGCGGTGGACGACGTGCTCGGGATCTGGGGCGAGCCGGCCAAGACCGGCAAGCCCGTTGGCAGCGATCTGCTCACCCATAAGAAGAGCCTGCCGGTGGCGATCGCCCTGGCCCGTGGTGGGGCTGCACTTGAGGCAGTGCTCTTCGGACTGGACGTAGGGGGCGTGGCCGACGCGACCGCCCGGATCGAGGCGACCGGGGCCAAGGAGGAGGCGATGGCCATCGCCGATCGGGCCTACGACGAGGCCCTTGAGGCCCTGGCGTCGGTCCCGCTCGTCCAGTCGGCCCGAGACGACCTGGTGGCCATCGCCCGGTTCGTCACGGAGCGGGACCGATGAGCGCGGCCGCTCGCAGCGCCCAGGAAGCCCTGGAGGCGGCCCGCGACGCCCTCCTCGCCATGCAGCACGAGGCGGGCTACTGGAAGGGCGAGCTCGAGACCAACGTGACCATGGACGCCGAGGACCTGCTGCTCCGCCAGTTCCTCGGCGTGCGCACCGAGGAGGAGACCGCGGGGGCCGCCCGGTGGATCCGCGCCAACCAGCGCGCCGACGGCACCTGGGCCAACTTCTACGGCGGCCCGCCCGAGCTCTCCACCACCGTCGAGGCCTACCTGGCCCTGCGGCTGGCGGGCGACCGGCCCGAGGAGCCCCACATGGCCAAGGCCGCCGCCTACGTGCTGGCGTCGGGTGGGGTCGAGGCGACGCGGGTGTTCACCCGGATCTGGCTGGCGTTGTTCGGCCTGTGGTCCTGGGAGGAGCTCCCAGTCCTCCCGCCCGAGATCGTCTTCCTCCCCCCCTGGTTCCCCCTCAACATCTACGACTTCGCCTGCTGGGCCCGACAGACCGTGGTCGCGCTGGCGGTCGTGTCCCACTACCGGCCGGTGCGGCCAATCGAGGTCTCGATCGACGAGCTGCGCACCGGGCAGGTCCGCCGACCCCGAGGTGACCTGCGTACCTGGGCCGGTCGGCTGACGCTGCTCGACCGGCTGCTGCACCGCTACGAGCGGCGTCCCTTGCGGTTCCTCCGCCGGGTCGCGTTGGGCCGGGCGGAGCGCTGGATCGTGGCCCACCAGGAGAACGACGGCTCCTGGGGCGGCATCCAGCCGCCCTGGGTCTACTCGCTGATGGCCCTGTCGCTGCGGGGCTACGACCTCGGCCACCCGGTCATGCGGGGCGGGCTCGAGGGGCTGGAGCGCTTCACCATCTCCGACGAGCGGGGCCGGCGCCTGGAGGCCTGTCAGTCCCCGGTGTGGGACACGGTGCTCGCGATCATCGCCCTCGCCGACGCGGGGCTGAAGCCCGACGACCCCGCCCTCGACTCGGCGGCCCGTTGGGTGCTCGGCGAGGAGGTGACCCGCCCAGGCGACTGGAGCGTGGCGCGGCCGGACCTCGCTCCGGGCGGGTGGGCCTTCGAGTTCGAGAACGACTGGTACCCAGACATCGACGACACCGCCGAGGTCATCCTCGCCCTGTCGCGCACCGAGGCGGCCGGCCACCCGGCCATCGACCGGGGCCGGGACTGGGTCCTCGGCATGCAGTGCCGTGACGGGGGCTGGGGAGCCTTCGACGTCGACAACACCCAGACGCTGTGTCGCGAGCACCCCTTCTGCGACTTCGGCGAGCTCATCGATCCGCCGAGCGCGGACGTGACCGCCCACATCGTCGAGATGCTCGCGTCGACCGGACGCCGCACCTGCGCCCTCGACCGAGGGGTGGCCTGGCTGCTGGGGGACCAGGAGCCCGACGGGTCGTGGTTCGGCCGCTGGGGGGCGAACCACGTCTACGGCACCGCCGCCGCCCTCGTCGCGTTGCTGGCGGCGGGGATCGATCGCGCCGAGCCGGCGATCGTCCGTGGCGTGGGGTGGTTGGTGGCCCACCAGAACGAGGACGGGGGGTGGGGCGAGGACCTCCGCTCCTACGAGGACCGGTCGTGGATCGGTCGGGGCGTCTCCACCGCTTCGCAGACCGGCTGGGCCCTCCAGGGCCTGGTCGCCGCAGGGGAGCGTGACGCCGCCGCCCGGGGGGTGGCCTGGCTGGTCGAGACCCAGCGAGCCGACGGCACCTGGGACGAGCCGTGGTTCACCGGGACCGGGTTCCCCGGTTCCTTCTACATCAACTACCACCTCTACCGGATGGTGTTCCCGATCTCGGCCCTCGGCCGGTACCTGGCGGCGGAGGAGGGGCGTGGCTGAGCTCCGCGTGCTGAGCGCGCTGCGCGTCGAGGCCCTGGCGGTCGGCGGTCGGGTCCAGGTGATCGGCATGGGCCCGCAGCGGGCGGCCACGGCGACCCTGCGCCGGCCCTCGGGCCCGGTCGCGGCGGCGGTGGTCGGGGTGGCCGGGGGAGTCGTCCCCGGCCTCGGACCGGGCGAGCTCGTGGTTCCGACCGAGCTGCGCACCCTGGACGGGCGGACCCGCCCGGTGCGCTCGGCCCGGCTGCTGGCCTCCCAGCTCGAGCGGGTGGGCCTGCGGGCCCGCCTCGGCCCCATGATCTCGGTGCCCCGCCTCGTCCCGCCGCGGCACTTCGACGAGCTCGGGGTCGACGGGGTCCTCGTCGCCGACATGGAGTCGGCGTGGCTGGCCGACGTGTTCGGCGACGACGTGCCCTTCGTCGTGGTCCGGGCGGTGGCCGACTCGTTGGAGAGCGGGCCGATCGGCGGCGGACTGCGGGCGTTGCGAGCGCTGCGCAAGCTCCGCCCGGTCCTCGAGGACTGGGCCGGCGCGGTCGCCCCCCGCCGCATCGAGCTGGCGGCCCCCCGCTCGTTCTGCGCCGGCGTGGAGCGGGCGATCGAGATCGTGGAGCGGGCGATCGATCGTTTCGGCGCCCCGGTCTACGTCCGCCGCCAGATCGTCCACAACGCGCACGTGGTGGCGGACCTCGAAGGCAAGGGGGCGGTGTTCGTCCAAGAGCTCGAGGAGGTGCCGACCGGGGCCACGGTCGTGCTCGCTGCCCACGGGGTGTCGCCGGCGGTTCGGGCCGAGGCGGCCGAGCGGGGCGACCTCTTCGTGGTCGACGCCACCTGCCCGTTGGTGGCCAAGGTGCACTACGAGGCCCGCCGGTTCGCCGCCCAAGGGCGGCGCATCGTGCTCGTCGGTCACGCCGACCACGAAGAGGTGGTGGGGACGACGGGCGAGGTCCCCGAGGCGATCGATCTGGTCGAGCGGCCCGAGGACGTCGCCCGCCTGCCCTACGGCCCCGACACCCCCATGGCGTACCTGACCCAGACCACCCTGGCGGTCGACGAGACGGCCGAGGTCGTAGCCGCCCTGGGGGACCGCTTCGGCGATCTGGTCGGGCCGAGCGCCAACGACATCTGCTACGCCAGCCAGAACCGCCAGGACGCCGTGCGGGCCTTGGCCGGCCGTTGCGACCTGGTGCTCGTGGTCGGTTCGGCCAACTCCTCCAACACCGCCCGCCTGGTCGAGGTGGCCCAGCGCGAGGGCGCCCGGGCGGAGCTGGTCGAGGACGCCTCCAGCCTCGACCTCGCGTGGCTGCACGGGGTCTCGGTCCTCGGGGTCACGGCCGGGGCCTCGGCTCCCGAGTCCCTGGTCCAGGACCTGATCGACCAGCTCTCGGGCCTCGGGGCGACCGATGTCCACGAACACCGAACCGTCGAGGAGTCTGTGCGCTTCTCCCTCCCCCTCCAGGTGCGCTGATGCCCATCCCGTTGCGACAGAACCTCCGTATCGGAGCCCACCTGCTCCGAAACAAGCTGGCGAAGCGGCCCTATTACCCCTTCATCGTGGAGATCGAGCCGCTCTTCGCCTGCAACCTCTCCTGTCCGGGCTGCGGCAAGATCCAGCACCCGACCGAGATCCTGCGCAAGCGCCTGAGCGTGCAGGACGTGGTCTCCGCGGTGGAGGAAAGCGGGACGCCGATGGTCTCGATCGCCGGCGGTGAGCCGCTGCTCCATCCCGACATCGACAAGATCGTGGCCGCCCTGATCGAGCGGAAGGTCTACGTCTACCTGTGCACCAACGCGGTGCTCCTCCGGCGCCGGCTCGAGCGCTTCAGCCCGTCGCACTTCTTCTCCTGGGTGGTCCACGTCGACGGGTTGGGGGAGCGCCACGACCTCGCCGTCGATCGCAAGGGGGTGTTCGACGAGGCGGTCGCCGCGCTGAAAGAGGCGAAGGCCAAGGGCTTCCGGGTGACCACCAACTCGACCTTCTTCAACACCGACTCGCCCAAGACGGTGCGCGACCTCCTCGACTTCTTGAACGACGAGCTCGAAGTGGACGCCATGATGATCTCCCCGGCGTACGCGTACGTGAAGGCGCCGGACCAGGAGCACTTCCTCGGCGTCGAGCAGACGCGCAAGCTATTCTCGGAGGCGTTCTCCGGAGGCAAGCGCAAGAAGTGGCGGCTCAACCACTCGCCGCTCTTCCTCGATTTCCTCGAGGGCAAGCGTGACTTCCAGTGCACGGCGTGGGGCATCCCGAGCTACTCGGTGCTCGGGTGGCAGCGGCCCTGCTACCTGATGTCCGACGGCTACGTCTCGTCCTACAAGGAGCTCGTCGAGACGACCGACTGGTCGAAGTACGGGAGAGGGAGGGACCCGCGCTGCGAGAACTGCATGGCGCACTGCGGCTACGAGCCGTCGGCCGTGATCGCCTCGATGGGATCGCTGCGCGAGTCGCTGCGCGCGCTCGTGAACACGCGCTGAACGGTGACGACGGTCCGAGACATCGACATGCGCACGGGCGCGGCGCCCGCCGGCTGGGACGCGCACGGCCCGAGCGACTCCGATGAGCCGCTCGTCCCGGGGTCGCTCCGGGGCCTCACGCCCGCGCGGCTCCGCGCCATGGACCCTGCAGCCCTCGTGCGGCTCGCGGCGGACATCCGGCGCTTCCTCGTCTCCTCGGTGTCGGAGACGGGTGGGCACCTCGGCTCGAACCTCGGGGCGGTGGAGCTCTCGATCGCGCTGCACCGGGTCTTCGACTCTCCGACCGACTCGATCGTGTGGGACACCGGCCACCAGGCGTACGTGCACAAGCTCGTGACCGGCAGGGCCGAGGACTTCCCGAGGCTGCGCAAGGCCGGGGGGCTCTCGGGCTACCCGAGCCGCGCGGAGTCGGCGCACGACCTGGTCGAGAACAGCCACGCGTCGACGGCGCTCAGCTACGCCGACGGCCTCGCCCGTGCCCGCGACGCTCGCGGCCAGCGCCACCACGTCGTCGCGGTGGTGGGCGACGGCGCGCTCACCGGGGGCCTCGCCTACGAAGCGTTGAACAACATCGGGTTCTCGCGCCGGCGCGTCGTCGTCGTGCTGAACGACAACGGCCGGTCGTACGCACCGACGATCTCGCCGCTCACGACGGCCTGCCCGCGCTCTCGGAACGGGACCGGCGCCTCCCCGGCGCCGTCCGCCTTCTTCGGCGCGCTGGGCTTCTCGTACCTCGGTCCCGTCGACGGCCATGACGTCGGTGCCCTCGAGGCAGCCCTCAGCGACGCGGCCGCGTCGGGCGGCCCCGTCGTGGTGCACGTCCACACCGTGAAGGGCCGCGACTACGCGCCCGCCGAGCTGGACTCAGAGAAGTGCCTCCACGACGTCTCCCCCTTCGACGTGGCGACCGGGCAGCCGCGCGTCCCCAAGGGGAGCGTCCCGACGTACACGGAGGCGTTCGGGGAGGCCATGGTCCGCGAAGGCGCGTCGCGCCCCGAGCTCGTCGCTGTCACCGCGGCGATGACCGGACCCACCGGCCTGCTCCCGTTCGCCGAGCGTTACGGCGACCGGCTCGTCGACGTCGGGATCGCAGAGCAGCACGCGGTGACCGTCGCCGCCGGGATGGCCATGGGCGGGCTCCGGCCCGTGGTCGCCGTCTACTCCACGTTCTTGAACCGCGCGTGGGACCAGGTGGTCCACGACGTGGGCCTCCACCGCCTCCCCGTCGTCTTCTGCCTGGACCGGGCGGGGGTGACCGGTGACGACGGCGCCAGCCACCACGGGACGCTCGACCTCGCGCTGCTGACCAAGGTGCCGGGGATGACGGTGCTCGCGCCATCCTCCTACGAGGAGCTCGCGGTGATGCTCCACGACGCGCTGGAGCACGACGGCGGCCCGGTGGCCATCCGCTGGCCCAAGACGCCCGCCCGCCGCTGCGCCGAGACCGGTGCGGGGCTGCGCGCGCGCCGCGTCGTCGCAGGCGACGGG
>JAJYVS010000041.1 GCA_021791895.1 Actinomycetes bacterium | reverse complement strand
GTGAGACACCGTTTGTCAACCCCCGGGGACCAAACTTCTGCCATCGGGGTCTCGGTCACGGGCTCAGGCCGCTTCTTTTGCGGTGTCGGCGACCGAACGGCGAGCGAGGGCACGGTCGGCGGCGCGTCGGGTCTCGTCGTAGAGGGCGCCGTTCTTCAAGCAGTGCCAGAGGACTTCGAGCCAGCGGTTCCCGAGCGCTCGCAAGGCGGCGTGGTGACCCTTGTTGCGAGCTCGTTGGGCGTCGTAATAGGCCCGGGCCCACGGCGAGTACTGCAGGCTGGTGAAGGCCCACTGCTGGACGGCGCTGTCGAGATGCTTGTTGGCGGCCAAGCGCTTGGCCACGCTCAGCTGGCTCTTGCCCGAGCGTCTCGTCACCGGCGCCTTGCCGCCATAACATGCCAGCGAGTTCGGCGTCTCGAACTGTTCGGGATGGTCGCCGATCTCAGCGGCAACCCTGGCGGCGAGACGATCACCGAGGCCGGGAAAGCTCAGGTAGATCTCGCCGCCAGGGAACGCCTTCCCCGGGTCGGGGTCCTTTGGGGTCTTGTCCCGTCCTGTGCGTGGTGTGCCCAAGAGGAGCTCGCCCATGCGGCGCTCCCAGCTCCGGCGCTGACGGCCCAAGAGGAGGAGCTGGCTCGCCGCCAAGGCGATGGTGTCGGCCTTGGCCCGGACCAGGTACTCGCGGGCCTCGAAGTGCTCGTCGGCCAGCGCCGCACGCACCTTGGCCACGAAACGATCGGGCCAGCCGTGATGGGCCGAGCGGGCGAAGTCGCTCAGCTCCTGGTCGCTGGCCCCTTCGAGCCGGTCCTGGGTCGGCCAGCGTTCGAGCAGGCCAAGGACGGTCGGTGCCCCAAGATCCTCGCCGGCGATCGCCAACGAAGCGGGGTAGACGGCGAGCAGGTCCGCTCGGAGCCGGTTGAGCAGGCGCCGTTCGTCGCGGGCCGCCCGTTCGTCGTCACGGGTGATGGCTCGCAGCTCGGCCGCCACCTCGCCGTGGGGGATGAGGGGTCGCAGGCGCTCGTGACGGTTGAGGGCCAACAAACAGCAGATCCGGGCGTCCTCGGCGTCGTCCTTCTTGCGGGCCGGGTTGCGGCGCTGGGACACCAGGCTCGGGTTGACCGGCACCACCACGTAGCCGGCGTCAACCAAGGTCTCGACCAATACACCGTGGCGGGTCTCAAGCACCACACGGACCTCGGAGGGATCGGGCTCGAGATGAGCGATGTCGGCCACCAAAGCCGCCAACGCGGCCGGACCGTGGTCGACTCGGCGCACTTCGCTCACCCCCTCTCCCATGCGACCCAGGGCCACGATGTGGAACTCCTCGGCCCAGTCGATACCGATACCGAGCATGCACACTCCTCTCTCCTCGCCCACTGTGGAAACCGAGCCGTTCGCCGTGCTGATGGAAGAGTCCTCGAGGGACGACACCGTTGTGGGCGTCAAGGCTCGGGAGCCATCCTCTGGGGTCGCCGTCTCACGAAAGTCCTCGAGGGACGAGCGAGGGAAGCGATCCCCGGAGGACAGTCCCATGGATAGTGGTACACCCATCAGCGAGGACGGGCTCTTCGACGTCGAGGTGTTCCGGGCCCGCCGACACCGCAGCGTCGTCGTGCGCCGGATCGAGCGGCCCACCCTCGTCCTCGGCAGCACCCAGGAGCCCGGGGTGGTCGACGCCGAAACCGCGGCCGGCCGCGGCGTCGAGGTGCGAACCCGGCGCAGCGGCGGGGGAGCGGTGCTCCTCCGACCGGGCAAGGTGGTGTGGATCGACACCTGGGTACCGAGGGGCGACCCCTTGTGGGACGACGACGTCGGACGCTCGGCCTTGTGGGTCGGGCGATGGTGGGCGGGCGTCCTCGCCCCGTCGCCGACGTCGGTGCACCGGGGTCGGTTGCTCGAGACCCGCTGGTCCCGGCTGGTCTGCTTCGCCGGGGTGGGCCCCGGCGAGGTGGTGGCCGGGGGGCGCAAAGTGGTGGGGGTGGCCCAGTGGCGTGGTCGTGAGGGTGCCCTCACCCACTCGATGGCGTACCTCGCCGTCGACTGGGTCGACCTGGTCTCCCTGTTGGCGGTGGGCACGGCAGGCACCCAACTGGCCGCCGACCTGACAGACACCACCGCCACCCTGTCGGAGATGGGGATCGACGACGCCCCCGCCTTCGTCCGCCGGCTGGTGGCCGACCTCCCCGACCCGTCCTCCTGGGAGTTCGTCGACCAGGAGCTTTGAGGCCCTGCCGGGTTCCGGCCCGGTCCTCGTCCCACACCCTCCGACGCGCCGCCCCGACGGGCCCGCTCCGTCCCTTCCCGCCCCCTGGGGGCGCGCCGAGCTCGTCGCGGCGGGGCGTCGCGACCACGACGGCGTCTCCGGTGGCGCGCCGATGGGTAGTCGGGGCGAGAGGTTGTTGACCGGTGGGGAATTGGGGCGTAGAGTGGAACGAAGTGGTTGGCAGGGGAGCGGCGAGCGATCCGGGGTCGGACGGTGGGAGATCGGTCAGGTGTCTGGCTTCGTCGGGAGGTACGAGCACTCGCTCGACACCAAAGGCAGGGTCATCCTGCCGGCGAAGTTTCGCGCCACCTTCGAGCGGGGCGGGTACCTGGCCGAGAACCACGAGGGCTGCCTCGCCCTGTGGACCCACGGGGAGTTCCAACGACAGATGGCGGGCATGCAAGAGCAGGCAGCCACCGGGCGCACCGATCGCAACCGGGCTCGCCTCTGGGCCTCCAACGCCCAGGAAGTGGAGATCGACCGGCAGGGTCGGATGGTCATCCCGCCCCGGTTGCGCCAGTTCGCCCGGCTGGAGAGCGACGTGCTCGTGGTCGGGGCCCTCGACCGGATCGAGCTGTGGAACCCCACGTTGTGGGAGGAGCAGGTACAGCCGGCCGAGCAGTGGTTCCTCGGGGACGAGGACTGAGGAAAGGAGCACGACCAGGACCACGACGACCTGAACAAGCAGATGGAAGCGCCCGGTACATGCGCAGCCCCTCGACCGGCACGGTGGAAGACTCCTCCTCCGCCCTCTTCCCCGTCGGTCGCCAAGGGAAATCCCCTGACAGCACCTCGCCCGTCGGGGGGCTGCGGATGGACCGGGACCCTCTCCACGAGCCGGTCATGGTCGCCGAGGTGGTCGAGCTGTTCGCTCCGGTCCCGGCCGGCGTCATCCTCGACGCCACCGTCGGGACCGGCGGACACGCCGCTGCCGTCCTCGCCGAGTACCCCGGTCTCGGGGTGCTCGGGATCGACCGCGACCCCGAGGCCCTCCGGGTGGCCGCCGAGCGGCTGGCCCCGTTCGGGTCCCGGGTGGTCCTCAAGCACGCCCGCTTCGCCGACCTTCGGACCGTTGTCGACGAGGCACGGGCCGCCGGCCGGGGCCATTGGCCCTCGACCGGCGAGGCCGACGCCAGTCGTCAGGAGGTCTCCGGGGCCCTGTTCGATCTCGGGGTGAGCTCGCTGCAGCTCGACCGGGCCGAGCGGGGGTTCTCCTACCGCCTCGACGCGCCCCTCGACATGCGCATGGACCCGGGGGCGCCGCTCGGCGCCGCCGACGTCGTCAATCGCAGCGACGAGGCTGATCTGGCCGCCTGGATCCGGGCCAGCGGGGAGGGTCGTCTCGCTCGCCGGATCGCCCGGGCCGTCGTGGCCGCCCGGCCCATCGAGACCACCGGGCGGCTGGCCGAGGTGGTGGCGGCGGCGATCCCAGCGGCCGCCCGTCGACGGGGCAACCCGGCCGCACGGACCTTCCAGGCTATCCGGATCGCGGTGAACGACGAGGCGGAGGAGTTGGCCACCGGACTCCCGGCCGCGCTCGGCGTCCTCGCGCCCGGCGGTCGCTGCCTGGCTATCGCTTACCACTCCGGGGAAGGGGGACTGGTCAAGGACACCTTCGCCCGGGCGGTCAGCGGCGGGTGCGTGTGCCCGCCTGGTCTGCCGTGCGGTTGCGGCGCGGTGTGCGAGTTCCGCTGGATCTTCCGGGGCTCCCGGGGGGCCAGCCCGGCCGAGGTGGCCCGAAACGTCCGAGCCTCGAGCGCCCGCCTGTGGGCGGTCGAGCGCCCCGGCGATCGCGGAGCGCAAGGAACGTGACCCCGCCTGCCGCGGCGGCCCAACGGGCCGCGTCACTCCGTCCCGACCGGGTCGGTGCCCGGCAGGGCGCGCCGAAGGGTCCGGCACTCCGGGTCCTCGAGGCCCGTCCGCCACGGCGGGGACGTCTTGTGCGCGCGCTGTCGGCGTGCCTGGTCGCCGGGGCCCTGCTGGCGGTGGTGGTCGCGCACTCCATGCTGGCGCAGGGACAGGTCCGCCTGACCAAGGTCCAGAACGCGCTGACCACCGAGCAGGCGCTGCACCGACAGCTGCTGGCCTCGGTCGCCTCGGCCGAGAACCCGGCCCACATCGTGGCCGAGGCGAAGAAGCTCAACCTCGTCCAGCCGGGCGCGCTCACTCAGCTCCCCGCGGTCCCGCTCGACAGGCCCCTTGGCTCGACCACTGCCGGATCCACGGCGCCGTCGGGGTGAGCCCGACCGGCACGCTCGTCCGGTCGGGCGACCGGGTCCGGGCGACCGGGCGACCGGGTGCGGCCCCCCGCCGGCCCCACCGCCAGCCCCGCCCCGCCCAACCCCGTCACCGCAGCGGGCCGACCCATGCCATCTTCGGGCGCCGCCTGCGGGTCCTGCGGATCCTCCTCGTGGTGGTGCTGATCGCCGTGGTGGCGCGCCTGGTCGACCTCCAGGTGCTGCGGTCCCCGCACTACCAACGCCTGGCCGCCGCCGAGCTCTCGGTCACGGTGGCCGATCCGGGCCTGCGCGGCGACATCTACGACCGCAACGGCTCGGTGCTGGCCATCTCGGTCCCGACCAAGACCGTGGTGGCCGACGACTTCCAGATCGCCCACCCCCTCCGCGAGGCGGCGGTGCTCTCGCCCCTGCTCGGCGTGCCCAGCGCGACGCTCGCCACCGAGCTCCACCAGCGTTCGGGGTACGTGAAGCTGGCCACCCAGGTGCCGGCCAGCGTGGGGACCAAGCTCGCCACCGACAACCTCCCCGGGATCACGCTGCTCGACTCCTCCGAACGGGTCGACCCCGACGGGTCGCTCGCCGGCCCGCTCCTCGGCCAGGTGCACGCGACGGGGGCGGGGGCCTCGGGGGTCGAGTACAAGTACAACGGCCTCCTCACCGGTCACTCGGGGACCCAGACCATCCTCGAGTCCCCGGTCGGCGTCGACCTACCCCAGGGTGCCGCCCTCACCCGGTCGGCCGGGCGCAACGGGACCGGCCTCGAGCTGACCCTCGACCAGCCGCTCCAGTACTTCACCGAGGGGGCGCTCGGCAAGGAGATCGTCGCCTCGAACGCCACGAGCGGCATGGCCATCGTCATGGACACAAGGACCGGGGACATCCTGGCCATGGCCAGCCTGGTGGCCGGCAACAACGGCCTCGGGCTGGTCCCGGGCACCTCGTCGCCGGTGAGCGAGGCACCCGAGAACCTCGCGGTGAGCAAGGCCTTCGAGCCCGGGTCGGTGTTCAAGCTGGTCACCTTCTCGGCCGCCCTGGGGGACGGGGTCATCACCCCGCAGAGCACCTTCACCGTCCCCGACCAGATCCAGCTGGACGGATCGACCTTCCACGACGCCGAGCCCCACCCGGTCGAGCAGCTCAGCGCGACCCAGATCCTCGCCCTCTCCTCCAACATCGGCACGAGCGAGGTGGCCCAGCGCCTCGGGGAGGCCCGGCTGTTGGCCCAGGTCCCGAAGCTCGGCTTCGGCCAGGTCAGCGCGCTGGACCTCCCCGGTGAGAGCCCCGGGGTCCTGGCGGGGACGGCCCAGTGGGAGCCGACCAACTACGTGTCGCTCCCCATCGGCCAGGTGGACGCGGTGACCGCCCTGCAGCTCGTCGACGCGTACAACGCCTTGGCCAACGGGGGGGTGTTCGTCCAGCCCCGCCTGGTGCGGGCCACGATCGCCCCCGACGGCACGGTGCACGCCGCCCCGGCCGCCTCGAGACACCGGATCTTCTCCCCGTCGATCGACGCCGAGATGATGAAGATGTTCGAGCAGGTGGTGGCGTACGGGACGGGGACCCAGGCGGCCGTCCCGGGCTACACCGTCATCGGCAAGACCGGCACGGCCCAGATCCCGGCCCCCGGCGGGGCCTCCTACATCCCCGGTGCCTTCATGGGCACCTTCGTCGGCGCCGCCCCGGCCCAGAACCCGGTCCTGAGCGCGGTCGTCGTCTTGGACCGCCCGACCCCGGTCTACGGGGGTGCGGTCGCCGCCCCGGTGTTTTCCCAGATCATGAGCTATGCGCTCCACCGCTACGGGATCCCCGGGAACGGGTCGACGGCCAGCCAGGTCACCACGTCCAACCCCAACCCCGCCTAGAAGGTCGGTCGAGCCCCCGTGACAGATACCATCGGCCGACCGGTGACCCCGGGCACCGACGACCGGCGTCCGGAGCCCGCCCCCCGGTCTGCGCGCAACGTGAACATGGCCCGCCTGCTCGACGACGTCGACGTCCTGCACGTCTCGGGTGACCCCGACCGTGAGGTCACCTCGGTCGAGCACGACAGCCGGCGGGTGGAGCCCGGGGCGCTGTTCTGCTGTTTGATCGGCGAGCACACCGACGGCCACGACCACGCGGCCGAGGCGGTCTTGCGGGGTGCGGTCGGGGTGGTCTGTGAGCATCCGGTCGTCCTCCCAGAGGATGCCGACGTCGCCGTCGTCCGGGTCCCGCCGGGCCGGTCCCGGCCGAGCATGGCCCTCCTGGCGGCGGCGTTCTTCGGCCACCCCTCACGGCACCTGGTCACGGCCGGGGTCACCGGGACCAACGGCAAGACCACGGTCGCCCACCTGCTCGGCGAGGTCCTCACCGTGGCCGGCGTCCCCACCTTGGTGATCGGGACGCTGACCGGGACCCGGACCACGCCCGAGGCCCCCGAGCTCCAGGGGCTTCTGGCGGCGGAGCGGGACCGGGCGGCCCTCGACCATGGGACCCACGGGGTCTCGATGGAGGTCTCCAGCCACGCGCTCGCCCAGCACCGGGTGGAGGGCATCGTCTTCGACGTGGCCATGTTCACCAACCTGAGCCACGAGCACCTCGACTTCCACAAGACGATGGACGCCTACTTCGAGGCCAAGGCCCAGCTGTTCACCCCGGAGCACGCTGCCACGGGCGTGGTCTTCGCCGACGACTCGGCCGGCGAGCGGCTGCTCGGGCAGGGCCGCATCCCGATGCGCGCCGTGCGGCGCGCCGACGCGGTGGCGGTCGACCTCGACTTCGGGCGGAGCCGCTTTTTATGGCGGGGACGTCCGGTCGAGCTCGCCATGACCGGCCGGTTGAACGTGGACAACGCGCTGGTGGCCGCCGAGGCCGCGACCGCCCTCGGGGTGGAGGCCGACGACGTGGCCATGGGCCTCACCCAGGCCCCGCCGGTGCCCGGGCGCATGGAGCTCGTGACGCTCGAGGGCGAGATTTGGCACCCGACGATCCTCGTCGACTACGCCCACACCCCGGCCAGCCTGGAGGGCGCGCTGCGCGAGGTGGCCGCGCTGAAGAAGCCCGGGTCCCGGATCGTTGCCGTCTTCGGCTGCGGGGGCAACCGGGACAAGGCGAAGCGCCCGCTCATGGGCCGCATCGCGGTCTCCTCGGCTGACCTGGTTGTCGTCACCTCGGACAACCCGAGGGACGAGGACCCTTTGCGCATCATCGAGGAGATCCAAAGCGGCATCGACACCGCCACCGGCCGGCACGCCGAGGTGGTGATCGAAGCCGACCGCTCCCGGGCGATCGCGCTGGCGATCGAGCGGGCCGAGCCGAGCGACGTGGTGCTCGTGGCCGGGCGTGGCCACGAGCAGGTCCAGGAGCGGCGGGGCGAACTGGTCGAGCTCGACGACCGGGCGGTGGCCAGAGCGGTGCTCGAATGCTCGCCATGATGGAGGCGGGGGTGGTCGCCCTGTTGGCGTCCATCCTCGTCACCCCGGTGATCATCGGGTGGTTCCGGCGCCGGCACATCGGCCAGCACATCGGCGAGTACCTCCCTGGCCACGCCGAGAAGGCCGGGACCCCCACCATGGGCGGGCTGGCCCTCGCCGGCGCGGTGATCTTCGGCTACACCATGGGCCACTTCGGCCCGGCGGTAAAGTTCGCGCGGACCGGCCAACTGGTGATCATCACGATCTTCATGTACATGGTCATCGGGTTCGTCGACGACTGGCTCGGGCTGCGCCACGAGCGCAACCTCGGGCTCCGCAAGCGGGGCAAGCTCTTCGGCCAGATCGCCGCCGGGGTGGTGTTCTCCGAGCTCGCGGTCCATTGGGCCCACACCTCGACCGCCCTGTCCTTCACCCGGGCGGTCAACCCCGGCTGGCACCTGGGAGAGGCCGGCTGGGTCGTCTTCGCCACCTTCGTGCTCGTGGCCACCTCGAACGCGGTCAACCTCGCCGACGGGCTCGACGGCCTGGCCGCCGGGGCCTCGACCTTCTGCTTCTCGGTGCTCGCCATCATGGGCTACTGGATCTTCCGCCACGAGAGCATCTATGGGATCCTCCCGGCCGGCGCGCTCGACCTCGCCATCTGCGCGGTGGCCCTGGCCGGGGGGTGCCTCGGCTTTCTGTGGTGGAACGCGGCACCGGCGAAGATCATCATGGGCGATACCGGCGCGCTCGCCATCGGGGCCGGGCTGGCCTCGGTGTGTCTCCTGCTCAACTTGGACCTCCTACTCCCCATCTTGGGCGGGCTGTTCGTCATCGAGGTCCTCTCGGTCATCGCGCAGGTCGTGAGCTTCCGGGTCTTCGGCCGCCGCGTGCTGCGGATGTCGCCGATCCACCACCACTGCGAGCTGCTCGGATGGCCCGAGACGACGGTGATCGTCCGCTTCTGGATCATGGGCGGCCTGTTCGCCGCCCTGGCGCTCGGCATCTTCTACGGCGAGTACCTGACCATGACCCGGGGCATCGCGTGAGCGCGGTCGCGGCGGTCCATTCGAGCCCGCGTCGGGTCGGCAAGGCTGGCGGCGTGGGTGCCGACCGGGGCGGCCCGTCCACCGCTTCCATCCTGCTCGGGTTGGTGGCCGTCCTGTGCGTCGTCGGGGTGGTGATGGTCGGCTCGGCGTCCGAGGTCATCTCGATCGAGCAGTACCACAGCCCCTGGGCCATCCTCATCAGGGAGCTGATGTGGATGACCGTCGGGGGGATCGGGCTGTTCTTCGCCCTGCGCTTCGACTACCACAAGCTCCGCCAGCTGCGGATGCCGACCCTGATCGGTACCTTCTTCCTCCTGCTGCTCGTCTTGGTCCCCGGGATCGGCGTGGCCGCCAACGGCTCGAGCCGTTGGATCGGCTTCGGCCAGTTCCGGCTGCAGCCCTCCGAGCTCATGAAGTTCGCCATCGTGATCTTCGCCGCCGACCTCATCGTGCGGCGCCAGGAGACCGGTGGGAGCTATCGGACGGTGATCGGCCCGATCCTCCTCGTGGCCGGCCTGGCCTGCGGGCTGATCCTGATGCAGCCGGATATGGGCACCGCCCTCGTCATCGCGGTGATCGCCATCGCGCTGTTGTTCGCGTCGGGGGTCTCGATGCGGCCCATCGTGAAGGTCCTCGTCGGACTGGGGCTCCTTGCGGTGGTGGTCGGGCTCATTGACCCGTACCGGCGGGCCCGGCTGCTCTCCTTCCTCGACCCGACGGCCCACGCGGCGGGGTCGGGCTACCAGGTGGCCCAGTCGCTGATCGGCCTCGGATCGGGGAACCTGATCGGGGTCGGCCTCGGGTCGGGACGGCTCAAGTGGGGGGCGCTGCCCAACGCCCACACCGACTTCATCTTCTCGGTCATCGGCGAGGAGCTCGGCCTCGTCGGGGCGGTCGCCGTGCTGCTCCTCTTGGTCGGCCTGTGCTGGTTCGGGTTGCAGGCCGCCGAGCGGGCACCGGACCGCTTCGGCTCGGTGCTCGGGGTGGGCCTCGTGACCTGGCTGGCCGCCGAGAGCTTCATCAACGTCGGCGCGGTCATCGGCCTGTTGCCGGTGACCGGGATCCCCCTGCCGTTCATCTCCTTCGGCGGCTCCTCCCTCGTGATCACGATGGTGTCGGCCGGGGTGCTCATCAACATCGCCCGGCAGGGCGCCGCCGCTACGGCCCCGGACCCCCACGGCCACCGGCCGCGGGCCGGCGCGCCCCGGCACCCGGTGGCGGCGGGCTCGAGGCCGCGGTGAGGCGGCGCTACGCCGTCATCGCCGGCGGGGGGACCGCCGGACACGTCTTCTTGGCCCTGGCGGTGGCCCGGGCGCTCGTGGCCCAGGGGGTTCGGCCCGACGAGGTCGAGCTGATCGGCTCCTCCCGGGGCCAGGACGCCACCCGGGCGGCCGACCAGGGCTTCCCCCTCACCCTTTTGCCCGGGCGGGGGATCGTCCGGCACCTCGGCGTCCACGAGGTGGCCGCCAACGCCGGGGCCCTCGCCGCCCTGGGGTGGGCGGTCGTCCGGGCGCTCGTGGTGGTGGCCCGTCGCCGGCCCCGGGTCGTCGTCTCGGTGGGGGGGTATGCCAGCGTGCCGGCCGGCCTGGCCGCCGCGGCGCTGCGGGTCCCGCTCGTCCTCGTGGCCCACGACGCCCGCCCCGGCGCCGCCCAGCGCCTGCTCGGGCACTTCGCCGTGGCCAGCGCGGTGGCGTTCCCCGGGACCGGCCTGCCCCACCCGGTCCTGACCGGCACCCCGGTCCGGGAGGACCTGGGCGGGGTGCGCCGCAGCACCGAGGCCGCGGTGGCGGCCAAGCTCGCGCTCGGGATCCCCCCCGACCGCCGGGTGGTGGTGGTGGTCGGCGGCTCCCTCGGTGCCCGACGGCTCAACGAGGCGGCGCTCGCCCTCGAGACCATCTTCGTCGGGCGCGCCGACCTCACCCTCTACCACGTGTGCGGCCCCCGCAACCTTGAGGAGGTCCAGGCGGCCCGGGCGCTCCTCGAGGCGGGGGAGGAACCGGCGCTCTGCTACCGGCTGGTCCCCTTCGAGGAGGACAGCGTCTCGCTCTACGCCGCGGCCGACGTCATGGTGTGCCGGGCCGGCGCGCTGACCGTGGCCGAGCTCTCCTTGACCGGGGTGCCCGCGGTCCTGGTGCCGCTCCCCGGGGCGCCCGACGACCACCAGCACGCGAACGCCGCGGCGCTGGTCGACGCCGGGGCGGCCCTCGAGCTCGACGACGAGGCGTGCACCGGCGAGCAGCTGGGCACGATCTTGAACGAGCTGCTCGCCGAGCCCGGGCGGCTGGAGGCCATGGGCCGGGCGGCGGCCGCCCTCGGCCGGCCCGACGCCGCCCATGCCGTGGCCACGCTGGTGCAGGCCCATGCCCGCTGATCCGGCCGGGCTCCTCGTCGGGGGCCGCCACCGCGTGCACGTGGTCGGGGTGGGCGGGGCGGGCATGAGCGCCATCGCCGCGTTCCTCGTCGCCATGGGCCATCGGGTGAGCGGGAGCGACCGACGGGCCGGGTTCGTCACCGCGCGCCTCGCCGATCTCGGGGTCGAGGTGTCTATCGGCCACGACGCCGCGCTCGTCGCCGGCGCCGAGGTGGTGACGGCCTCCCCGGCCGTCGGCGACGACAACGTCGAGTTGGTCGAGGCGCGCCGACTCGGGGTGCCGGTGCTCAGCCGGGCCGAGGTCCTCGGCGCTTTGGCCTCGACCCGTTCGACGGTCGCGGTGGCCGGGACCCACGGCAAGACCACCACCGCCTCGATGCTGGCCCTGGCCCTGCGGGCCGCGGGGATGCGGCCCTCCTTTTTGATCGGCGCCGACGTCGGCGACCTCGACGCCAACGGGCTGCTCGACGAGGGGGAG
This sequence comes from Actinomycetes bacterium, assembly GCA_021791895.1. Classification (GTDB taxonomy): domain Bacteria; phylum Actinomycetota; class Acidimicrobiia; order Acidimicrobiales; family RAAP-2; genus Palsa-461. The sequence goes on along the minus strand of JAJYVS010000041.1, from coordinate 10,744 downwards.
TGGCTGGTCCTCGAGGCCGACGAGAGCTACGGCTCGTGCGCCGAACTCGCCCCGACGGTGACCGTGCTCACGAGCGTCGAGCCCGACCACCTCGACCACTACAAGACCCTCGAAGCCCTCCTCGGCGCGTTCGAGCGGCTGCTCGGGGCGGCCTCGGGGCCCCGGCTGGTGAGCGCGGACGACGCCGCCGCCGCCTCCCTCGGGCGCCGCGTCGGGGCGCTGTTGGTGGGGGAGGCCGAAGACGCGGACTATCGGATCTCCGCCCTCGAGCTCCACGCCCGCTCGGGGCGCTTCGGGCTGGCCGGCCGGGCCGGCCGCCTGGCCGTGGCAGTTTCGGTCCCGGGCCGCCACAACGCCCACAACGCCGCGCTGGCCGGCGCGGCGGCCCTCGAGATCGGGGCCGAACCGGCGGCCGTGGAGGCGGCGCTGGCCGGCTTCACCGGCGCCCCCCGACGCTACGAGTGGCGGGGCGAGGCCGGCGGGGTGACCTTCGTCGACGACTACGGGCACCTGCCGGGCGAGGTGGCGCCCACCCTCGCCACCGCCCGGCTCGCCGGGCACGCCCGGGTGGTCGCGGTCTTCCAGCCCCACCGCTACACCCGGACCGCGGCCCTGGCCGCCGACTTCGCCCACGCCTTCGACGACGCCGACGTGGTGGTGGTGACCGACGTCTACGCGGCTGGGGAGCCGCCCATCCCCGGGGTCTCGGGCCGGCTGGTCGCCGACGCAGTGGCCTCGGCCCGCCCGGCGCTGCCGGTGCACTACGCGCCGGACCGCGCCGAGCTCGTGGGCCTTCTCGCCTCGGTGCTGCGGCCGGGGGACCTGTGCGTGACCCTCGGGGCCGGCGACCTCACCACCCTGCCCGGCGAGCTACAGATCGAGCTGACCCGGTGAGCCGGGCCCGGGGGGAGTTGGAGGCGCTGGCCCGGCGGCTGGGCCCCCTGGCCCGGGCCGGGGTCGCGCTCGGCCCGCTCACCACCTACCGGGTCGGCGGCCCGGCGGCCCTGTTCGTCGAGGCGAGGACCCGACGCGACCTCTTGGCGGTCCGGGACGCCCTGGCCGGGACGTCGGTGCCGGTCCTCGTGGTCGGGAAGGGCTCCAACCTCTTGGTCGCCGACCGGGGCTTCGAGGGCCTGGCCGTCCGGCTGGCCCCGGTCGAGCCGAGCGAGTTCCTAGGCCTTTCGATCGACGAGGACCCGGCCGGCCCCGCGGGCGCCATGGTGGTGCGCGCCGGCGGAGCGCTTGGCCTGCCGGTGGTGGCCCGCCGCAGCGTCGACGCCGGCGCTTGCGGCCTCGAGTGGGCGGTCGGGGTCCCCGGCTCGGTCGGCGGGGCGCTGCGGATGAACGCCGGCGGCCACGGCTCCGACGTTGCCGCCTCGTTGCGCCGCTACGGCTGGCTCGAGCTCGCGGCCGAGGCCGAGGGCGAGGGGGACCTCGCCCGCCTGGCCCCCGCCTACCGCCACTCCTCGATCGGGCCGACCGAGGTGGTGCTGTGGGCCGAGTTCGCGGCCCGAGCCGGGGAGGTGGCGGCGGGCAAGGCGGCGTTGGCCGAGATCGTGGCGTGGCGGCGTCGCCACCAGCCCGGGGGGTCCAACGCCGGCTCGGTGTTCACCAACCCGCCCGGGACCTCCGCCGGCGCCCTGATCGACGCGGCCGGGGCCAAGGGACTGCGGCTCGGCAGCGCGTGCGTGTCGAGGAAACACGCCAACTTCATCCAGGCCGACGAGGGGGGCTCGGCCGACGACGTCCGGGCCCTCATGGAGCGGGTCCGGACGATGGTGGAGGCGAGCGCGGGGGTCCGCCTGGAGAGCGAGGTCCGGTTGGTCGGTTTCGAGGACCAGGTGAGCGAGGGAGCGTCATGAGGAGCGCCGGGGTGCTGGCCGAGGCCCGCGAGAAGAAGGGGGAGGGCTTCGAGGTGGCCATCGACCCCCGCCTCGCCGCCCGGCGCCAACAGGTGCGCCGGCGCGCCTCGATGCGCCGGAGGGTCCTGCTCGGGCTGCTCGCGTTGGTGAGCCTCCTCGCCGCCTCGACGTGGCCCCTCCTGCACTCCCGGTTCTTCTCGGCCCGGGTGCTGCGTGTGACCGGCAACACGCACACCCCGAGCGCGGTGATCCTGTCGGCGGCCGGGCTGGCCAACCACCCGCCGATGATCGACGTGCACCCGTCGGCGGCCGCGGCGGCGCTGCGCCGCCTGCCGTGGGTGGCCGGCGCCAGCGTGGCGCTGCACTGGCCCGACGGGGTCGCGGTCACCGTGACCGAGCGGGTCCCGGTCGCCTACGTGGCCGAGGGGCCACGCGCGGCCGAGGTGGACGCCACCGGCCGGGTGCTCGCGCTGGTCGCCTCGGCGCCGAGCGGCCTCGCCCAGCTGGTCTCGGTCGGGAACCCGGGGGCCCCGGGGACCACGCTCGCCCGGGCGGCCCCGGCGCTCGAGGTTCTCGCCGCCCTCCCGGCGGCCCTGCGAGGGTTGGTGAGCGCGGCGGCGCCGACGTCGAGCGGCGGGGTGGACCTGGCGCTGTCCGACGGGGTGGGGGTGCGCTTCGGTCCCCCCCGCGAGCTCCAGGCGAAGTTCGAGGACATCGCGTCGGTGGTGGTGGGCGCGTCGCTCGCCGCCGGTTCACTCCTCGATGTGACCGTGCCCACCTACCCGGCGGTCACCCCGCCCCCTGCAAGCGGCGGCTCGACCGGCGCGACGACCGCCACGACGTCGGGCTGAGCAGGTCGAAGACGGGGCAGCGTTGACCCCGACCAGGCCGTTCGCCTAACCTGACTCCCCGGCAAGTCGGGGCCCACCTCCACCCTCGATCTCAGGTTGAGATCGCGCCCAGTCGGCGAGGGGTGAAGTATCCTGGCCCTCCTACGAGGGGGTGCACACCAATGGCACGGAGCAGGCGACCCTTGCAGCACCCCACGAGCTCATGACCCTCGGTCCGCAGAACAGCTACCTCGCCGTCATCAAGGTGGTGGGGATCGGCGGGGGCGGGGTGAACGCCGTCAACCGGATGATCGACGCCGGCCTGCGCAACGTCGAGTTCATCGCCGCCAACACCGACGCCCAGGCGCTGCTCATGAGCGACGCCGACCTGAAGCTCGACATCGGTCGCACCCTCACCCGGGGGCTCGGGGCCGGCAGCGATCCGGAGATCGGCCGCCAGGCGGCCGAGGAGCACCGCAGCGAGATCGAAGAGGCGCTCAACGGGGCCGACATGGTGTTCATCACCGCCGGCGAGGGCGGGGGGACGGGCACCGGCGGCGCGCCGCTCGTGGCCGAGGTGGCCAAGGCCCTCGGGGCGGTGACCATCGGCGTGGTCACCCGGCCGTTCACCTTCGAAGGCCGGACCCGGGCCATGCAGGCCGAGAAGGGCATCCAGGTCTTGAAGGAGAAGGTCGACACCCTGATCGTCATCCCGAACGACCGACTCCTCACCGTGTCCAATGAGAAGACCTCGATGGTCAACGCGTTCCGGATCGCCGACGAGGTGCTGCTCCAGGGGGTCCGGGGGATCACCGACCTCATCACGGTGCCCGGCCTCATCAACACCGACTTCGCCGACGTGAAGATGATCATGTCCAACGCCGGCACCGCCATCATGGGGATCGGCAGCGCGAGCGGCGACGGCCGGGCCGTCACCGCGGCCCGGGCCGCCATCACGAGCCCGCTGCTCGAGGCGTCCATCGAGGGGGCCCGGGGGATCCTGCTCAACATCGTGGGCGGCAACGACCTCGGCCTGTTCGAGGTGAACGAGGCGGCCGAGATCATCCACTCGGTGGCCCACCCCGACGCCAACATCATCTTCGGCGCCGTCATCGACGAGAACATGGCCGACGAGGTCCAGGTGACTGTCATCGCGGCGGGGTTCGAGCGCTGGGAGGGGGTGGGCCGGGGGACGAAGAGCATGGACGCTGGCCCGAGCGTCGTCGGCGCCCGCACCTCCCCGACCCCGGTCGACATCTTCGCCGACGCCGAGGACGACGACATCGAGCTCGGCGACGACGACTTCGACGTCCCGTCGTTCCTCCGCTAGGGCGGCCGCCCGCACCGGCCCGGTCCGGTGAGCGACCCCGGGTCCCCCTTCGTCGATCTGCCGGCGCGCCTCGCCGGCGTCGTGGCCCGGATCGAGGCGGCCGGGGGCGATCCCGAAGCGGTCTCGGTCCTCGCGGTGACCAAGGGCTTCGGTCCCGACGCGGTCCGCGCCGCTTGGGCCGCCGGGTTGGCTTCGGTGGGGGAGAACTACGCCGCCGAGCTGTTGGCCAAGCGGGCGGCGGCCGGCCCGGGCCCGCCCGGGAGCGCCTGGCACTTCCTGGGCGCCCTCCAGACCAACAAGATCGCTCGACTCGCCCCGGCCGTCGACTGCTTCCAGTCGGTGTCCCGGCTCCTCGAGGGGGAGCGGATCGCCCGGGCCCGGCCCGGGGCCGAGGTGCTTGTCCAGGTGTCGTTCTCCGACGACCCGGCCCGGCCGGGGTGCCCGGCCTCGGCCGTCGGGGCCCTCGTGCGCGACCTCGCCGGGCTGGGGCTGGCGGTGCCCGGCCTCATGGCGGTGGCCCCGCCCGAGCCCGACGGGGCGCGGGCCGCCTTCCGCAGCGTGCGCGAGCTGGCCGACCGCCTCGGCCTCCCGGTCCGGTCCATGGGGATGACCGAGGACCTGGAGCTGGCGGTGGCCGAGGGCTCGACCATGGTCCGGGTCGGCCGGGCCCTCTTCGGCGACCGGCCGGCCCGGTGAGCGGGACCGGGGAGGGCGGGGCACCACGCACCAGGCGGTGTCGGGAGGGTAACGGCCCCGGGTCGAGCGGAGCGATACGCTGTCGCCAAGGAGACGTGAAGCCTTGCCCTCTTTGCTGAAGAAGACGATGGTCTACCTAGGCCTGGTCGACGACGACTACGACGACTACGCCGACGACTATGAAGAGCGCGGCTCCAAGGCCTTCACGCCGATGGCCCGGGTGGAGACCCGCAACCCCGTGCGCGAGGAGCCCGAGGGGCGGTCGGCGCTCGCCCAGTCCGGCCGGATCCGGCCGTTGCCCCGGGAGAACGGGTCCAACGTCATCCCCGCGGTGCGGCCCCAGCCGCTTCCGAACGTGGTGCGGCCGTCGGCCGGCGACAGCACCCCGAAGATCGTGGCCCCGACCCGGTTCCCCGACGCCAAGGAGATCGCCGACTGCCTGAAGGCCAACCGCCCGGTGATCGTGAACCTCCAGGTGGCCGAGCGCGACCTACAGCGGCGGATGATCGACTTCTGCGCCGGTGTCTCCTACGCCTTGGGCGGGGAGATGGAGAAGGTGGCCGAGCAGGTGTTCCTCCTCGCGCCGAGCAACGTGAAGGTGTCTGACGAGGAGCGCCAGCGCCTCCAGGAGCGCAACTTCGGGCGTTACTAGCCGGTGATCCAGTCGGTCCTGGTCGGCCTCGTCGAAGCCTACGTCGTGCTCTTGATCGTGCGGGCCCTGTTGAGCTGGTTTCCCTCCCACCCCGGGTCCCCGGTTTTCCAACTCGAGCGGGCCCTCGGCGTCGTGACCGAGCCGGTGCTCCGGCCGATCCGCCGCCTCCTGCCGCCGGTGCGGATCGGGGCCCAGTCCCTCGACCTCTCCTTCATCGCGGTGATCCTGGTGGCCCAGATCATCGTGATCCCCCTCCTGCGGGCCTAGGCCCGGGACGAGCGCGGGTCGGGCCCCCGGTGGGGCCCGGGAGATAGAGTGGCTCGCCTATGGATAGCGGCCAGCCACCCCAGCAGCCGATCCTCGAGACGCTCCGCACGGTCGAGTTCCGGCTCGGCCTGAAGGGGTACAACGTCGACGAGGTCGACGAGTACCTCGAGAAGGCGGCGGTCGAGGCCGAACGGCTGAACGAGCAGCTGCGCCAGAGCGTCGAGCGGCTGCGCCAGGCGACCGAGCGGATCGCCCAGCTCGAGAGTTCCGGCGCGGCCCCCGCCCCGATGCCGACGCCGATGCCCTCGGAGTCGACGGCGGCCATGCCCGCAGCGGTCTCCGACGACACCCTGCACCAGACGCTGCTGCTCGCCCAACGCTTCGTCGAGCAGACCAAGCGGGAGAGCGAGGCGGAGGCCCACCGCCTCGTGTCCTCGGCCGAGGACCGGGCTCGCACGCTCCTGAGCCGGGCCGAGGACGAGGCGCGCCAGCTCATGACCGACTCCCAGCAGCGGCTGCGCGACGAGGTGGCCCGCCTGGAGACCATGCGGGCCCAGCTGGCCACCGACGTCGAGAACATGGCGCGTCATTTGGAGTCGGAGCGCACCCGCCTGCGGGCCATGCTCTCGGAGGTCCTCAAGTGGATCGAGGAGAACGTGCAGCCGGCCGAGTCGCTGATGGCGCTGCGGCCTCGCGCCGTCGACGGTGGTCGTCAGGCGGCCGGTCGCTTGGGGACCGGCGAGGCGCCCGGGGGCCAGTCGGCCGAGCTCTTCAACGCCGAGGCCGACGACACCGTCGCGCAGGTGCTGGACCTGCGGGGTCCGAGCGCCACCACGGTCCCGCCCGACCCCCGCACCTGATCCGCCGCCGGCACCCGGCCTTCGGCCGGCCGGTGGGAAGTTTTGAGACCGCCCCGGCGTTCCACTATGGTCACCCGCCCCGGCTGCCCGGTCCGCCACCGGACTGCGATGCCGCCGGGCCCCAGAGGAGGAGCAGATGACCCCACCGAGCAGGGCTTCGAGCGCACGCTCGGTCGTCGCGGCCAAGGAGCCAGCGAAGAAGGTCGGGGCGAAGAAGGCGCCGGCCAAGGCGCCGGCCAAGGCGCCGGCCAAGAAGGCTCCGGCCAAGGCGCCGGCCAAGAAGGTCCCGGCGAAGAAGGTCCCGGCGAAGAAGGCGCCGGCGAAGAAGGTTCCCGAGAAGCGGCCGTCCCGGGCCAAGGCCCCGGTCGGCCCGTATGCCGGCGACGCCAAGTTCCTCGAGGAGCAGCGGGAGAACCTCATCTCCGAGCGCGCCGTCTACCGGGAGCAGGCCGAAGCGCTCAAGGCGGAGGCCGACTCGTTGGCCCAAGAGCGCGAGCCCGGCGACGTCCAATTCGACGAGGAGTCCGGTGAGGGCGGGACGGTCACGGTCGACCGCGAACGCGACCTCGCGCTGAGCGCCCAGGCGATGGCGGCGATCGAGGAGATCGAGGACGCGCTGGTGCGGATCACCAACAAGACCTACGGCGCGTGCGAGCGCTGCCACCAACCGATCATGAAGGCCCGGCTTCGCGCGCTGCCCTACGCGCGGCTGTGTGTGGCATGCAAGAGCGGGGGCCTGTCGCGACGCTGAGCCGGCCGGGCGAGGAGTCGCCGTCCCGGCGACGCCGCGGCCTCGGGCGGTTGGCGCTCACCCTCGCCGTCGCCGCGGTGCTCCTCGCCGCGGACCAGGTCACCACGTCGCTCGCGCTGGTTCGCCTTCACGGCCCGGTGCATCTGATCGGACCGCTCGGGCTCGACCTTGCCTTCAACTCCGGCGCCGCCTTCAGCCTCTTCACCGGGGTGCCGGCGGTGATCGTGCCGGTGGCGTTGGTGGTGGTTGGCATGGTGGTCGTGGCCGCCTGGCGCAGCCGGTCCACGACCCTCTCGGTCGGCCTCGGCCTCGTGCTCGGCGGTGCGTTGGGCAACCTGGCCGACCGGGCCTTCCGGGGGCACGACGGGAAGGTGGTGGACTTCATCACCCTCACCCACTGGCCGACCTTCAACCTGGCCGACGCCGGCATCACCGTCGGTGCGGTGGTGGTGGTCGTGGTCTCGCTGTGGCGCCTGCGGCCCAACGGATCGCCGTGACCGGGCCCGCCGACCAGGCCGACCAGGCCTTCTCGGTGCCGTCTTCGCTCGACGGGGTCCGTCTCGACCGGGCGGTGTCGCTGCTCACCGGGATCTCCCGGGCCGAGGCCAGCGTCCGCATCGCCGAGGGCAAGGTCCGCGTCGACGGCCGGCCCGAAACCCGCCGGAGCGCCCCGGTGGCGGCCGGGAACCTGGTCTCCTTGTCCCCAGGGCGCCCGGTCGCCCCGCCCGGCCCCGAGCCCCACGTCCCCTTGGAGGTGGTCTTCGCCGACGACGACGTGATCGTGGTCGACAAGCCCTGGGACCTGGTCGTCCACCCCGGTGCCGGGCACCGGGAAGGGACCCTCGTCGGCGCCGTTCTGGCCCGCTTCCCCGACGTCGGCGGGCTGGTGGCGACCGGGGACTGCGAGCCCGACCGGCCGGGCATCGTGCACCGCCTCGACCGCGGCACCTCGGGCCTGCTGGTGGTGGCGAGGTCCCCCCGGGCGCTGCGCTCCCTGCGGGAGCAGCTGGACCGGCGGGGGGTGGTCCGGCGCTACGGGGCGCTGGTCCACGGCCACCTCGAGCACGACCGGGGCGTGGTCGACGCCCCCATGGGGCGCTCCATCCGCCGGCCGACCCGCATGAGCGTCTCGGCCGCCGGCCGTGAGGCCCGGACCGGCTACCAGGTGGTGGCCCGCTACGAGCGTCCGGTGCCGGCCACCTTGGTGGTGGCGACCTTGGAGACGGGCCGCACCCACCAGATCCGGGTGCACCTGGCGGCCATCGGTCACCCGGTCGTGGGGGACGCGGCCTACGGTCCGCCGACCGGGGTCCCCGGGCTCGACCCCGGGCGGTTCTTCCTCCACGCCTTCGAGCTCGGCTTCGACCACCCGGCCGACGGGCGTCCGGTCCGCATTCGCGCCCCGTTGGCCCCGGACCTGGTCGCCGTCCTCGGCGAGGCGCCCGAGCTCGACTGAATTCCTACGCGGCCCGGTGGGCCCCGGACACCTCGCGGTCGTCGCGCAGCGCGGCGAGGCCCTCCTCTTCGGCCCGGCGGACCCGGCGGACGCCCACCCCCAGGCGCTCAGCGGTCGCCTGGAGCGAGGCCGGCGAGCTGCCGTCGAAGCCGAAGCGCAGGCGGAGCACGTCGCGCTGGAGCTCGGGCAACCGCTCCACGGCGCCGCGGATGCGGTCCGAGACCAGGCGGTCCTCGATCTCCTCGGTCCAGTCAACGGCGTCGGGCGCGACCAGCTCACCGAGCGTGGTCGTCGAGTCGATGGCCGCGGGCTGGTCGAGGCTGGCCGACACCCGGGCGGCGTCGCCGAGGGCCTGGCGCTCCTCCCGGCTCATGCCGGTGGCCTCGTCGAGCTCCTCGGCCGTCGGGACCCGGCCGAGCTGACCGGTCAGCTCGGCGGTGACCCCGTCGAGCCGCTGCAGCCGCTCGCCCACCTCGAGGGGGAGCCGGATGACCCGGCCGTGCTGCTGCACGGCGCGCTGGAGGGCCTGGCGGATCCACCAGGTGGCGTAGGTGGAGAAGCGGAAGCCGCGCTCCCAGTCGAACTTCTCGACCGCTCGGATGAGCCCGAAGGTGCCCTCTTGGACCAGGTCGGCCATGTCCACGCCGCGGTCCTTGTACCGGCGCGCCCAGTGGACGACGAGGCGGAGGTTGGCCGCCACCATCTCCCGCTTGGCGTCCTGGTCGCCGGCGGCGACCCGCTTGGCCAGCTCGAGCTGTCGGTCGTAGTCGGGCATCGGGTGCCGCTCGAGGTCGCGGAGCAATAACCCGAGGCTGTCAGTCGTCGGTGCGCTCTGTGGGCTCATCGTGCAAGGTTCTCCGGTTTGCTTCCCTGTGGCTCTCCGGGTCGATCGCCGGCGGGCCCCGATCTTCTCCCGCCGCTGTGACACCACCGGCGTGCTCGACCGCTCAGTGGTTCCAACGCCGACCTGGGCCGGCACATTCCGTGCTGACGGCGTCGGTGGCGCGAACGGGCCGAGGGGAACGTTCCCGCCCCGTGCCCCGTCGAGTTGCAGGCAGGCGCGGCGCATGTTCTCCTGATCCGGTGCCCGAGTCCCGTCCCGAGCTGCCAAGACTCGTTTTGGCCCGCCACGGGACGACCGCCTGGAGCGCTCTGGGCCGGCACACCGGGCGCTCCGACGTCCCGCTCAGCGACGAGGGGCGGGAGGGCGCCAGGCGCCTCGCGGCGGTTCTGGCACCGTTCACCTTCTCCCTCGTGCTCACGAGCCCGCTGTCTCGGGCGACCGAGACCTGTGTGCTGGCCGGCTACGGGGAGCGGGCCGAGGTCGACGTGGATTTGGCCGAGTGGGACTACGGGGAGGCGGAGGGGCGGACCACCGAGGAGCTCCGAGAGACCCGCCCCGGCTGGACGCTGTGGCAGGACGGGGTGGTCGGCGGGGAGTCGGCCGCGGATGTCGGCCGACGGGCCGACCGGGTGATCGCCCGGGCCCGGGGGGCCGGCGGCGACACGCTGTGCTTCGCCCACGGGCACCTGTCGCGGGTGCTGGCGGCTCGGTGGGTGGGGCTGCCGCCGGTCGGCGGCCGCCTGCTCGCCTTCGACGCCGGGGCGGTGGGGGTGCTCGCCTACGAGCGGGAGGTACCGGTCATCGAGCGCTGGAACGAGCGGCCCCGCTGAGGGCGGGCGGTTCGGGGGCCGGCGCGACGCCCCGGACCTTGTCGACCATGTCGGCCAGGGTGAACGAGGAGAGGTGCTCGCGCATCTTCTCGCCCACCTCGGCCCAGAAGGCGAGCAGGACGCACTGGCCCTCGTGATCACAGGCCCCGTCGGCGTGGGGCTCGCCGAACTCCCCGGCGACGATCGGCCCGTCGACGGCCGAGACGATCTGGGCCAGGGTGATGGTCTCGGGCGTGCGGGCGAGCACGTAGCCGCCGCCGACGCCGCGCTTCGAGCGGACGAGGCCGGCGCCCTTCAGGGCCAGCAGGATCTGCTCGAGGTAGGGCTGGGGCAGCCCGGTGCGCTCGGCGATGTCCCGGACCGAGG
>JAJYVS010000040.1 GCA_021791895.1 Actinomycetes bacterium | reverse complement strand
CGTCGTGGTGGTGCCGTCGCGGGTGGTGAAGGGCCTGCGGAGCCGCTACAGCCTGGCCGGCAACAAGTCCGACCGCTCGGATGCCTTCATGCTGGCCGACGCGCTGCGCACCGACGGCCACCGGCTGCGGGCCCTCGAACACGACAGCGAGGCGACCCGGGCCCTGCGCGGTGCCGTGGGGGTGCGCAAGGAGCTGGTCGCGCACCGCGTGGCCCTCGTCCAGCAACTCGGGGCCCACCTCGAGCGGGCCTTTCCCGGTGAGACGAGGGTCTTCGCCGACACCCACAGCCCGATCGCCCTGCGCTTCTTGGCCCGGTTCTCCTCCCAGGTGCGGGCCGACTGGCTCTCCGAGCGCCGCTTGGCGGCGTGGCTGGCGGCCAACGGCTACTGCGGCCGCAAGGACCCGGTGGTCCTCTTCGGGCGTCTTCGTGGTGCCCCGAGGGGCTTCGGGGAGAGGCCGAGCTCTTGGCCGTGGTCACCCTGGCACTCGTCTCGGTCATCGAAAAGGTCGCCGCCCAGATCGCCGGGCTCGAGTCCCGCATCGCCGAGGCCCTCGTCGCCCACCAGCTGGTGCCGATCTTCCAGAGCGTGCCCCGGTCGGGCACGGTCCGGGCCGCCTCGCTCCTGGCCGAGATCGGCGCCTGCAAGGCGCGGTTCCCCACGCCCCAGTCGCTCGCCTGTCTGGCCGGCGTGGCCCCTCCACCCGAGCCTCCGGACAGCACCACGCGGTGGTCCACCGCTACTCCTCGGAGAAGTGGCTGAAGAACGCCTCGTGCGACTTCGCCCAGGACAGCATCCGGGCGAACCCCTGGGCCGACGACGTCTATCGCCGCGCCAGGGCCCGGGGGATGCGCCACCCACAGGCCGTGCAGGTCCTCGCCCGGGCGTGGTGCTACGTCATCTGGCGCTGCTGGCAGGACGAGACGCCCTATGAACCCACCGTTCACCGGGGAGCACAACGCCTCCTCAGCGCCGCCTGACGCGAGGGGGGGTTGACATAGAGAACTCAGGTGATGGCGAGCATGCGCTCCAGCGCCACCAGGGCCCCGGCGGCCGTCTCCTGCTCGACGGTGATCCGGTTGCGGACCTCTCCGGCGACCAGGCCCTCGAGCACCCAGGCCAGGTGGGGGGCGTCGATGCGGAACATCGTCGAGCACGGGCACACCAGCGGGTCGAGGCAGACGACCTGCTTGTCGGGGTGCTCGTCGGCCAGCCGCTTGACCAGGTGGATCTCGGTGGCGATGCCCACGGTGGCCCCCGAGGGGGCGGCGGCCACCGCCCGGATGATGGCGTCGGTCGAGCCGACCTCGTCGGCCAGCTCGACCACCTCGTGGGCGCACTCGGGATGGACGAGCACGATGCCGCCGGGGTGTTCGGCTCGGAACGTCGCCACGTGCTCGGGGGTGAAACGCTGGTGCACCGAGCAGTGCCCCTTCCACAACAGCAGCGTCGCCGCCTTGACGCGGCCCTCGTCGAGCCCCCCCATGGCGAGCCTCGGGTTCCACACCACCATGTCGTCGGGGCCGTAGCCGAGGTCGTAGCCGGTGTTGCGACCGAGGTGCTGGTCCGGGAAGAACAGGACCTGGTGCCCGCCAGCACCGCCGTCCTCGGCCGGGCCGAGCGCCCAGGCGAGCACGGCCCGGGCGTTGGAGGAGGTGCACACCGCACCACCGTGGGTGCCGACGAACGCCTTGAGGGCCGCCGAGGAGTTCATGTAGGTGATCGGGATCAGCCGCCCAAGGTCCGTGACCGCGCCGAGCTGGCTCCAGGCCTCCTCGACCTCGTCGAGGTCGGCCATGTCGGCCATCGAGCACCCGGCGTTGAGATCGGGGAGGAAGACCTGTTGGTGGTCGGCGGTCAGGATGTCGGCCGACTCGGCCATGAAGTGGACCCCGCAGAACACGATGAACTCGGCGTCGCGGGTGTCAGCGGCGGTCCGGGACAGCCCGAAGGAGTCGCCGCGGGCGTCGGCCCACGCCATCACCTCGTCGCGCTGGTAGTGGTGGCCGAGCACGAGGACCCGACGGCCGAGGGCCGCCTTGGCCGCGCCGATCCACCCGGCCAGCTCGCCCGCCGACGCCTTCGTGTAGCGCTCGGGGAGCGGACCCTGGAGTCGAAGCATGGATAACCCCCTCGTGGGGATGCCCTGATCTGACCGGCGGGGACAGCCTGGTCGCCCATCCGCGGGGGTGTCGGTCTCAGAGCTCGGTGTGTGGCCGGGGTACCAGGCCGGCTTGCGACCATTCTAGGTCGGGACGCCGGCACAGTCCTTGCCACCGGCACCGAAGCGCCGGGTCGACCGCCGTCCGACGCCGGCACCGACCGGTCGGAGAAGCGATCCGGGCCCGGTTCAAGGGCGCGAGAGTGGGACGGTGAACGTCCGACCGCCGACGGGCACCATCCCCGACGCCCCCGGCTCCTACCAGTTCTTGGACCGAGACGACCAGGTCCTCTACGTGGGCAAGGCCAAGTCGCTGCGCCACCGGCTGCCCAACTACTGGGCGGACCCCGCCGCCCTGGCCCCCCGCACGGCCCAGATGGTGGCCCAGGCCGACCGGGTGGAGTGGGTGGTCGTGGACACCGAGGTCGACGCCCTCATCCTGGAGCACGCCCTCATCCAGGCCCACAAGCCCCGGTTCAACGTGCGGCTGAAGGACGACAAGAGCTACCCGTGGCTGGCCGTGACGGTGAGCGACGAGTGGCCCCGCCCGGTCGTGTTCCGGGGGCGCAAGCGCAAGGGGGTCCGCTACTTCGGCCCCTACGGCCACGTCGGCGCGCTGCGCGAGACCCTGGACCTTTTGCTCCGGAGCTTCCCGTTGCGCACCTGCTCGGAGACGAAGTTCAAGCGGCACGCCCGACTGGGCCGCCCGTGCCTCCTCTACGACATCGAACGGTGCTCGGGTCCCTGCGTCGGGGCGGTCGAGCCCGGGCGCTACGCCGAGATGGTCGAGGACCTCATGCGGTTCCTCTCCGGTGACACCGCCCCGGTCGTCGAGCGGCTCCAGCGCGAGATGCAAGGGGCGTCCGACGCGCTCGAGTTCGAGCGGGCGGCGCGCCTACGGGACCGCCTGGTGGCCGTGCGCAAGGCGGCCGAGACCCAGCAGATGGTCTCCCGACGCGCCGAGGACCTGGACCTGATCGGCGTGGCCGAGGACGACCTCGAGGCGGCCATCCAGGTGTTCCACGTGCGCCGGGGCCGGGTCGTGGGTCGCAGCGGCTCGGTGGCCGACAAGGTCGAGGACCTGAGCGGCGGGGAGTTCGTCGAACGGGTCCTCCAGGACCTCTACGGGGCCCCGGGGGCCGAGGTGCCCCGAGTGGTGCTCGTCCCGGAGCTCCCGGACTCGGCCGAGGTCCTCGGCTCCTGGCTGTCGAGCCTGCGCGGCAGCCCGGTGAGCCTGCGGGTGGCCCGGCGGGGGGAGAAGCGGGCGCTGCACCAGACGGTCACCCGGAACGCGGCCGAGGACCTGGCCCGGCACCGGCTCCGGCGCTCGGGGGACCACAACGCCCGGTCCAAGGCCCTGACCGAGCTCCAGAGCGCCCTCGGGCTCCGCCAGGCGCCGCTTCGGATCGAGTGCTTCGACATGAGCCACCTGCAGGGGACCGACTACGTCGGCTCCATGGTGGTCTTCGAGGACGCCCTGGCCAAGAAGGCCGACTACCGGCGCTTCGCGGTGCGCAGCGTGGCCGGCAACGACGACTATGCCGCTATGGAGGAGGTCCTCACCCGGCGGCTGACCAATCTGGTGGCCGAGCGGGCGGAGAGGGCGAAGCGCCGTGCGGCGGAGCCCGAGGAGGACCGGGGCGCCCGGCGGCCGACGGCCCCCAAGCGCTTCGCCTACCCGCCCCAGCTCCTGGTGCTCGACGGGGGCAAGGGCCAGCTCGGGGTGGGGGTCCGGGTGCTCGAGCGGCTCGGCCTGACCGGGGAGATCGAGCTGGCCGCGCTGGCCAAGCAGTTCGAGGAGGTCTTCGTGCCCGGCCTCGACGAGCCGGTCCGGATCCCCCGGGGTTCCGAGGCCCTGTACCTGCTCCAGCGGGTCCGGGACGAGGCCCACCGCTTCGCCATCACCTTCCACCGGGAGCGTCGGGGCCGGCGGATGACCCGCAGCGTGCTCGACGGGATCCCCGGGCTCGGCCCGGCCCGCAAGAAGCGCCTGGTGGCGGCGTTCGGCGGGGTCCGGGCGGTGCAGGCGGCCACCCCCGAGGAGCTGGCCGGGTTGAGCTGGCTGCCCGACCAGGTGGCCGCCGCCCTCGTGGAGCGGCTCTCGGGCGCCGACCGGCGCCGGTCCGGCTGAAGAGCGCGGAGTCCGCCTCAGGGCTGCCGATCGACAAGACTGGGCCCCCCATGGGCGAGTTCCTCGTCGTGACCGGGATGTCCGGAGCGGGTCGCTCCACTGTCGGGGCGGCCCTCGAGGACCTCGGCTGGTTCGTCATCGACAACCTGCCCCCGGCACTCATCACCCGGGTGGCCGACCTGGCCGGGCGCCCGGGGGTAGAGGGGGACCGGGTCGCCCTCGTGATCGGCCGGGCCGGGGCCGAACCTTACGAGGACCTCCCCCCGATCCTCGACTCCCTTCGCCGGTCCCACCACCGGGTGCGGGTGCTGTTCCTCGACGCCCCCGACGAGGTCCTGGTGCGGCGGTTCGAGGGCACGAGGCGGCGCCACCCGCTGGTGGCGAGGGGCGTGGAGGAGTCAATCGCCGACGAGCGACGGCGCCTCGAGCCCCTGCGGGCCGAGGCCGACGTCGTCATCGAGACCGGCGACCTCAACGTGAACCAGCTGCGGGTCCGGATCCTTGAGCTGTTCGGGGGCGAGCCCGGCATCCAGGCCATGCAGACCTCGATCGTGTCGTTCGGCTACAAGCACGGGGTCCCCCTCGACGTCGACGTCATGTTCGACTGCCGGTTCCTCCCCAACCCCTACTGGGTCGAGAGCCTGCGGGCTCTCAGCGGGGTTGATGGGCCGGTCCGGGAGTTCGTGCTGGGCCAGCCCGAGACCCAGGGGTTCTTGGACAAGGTGGTCGAACTCCTGCTCTCGCTCGAGCCGGCCTTCGTGCGCGAGGGCAAGTCCTATCTCACCATCGCCATCGGCTGCACCGGGGGCCGGCACCGCTCGGTGGTGCTGGCCGACGAGCTCTCGTCTCGGCTGGCCGACGGCGGCGTGGCCGCCGCCGTCTTCCATCGGGACATCGACCGGTGAGGCGGATCGGGTGATGAGCGGACCCAAGGTGGTGGCGATCGGGGGCGGGCACGGCACCGCGGTGACGCTGCGGGCGGCCAGCCGCTACACCGAGCGGATCACCGCCATCGTGTCGGTGGCCGACGACGGCGGGTCGAGCGGCCGGCTGCGCGAGCTGCTCGACGTGGTCGCGCTGGGGGACATGCGCAAGTGCCTGGTCGCGTTGACCGACGAGCAGAGCCCGTTGGCGGTGGCCTTCGCCCGCCGCTTCGAGGAGGGAGAACTGGCCGGGCACGCCCTCGGGAACCTGATCCTGGCGGGGTTGGTGGGGGCGACCGGCGACCTCGTGCTGGCCATCGACGAGGCCGCCCGCCTGCTCGGGGCGGTGGGCCGGGTGCTGCCGGCCACGACCGAGCCGGTCGTGCTGAAGGCCGACGCCTCCGAGGGGCAGATCGAGGGGCAGGTGGCGGTGTCCCGGGCGGGCCGGATCCACTCGATCTCCCTCGTCCCTGGCGACGCCGGGCCGCCCAGGCGCGCGACCGAGGCGGTCCTCGAGGCCGACCAGGTCGTCATCGGCCCGGGCTCCCTCTACACGAGCGTGATTGCCGCCGCCTGCGTGCCCGAGTTGGCCCGGGCCATCGCCGCCAGCGAGGCCCAGCGGGTCTTCGTATGCAACCTGCGACCCCAGATCCCCGAGACCCAGGGCTATGACGTGGGCCGCCACCTGTCGGCGCTCGAGGCCCACGGGATCGGGGTAGATCAGGTGTTGTGCGACACCTCGGTGGGGATGGCCCTCGGGGAGGTCGGGCTCCCGGTGACCGACACCAGGCTCACCGATCCCACGGGCCGGGTGCACGACCCTGGCAGACTGGCGGAGGCGCTCGCCGGTCTGCTCGGATGAGCGCCCGTGCAACCGTGTCGGTGGTCGCAGGCAAGCGAGGCGACGGTGAGGGCGTCGCTCGGGGGTAGGCGGCGATGAGCGTTCGGGTAGGGGTGAACGGCTTCGGGCGCATCGGGCGCAACTTCCTGCGGGCCGCGATGCATGCCGGTGCCGACATCGAGCTCGTGGCGGTGAACGACCTCACCTCGGCCGACATCCACGCCCAGCTGCTGCGTTACGACTCGACCCATGGGCCCCTCGGGGTGCCGGTGGCGGTCGAGGAGTCGACCCTTTTGGTGGGGGACCGCCGCATCGCCGTGCTCTCCGAGCGCGACCCGGCCGACCTGCCCTGGGACGACCTCGGGGTGTCGGTGGTGATCGAGGCGACCGGGCTGTTCCGGTCCCGCGCCCTCGCGAGCGTCCATCTGAAGGGCGGCGCCTCCAAGGTGGTCATCACCGCCCCCTCGGGGGACGCCGACGCCACCATCGTCATGGGGGTGAACGACGCCTCCTTCGACCCGGACCTGCACCAGGTGGTGTCGAACGCCTCGTGCACCACCAACTGCTTCGTCCCGATGGTGAAGGTCATGGAGGACGCCTTCGGCGTGGTGGGCGGCCTCATGACCACCGTGCACGCCTACACCAACGACCAGAACCTGCTGGACCTGCCCCACAAGGATCCGCGCCGGGCCCGGGCGGCGGCCGTCAACATCGTCCCCAACGCCACCGGCGCGGCCCAGGCCACCCGGCTGGCCCTGCCCGAGATGGCCGGCCGGCTGAGCGGGGCGGCGTTCCGGGTCCCGGTCGCGTGCGGTTCGATCACCGACTTCACCGTGCTCGTCCCCGGGCCGGTCACGGTGGACGAGGTCAACGCGGCCTTCGAGGCCGCTGCCGCCTCGGGGCCCCTCAGTCCGGTGCTGGAGTACACCGAGGACCCGATCGTCTCCTCCGACATCGTCGGGAACCCGGCGTCGTGCATCTTCGACGCCACCTTGACCCTCGTGCAGCCGGTCGGCGACCAGACCCTGGTGAAGGTGAACGGCTGGTACGACAACGAGTGGGGCTACTCCAACCGGCTCGTCGACCTGGTCCTGCTGGTGGGCGGGGCCTGATGGGCCCGGGCTCCGGACGGACGCAGGTGGCGGCGTGACCACCACGGGTCCGCTGGCCGGCCTGCCCCTGCTCGAGGACCTCCCGGCGCTCTCGGGAGCCCGGGTGCTCGTGCGGACGGACTACAACGTGCCCCTGGAAGAGCGCGACGGCCGGCGGGTGGTGGCCGACGACTTCCGGATCCGGGCCAGCCTGCCCACCCTCGAATGGCTGCGGGCACGCGGGGCCGAGGTGACGGCGTGTTCGCATCTCGGGCGGCCCGACGGGGCCTTCGACGCCCGGTGGGCGATGGACCCGGTGGCCGAGCGGCTGGCCGAACTGTGCCCCGGGGTCGAGCTCACCGAGAACCTGCGGTTCGACCCGGGGGAGAAGGACGACGCCGAGGCGTTCGTCGACCGCCTGGTGGACGGCTTCGACGCCTACGTGAACGAGGCATTCGGGGTCGCCCACCGGGCCCACGCGTCGGTGGTCGGCCCCCCGCGCCGGCTGCCGAGCGCCGCCGGCCGGCTGCTGGCCAAGGAGGTCGAGGTGCTGGGCGGGCTGCTCCAGAACCCGAAGCGCCCCTTCGTGGTCGTGCTGGGTGGCGTCAAGGTAGCCGACAAGATCGGCGTGGTGCGCTCGCTGGCCAAGACCGCCGACGTGGTCGCGGTGGGGGGCGCGATGGCCTTCACCTTCCTCGTCGCGCTCGGCCACGAGGTCGGGTCCTCGATCGTGGACCTCGAGCACGTGAGGGAGTGCCGGGAGCTCGTCGTCGGACAGGAGGCCCCGATCCTCTTGCCGAGCGACGTGGTCGCCCTCGAGCCGGGCGGCCGGGCTCTGGGCGCCGCCCGGGTGGGCGGGCACCACGAGTCCCTTGACACCAAGGTGCTCGGGTCCCACATCCCCGACGGGTGGCAGGGCTTCGACATCGGACCCGAGACCGCCTCGGCCTTCGAGGAGGCGATCGCCACCGCCGGGACGGTGTTCTGGAACGGCCCGGTCGGGGCGTTCGAGGACGACCGCTTCGCCGAGGGCACCCACCGGGTGGCCCGGGCCATCGCCGGGTGCCCCGGCTACACCGTGGTCGGTGGGGGGGACAGCGTGAGCGCGATCGACCATCTCGGGCTGGCGGAGCGGATCGACTTCGTGTCCACCGGCGGGGGCGCGTCGCTGGCCCTGCTCGAGCACGGCGACCTGCCGGCCCTGGTGGCGCTCCGGGGAGCGGCCAACGCGCCGGCTCCCGGCCGGGCCTGAGCGCTCCGGTGCCCGAGGCGGTCCCCGCCGGTCCCGGTTCGCGCCCGGGCGCTCGCCGCCCCCTGGTGAGCGCCAACTGGAAGATGCACCACGACCACATTGTGGCCCTCCACACCGTGCGTGACCTGGGGCTGCGGCTCGGTGAGCCCGAGGCCGCCGTCGAGGTATCGGTCCACCCCCCCTTCACCGACCTGCGCACGGTCCAGCTGCTCATCGAGGGCGAGCACCTCCCTCTCGCCCTCGGGGCCCAGCACTGCCACAGCGCCGAGGAGGGGGCCTTCACGGGGGAGATCGCCGCGCCGATGCTCGCTCGGCTGTCGGTGCGCTACGTCATTGTCGGGCACTCCGAGCGCCGCGGATTGTTCAAGATGGACGACGAGCAGGTGGCTGCGACCCTTCGGGCGGTGCGGCGCCACGCGATGGTCCCGATCCTCTGCGTCGGGGAGAGCGCCATAGAACGCGACGCCGGCGCCACTGAGGGACGGCTACAGGCCCAGCTGAAGGTGGCCCTCGGGGCCCTATCGGCCAAAGAGATGGCGTCCATGGTGATCGCCTATGAGCCGATCTGGGCCATCGGCAGCGGCCGGGCGGCCACCCACGTTGACGCCTCCGACGCCGCCGGCTTCATCCGTTCGCTGGTGGCCGCGGCGGGTGGTGCCGAGGCCGCCGCCGGGGTCCGGATCCAGTACGGGGGTTCGGTCAACGCCGAGAACGCCGCCGATTTCGTGGCCGAGCCGGACATCGACGGGCTCCTGGTCGGGGGGGCGAGCCTGCAGGCGGCGGAGTTCGCCGAGATCATCCGAGCGGTCGCCGGCTGCTACCGTTCTTCTGCTAGCTGAAACAGGATCGCAAGATTGCGGTCGCGGCCTGCCCCAAGGAGTCTGCGGTGCTGACCGTGGTGTACGTCGTCGTCGAGATCATCTCTGCCTTCGCGTTGGTGTTCCTGATCCTCATGCACAGCGGGAAGGGCGGCGGCCTCTCGGACATGTTCGGCGGGAGTGTCGGGGCGGCGGCCTCGGGTTCGACGGTGGTCGAGCGGAACCTCGACCGGATCACGGTGACCGTCGCGATCGTGTTCGCCCTCACCTCGCTCACCTTGGATCTCCGGCTGCAGTGAGCCACCGGGGACGCCGCCCCGGGGGGCGGCGTCGGGTGGCCCTCGGGTGCATGCTGGTGGGCCTAGTTGCCACCCTGGCCGGGTGCGGCGGGACATCGGACAGCGCACCGGCGGTCACGGCCGTCCCGGCGCTCGGGGGCACGGTCACCGTGGGGATCGACCAAGCACCGACCGGTTGCAACCCCAACACCGCATCGGGGGACACCGTCGCCAACAGGTTGGTGCTGAGCCTGGTGCTCCCGAGCGCGTTCGTCGTGAACGAGCAAGGGCAGGCCGAGGCGGACCAGGCGCTGATCGAGCAGGCCGAGCTCCAGTCCACCTCCCCCGAGACGGTCGTCTACACCATCAATCCCAAGGCGGTGTGGTCCGACGGGGTCCCGATCACCGCCACCGACTTCATCTACGCGTGGCAGCACCAGCGTTCGGTGCCCCTCGGGGAGACCGGCGGGGACGCCGACGTGGCCAGCACCGCCGGCTACGACGACATCTCGACCATGACCCCCTCGAACCACGATCGGACCCTGAAGGTCGTCTTCTCCACGCCGTACGCGGACTGGCGGCGCCTGTTCGAGAACCTGCTCCCCGCTCACGTGCTCGACAAGACGGGGTGGAGCCCGCCCTGTACCAACGTCGACCCGTCGGTGGACCTCTCCGGTGGGCCCTACGAGATCACAACGGTCTCTCGGACCAAGATCACCCTCTCGAGGAACCCGCGGTGGTGGGGCCAGCAGCCCCGGTTGGCTCGGATCGTGGTCCGGGTCGCCGACAGCCCGGTGCAGCTGGCTCACTGGATGCTGCGCCGGAAGGTCAACATCGCGGCACCGAGCTTCTTCGGCCCCACCTTCCTGCACGACGTCACCTCGATGCCCTCGGCGAAGAGTGCCATGAACATCTCGAGCACCTTCTTGGAACTCGAGTTCTCGATGATCGACCAGCCGACCGCCAACGCGCTCGTCCGCGAGGGGGTGGCCTATTCGGTCGACCGCCAGATCCTGGTCGACCGGGTGGCCAGTTGGGCCGATGTCGCCATCGCCCCCTCCACCAGTCACCTCTACGCCCAGGGCCAGACCGGCTATCCCACGGTGCCGGCGCCGGTGCCGGCCAATTCGACCACCACGACGACGGTGACCTCCACGGTGCCGGCCACGACCACCACCATCGCGGCGAGCACCTTCCCGACCGACGGGGACCCGGTGGAAGAGGCCCGTGCGCTGGAGGCGGCCGGCTACCAGCGGGACGCCGTCGGGAGCTGGGTCGACTTCTCCGGTCACGCGCTCGACCTGCGCCTGGCGGTGGACAGCGGGGACGGCTGGGCAGCCCAGGCCGGGGCGCTGTTGGCCGAGCAACTGCGGGCCCAGGGGATCGCGATCACCACGATCGATGCCCCCGATGCCCAGAGCGCGGGCGCCGATCTGGCCGGCGGCCGTGCCGACCTCGCCCTCGTGCCCTTGCGCACCACCCCGTATCCGACCCAGGCGAGCTCGTGGTACACGCCCCTGCTCGATCTCCCGGGCAGCACCGGGGCTCAGGACTGGAGCGGTTACGGCTCGGCAAAGGTGGAGAACCTCTTCTCCCAAGCGGCCAAGACCCTGAACCCCGTGACGGCCCAGCCCATCTATGACGAGATCGACCAGCAGTTGTGGGCCGACATGGTCGCACTGCCGCTCTTTGCCGAGCCCACCGTTCTCGCCTGGTCGGCCATGATCTCGGGGGTCACGCCGGGACCGTACTGGTCCGGGCTGTTCTCGACCGTTCTCGACTGGGCACGCCTGGTCAACGAGCCGGCCTCGTATACCGGGACCCCTCGACTCCCCGGCGCGCCTCGCAAGGGCGCCTGACGGGTAGGTGGGAACCACCGGAGTAGAGTCACCGAAACGTCCGGCGCCGATTGCGCGGGTCGAGCCCGTCGGAGTGGCGGAATAGGCAGACGCGCCAGCTTGAGGGGCTGGTGCCCGCAAGGGCGTGGGGGTTCAAGTCCCCCCTCCGACACCACCAAACCCGAGTCCTTCATCCCGACCTCTGCGTACAGGACGTTGATCGGGGGAGCGCCGGAGATGGCCACCTCGAGGTGGTCCGGCAGGACCGTGATCTCCTCCAAGGACTCAGATCTCGGGAGCGGCGAGCCGGCCCTCCACCGGCCCCGACGTCCGGCGTTCGGGCCAGTTTCGCTGGTCGCAGGTCCTCGTCATTGCCAATGAGGCGCAGTCCGAGCACCGCCGCCCGGTGCAGCCCGGTGTTGGTCCGGCGGGGTTGAACCCAGCCCTGACCCCGGTGCTTGCACCAGTAGAAGAAGGTGGCCTGGCCGTTTCGGTCGATCGCCATGAGCCGGCGGCAGAAACCACAGCGGACCTTGCCGCCGAGGAGGTCACGACCCCTCGGGCGGCCCTTGATGCGGCCACGGTGAGCAGCCGCGAAGAGCTCGGCTGTGATGATGGGCTCGTGGTTACCAGGGAACCACTTGCCATTCATCTGGACCTCACCCAGGTAGATCCGCGAGCCCAGGATGCTTAGCACGGTCGAGTACTTCACCCCGGTGGCCGCTTCGATCATGCTCTGGCTTGCGCCCTCGGATCGTATGGTGAAGATGCGGCGCACCACGGGAGCCATCTCGTTCGGCACCAGCTCACCGTCGACGAGGTCGTAGCCGGTCTTTGGGCGGTTGACCCACTTCCCCTGGCGCACGGCCTGTTGCATACCCATACGGACGTTCGGCACCCAAGAGCGCGACCAGGGCGTGAGGTCACGCACTCGGTTGCGCACTCGCTGGATGCGTTCTTCGACCGTCAGCCGACCGATCAGTTGCTACCGCGCCAGCGCTCGACCCTACATCCGGCCTCCGCTGAGAGCGCCCGGTTCGGCGTCGGTGATGAAGCAGGTGTGGCGGAAGCCGGCGGAGATGTCAAAGAAACTGAGCTGGGCACCGGGGTGCGGGCGCTCCCTGCGGCAGATGAGCCGTGTGTGCTCCGGCCAGGCCGAGAGGTCGCAGATCCCGGTGAGCTCGATCACGAAGGCACCGTCGCGCTTGGTCCCATCGGTCTCGATCGCCGGGCGCCAGTCCTCCTCCTGGGCGAGGAGCAAAGCGCCTCTCACCTGGCCTGACACCGGAAACCCGATGGAGAAGCCGATGTTGGCGTCAACGAGCGCCTGGACGAAGTCGTGGCTCGCCTCGGCCGAGTCGGTCCGCACCACGATGTCGTGCTCGACCTCGCCGGGGTCATCACCTCGGTCGTGTCCGGCCCGCCAGGCGCAGGGCGTGCGGCGATCGCCGCATCCAAGAGCTCCAGGTGGTCGTCGAGGTCGTTGGCCACGGCGTTGCCCGCCGGCAGGATCGCCGCCAGAGGTTCGGACGTGGTGTCGCACCAGGCCCCGATGGGGTGGAAGCCGAACCCGCCCTTGTAGGTCGGGGCGGCGTCCTCCTTTTCCGAAGAGCAGTGACCAAGGTGGCATCGATGTCGATCACGATCTCGTCGGGTGGACGCTGTGCCCAGATGACCTCGCGGGCTCGGGCCAGGGCCCTCGGGATCGCCCGGAGCTCACCCGCACAGGTGGCCTGGACGGCCCGCCACGCTGTCGGCACCGAGGCGACCGGGCCGAAGAGCTCTTCTTGCTCCTTCAGCGCAGCGAAGTCGGAAAGACAATCGGCACCATCGGCCATGGCCACGGCGAGGCGGGTGAGCACCACGCCGGAATCGTGGGTGTGCCAGGAGATCCCACATCCGGCCATGGCTTCGGACATGGCCCTCGTGAGGCCGCTGCGGTCGGCGAGCTCGGCCAACAGCGCGCTCCCGGCGTTGGAGACGAGATGCTTGCCGTCGGCGGTCACCGTTGCCCGACGAACCGAGCGATTAGAGTGCACCTTCAAGGAGCCCTCCTCTTTGCGATTTTGGGGTGTTTGGAGACACTCATTTTCGCAGGCGAGGAGGGCTTTTACGCGGACGCGCACCCCGTGATCAGTGGTGAGACGAGTGATCGAGGCCAGTGTCGCGCACAACGGCCCCGTACGGGCCGACTGCCATGCATACTGTGGGCCCTCCGTCGGAGGCTTCCGCGTGGGACGGCGATCGTGTTCGTGGGCAAGGTTGTCTGGCTGCCAGCCCGGCTTCAGGCGATGCAGCTCTCCGAGACATGCCTGACCTGCGAGAGTGCGGCGATCGACGCCCGACTTAGTCGGCGTTGACAGGCACGGCAACAACGACGAGGTCGTCGATGCCGGCGAAGTCTTCAGCGTTGCAGGTGTAGACGGGGAGCTGGTGCGCCAGGGCGATGGCGGCAATGAGGGCGTCGAAGGAGCGTGCGGTGGGCTTGCGCCCGGTGGATCGCAACGAGGCCGCGACGCGAGCAAACGCTCGGGCAGCGTCGGCGTCGAGAGGAAGGGGATCGAAGTCGGCCTCAGCTTCTTGAAGGTGCGCCTGGCGACAGGCCCGCTCCTCGTCGGAGGTCGCCACCAATGGGCCGACGGAGAGCTCGGCAAGGGTGATGGTCGTGAGGAGTGGCTCGTTGGGGAGGGCAGCCGGGTCGTCGACCTTGGTGAGCTGCACGAAGGTGGACGTGTCGAGAATCCCCCTAGGGTGGCGCTCGGTCACCACAGGGTCGTGTCGACCACGCCCTCGATGTCGCGCCGAAGTGCGGCAGCGTCGACATCGGGGAGGCGATGACACCGGGCCAGCAGCTCTTCGGCGGTGAGGCCGGGCTTGGGCATGGGGCGAAGCTCGGCAACGGGTCGACCCGACCGCGTGACGGTCACGTGTTCGCCCCGCTCGACGCGATCGACGACGTCACCGCCGTGGTTACGCAGGTCTCGAATGCTGACCGATCTCACGAAGGGATTGTATCACGTGTGAGACGGTAAGGAGTACTCTCCGAGACAAGACAGCAACCGAAAAGGCCCGTATCCCCGTCTGGGCTCCCCTAATCCGGGGGAGTCCAGCGGTTTGCGGCCTCAAGTTCGGCCCCTTGTCGACCGGGCTCAGAAGAGGGGCGACCAAGTGCTCGTCCGGAGCAGCTTGCTCTCCCACTGGTCCCGAAGCGCCAGAGCCTCGTGCATGTAGGTACCGGGCGCCCGCTGTTCGGGCCGAGCCTCTCTGCCCAACAGCTTCGTAAGCGCTGCCGGTCTAAGAATCTTCTGCCACAGCATTGCCTCCCGCCGCTGATGGGTGCCGTGCGCTGGCTGGAAGCACGCCTGAATGTCGAGGAGCTGCTGCCCAGGGGATGTCTTTTCCATCGGCGCGTAGTAGATGTCGTGCCAACCCTGGATATAGACGTCGAGTGCTGCATAGGGCCATCCCGTGTCCTCCATGAAGAGGCTTGGTTCGTGCAGCCGTCCGTCCGCCGGGACTGACCCCAGGTCGACGTCCTGCAGCGGCGACCAATGGACGGGGACGAGAACCTTGCCGATCACGTCGTATCGGAGGTGGTCGACCGCGACCATCCAGGACTGGAGGTCGCCCTTCTGCACTCGCCGGATCAGGTCCTCCCAGCCGCGACCATCTTCGATCGCGGTGATCGTCACCACGTTGTACGACACGCCAGTTCCGAGAGCGTGATTCGTGTACCAGAGCAGCCGGGCGTAGTCGCTCTTGGCCATCGTCGGCATCCAGTGGTCACGGTAGGCGGCTTCGAACTCGTCCTCTTTGGCGCCTTGCACCCTGTGAACCTCGTGTAAAAAGAGCATCGTCGACCTCCTTTCGGTCAGTACAGCGGAGACCAGGACGAAGTGCGCAGGAGCTTGCTCTCCCACTGATCGCGCACCGCAAGGGCGTCATGCATCCACGTGCCCGGTGCCCGGCTCTTCGGTGAGGCTTCCCGGGTGAGGAGACGCTCGAGGCGATCGAGGTCGTGGATCTTCTGCATCAGCACGACCTCACCGCGGACGTGCGTTCCGAACGCCGGTTGCAGGGCGATGTCGATGGAGAGAAAGGGTACCGACCGCGCGAAGCCGAGATTCTTGGAGTAAATCGCACCCGACATCTCGATGTACTTCTGCAGCTCGCCCGCATACGGCCACATGGTGTCCTCCATGTACATGGTCAGGTCGTGGCGCCGGCCGTCACTGGGGATGGCATCGAGGTCGAATTCCTGCACGGGCGACCACTCCAGCGGGACCAGGACCTTGCCGACTACGTCGTGGCGGAAGGTGTCGACCTCTCGCATCCAGGACTGGAGGTCACCTTTCTGCACCCGGCGGGCGAGGTCCTCCCAGGCCGGACCGCCCGTAATGGCGGTCACTGTCACGACGTTGTACGAAACGCCGCTTCCGAGAGCATGGTTGGTATACCAAAGCAGCCGGGCGTAATCGCTCTTGGCCATCGTCGGCATCCAGTGGTCACGGTAGGCGGCTTCGAACTCGTCTTCCTTTCGCCCCACGACCTTGTGTACCTCGTGAAGGAAAAGCATCCAGTTCTCCGATCCAGCGGTTCCCCACAATTTCCGTGAACATAGTCGTAGTGCAGTACCACCCGGTAGTGAGCGTTCCGTCATTTGGGCAGAGCGGGGAAGGGACTCTCGAGCGGCACCTGCCGGATGGCGACCCAGCATGGACCACTGGAGGCCGACAATCGAGGTTCGCCGCCCCGTGATGGTCCTCGGCCACGGGACTGCTCGATTCCTTCTGAGCGGTGTGAGATATCTTCCCCCGGTCGCACGCTCACGATGGGGGGGGGGGTCGACCGCCCGCACGTCCGATCGGTCGCAGAGCTGATCGAGGACGTTGGCGTAAACCCCGTAGCTTCCGAGCCGATCGTCAGGTCAGCCTGTTGCCATGGTCAAAGTCACGAAGCCCGTTGACGACGGGGAGGCGGGTAGAGCTGTCGAGCGATCGTCGCCGAGAACCATCCGAGCCACCAGCCAGCGCAAGTCAGTTGGATAGTTCGCTGCCGAACCTCGTCCCCTGTCCGATCGGCGACGATCAAGACGATGAGCCACGCGGCGGCGCAGCCGGCGCTGTACAAGAAGTAGCTCCGAGAGCGCACCCTCTGATTATCTCAGCGATCGCGCCGGCACTGCCGAACGATCTTGAGGCGAGTTGTCCCAGCTATCGAGCTATTGGGCGCGCGGGTGGGCAGCGAGGAAGGACCAGACTGCCTGGCTCGAGTCGAATCCCGAGAACGGCTTGCCGAGGAGCAATTCCGCACCAGGGGAGGCCGGATGCCCCATCCACGCGTGGTTGGCTCCGGCGACCTTGATCCACTCGACACTGGTCGACCGGCGACAGTTCTTCCAGAGCTCGATGGTGACTGCTCGATTGGTCGGGTCTGCCGACGTGCGACGAGCGCTGCAGCCGTCAGCAGATGCGAACGTCTCGAGCGCCTTGACGGGGGGCGGGTAGACGGTGCCGGAGATGTCACGGGATCCCTTCCCGCCATCGATGGGTACGTTCTGGTCGTCGGTGCCGTGAATTTCCATTGTCGCGACCGGAAGGGACGGATGGCACGTGGGCTCGAGGAGGGCTCCGGCCTGCACGGCGACGGCCGCGACATGGGAGGCGTCATCGCAGGCGACGACGTAGGCGAGCATCGCCCCATTGGAGTGACCGGTCACGAAAACTTGATGAGGGTTGACGTCGTAGTCGTGTTCGAGGAGCACGATGAGCCGGGAGACGAACCCGACGTCGTCGATGTTCTCCTGGCCGGCCCGGGCCGATCCACAGCAACCGCCGGCGTTCCACACGAGGCGGTTAGGCCCCAGCCCCGTCGGGGTTCCGTCAGGATAGACGACGAGAAATTTGTTGGCCTCGGCGAGGCCGTCGAAGTCCGTGTTCGTCTCGAACTGCAGACCGGACCCGAGGCCGCCGTGGAGGGCCACCAGCAGCGGCGCTGGGTGCCGTGGCAACGAAGCCGGCACGTAGAGCTCGTAGGTGCGCACGAGTCCGTCGTATGTCAGGTGCTCGGTCAGATGCTGTCCGGTGGCCTTGACCGCAGAGCGAATCACGATCCCACCGGGGATATAGGGCGCCGATTGCGACGTCCGGTCCTTGTTGATCGTTGGGGCGCCACACGCAGCAATGACGGTGCTGGTCAGAAGGCACAGGAGTAGGGCACGGGCCGGTCGAGAGGTTTGAGCGGTGTTGTTCAACGCGAGAATGCATCGAACGGATCGAGGGGCTCCCAGAATCCGAACCCCTCGTGCCAGCGCATCAGTGATCCACAATTGGGCGCTTCCGAACGTGGCTCGCAAGTAGCCACAACGCCGTGGCGAGGTGCCGACGTACTCACCAATCGGCCACCGCAGCCGGTCGTCGGACAGTCCCACTCGAAGTGGTCGTTGTCCTGTGGCACGCCCTTGGTCTAGCCGATGTTCGGGCTGGAGCGATCAAAGGTGGCGTCCAGCTGGCAATGTAAAAGCCGACTGACGCGAGTTCCGAATCGTCATGCTACGCGGCGGTAGCAATTGACTCGTCGATCACCTCCACGTCTTCAGGTTGTCGACTGTCGGGTCCGATGAGGTCTCGGCGTAGGTTCTGGAGCTTACGCACGACCGAAGGCGTCAGATCGACGCCGCGCCATCCCGTCGAGGCGCGGTCGAGCACCGCCCAGACCAACGAGAGGCAGCTGTGCTCGCCGGGGAGCCGTCCGATCACCTTCACCCGCCGACGCGTCTCGCCGAAGGTGCGCTCGATGAAATTGCTGTGCCGAATGTAGTGCCAGTGTTCCCTCGGGAAGCCCAGGTAGATGGTGAGGTCTTCGAAACGCTCCTCCAAAACATCGACCGAAGCGGGGAAGAGCGGACGCAGAGGTTCGTTTGGTCGCTGGCCGAACGCTAGGGGCGCGCGATCCGAGGAATGGTCACCAGTCCAGCCTGGTGCACGAGCGTCGTTGGCCTCAGATGCCGAGCGCCAGCGCGCGGCTGACGTCGTTGGTCGAGCCATTGGTGAAGCCCGGATCAACGTCGACGAGGGGATCGGGTGGATCGACGCGGTCTGGCGGGCTCGGTATCGCCACGAGCTGGCCGAACTGGTTGCGGACCTCCCGGTGGTCGCCGAGCGGGATCGACGCGAGCCCGGTGGGGTGTCGGTGTCGCGATGGGTCTCCTGGTCCTTCTGGCGGCTGATGCGGTCCAGGGGGTATTTGGGCGGTGGGAGTTGTGGCCCCCGGCCGTGGCTGTCTGTCTTCTCGGTGCGTCTCGGCCGCGCCGGTCGCCTGGGAGGCAGGTCTCGTACCTCGAATAGGCACTTTTCGTGCGCAAGCGGGTGCGGCTAGAGCCATCCATCACGATGTGAGCGCGCCCACTTCGCGACGCTTGGAGCCGTCGTCAGCCGAGATCCAAGAACCTTCGGAGTCTGTCGGTGTGATTGAGACTGGTGCCAAGGTGGCGAAGCAGGTCCGGATTCGGGTGAACGGCTAGTACGAGGAGAGATCGGTCCATCCTGACGCGTGCCTTGGCCCCTCGGTCTGCCTCACTGGTGATCTCGATGAAGATCCGTCCGCCATCGGCCAACCGGTGAGGGATCGCTTCCGCGTACCGGCTGCCGAGCCCGCACATGAAAGGGCCCGTGGCTTCGATCGACACCGGTGCCACCGGCGTTGGCTGGGACCCCCCGGCGACCAGGCAGTCCAGACCGAGGTCCAGCCATCCGCGGTGGATCGCGAAGATGACTTCACCGCTGAGCGCGGAGAATCGCTGCGAAGGCAGCCATCCGTGCCCCGCAGGCGGCGGTGGGGCGGACTTGCCATCGGCCCGGGCAATGACGAGGAATCCGAGCAGCAGGACAAGAACCGCTAGGGCGAGTCCTAACATTTCGGGGACTCCTCGGGTTCCCGTGGGTGAATTCGCGGTCCGCGACGGGAGTCAAGGGCGGCCGAAGGTCGACGGGGCCGTGCTCGTCGGATTCGGGCACGTGGGACCGTAGGACACGTACCTGGTTCGATCAGCGCCGGCTCGGCGTCCCCGCCTCGTGGTACCGGGCCATCGCCTCGTTGGCTTCGGGCATTGGCCGAGCCCTTCGATTGGGGCGGCCACGTCGCGAGAAGTTTCCCCTGCCGAGCTTCGTTAGGAGTTGGGGGAATCGGGTTGGTTATCATCGGCGTACAGTGCCCGACAGCTGCGAATCGCCGGGAGAGCCAGTC
The DNA here is from genome assembly GCA_021791895.1 of Actinomycetes bacterium. Taxonomy (GTDB): domain Bacteria; phylum Actinomycetota; class Acidimicrobiia; order Acidimicrobiales; family RAAP-2; genus Palsa-461. Next base: position 3,268 of record JAJYVS010000040.1, on the reverse strand, counting down.
GGATTCTTGCTCACGCGATGCAACCGAGGACTGGAGTTGTCGAAGGATTCGTCGCTTCGGGATCAACCGGAAGCATAGTGAGGAATCGGCACGGCCGCAGCGCGCTGCGAGATGTGCGGGCCATGGCGGGAGGGCAGTGTGACGTCGTCTGAGGGGAGTTGATGGATGGGGTACGACACCGGAACCGAGAAGCTCCTCGTCGAGTTCGAGGACCATATTGCGTTTCTGACTTTCAACGATCCGGCAAAACACAACCCGCTCTCGCGAGAGGTTCGTGAGGCGCTTCCCCCAACGCTGCGGGCTCTCCAGGCTGACCCCGAAGTCCGGGTCGTCGTGATCACCGGGGCCGGGGGCAAGGCCTTTGTTTCCGGTGCCGACATTTCGGAGTTTGCCAGTCAGCGGACGACACCGGAGGCTCGTGCGGCCTACGACCGGGCGGCAGCCGACAGCGGTCGGGCCTGGTCAGCGCTGGAAAAGCCGGTGCTCGCCATGATTCAGGGCTTCTGCATGGGTGGCGGGCTCTTGACGGCGCTACAAGCCGACATCCGCATTGCCTCGGACGAAAGCCAGTTCGGGATTCCGGCGGCCAAGCTCGGGCTGGGCTACGGGTTCGGCGGGGTCGAAACGCTGATCGAGCACGTCGGCCCAGCATGGGCCGCCGAGATTCTCTTCTCTGCGCGTCGGTTCTCAGCCCAAGAGGCGCTCCGGATCGGGCTGGTCAACCACGTCGTCAAAGGAGGGGATATCAAGGAAGCCGTCGTCGACCTCGCTCGCGCGATTTCCGAGAACGCTCCGTTGACCGTCATGGCCTGCAAGGCGGCCATCCGAGCGGCGCTCCAAGATCCGGATCGCAGGGATCTCAAACGGGTAACCGAGATGGTGGAGGCTTGTTTCCGATCGGAGGACTACCGGGAAGGTCAAGCCGCCTTCTTGGAAAAGCGAAGCCCGAAGTTCACGGGTCGCTGACCGTATCGCCTGATACGGAGGCTGGTCGCGTCCGGCGTCGGCTTCAGATGGCGCTCTAGGGCGCGAGCGCAAAGGCGCTGGGGTTCGACGACGAGTTCGAGGGGCTGGAGGCATAGCCGTAGTAGGCGACACATTCACCCGGCGATGGGGCCGGGGGAGGGGTGGCTGGGTCGTAAGGAGCTTCCCCGCACTGCTGGGCCATGATGGCCCCTTCGACGGTCTGGAGGTCCGATGGGTCGAGCGCGAGCGGCCCGCCGGGCACCGGCACCTGCCAGATGTGAGCCATGAACGCGGTCCTGGTGTGGACGGTCCCTGGCGAGCAGGGAGTGAAGCCGATGATCAGGTGTGTGGTCGTCGACGTGCACAGGTTGGTGTGTGCATGCCACTGGAGCATGCATCCCGCCGGCATGGGACCCGGATTGCCGACCTCTGGCATCAGGAACATCGCTGCGACCAGGACTTGTCCGTAGGGCGTTGTGGCGTACACGAGCGAGTCAACGTGGTTGGGATCGAGCACGTACTGATTCGACAAGTACGCAGCTTTCACATAGTGCACGACGGGGTAGGCGGGAGTGGTGACGGGCTCGTATCCAGCTGCCTGGGCAGATGAGAGATCCGAGTACTGGGCGACGTCGGCTGAGGTCTCTTGTACCAGCCTGATTGCAGATTCCAGTTGAGAGGCACTGGGGATCGCCGCGCAAGTGGGTGTCTGCATCTTGTGCCCGGCGTCGGTCATGGCCGAGACCGAGAGCAGCAGATTGGTTTCACCTGACGATAGTGGTGGTCCGTAGTAGCGCCAGGTGGGGTCGGTGCCACCCATAGCTTCAGGTGCCAGCAAGGAGCTCGACGCCATGGACTTCATCCCCGGCATGGAAGCGTCAGAGCTGGTCACGACCTTTGCCTTCGAGGTGGCCACAACCGGCTGCATGCCCGGCATGTCGGCCATGACCGAGCTCGCTGAAGCACCAGTCGAGGCGAGAGGGTAGGTGGCCGACAAGAGGAGAAGCCCGCCGAGTCCCGCGGTGGCCATGGAGACCGGGATCGGGCGCGAAGTGATGATCCGGCGAAGGACCGGAGCCACGCTCCGAGGTGCGTGCAAGGCATCGGTTGGGTGGATCGGGACTTCGACCATGACGGGTACTGCCGCAAGCCCGAGGAGCGCAACGAGGGGTCCGGTATTCGGATCCGTTCCCATCCCGGTCAACATGCCGCCGAATGCCTGGCCGCTTACCCAGAAGAGCAGCTCGAGAGCCGCTCCGGCAACGAAGAACCAGACGACTCGCCGGGAAACCAGCGGTCCGAAGCCGATGACGAGAGAGATCAGCGCAAGGGTCCATGCCCACGGGGTCCCTCCCGACGGCATGTGGTTTCCGAGCGCGTGGAGGAGGTGGGCATACCAACCCGGCTCGCCGAGCGCCATGCCGGCCACTGTGTCGTGGATCGAATTCGCGACACGGTTGGCCGGGAGCACCCAGATGACGGCGAACATGCTCCACAGTCCGGCCCAGATGAAGACCGGCCCGTGAACGCCTAACAGCCCCCGGGCACCGGCCGCCGTCGCGAGTCCGGTGTCTTCACCTGGTGTTTCGATGCGATGACCCTCAACTCCGGGTAGCTTTGACGCCGTCTTGGGCCAGACGAGTACGCCGATGAGGGCGTAGATGAACGCCGCACCGGGAGCTCCAGCCAGCGGGGACGTGTGGGCGGTGAAAATCTGTCCAAGTCCCTCGCCCACGCACCAGATGCCAAGTACCCAGGCGAACATCACGGCCAGGGCCGTTCTCACAGTACGTCGGAAGAGCAGACCGACACCGATCCCGAGCTGCAACGTCGCGAAGAGGAAGTTCCAGGCTCCGGGGTCGAGTCCGATGAAGTGTGCGACCGTCTTCACGAGCCATGCCAGTGGTGCCGGTTGGCCCACAGCCATTGGCGAGATCATGTCCGAGACGAAGGCGTGCCCCCACATTCGTGGCTGGTATTGCAGCGCAGCGTCGAGGATCCAGAAGGCTCCTAGCGCTCTTTGCACCGTCCGTTGCGAAATGTTGAGACGACCCGCGAAGGTCCTCACTTTGCGTGTGCTGGACATGAACCCCCCAAGTGCCCGCTGGCGCCTTCCGTTCCCGAGCCCGCCGATGCCGGGTCGGGACTGGAGGGATTGGCCAGCCTGGGTCGGGAGCGTACTGGACTTGAACCGGTTCGGCGGACAGGTTGGTTGTGTTGATCATGCCGCCTGACGGTCGGCGTTGCCGTGGATCCTCGCTTCGTACTCGGTTGGGCTGAGGTAGCCGAGGGAGCTGTGCAG
>JAJYVS010000039.1 GCA_021791895.1 Actinomycetes bacterium | reverse complement strand
GGATGCCGCCCTGGAGGCAGACCTCGGTCGCGCCCTCGGCCTCGGCCTCGGCCACCCGACGGGCCACCTCGTCCAGGCCGAGCAGGTACGGGGCGCCGCGCAGGTTGAGCGAGAGCGGGCCCTTGGAGAAGGCGCAGAACCGGCATTTGAACGTGCACACGTTGGTGTAGTTGATGTTGCGGTTGACGACGAAGGTGACCTCGTCGCCCACCGTCTCGGCCCGGAGCCGGTCGGCGAGCGCCGCCACCGCCCGTACCTCGGCCCCCCGGGCCGAGAACAGGGTCACGATCTCGTCCTCGCCCACTTCCTGGCCCGCCGCCGCGCCGGAGAGCACCTCGGCCACCGGGCTCGTGGCCGAGGCCCACCCGAGGCGGGCCGGGTCGAGGAGGATCGGAGGCTCGACTGACCCCCCCGAGCACCACGAGGCGTCGCGGGCGAGCCCCTCGGCGTCGGCGGCGTCGAGGACACTGAAGCGCATGGCCTCGTCCAGCCAGCGCTCGGGGTCGCAAGCGAAGGTGGGGTAGATCGTGAGACGCGGGGCCAGCACGTGGCCCGCGGCCTCGGTGGCCGCCTCGAGGACCTCGAGCGCAGGCCAGGCCCGCTCCGGGTTGACGTGGTCGGCGGTGACCGGCGACACCCCGCCCCAGTCGTCGATGCCGGCGTCGAGGAGCGGGCCGAGGTCCTCGGAGAGGTTCGGCGGAGCCTGGACGTGGACTTCGGGGGGGAGCAGGAGACGGGCCACGGCGATGCTCCAGCGCAGCTCGTCGTCGGGACAGGCGGGGACCCGGGCCATCTTCGTGCCCGGCTTGGGCAGGAAGTTCTGGACGATGACCTCCTGGACGTGCCCGTGACGGCGATGGGCCTCGGCGATCGCCGTCAGGGCGGCCACCCGGTCGGTGCGGTCCTCGCCGATCCCGACCAGGATCCCGGTGGTGAAGGGGATGGCGAGCTCGCCGGCCGCCTCGAGGGTGGCGAGCCGGCGGGCGGGGAGCTTGTCGGGCGAGCCGCGGTGGGCTTCGAGCCCTTCGACCAGGGTCTCGAGCATCATGCCCTGGCTGGCCGAGACCAGGCGCAACCGGGCCAGCTCGTCGGGGAAGAGCGCGCCCGCGTTGGCGTGGGGGAGCAGCCCGGTCTCCTCGACCACGGCGCGGCACATGGCGACTAGGTAGTCGACGGTCGACTCGTAGCCGTGCTCGGCCAGCCACGCCGCGGCGGCGCGGTAGCGCAGCTCGGGTCGCTCGCCCAGGGTGAAGAGGGCCTCGGTGCAGCCGGCCTCGGCTCCGGCCCGGGCAATGGCCAGCACCTGGTCTTCCTCGAGGTAGGGGTGCTCGAGGCGCGCCGGCGGCTTGGCGAAGGTGCAGTAGGCGCAGCGGTCGCGACACAACATGGTGAGGGGGATGAAGACCTTCGGGGAGTAGGTCACCCGGTTGCCGTGGTGGCGGTTCCGCACCGCCCGGGCCATCGCCGTCAGCTCCTCGAGGGGGAGCCGAAGGAGCGCCGCCCCGTCGATGTCAAACTGCGTTCGCTGGCTCACGCCGAACCTCCTCGGACCGCCGCCTCGTCGACGAGCCAGCGGATGTCGAAGGTGGCCACCCGGGCGGCCGGGAGGTCCTCGCCGTCCATGATGCGCCGCACCGCCTGGTGCTTCTCTGCCCCCGACACGGTGAACAGCGCGCTCCGCGCCGCGTCGATCACCGGGTAGGTCACGCTCAGGCGCCGGTGCGGGTTGCGCCCGGTCGGATCGAACGTGCTCACGCAGAGCCGCTCCTTCTCCTCCAGGCTCTCTGTCCCGGAGAACAAGGACGCGGTGTGGCCGTCGGGACCGAGGCCGAGGTGGACGAGGTCGATCCCCGGCCCCGCAAGCAGCGGACGGAGCACCGCTTCGTAGTCGTTCGCACAGCGCTCCACGTCGCCCTCGGTGGCCATCGGGGTGAAGGATCCCACACCGCCGAGGGCCTCGACGAGGTGGTGGCGGACCAGGGCCTGGTTGGCGTCGGGGTCCTCGGGGGGGACCACGCGTTCGTCGCCGAGGTACACGTCGACGAGAGACCAGTCGATCTCGGCCCGCTCGACCGCCCGGTCGTAGCAGGCGGCAGCGGTGGACCCCCCGGAGACGAACAGGACGAACCGGGCCCCGGGCCGGCTCTCGAAGCGCGCCGTGAGCACGGCGGCGAAGCTCGAGGGCACGTCGTCGACCGGTCGGGTCGCCCGGAGTGCTTGGGCGGCGCGCCCGGTCACAGCACCGGTTCCCGCCAGGCGTCGCCGGAACGCTGGAGCAGCAACTCGGCGATGTGCGGCCCCCAGGTCCCGGCGGGGTAGAAGTGCAGCCCGCCGCCTGGCTCGGCCCAGGCGTGCAGGTAGGGGTCGACGATGCGCCAGGCCTGGGCGACTTCGTCGGCCCGGATGAACAGCGTCGGGTCGCCGATCATCGCGTCGAACAACAGGCGGGTGTAGCCGTCCATGCCGGTCTCGGCGATGGCCTTTTCGTAGCCGAAGTCCATGCTCACCGACTGGACCCGGAACGCCTCGCCCGGCACCTTTGCCCCGAAGTGCAGCGAGATCCGCTCGTGGGGCTGGATCCGCAGCACGAGCACGTTGGGGCGCAGCTGGCGCGAGAGCGATCCCTCGAAGGCCAAGAAGGGCACCTCGTGGAACTGGAGGGCCACCTCGGTCACCCGGGCCGCCAGGCGCTTGCCGGTGCGCACGTAGACCGGGACGCCGGCCCACCGCCAGTTGTCCACGTAGAGCCGGAGGGCCACATAGGTCTCGGTCTCGCTCTTCGGATCGACCCCCTCCTCCTCGCGGTAGGCGACGACCGGCTCCCTCTCGACGGTGCCCCCCAGGTACTGACCCCGGACCGCCCGGTCGACGGCCTCGTCGGGGGAGGGGATGGCTACCGCCTTCAGCAGCTTCACCTTCTCGTCTCGGATGTGCTCGGCGTCCATCCAGGTCGGTGGCTCCATCATCGTGAGCGCGAGCACCTGCATCACATGGTTCTGAACGATGTCTCGCAGCGCCCCGGCGGTCTCGTAGAAGCCACCGCGATGCTCGACCCCGATGCTCTCGGCCACCGTGATCTGCACCTGCTCCACGTAGCGGCGGTTCCAGATGGGCTCGAAGATCGCGTTGGCGAAGCGCAGGGCGAGCACGTTCTGCACGGTCTCCTTGCCCAGGTAGTGGTCGATGCGGAAGATCTGGTCCTCGTGAAAGGCCCGATGGAGGCGGCCGTCGAGCTCGAGCGCGCTCTCGAGGTCCCGTCCGAAGGGTTTCTCCACCACCAGCCGGACGAACTCGCCCCCCTCGCCGGGCACGTTGCAGTGCTCCTTGGCCAGCGCCTCAGCGACCAGCCCGAAGACCGCGGGGACGGTGGCGAGGTAGTAGACCCGGTTCCCCGAGGTCCCGAGCCGTTCGTCAGCATCGGCCAGGACCTCGCGCAGGGCGTCGAAGGTCTCGGTGGCGGCGTACTCGCCCGTGACGTAGCGGAAGGAGCCGACGAGCTGCGCCCAGGTCTCGCCCGAGGTGGGATCGGCCTTCAGGGCCACCTGGCGGAAGTCGTCGTCGGACCACTCGGTGCGGGCCACCCCTACCACGCTGAAGCGCTCGTTGAGCCGCCCCCGGTTGGCCAGCTCGGCCAGGGCCGGGAGGATCTTGCGGGCGCACAGGTCGCCGGACGCGCCGAAGATCACGAGGACGAGCGGGGGTGGGGTCTTGACCACCCTCGCGGCGAGGGAGGACACCGTCATCGGGGGCTCAGTTCGTGGGGGTCGAGGTCTCCAGCCCTTGCTGGCCGGACTCGAGGGTGACCGCGTGGCCGCCGAACTGGTTGCGCAGTGCGGCAAGGAGGCGGTTGGCGAACGAGTCGCTCTGGCGGGAAGCGAAGCGAGTGTAGAGGGCGGCCGAGATCACCGGGGCGGGAATCGCCCGCTCGATCGCCTCTTCGACCGTCCAGCGACCCTCGCCCGAGTCGGTGACGTTCCCGCTGATCTCTTCGAAGTCCGAGCCGGGGCGCAGGGCCCGCTCAGTGAGCTCGAGCAGCCAGCTGCGCACCACCGACCCGTAGCGCCAGATGCTGGCGATCTCGTGCAGGTCGAGGTCGAACTCGCTGGCCGCTTGCATGATCTCGAAGCCCTCGGCGTAGGCCTGCATCAACCCGTACTCGACGCCGTTGTGGACCATCTTCACGAAGTGCCCGGCTCCGACCGGCCCGACGTGGGCGTAGCCGCCTTCGGGGGCGAGCGTCCGCAGCGCCGGCTCCACCACCGCGACCGACTCCTTGGTCCCCCCGACCATGAGGCAGTACCCCTCGGTGAGGCCCCACACCCCGCCCGAGGTGCCGGCGTCGACGAAGCCGATGCCCTTGTGTCCGAGCCGCTCCGCCGTCGCCTTGGCCTCCTTGTAGTTGGAGTTGCCGCCGTCGACGATCACGTCGCCCTTGGCGAAGCGCTCGGCCAACGCGGCAATGGTCGAGTCGGTCGGCGCCCCGGCCGGCACCATCACCCAGACGGCGCGCGGCGGCTCGAGCTTCCTCGCCAGGTCGTCGAGGTCGTCGGCCACGATCGCCCCCATCGCGCCGACCGCCGCCCGGGCGTCGGCCGAGAGGTCGTAGGCGACGACCTGATGGCCGGCCCCGAGCAGCCGCTCGGTCATGTTCGCGCCCATCTTGCCCAGGCCGACCATCGCGATCTTCATCTGTCCGCTCCTCTCTGTCCTACGACCGTACCGCCGGTGCTCAGCCGATCTCGGCCGGGTCGTCCACCCCGACCCGCAGAACCCGGCGACCGTGGTCGAGCAGGCTCTTGTGGTCCCCGATGGACTGCGCGGCGATGAGGGTGCCGAAGTCGTAGGGCTTGCCGGCGATGGGGACCGCGGGCTGAGCGGCACCTGTGACCATCTGCACGGCGACCACGGTGTTCGGACCCCCCTTGTGGAGCTGTCCGGTCGAGTGCAAGAAGCGGGGACCGTACCCCGCGGTCACCGCCATGCCCCCGAGCGCGTCGCGGACCCGCCGCCGGCACGCCTCCAGGGCCTCGTCCTGGCCGAAGGGGAGGTAGGCCTGGAGGGAGACGTAGTCGCCCGGGCGGACCTGCTCGCGCAGCCAACCGACGGCCGATCTGGGGTCGGCCTCCTCGAGCGTCGGGAGCGGGAGCGCGGCCAGTACCTCGTTGGTGTTGGCCTTGGACTCGGCGACGTTGGGTTCGTCGAAGGGGTCGATCCCAAGGACGTGGCCGGCGATCGGGATCGCCAGCTCGAAGCGGTAGAACTGCTCGGCCAGGTCAGCCGGCTCCTTCGGCTCGATCCGGACCAGGTGCCGGTCCTCCCCGGCCTCGGCCTCGGTGGTGGGCACCGGGACACAACCTGTGCCCCGCTTGCCCGTCGACTCCGCGATGAGCTGCTCCACCCACAGACCGAAGGCACCGAAGGCCGGCGGGACCACGACGGTGACCTTGTCCCGGCCGGCCTTGGCCGCCTGCCCCATCTCCCACCCGAGCTCCACCGCCTCGTGCAGGTCCGCGGCGAGCGCCCGCTCGCACAGGGCGGCGACGTCGTAGCCCATGAGAGCGGCCGGGACCATCCCGAAGTAGGAGAGCACCGAGTAGCGGCCCCCGATGTCCGGCGGGTTCTCGAAGACCCGCCGGAACCCTCGCTCCTTGGCCAGGTCGGCGAGCGGGGTGTCGGGGTCGGTGATGGCGGCGAAGCGCGACCCATCGGACAGCTTGGACCAGGCGTGCGCGAACAGCACGTTGGGCTCGAGCGTGGTACCGGACTTGGAGGAGACCAGGACGAAGGCGTCGTCGAAGTCGAGCCCGGCAACCGTCGCCGGGTCGGTCGTGTCGCACACGACCAATCGTCGGCCGCTTCCGGGTCCACCGGTCGAACGGACCGCCTCGAGCACCGCGGGGCCGAGCGAGGAGCCGCCCATCCCGAGCAGGATCACGGTCGACTGCTCGACGCCCGCCGCCCACGAGGCCAGATCCTCGGACTCGGCGGCCATGCGCCGGGGCACCTCGAGCCAGCCGAGCCGGTTGGCCGACACGTTGCCCGCCGGCCACAGCGCCGGGTCCCGCCCGACCAACCGGGCCGCCAGGCCGGCCTCGGCCGCGCTCACCGGGGACCCCGAGAGAGTCTGGTCGCCTTGTCCGTCAGTGCCTGGAGGAGCTCGTCGAAGGACTTGGCGAAGGCGTTGACCCCCTCGGTCTCCAGGGTGCTCGCGACGTCGGAGAGGTCCACGCCGACCGCCTCGAGGCGATGGAGCAACTTGAGCGAGGCGTCGGGGTCGTCGTCGATCGTCCGGGCCACGGCGCCGTGGTCGAGGAAAGCGGCCAAGGTGGCGTCGGGCATGGTGTTGACGGTGCTCGGCCCGATGAGGCTGTCGACGTAGAGCAGGTCCGAGTAGGCGGGGTTCTTGGTCGACGTCGACGCCCACAGCGGGCGCTGGACCCGTGCCCCCATCGATGCCAACGCCTCCCAGCGCGGCCCGCTGAAGGACCGGACGAAGTGCTGGTAGGCCTGCTTGGCCTGGGCCACGGCAGCCCGACCCCGCAGGCCGAGGATCTCGGGGTCGCCCCCCTCGCCCCCGGCCAGTCGCTCGAGTCGTCGGTCCACCTCGGTGTCGACCCGGCTGACGAAGAACGACGCCACCCCGGCCACCGTCGAGAGATCCTCGTGGCCCGCCGCCGCGTACGCCTCGAGGCCCGAGATATAGGCCTCGGCGACCTCGTCGTAGCGGGACAACGCGAAGATGAGGGTGACGTTGATGCTCCGCCCCTCGGCCACCAACTCGCGCACCGCCGGGACGCCCTCGGCGGTCGCCGGCACCTTGACCAGCAGGTTGGGGGCGCCGATCCGCTCGTGCAGGGCGCGGGCGGCCCGCAGCGTGCCAGCGCTGTCGTGGGCGAGCTCCGGAGCGACCTCGAGCGACACGAAGCCGTCGGCCCCGGAGCTCTCGTCGTGAACCGGACGCAGGACCTCGAGGGCGTGGGTGATGTCCTCGGTCACGAGCTCCCAGTACGCGGCTTCGACGCTCATGGCCGGGACCAGCGAGGCGAACTGTTCGTCGTAGTCGTCCTCGCCCTCGATCGCCTTGGCGAAGATCGTGGGGTTGGACGTCACTCCCCGCACCCCCGAACCCACGAACTCGGCCAGCCGACCGTTTCCCAACCAGTCGCGCCGGAGGTTGTCCAGCCACGGGCTCTGACCCTGCTCGGCGTGGAGCGCCTGCAGCTTGCTCACGAACGACTCCTCTCCAAGAGCTCACGGGTGACCTCGGCCACGTGCTCGACACTGAACCCGAAGTGCTCCAGCACTGCGGTGCTCGGACCCGACGCACCGAAGGTGTCGATGGCCACGCTGGCGTCGGCGTAGCGCTCCCATCCGAGCGAGGCGCCGGCCTCGACCGACAGGGTCGGCACCTCCCGGGGGAGCACCGATCGCCGGTAGTCCCGGTCCTGGTCCTCGAACCACTCCCAGCACGGGAGGGAGACGACGCGCACCGAGCACCCTTCGGCGGCGAGCACGTCGGCCGCACCGAGGCACAGGTGCACCTCGCTGCCCGTCCCGACGAGCACGACGTCGATCGGTCTCGGTTCCCGTCGCAGCACGTAGCCGCCCCGGGGGAGGCCCTCGGGAGCGCCGGCCGCCGCCTCGGCCAGGACCGGGACGGCCTGGCGGCTAAGGATCATCGCCACCGGACCCTCGGCCTCGACCGCGCACCGCCAGGCCTGGGCGCACTCGTTCGCGTCGGCTGGCCTCACGACGGCCAGCCCCGGCATCGCCCGGAGCGAGGCGAGGTGCTCCACCGGTTCGTGGGTAGGGCCGTCCTCGCCCACGCCGATCGAGTCGTGGGTCCACGAGTAGATGACGTGCGCCCTCGACATGGCCGCCAACCGGACCGCCGGCCGCATGTAGTCACTGAAGGTGAAGAAGGTCCCGCCGACCGGCAGGATGCCCCCGTGGAGGGCCATCCCGGTCATGGCCGCACCCATGCCGTGTTCCCGGATGCCGTAGTGGAGCTGGCGCCCGTCGGGACGCTCCTTGGACTGGCTATGCGCGCCGTCGAGGGCGACGCCGGTGTTCCCGGTGAGGTCGGCCGATCCGGGGAGCAGCCCGGGGATGGCCTCGGCGGTGGCGTTCAGGCAGACGTTGATGGCCTGGCGGGTGGCCAGGGCGCGTCCCGCCTCGAAGCTCGGAAGCTTGGCGGACCATCCCGGGCTGGCGTGGCCGGCCAACGACGTCGCCCAGGCCTCCCGGTCGACACCGGAGGCGTCGAACCGGGCCTGCCAGGCGGTGCGGAGCTCCTCGCCCCGGGTCAAAGTGCCCCGGTACAGGTCGAGGACCGCGTCGGGCACCCAGAACGACTCGTCGGGAGGGAGCCCGAGGATCTCCTTGGTCTTGGTGATCTCCTCGGGGGACAGGGGATTGCCGTGGGCCTCCTTCGTGTCGACGATGTCGGGCGCCGGCCAGCCGATGTGGCTGCGCAGGACGATCAACGAGGGTCGTTCCTCGTTGGCCATGGCCCGGCGGAGTGCCGCCTCGATGGCGTCGGGGTCGTTGGCGCTCTCGCCGATCGAGTCCACGTCCCAGCCGTAGGCGGCGAAACGCCCCGGCACGTCGTCGTCGTAGGCCAGCTCGGTCGGCCCGTCGATGGTGATGTGGTTGTCGTCGTAGACGTAGACCAGGCGCCCGAGACCGAGATGTCCGGCCAGCGAGGCCGCCTCGTGCGAGATGCCCTCCTCCAGGCAGCCGTCACCACAGATCACGAAGGTGTAGTGGTCGCACACCTCGGGCCCGAAGCGCGCCCGCAGGACGCGTTCGGCGATCCCCATCCCCACCCCGTCGGCAAATCCCTGACCGAGCGGACCCGTCGTCACCTCGACGCCGGGGGTGTGCCGGCGCTCGGGGTGTCCGGGGGTGATGCTGCCCACGGTCCGGAAGGCCTTGAGGTCCTCCAGCGTCAGCCCGTACCCGGTGAGGTACAGCATCGAGTACAAGAGGATCGACGCGTGGCCGTTCGAGAGGACGAAGCGGTCCCGGTCGGGCCAGCTCGGATCGGACGGGTCGTGCCGCATCACGCGGGTGAACAGGACGTGGGCGAGCGGTGCCAGGGCCATGGCCGTCCCGCTGTGACCGGACTTCGCCCGGGCCGGCGCGTCCATGGCTAGCCCCCGGATCACGTTGATGCCGAGCTGCTCTATCGCTGGGTCCTGCGACATCGAGGCCACCCGAGCACCCTACCCACTGCTCCGCGAGACGAGCTTCACGCCTCTTTGAGGCCGCCCCCGATGCTCGCCACGCGCCCAGGACGCGCCGGAAGCGCGGGGTGGCGCCCCCAACGACCCGGACCGATACTGCAGGGCATGGCCACAAGGATGCAGGTGCCCCCGAACAGCGATCTCATGCTCGGCGCGGTCTGCGTCAACAAGGCCGTGCCCGGCAGGACGTCGTGGACCATGGTCGCCGACGAGCGGTTCGCCAACCCCGCCGGCCAGATGCAGGGCGGGTTCCTGTGTGCGTTCATCGACACCGCCCTCGGCGCCGCGGCCGTCACCTTCGTCGAGGGCAGGAAGGTCTTCACGGCCAACGCCGAGTTGAAGGTCAGCTTCCTCGCGCCGGTCGCGGTGGGGACCCACCTGCGGTGCGAGGCCGAAGTGGTCTCGGGGGGCTCGAGGGTCGCCTTCGCCGAGGCGACGGTAACCGACGAGGAGGGCAAGAAGATCGCCCGGGCCAGCTCGACGTACCTGTACCGCGACCGCGGCTGACCAGGGCGCCGCGGGGTCGGGACGCCCTCGCCGGGCGAGAAGGTCGCTTCGGGGAGCCGTCGTGACCGGGGCGGGGACCGGTGTTGTTCGTTTCGGCCACCCGCGCCCATTAGCGTCGGGCCCGTGCCGATCCTGAAGAGGGCCAAGACTGGCGCAAAAGAGGACGGCGCCCGAGCCTCCTCGGACGTCCGCCGCGAGGCGTTTTCCCTGCTCGTCACCTACGTGAAGCAGGAAACCCTCGAACCGTTGAAGGGCCTCGGGCGCTTCGTCCTCTTCGGAGTGGCCGGATCGGTGGCGATCGCCGTCGGGACGGTCTTGCTGTTGGTGGCCGCGCTCAGGATCCTGCAGACCGAGACCGGGACGTTCCATGGGAACCTGTCCTGGGTGCCGTATCTGATCGTGACCGCCATCGGCCTGGCCGTCATGGGCCTGGCCGCCTGGCGGATCTTCGCCGGACCCGCGGCCAGGCGCAGCTCGGCGAAGAAGACCACGGAGCAATAGCGGGCGGGACGAGGAACGAGGGAAAGGATCGCGATGTCGGTTGAGACGAACGGGCGGCGGATCAGCCGGGAAGACGTGCAGGCGGCGTTCGCCAAGGCGATCGGGCAGGGCCAAGAGACGGTCCGGACCAATCTGCCGCCGGTGGCGATCATCGTCGGCGCGGTGGCGGTCGGCGTCATCGCCGTGGCGTACTGGCTCGGTCGTCGCGGCGGCCACCACGACTCGGCGATCGTCGAGATCCGCCGGCTCTAGGGCGGACGGTGGACTACCTGCTCCGCCGCCTGGTGAAGGCGGCCACCCGCCGAGGCATGCGCGGCGAACACTGGGCGTGGTTCGCCCTGGCCGCCGGCGCCTACCTCCTCCAGCGGGCCCGGCGACAGGATCCTCCGGTGGTCTACTCGGGGAAGGTGCACGTCGGCGACCGACTGCTGGTCTCGATCCGCGACCCGCGCGGCGAGCCAGCCGAACCCCTGCCGGAGTGACCGGTGGACAACCCGATTGGGTTGGCCGCCGGTGAACGGGTCCTGCTCGTTGACCCGAAACTGCGCCGCTACCTGCTGAGACTTCGCCCCGGGGAGACCTTCCACACCCACGCGGGCATCCTCGCCCACGACGACATCATCGGGGCGCCCGAGGGCTCGACCGTGCTCGGCTCGACCGGTCGAGCGTTCCTGGTCTTCCGCCCGACCCTGGCCGACGTGGTCTTGAAGATGCCCCGGGGGGCCCAGGTCATCTACCCCAAGGACCTGGGGGCGATCCTGATCGCCGCCGACGTCGGGCCCGGACAGCGGATCCTCGAGGCCGGCGTGGGATCCGGGGCGCTCTCCATGGCCCTCCTCCGGGCGGGCGCGACGGTGGTCGGCTACGAGATCCGGGAGGATTTCGCCGAGCGGGCCCGGCTGAACGTCGCCGACCAGCTCGGCGAAAACCTCGAGTACCGGATCGAGGTCCGTGACGTCACCGAGGGGATCGCCGAACAGGGGTTCGACCGGGTCGTCCTCGACCTCCCCGAACCCTGGGACGTCGTGCCCCACGCCGCCCGTGCGCTGCGCCCCGGCGGGATCTTTCTCGCCTACCTCCCGACCATCAACCAGACGGGGCTCCTGCGGGAGGCGCTCGCGAAGGCCGGTTTCGCCCTGGCCGAAACGGTGGAGATCCTGCGGCGGACCTGGCACGTCGAACCCCGGTCGGTGCGACCCGACCACCGCATGGTCGCCCACACCGGGTTCCTCACCTCGGCAAGGACTCTGGCCGACACCGCCGAGCGAGCCGGCGAAAGCTGAGTCGGCCCGAAGTCAGTCGCGCTCGATGAAGATGCACTCGCCCGGGCACTCCTCGGAGGCTTCGACCACTGCCTCTTCGAGGTCCTCGGGAACGAGCGCCATCCCGGCGGATCCACCGGGATCGTTCTTGATGGCGTCGCCTTCCTTCACGTAGGCCAGCCCGTCGTCGAGCAGGGTGAAGACGGCGGGCGCGATCTCTTCGCAGAGACCGTCACCGGTGCACAGATCCTGATCGATCCAGACCTTCATCCCCGCTGTCTGCCTTCCCACTCTGCCCTTGAGCGCCCGGCCGTCGCGCCGGAACGAGGAGCCAGGCGGCCCTCCGCTCGATGCTAGTAGCTCCAAAGGACCGGTCAGCGAGTCCGTGACCCGGCGTCGAAGCCGGCCGGGTTCACGGCAAGATCAGGGCACGAATTCGTCGAGCAGCCTCGCCAGCTCGACCGGGGCGTCGCCCTGGACGCTGTGGCCCGCCTCTTCGACGTGCTCGATGCGGGCAGAGGGTTGTCGAGCGACCAGCTCGGCCTCGTCGTCGTCGTCGACCACCGACTGGGGGCGCATGCCCCGGACCAGCATGAGCGGGACCTGGACATGGGACACCACCTCCCACAGGTCGGCGAAGCGCAGCCCCTCCTGGCCCCCCTGGGGCTCGGAGGGCTCTTCGGCCCGGTGGCGGGCGTGCCGCCACACCCAGGTCCCGTCGTCACGCTGCAGGGCGTTGTGGAGGATGCCCCGGCGCAGCGAGGCGACGCTCCGGGTCGGGTTGTGCTCGACCGTCCGAGCCAGGATGGCCTCGAAGTCGGGGAAGCTCTCGGGCCCCCGGACGAAGTTCGTGATGGCCTGGGCCTTCTCGGCGGTCACCCCCGGGGTCACGTCGACGAGCACCATACGCCGGACCAACCCGGGATGCCGGTCGGCGAGCACCAGGGTGGTCAGACCCCCGAGGGACATCCCGACCACGGCACGGGCGTCGGGGGCCAGGGCCTCGATCGCCGAGGCCACGTCGTCGGCGTTGTCGGCCAGGTTCCTCGCCCCCCGACGGCCGCCGTCGGAGTGCCCGTGCCCGGGCAGGTCGACGGCCACCAGTGGACGGGCCAGCGCGAGGGCCACGGTGTCCCAGGTGTGGGCGTTCTGGGCCCCACCGTGCAGGAGCACCAGCTCCGGGGGGGTGTCGCCCCAGACGAGCGCGCTCAGTTGCCGGCCGTCGTCCAGTCCGACCGAGCGACGGGCCACCACCGGCGGACCGGGGTAGGGGATCCCGAACTCCTCGGCGTTCTCGTGGAACATCGAGAACTCGTCGTAGTGGGAGGCGGGGCTGGTCTCGGTCATGGCACCTCCGTTCACGGGCGCGACGATGCGGAGCCAGAAGGATCCCACGCCGGGCGGGCCGTCGCTCGACCGCCCTCGTCGGTCGGCCCCGGTCGGTCCGAGCCGCGCTCTGGCCCTTCGCTCAGGTGGCGAGCTCGTGCGCGCGCAGGAAGTTCCGCTGCTCCTCGTGCATCGGTTCGGGGAGGCGGGTGAACCACTCGATGGAACCGGGAACGGTTCGGACCGGCCGTTCGGGCGCCGAGACCCGGGACTCGAAGGCCATCCCGACCGGACAGTCGAGGCCCCGTTCGATGTGGCTCGGGTACTCGATGTAGCCGAACAGCTCGCCGGCGCTCACCGAGGCGCCGAGCTCCTCTTCGGCCACCCGGACCACCGCTTCGGCCAACGGTTCACCGAAACGCACCGTGCCGCCCGGAAGGTGCCACAGGCCGGCACAGGGACCTTGCGCCCGTCTGGTCAGGAGGACCCCCTCGGGGCCGACGATCACCACCTCGACCGTGAGGCGCGGGACCCGGGCGTAGATCGCCTCGTAGTCGTCTTGACTGAGCGGCCGGGTGCCTCCGGCTCCCGTTGGCCCCTCCGCGTCGGGCTCGACGCCCTCGAGCGCGTCCAGGGCGGCCGAGAGCCGGGCGACGGCGTCCTCGGCCAGGTCGTTGAGGCCCGGCGAGCTCAAGAGGGTCCGCGGGTCGACGATCGACACCTCGGTCCTCGACCCTCGGTCCGCCAGGACCACGTTGCAGGGCAGCAGGAGCGCCACCGCCTCGTCGGTCTCGAGTGCCCGGTTGGCCAGGGTGGGGTTGCACGCCCCGAGGATCTTGAGGCCCGACCGCTCGATCCCCAGCTTGGCCCGCAGGGTCGCGGCGACGTCGATCTCGGTCAGCACGCCGAAGCCCTGCTCGGCCAGCGCGGCACGGACCGACGCATCCACGGACTCGAGGGGTCGGTCGACCATTCGATGGAGCGCGCTCATGGTCAGGCCAGCTTCATGAACATCTTCTGGACCGACCCGAGCGCGTACCCGTCGGCCTCGGCCTCGTCGGGGTGCTCGAGGCAGTAGGTCAGGCCGGCGGCCACCAGGGCGAATCCGGCCTGCTCGAGCGCCTTGGTGGCGGCCGAGATCTGGGCCACCACGTCTCGGCACTCGCGGCCGTCCGCGAGCATGCGGTCGATCCCCTGGACCTGGCCGGCCACCCGATGGAGCCGTTTGCGGACGTCGTCGACGACCTCAGTGGGCAGCTGCATCATCGTCTCCTCTCTTCTCCGATCCTCTGATCACCCCTCCCGCAGCGCCGGTGTGCCCGGTCACGGCGACACCGAACAACGATTCGGCCCGAGCTCGAGGAGGCGCAAGTCCGCCAACGGCGCCGAGGGCCGGCCCATGTTGGCCGCGACGATCGCGGCGTAGTTGGGCGGGCGGGCGCTCACCGAGCCCGAGGCCCAGGCCACGAAGGCGGCCTCGTCGAGCCCGAGGACCTCGAGGCCGGCGCGCAGGTCGCCGAGTGCCGCCCCGACGGGCTGGTCGGGTCGCACCTCGACCGAGTCGCCATAGTGCGCGGGAAGGACCAAGGAATCCTCGGGCCGGGTCAAGAGCTTCCGCTGCAGGGTGTCGTAGAGGCCGTGGGCGAAGGCCTCGGCCTCGTCCGCGAGGTCGGGGCGGCCGACGCCGTCGACGAACAGCGTGTCGCCGGAGAGGATCACGCCCTCTCCCACCAAGAACACGGTCGAGCCCCTGGTATGGCCGGGGGCGTGGACGGCGGCGACACCGAAGGTGACGCCGCCGGGGAGTTCGAAACGGTCCCCGTCTCCAAGAGGACGGTACGGGAATCCGAAGGAATCGGCCGGGTTGAGGTGCAGCGACGCCCCGGTGGCGTCGGCCAGGCGCCTCGCGCCGCTCAGGTGGTCGGCGTGCAGGTGGGTGTCGAACACCCGTGCGATCCGCCAGCCGTGCTCGTCGACGAGATCGAGATAGATCGCCAAGTCCGTCGACGGGTCGACCGCGAAGGCTTCGCCACCCGTGCCAACCAGGTAGGAAAGGCAGCCCTTGCCTCGCCGTCGGATCTGGACCACTCGCAGCCCGTCGAGCTCGATCGTGACCGAGTCGTAGACCCCGCCCCAGGCGACCATGCCTCCGGCCAGGTTGGCCACTCGTCGACCTGCCCGGCTCAGCACCTCCGCGGCCAGCGCCGAACGGTTCCCTGAGGCGCAGACCGTCACGACCTCGACCTCGAGGGGGATCTCGTCGATCCGCGCGGCCAGGTGGCCGAGGGGGACGTTCCGGGCACCGGGGATCGACCAATCGGCGTAGTCCTCCGGCTCGCGGACGTCGATGAGCACCGGAGCCCGGTCGGTGCCCAGCCGGCTGGCCAGCTCGGCCGCTGCGAGGTCTCGGTACATGGCACTCCTTGACGAACCGGGCCTGCCCCCATATACCCTATGGGGTATCCAGGAGGCTAGCGCGTCTACGCCGGGTCGTGACGGGTCTGGCGGCCCCTCGACCCGCAGCCCGGCGGGCGGCCCGGGCCCGGCGCGGTCGGAGTCCCACGCGACGACGCTCGCCGGGTGCCCCGGAGGCCCCATCGGCGCAGCGTCGGGGCTGCCCTCGGTGCCGAGGCAGGGGTGATCCGAAGCGGCGAACGGAGCGGTCCAGTCCGAACGTGCACGACCGGTAGGGTGAGGCAAAACCTCGGTGGGAGGTGGTTCCGACGCCGAGACCTGAAGACCACGACGACATGAACGACGCAGAGCTCGAGGCGGTCCATGCCCGGCTGGAAGAGGCCGAAGAGGAGATCCATGCGCTTCGGCGCCGTCTCCAGGAGGGTCCGACGCGGGTGCAGTCGCTCGAGGAGCGGCTCTTGGAGACCAAGGGTCAGCTGAACCAGGCCGTCTCCCAGAACGAGAAGCTGACCTTCACCCTGCAGCAGGCCAAGGAGCAACTGGCGACCCTGCGCGAGGAGGTCGAGAAGCTCACCCAGCCCCCCGCCGCCTACGGGACCTTCCTCGACATCAACGAGGACGGGACCGTCGACGTCTTCGCCAGCGGCCGGAAGATGCGGGTCGCGCTGCACCCCGACATCGACCCGGGAATCCTGAAGAAGGGCAACGAGGTGGTCCTGAACGAGTCGCTCAACGTCGTGCTCGTTCGCGACGGCGACCTCTCCGGCGAAGTCGTGACCCTGAAAGAGGTCATGGAGGACCGCCACCGCGCCATCGTGTTCGCCCGGGCCGACGAGGAGCGGGTCGTCGAGCTCTCCGACGATCTCGCCGCCACCCACCTGCGCGCCGGTGACGCCCTGCTCATGGACGTGAGGAGCCAGCTCTTGATCGAGAAGCTGCCACGTCCCGAGGTCGAGGAGCTGGTGCTCGAAGAGGTCCCAGACATCACCTACGCCGACGTCGGCGGACTCGACGCCCAGATCGAGGCCATCACCGACGCCGTGGAGCTGCCGTACCTGCACCGGCGGCTCTTCGCCCACTACCGGCTGCCGGCACCGAAGGGGATCCTGCTGTACGGCCCTCCGGGCTGTGGCAAGACCCTCATCGCCAAGGCCGTCGCGAACTCGCTCGCGAAGAAGGTGGGCGAGGCCACGAAGAACACCAGCATCCGCAGCTACTTCTTGAACATCAAGGGCCCCGAGCTGCTCAACAAGTACGTGGGGGAGACCGAGCGCCAGATCCGCCTGGTCTTCCAGCGGGCACGCGAGAAGGCGGAGGAGGGCGTCCCGGTCATCGTCTTCTTCGACGAGATGGATTCGCTGTTCCGCACCCGGGGGACCGGGATCAGCTCCGACATGGAGTCGACCATCGTCCCGCAACTCCTGGCGGAGATCGACGGGGTCGAAGCGCTCCGCGACGTCATCGTCATCGGCGCGTCCAACCGCGAGGACCTCATCGACCCGGCGATCCTGCGCCCGGGGCGCCTCGACGTGAAGATCAAGATCGAGCGGCCCGACGAGGAGGCCGCGGCCCAGATCTTCGCCCGCTATCTGGCGCCCGACCTCCCCCTCGATGCGAGAGAGGTGGAGCGGTTGGGCGGCGGGGACCCGGGCAAGGCCGTACAGGCGATGATCGAAAAGACCGTGGCCGAGATGTACTCGACCAGCCAGGACAACAGGTTCTTGGAGGTCACCTACCAGAACGGCGACAAAGAGGTCCTCTACTACCGCGACTTCGCCTCCGGAGCGATGATCGAGAACGTCGTTCGACGGGCGAAGAAGCTGGCCCTCAAGCGGGAGATCGTGAACGAGCGGGGCGGGATCCGCACCGAGGACCTGCTGGAGTCCATCAGGCAGGAGTACAAGGAGAACGAGGACCTCCCCAACACCACCAACCCCGACGACTGGGCGAGGATCTCGGGGAAGAAGGGCGAACGCATCGTCTACGTGCGGACCCTTTTGACCGACGAGAGCGAGACCAAGGGCGGACGCTCGATCGAGCGGGTCGGCACCGGCCAGTACCTCTGATCAGGGCCCAGGCTGGCGGACGGCGGCCGACCGGCCACAGCGGGCCGTGAGCGCGCCCGGCGCAGTGTGCGAGAGCCCGAATGGCATCACCAACTAGGGTCATCGCGATGGCCATCCCCAAGGTCTGCGGAATCGAGACCGAGTACGGCGTCCATGCAAGCGGGCCCGACGCCAACCCGGTGAGCGCGTCGTCGATCTTGATCAACGCCTACGCGGCCGAGGTCGATCGACGGACCCGTTGGGACTTCGAGGACGAGTCCCCGGAGAGGGACGCGCGCGGGTATGCGCGGGAGGGCGCCCTCCCCCCGATGGTCGAGACCCATCTCGCCAACACCGTGCTCACCAACGGGGCCCGGTACTACGTCGACCACGCCCACCCGGAGTACTCGACGCCGGAGTGCTACGACCCCCTCGAGCTCGTGTGTCACGACAAGGCAGGCGAAGAGATCCTCCGGCGCTCGATGGTCGCGGCGGCGGCACTGCCCAACTCGCCCGAGGTCGTGGTCTACAAGAACAACTCCGACGGCAAGGGCAACTCCTATGGTTGCCACGAGAACTACCTCATGGACCGCACGGCGCCCTTCGCCAGCGTGGTGACCGGGATCATCCCGCACTTCGTGACCCGCCTGATCTACACCGGGGCCGGCAAGGTCGGCGCCGAGACCACCGCCTTCGGCGCCGAGACGGTTCACTACCAGATCTCCCAGCGAGCCGAGTTCTTCGAAGAGATGGTCGGGCTCGAGACGACCCTCAAGCGGCCGATCGTCAACACGAGGGACGAGCCCCACGCCGACCCCAAGCGCTTCCGACGGCTCCACGTCATCGTGGGGGACGCGAACCTGGCCGAAGTCGCCACCTTCTTGAAGGTGGGGACCACCGCGCTCGTGCTCGCCATGATCGAGGACGAGATGACCCCGGCCAAGGAGCTCGCTCTCAGCGATCCGGTGCGGGCCATGCATCAGGTCTCGGCGGACCTCACGCTGTCGCGTCCGCTGCGCGCCGCCGACGGCTCGACGATCACCGCCCTCGAGATCCAGTGGGAGATCTTCGCGGCCGCCCGCCGCTACGCCAAGGAGAAGGGTCTGGACGTCATCGGGGGCGAGCAGGTCGGCGAGATGGTGTTGGACCGCTGGGAAGCCGTCCTGACCGGACTGGAGTCCGACCCGGGGAGCCTCGCCGACCAGATCGACTGGCTGGCCAAGCGGTCCCTCGTCGAGGGATACCGCGACCGTCACGGGTGCAGCTGGGACGACCACCGACTGGCGGCCCTCGATCTGCAATACCACGACCTACGCCCGGCGCGATCCCTGTTCAGCCGGCTCCCGATGGAACGCCTGGTCGACGACGCCGCGATCGCCGCCGCCGTAACCGAACCCCCCAGACGGACCCGGGCGTGGTTCCGGGGAAGGTGCCTGGCCGAGTGGCCCGACGCGGTCGTCACCGCCAACTGGGACTCTCTGGTCTTCGACGTGGGCGGCGACCCGCTGCGGCGGGTCCCTATGATGGACCCACTCAAGGGAACGGCCGACCACACGGCGTCGTTGTTCGAATCCTGTGACAGTCCGTCCGAACTCTTGGAGCGACTGAGTTCTTGAGGTGATGACCCATGGCAGAGCGTGAGCAGAGGCGCAGGAATGCACCCTCGCGGACCGAGACCGAGGTCGTCGAAGAGCCGGCCCCGTCCTCACCGCGAGGGGAGAAGCTGAAGGCGGATCTCGACGATCTCCTCGACGAGATCGACGAGGTGCTCGAAGACAACGCCGAGGAGTTCGTCCGCAACTACGTGCAAAAGGGCGGGCAGTAAACCGCCGGTGGCGCTGCCGATCTTTCACCCGGTCGACGACCCGGGGCCCGACTTCGCCGGTCTGCTCCGCCGTGCTGGGCGGCCGGTGCTCCCGAACCCGACGTCGGAACTGAACGTCCCCCACGCGACCACCGTCGTCGCGTTGCGCTTCGCCGAGGGCGTGGTGATGGCCGGGGACCGCCGGGCCACCGAGGGGTACTCCATCGCCCATCGGGCCATGGACAAGGTGTTCCCAGCCGACCGCTGGTCTGCGGTGGCCATCGCCGGTGCGGCCGGCCCGGCGATTGAGATGGTGCGCCTGTTCCAGGTCCAGCTGGAGCACTACGAGAAGGTCGAGGGGCTCTCCCTCAGCCTCGAGGGCAAGGCGAACCAGCTCGCCCAGATGGTGCGCGAGCACCTGCCGATGGCCTTCCAGGGTCTTGCGGTCGTCCCCCTCTTCGCCGGCTTCGACGTGCGCCGGGGCGTGGGGCGGATCTTCACCTACGACGTCACCGGTGGCCACTACGAGGAGGCCGACTTCCAGGCCACCGGGTCGGGGGGCCGGGACGCCCGTAACACCATCAAGCTCGGGTTCAAAGAGGGGCTTACCCGCGCCGAGGCGATCGAGCTCGCGATCGAGGCGCTGTTCGAGGCGGCCGACGAGGACGCCGGGACCGGGGGTCCGGACCTGGTCCGGGGGATCTACCCCCTCGTCGCGGCGGTCGACGCCGAGGGCTTTGCCCCGGTGGGCGAGGAGGAGGTGGCCGACCGGTTCCTCTCCCTCATCGAGCGGCGCCGGGCCCAGCGGGGCCGGGACCGGGGGAGGGGAGAGCCCCAGTGAGCATCCCCTTCTACGTCGCCCCCGAGCAGGCGATGCGGGACCGGGCCGAGTTCGCCCAGAAGAACATCGCCCGGGGCCGACCGTTGATCGCCACCACCTACGAGCACGGGGTGCTCATCGTGGCCGAGAACCATTCGAAGACCCTGCACAAGATCAGCGAGATCTACGACCGCATCGCCTTCGGCGGCGTCGGCCGCTACAACGAGTACGAGCAGCTCCGGGTGGCCGGCGTCCGCCATGCCGACACGAAGGGCTTCGCCTTCAGCCGGGAAGACGTCGACGCCAGATCGCTCGCCAACCTCTACGCCCAGTACCTGAACAACGTCTTCACCCACGAGATGAAGCCCCTCGAGGTCGAGATCCTCGTGGCCGAGCTCGCCGGGGACGGGGGGGCCGACCAGCTCTACCACGTCGACTACCAGGGCACCATCACCGACGAGGAGCACTTCTTGGTCCTGGGCGGGGACGCCGAGACGGTGTCCGAGCGCTTCTCCGAAGCCCACCAGGTGGGGTGGGACCTCGCGACCGCCCTCAACGCGGCGGTGCGAGCCCTGACCGCTGAGGAGCACACCGTCGGGGTGGAGAACCTCGAGGTCGCCGTGCTCTCGAGGCAGAACGGGCGGCGCGCCTTCCGCCGCATCGACGACCGAGATCTGGCCGAATTGCTCGCTCCCACCCCCGGAGGTCCGGCTTCTGAGCCTCTAGCGCAGGGCCCAGGAACCGGCGACCCGAGCTGAGCCACCGGGTCCTGCCCCCGGGCGCGACGTCCCGGGCGGTACGGTGGCCGACGTGCGCCGGCGGATCTTCGGGCTCGAGAACGAGTACGGAGTCACCTTCACTCTGCGCGGTCAGCGCCGGCTCAGTCCCGACGAGGTCGCCCGCTACCTGTTCCGGCGGGTGGTCAGCTGGGGTCGGTCCTCCAACGTCTTCTTGGAGAACGGCGCCCGCCTGTACCTCGACGTCGGCAGTCACCCCGAGTACGCCACCCCCGAGTGCGACCGGATCAACGACCTCGTGACCCACGACAAGGCCGGGGAGTGGATCCTGGCCCAGCTGGTGACGGGAGCCCAGGCCCGCCTGCGCGAGGAGGGCATCCGGGGGGACGTCTACCTGTTCAAGAACAACACCGACTCGGCCGGCAACTCCTATGGGTGCCATGAGAACTACCTGACCGAGCGAAACGACGACTTCAGCCGCTACACCGAGGTCCTGATCCCCTTCTTGGTCAGCCGGCAGATCTACTCGGGGGCGGGCAAGGTCCTCCACACCCCTCGGGGTGCGACGTTCTGCCTCAGCCAGCGGGCCGAGCACATCTGGGAGGGCGTGTCGTCGGCGACGACGAGGAGCCGCCCGATCATCAACACAAGGGACGAGCCCCACGCCGACGCCGAGCGGTTCCGCCGACTCCACGTGATCGTCGGCGACTCCAACATGTGCGAGTACGCCACGTTCCTCAAGGTCGGGGCGACCAGCATCATCCTCGCCATGCTGGAGGACTCCTCGACCGTGCTGCGCGACCTGACCCTCGAGAACCCCATCCGGGCCATCCGCGAGATCAGCCAGGACATCACGTGCCAACGTCGGGTGCGGCTGGCCAACGGCCGGGAGATGCGGGCCCTCGACATCCAGGCCGAGTACCTCCAGCGGGCCCAGCGCTTCCGGGACCAGCGGGGCCTCCAACCCGAGGAGGACCTGGCGCTCAACATGTGGGAACACTGCCTGAAGGGTCTTGAGTCCGACCCGCTCACGTTGTGGAGGGAGTGCGACTGGGTGGCGAAGTACCGCCTCATCGAGGAGGTCCGTGAGCGCCACCAACTGCCCCTGACCCACCCCAAGGTGGCCCTGGTGGACCTCATGTACCACGACGTGGACCGGTCCCGGGGCCTCTTCTACAAGCTCGAGGACCGGGACCAGGTCGAGCGGACCTGCTCGGACGCCGACATCGCGCTGGCCATGACCCAGGCACCCGAGACCACGAGAGCGCGCCTACGGGGGGCGTTCGTCCGCCGGGCCAAGGAACGGCGGCGGGACTTCACGGTGGACTGGGTGCATCTCAAGCTGAACGACCAAGCCCAGCGGACCATGCTCCTCAAGGACCCGTTCAAATCGCATGACGAACGCGTCGAACGGCTGATCGCGTCGCTTTGAGCGATCCGAGCGGCGGAGCTGCCCAGGACTTGGCCACCGAGAGCGAGACGCCCGAAGACGAGGCGCCGAAGCGCAAGGCGCGCCGCTCGGCCAAGCAGCGGCTCTTCGAGTGGGGGATCGTGGTCGCGGTCGCTGTGGTGGCGGCGGTGCTCCTGCGGCTCTTCGTCGTCCAGACCTACTTCATCCCCTCGGCGTCGATGAGCCCGACCCTCAAGGTGGGCGACCGGATCCTGGTGAACAAGCTCGCCTACGACTTCCACGGCGTCGGACGGGGTGACATCATCGTGTTCAACGCGCCGAAGAAGGTGGCGAGCAGCTGTCTCACCAACGACAAGGTCCTCGTCAAGCGGGTGGTGGGCCTGCCGGGGGAGACCATCTCGGACCGCAAGGGGGTCGTGTACATCGACGGCAAGGTCCTGCACGAGACGTACCTGCCCAAGAACGACCCCTCGACCTACACCGCCCCGTTCGCCCCGGTGCACATCGGTCCCAACAACTACTTCGTCATGGGCGACAACCGGACGCAGTCCTGCGACAGCCGTTACTGGGGCACCGTGCAGCGCTCCGAGATCATCGGGAAGGTCGACATGCGCATCTGGCCCCCCTCCCGGATCACGTTCTTCTGAATGTCATGAAAGGGGGCCTCCCCCGGTGAGAACTTGGGTTCTCGCTGGAACCACACCAAAGGAGGCCCCGAACAACGCCATGATGCACGTTGGATTGGACTTGAGCAGGAAGCGCCTGGACGTCTGCGTCCT
>JAJYVS010000038.1 GCA_021791895.1 Actinomycetes bacterium | reverse complement strand
GCCGGTCGGGATCGACCGGCCGGCCTCGGCCACCACCCAGGCCAGGGCGTGGGCCGGCTCCAGGGCCGGGATGATCCCCTCGGTCCGGGCCAAGAGCGCGAAGGCCTCCAGCACCGCCTGGTCGTCGGCGGTGGCGTACTCGGCCCGGCCGATCGCCGCCAGGTGGGCGTGTTCGGGGCCGATGCCCGGGTAGTCGAGCCCGGCCGAGATCGACTCGGCCTCCCGGATCTGGCCGTCCTCGTCCTGGAGCAGGCGCGACCGCATGCCGTGGAGCACGCCCGGGATGCCGTTTGTGACCGCCGCCCCGCCCGCCGCCTCCACCCCGACGAGGCGCGCCTTCGTGTCGACGAACCCGCTGAAGGTGCCGGCCGCGTTCGATCCCCCGCCCACGCAGGCCACCACGACCTCGGGGGGGCCGCCCAACAGCTCGTCGCACTGGCGGCGGGCCTCCTCCCCCACCACCCGCTGGAACTCCCGCACCATGTAGGGGAACGGGTGGGGACCCATCACCGAGCCCAAGCAGTAGTGGGTGTCCTCCACGCTGGCCACCCACTCCCGGAGGGCCTCGTTCACCGCGTCCTTGAGCGTCCGGCTGCCCGAGGTGACCGTGCGGACCTCGGCACCGAGCAGCTCCATCCGGAAGACGTTGAGAGCCTGGCGCTGCGTGTCGAGCTCGCCCATGAACACCGTGCAGTCGAGGCCCAAAAGCGCGGCCGCGGTCGCCGCCGCCACCCCGTGCTGGCCGGCCCCGGTCTCGGCGATCATCCGGTGCTTGCCCATGCGCTCGGTGAGCAGCGCCTGGCCGACGACGTTGTTCAACTTGTGCGACCCGGTGTGGGTCAGGTCCTCGCGCTTCAACACGAGGCGGATCCCGAGGCGCTCGGAGAGCCGGGCGCACTCGGTGAGCGGCGTGGGCCGCCCGCCGTAGCGGGCGAGGAGCTCCTCCAGGCGGTGCCGGAAGGCCGGGTCGGCCCACGCGTCGTCGAAGGCCGCCTCGACCTCGAGGCAGGCGGGGACGAGGGACTCGGGCACGAACCGTCCCCCGAACTCCCCGAAGCGCCCGTCTTGGCCCGGCTTGCCCATCGCCGAGCCGCCGGGCCCGCCGGTGGCGGCGCCGGGGCTCACCGATCGATCAGCCAGTCGTAGGGGGCGGGGCCCGGTTCGTCTCCGGCCGGGTGCTCGGCTGCCACCACGGCCCCCGCCTCGCGTGCCGCCCGGATGAAGGCGGCGATCTTCGTCGGGTCCTTCTCCCCCGGGGCCCGCTCGACCCCGGTCGACACGTCCACCCCGTGGGGGTGCAGGTGCAGGATCGCCTCGCCGACGTTCTCGGCGCTCAGCCCCCCGGAGACGAACAGCCGGCGGTGGTCGACCACCCCCTCGGCCAGGCGCCAGTCGAACACCTGGCCCGAACCCGGGCTCGGGCTGTCGATGAGCAGGAACCCGCAGCCGAAGTCCTCGAACCGGCCGATGGCCGGCTCGCCGGCGCTGAACGCCTTGATCGTGACGGCCACCCGCTCGGCCACCCATCGGGAGTCGTCGATCGACTCGTGCCCGTGCAGCTGCACCGCGCCGAGCCCGACGGTGTTGGCGATCTCGACGACCCGCTGTGGTGCCTCGTCCCGGAACACCCCGACTGTGAGGACGTCCTCGGGCAGGCGCTTCACGATGTCGCCGACCGCGCCGGGGGTCATCTGGCGGGGCGAGGGGGCGAAGACGAAGCCGAGGGCGTCGGCCCCGAGGCCGACCGCCACCAGCGCGTCGGCCTCCGAGGTGATCCCGCAGATCTTCACGACCACCCCCGGGCTCATCGGGCGGTCCCGATCCCGCGGTCCCGTTCGCCGACCGGGTGGCCGAGCAACGCCTTGACCGCCCGAGCCCGGTCTGGGGCCCGGACCAGGCTCTCCCCCACCAGGACCGCCTGGTAGCCGGCGGCGGCCAGGCGGGCCGCGTCCTTCTCGTCGCGCACTCCCGACTCGGCCACCGCCACCGCGTAGGGCGGGATCCGGGCGGCCAGGTCCTCGGCGCGGCGCTGGTCGACACTGAAGGTGGCGAGGTCGCGCTGGTTCACCCCGACGAGCCGGGCCCCGGCGCACAGCGCCCGATCCAGCTCGGCGGCGTCGTGCACCTCGACCAGGGCGTCGAGCGACAGGACGGCGGCCAGCCCCAGCATCTCGACCAGCTCGTCGGGGTCGAGGGCCGCCACGATGAGGAGCACCGCGTCGGCCCCCATGAGCCTCGCGTCGCAAATGTCGGCGCGCGAGACGGTGAAGTCCTTGCGCAGGGTGGGGAGCCCGCAGGCCGCCTTGGCCGCGATCAAATCGGCCGGCGACCCGCCGAAGCCCGGCCCGTCGGTCAGGACCGACAGGCAGCTGGCCCCCCCGGCCGCGTACTCCTCGGCCAGCTCGGCCGGGTCAAGGCCGGGGTCGAGGTCGCCGCGCGACGGCGAGCGCCGCTTGATCTCGGCGATCACCGACAGCCCGGCGCCGGCGTGGGCCGAGAGGGCCCGCGCGAACCCACTCGTCGGCGGGGCCGCGAGGGCCTCGGCGATCAGGGCATCGACGTCGCGCCGGTCGTCGTCCGCCGCGGCGCGGTGTGCCGCCACGATGTCCGACAGGTAGTTGGCCATCTGCGCCCAGCGTACCTGGGACCCCTGTCCCCTCCCGGTGTTGGTCGGCCGGCCCCGCGCGCTCAGCGCAGAGGCAGGGGGCGGACCTCGGCCCACGCTGCCGCCTTGCGGTCCGGTCGAGCCGTCACCACCTGCACCCGGGACGGGACCGGGACCGACCGGTGCACGTAGGCGAGGGCGCCCACCGCCCCGAGCCCCGGGCAGACGGCTGCCGAGGTGACCCGGCCGAGCGGCCGGGCGGCGGCGTCGGGGGCGAGGGGGGCACCGAGGAGCTCCTCGGGATCCACCTCGACCTCGAGGACTAGACCGTGCAGCCGCTGTGGGGCCGACCCGCCCCGCGAGTCGATCCTCGCCACCAGCTCCTGGCCGGTGAAGCACCCCTTGGTGAAGCTCACGGTGCGCTCGACCGTGCCGGTCTCAGCCGGGATCTCGCCGTGGCCGAGCTCCCGACCCATGGCCGGGATCCCCGACTCGATCCGCGCCGCCTCCCATGCCTCGGCACCGCAGGCGGCGAGGGCGTCGGGGACCTCGACGGCCGAGGGTGGCCCGAGGAGGTCGACGCCGCTCAAAGAGCCCCAGGCCACCGGGGCCACCACCGGGGCCGACAACCCGGTGAGGGCGTCGGCAACCGGTCCCCGCACCGAGACGCAGGTCCAGTCGAGCGGCTCGACGGTGAGCTTGGAGCGGAGCTTGAACCGGCTGAGCCGGGCCACCAGCACGTCGCGGTACCCGACGTCGACGTCGAGATGGAACACCTCGGGCCCGAGCCGGACCACCCGGGCCAGCACCTCGACCTTCCCGTCCGGCGCGAGCAGGAGGGTGTCGGCGGCCCCGCCCACCCCGAGGGGGAGCAGGTCCTGGCTGCACTGGCCCTGGAGGTAGTCGGCGGCGTCGGGGCCGGCCACCGCCACCACCTCCCGGGTCCCCCCTCGGGCGGCGGCGTCCTCGCGCAGGTGGCGGTAGTCGGTCGCAAGGTCCGGGCTCACCTCGGCTGGCTCCCTTGCGCCCGGCGCTGGGCCATCTGGCGGGCGGCGGCCAACGCGGCAAGCAGCGCGGCGGCCTTGTGGGCGCACTCCGCGTCCTCGGTCTCGGGGTCGCTGTCGGCGACGATGCCCGCCCCGGCCTGGACCGAGGCCCGGCCGTCGGGGAGGACCACCATGGTGCGGATGGCGATAGCGGTGTCCAGGTTGCCCGAGAAGTCGAGGTAGCCGACGACCCCGCCGTAGACGCCGCGCTTGGTCGGCTCCAGCTCGTCGATGATTTCCATCGCCCGGACCTTCGGCGCCCCCGACAGCGTGCCGGCAGGCAGCGTGGCCCGCAGCACGTCGATCGGCCCCTTGTCGTCGGACAGCTGCCCGGTGACCTGGGAGGTCAGGTGCATGATGTGGCTGTAGCGCTCGACGGTCATGAACTCGTCGACCGCCTCGGTGCCGAAGCGGACGACCCGGCCGACGTCGTTGCGGGCCAAATCGACCAGCATCACGTGCTCGGCCAGCTCCTTCGGGTCCTCGACCAGCTGCCCCGCGGCGAGCTCGTCCTCCCGGGCCGAGCGCCCGCGCGGCCGGGACCCGGCGATCGGCCGGGAGGTGACGACCCCGTCGCGCAGGCGCACCATCGGCTCGGGGGACGAGCCCACGACCGTCAGCTCGTCGAGGCGGAGGAAGTACAGGTACGGGCTCGGGTTGAGCAGGCGCAGGCACCGGTAGACGTCGAAGGGGTCAGCGTCGAGCTCGACGTCGTAGCGCTGGGACAGCACCACCTGGAAGATGTCGCCGGCGGCGATGTACTCCTTGGCCACCCCCACCGCCTGGCGGTAGCGCTCCGAGGTCATGGTCCTCCTCACCCCCTCGACCGGCTCGACCCCGTCGGGCGGCGCGATCGGGAGCTCCGCGGTCGGGCGCACGCAGTCGGTCGCCAGGGCCTCGAGCCGCGCCGACGCGGCGCGGTATGCCTCCTCGAGGTCCTGACGGTCCGAGCGCGGGTCCACGGCCACGTTGTCGACCAGGACCACCCGCTGGCGCCAGTGGTCGAACGCGCACAGCTGGCCGATCACGAGCAGCCCGGCGTCGGGCAGTCCCTGGTCGTCGGGGGGAACGTCGGGCAGGTGCTCCACCTCGCGCACCACGTCGTAGCCGAGGTATCCGACCACCCCGGCGAAGAGGGGCGGCAGTCCCTCGATGGCCGGCGACCGGTAGGTCTCGAGCACCGCCTCCAGGGCCGAGAGCATTCCGCCGTGCCCAGTCGGGACCGCCAGGGTCCCGCTGGCCACGACGTCGTTCCCCCGGGCGACGAGGGTCGCCAAGGGCGCCCGTCCGACGAAGGAGAACCGGCCCCAGCGCTCGCCGCCCTCGACCGACTCGAGCAGGAACCCGACCCCGTCGCCGACCACGTGGCGGAACGCCGCCACCGGGGTGAGAGTGTCGGCCACCACCTCCCTCCAGACCGGCACGATCGGGTGCGAGGCGGCCAGCGCGCAGAACTCGTCGAGGCCGGGGGCGCACGGGAGGTCGGAGGACGCGGCCGAGCTGGCTCCCGACCCGGCACCCTCCCCGAGTCGGACGGTCAAGCGCGCCACGGGCGAGGACGGGACCACCGGGCCTCCGATCGCGAGCCGCTCACAGGTAGAGCCCGGTCCCGGTGTCGTTGCGCTCGGAGGCCACGGCGTGGATGTCCCGCTCCCGCAGGATCACGTACTCCTCGCCCTGGACCTCCACCTCGAAGCGGTCCTCCGGGTTGAAGAGGACCTTGTCCCCGGCCTTGACGGCTCGCACATGGGGGCCGACCGCCACGACCTCGGCCCACAGGAGGCGTCGGGAGATCTGGGCGGTGGCCGGGATGAGGATGCCGGCCCGTGACCGTCGCTCGCCGTCGCCCTGGGCCACCTGGACCAGCACCCGGTCGAACAGGACGGTGATCGGCTGCTTCTGGCTCCCCGGGCCGCTCACCTCGGGTCGTTCCACACCGGCACGGTACCGCATCGCCACCGCGCCGAAGCCGGATCCGCCGGAACGGGCGAGCTCGCTGCCACGGGGTGGAGCCCGCCGGCCCCTCGAGCGTGAGGGCACGCCGGCCGACGCGCCCAGCATCCTCGCCACCTCCAGTGGCCTCACCCCCGGGGTCCGCACGCGGGTCGAGTTCGCCTCGATGCTGCGCTTCGCCCGCGAGCTCTCCAGCGCGCCCGGCTGCCTCAGGCTGTGTGCGATCGACACGGCCGGCGGAGACCAGCGCTCGTCCCAGGCGTTGTTGGCCGGGGCCGGGAAGGCGGCGGGCGTCGACGTCCGGTTCCTCAACGTCTACCCGATGCCCAACATCGCCGAGGCGGCCGGGTTCCTGCTCGACCGCGACGTGGTCTGGGTCGGTGGCGGCAGCGTGGCCAACCTGCTCGCGTTGTGGCGCCTCCACGGCTACGACCACGACCTTCGGGGGCCTGGGCGGCCGGGGTGGTGCTGTCCGTGGTCTCGGCCGGCTCGATCTGCTGGCACGTCGGCGCCACCACCGACTCCTTCGGTTCCGAGCTGCGGGCCGTCACCGACGGCCTGGCCTTGCTCCCCTACGCCAACGGCGTCCACCACGACAGCGAGCCGGCCCGCCGCCCCCTCCTGCGCCGCCTGGTCGCCGAGGGCCTCGTGCCCGACGCCACGCCACCGACGACGGGGTCGGTCTCCTCTACCGGGCTGACCGTCCCCTCGAGGCGGTCAGCGAGCTCCCGGGCAAGGGCGCCTCCGCCCTCCGCCGCACCGGCACCGGGACGGCGAGCGAGGAGCGCATCGAGCCCCGCCTCCTGCCCGGGGCCTGAGGCGTGGCCTCAGCCGCCGGCGCCGGCCGACGGCCGGACCACCACGCCTCTGGCCTCCAGGTACGCCTTGGCCTCGCCGACGCTGTGCTGGCCGGAGTGGAAGATGGACGCCGCCAACAAGGCATCGGCCTTGCCGATCAGGGCCCCGTCGACCAGGTGCTCCAGGGTGCCCACGCCGCCCGACGCGATGACCGGGACGCGAAGGGAGCCCGAGACCGCCGCGGTGAGCTCGAGGTCGTAGCCGTCCCGGGTGCCGTCGCGGTCCATCGAGGTGAGGAGGAGTTCACCCGCCCCGAGCTCGGCGGCCCGGGCGCACCAGGCGAGCGCGTCCACCCCGGTCGGCCGCCGCCCGCCGTGGGTGTAGACCTCCCAGCCGCCGCCCTCCACCCGGCGTCGGGCGTCGACCGCCACTACCACGCATTGGGACCCGAACTCGTCGGCGAGACGGGCCACGAGGTCGGGGGCGTCGAGGGCGGCGGTGTTCACCGACACCTTCTCGGCCCCGGCCCGGAGCAGCCGGCGGGCGTCCTCGGCGCTGCGGACCCCGCCGCCCACGGTCAGGGGGATGAAGACCTGCTCGGCGGTGCGCTCGACCACCTCGACCATGGTGTCGCGCCCCTCGTGGGACGCGGTGATGTCCAAGAAGGCGAGCTCGTCGGCCCCTTCGAAGTCGTAGCGGGCGGCCAGCGCCACCGGGTCGCCGGCGTCAGCCAAATCGACGAAGCGCACCCCCTTCACCACCCGGCCGCCGGTGACGTCCAGGCACGGGATCACCCGGACCGAGCGCATGCCTGCATCGCCTCCTCCACACCGAAGGACCCCTCGACGAGAGCGGTCCCCACCACCACGGCGTCGAGCGACCGACCCCGCGACGAGCGCAGGGCGGCCAGAGCGGCCAGATCGTCGAGCGACCCCACCCCGCCCGAGGCCACGACCGGCACCTCGCTCGCGTCGAGCACCAGGCGCAGGGCGTCGAGGTCGGGCCCGGTCCCGGTCCCGTCCCGCTCGATCGAGGTCGCCACCACCCCGGCCAGCGGCTCCCCCCGCCACCCCTCGAGCT
Source organism: Actinomycetes bacterium (assembly GCA_021791895.1). GTDB lineage: Bacteria > Actinomycetota > Acidimicrobiia > Acidimicrobiales > RAAP-2 > Palsa-461. The sequence continues at coordinate 16,018 of JAJYVS010000038.1, read as the reverse complement.
CGTCGCCCACCGTCGTGCCCGACCCTTGGAGCCAGCCCGAGACGGCCGGCTCGAGGGCGCCGTCGGGCCGCTGGCGGTGGTCGAGCCCGAGGACGACCCGGCCGGGGAACCGTCGGGCACAGGCCCGGGCGGCCTCTGGGTCCCGCAGGGCGGTCGTCCCCATCACCACGGTCGCCGCGCCGAGCGCGACCAGCGCCGCCACGTCGTCTTGGGCCCGCACCCCCCCGCTCACCTGGACCGGCACCCCGGCCCGCTTGACAATCGCCTCGACCAGGGCCCGGTTCACCGGGACCCCGCTCGCCGCGGCGTCCAGGTCGACCACGTGCAGGTACCGGGCCCCCTGCGCGACGAACCGCTCGGCCAGGGCCACCGGGTCGCCGTAGCGGCGCTCCCGGGCGAAGTCGCCCTGGACCAGGCGCACCGCCCGTCCGGCCCGCAGGTCGATGGCACAGAGGAGCCGCATCGGGTTCAACGGCGCGGGTCGCCGGCCCCGGTGCGCGCCACGAAGTTGGCGAGGACCCGAAGCCCGAGGGTCCCGGACTTCTCGGGGTGGAACTGGGTCCCCCAGAGGTTGTCGCGCTCGATCGCCGCCGCCACCGGTCCGCCGTAGTCGCAGGCGGCCACGGTCTCGGGACCGATCGGCGGCGCGTAGGAGTGCACGAAGTACATCCACGGCCGCTCCGGGAGGCCGGCCAGGAGCTCGGCTGGTCGCCCGCCGAGCGGCTCGAGCTGGTTCCACTGGATCTGGGGGCACTTCACCCCGGCCGGCAACCGGCCGACCACCCCGCCGACCACCCCGAGGCCCGGGGTGCCCGGCGCCTCCGCTGACCCCTCATAGAGGAGCTGCAACCCCACGCAGATCCCGAGGAACGGGGTCCCGGTCTCGATGGCCCGGCGGGCCACGTCGATGAGCCCGCTCGCTTGGAGCGCCTCGGCGCAGCGTCCGAAGGCGCCGACCCCGGGCAGCACCACGCCGGCGGGGTCCGCCGCCTCCGCCGGGTCCCGCACCAGCCGGGCCCGGGCCCCCAGGCGCACGAGGGCCCGGTGGGCGGAGGCGAGGTTCCCGATGCCGTAGTCCAAGACGACGATGTCCCCCGAGGGACCGTTCACAACGAGCCCTTGGTCGAGGGCACGTCCCCGCCCTCCCGGCGCAGCGCGTCCTTGAGGGCCCTGGCCACCGCCTTGAACGAGGCCTCCAAGATGTGGTGGGTGTTGCGCCCGTGCCGCAGGGAGACGTGCAGGGTGAGGCCGGCCCCCCCGACGAGGGCCCGCCAGAACTCCTCGGCCAGCTGGGGGTCGAAGGGGGGCGACCCGAGGCCCGGGGTGTCGGGGGCGAAGGGGACGTCGTAGGCGAGGAACGGGCGGCCCGACACGTCGAGGGCCACCTCGACCAGTGCCTCGTCCAGGGGGATCAGGGTGTTGGCGAAGCGCCGCACGCCCGCCTTGTCGCCGAGCGCCTCCCCGAGGCACCCGCCGAGCACGATCCCCACGTCTTCGACGCTGTGGTGTGCGTCGACCTCGAGGTCCCCGCGCGCCCGGACCACGAGGTCGAACCCGCCGTGCCGGCCGAGCTGGTCGAGCATGTGGTCGAAGAACGGCAGGCCGGTGTCCGCCTCGACCTGCCCCGACCCGTCGAGCACCAGCTCCACGGTGACCTCGGACTCCTTGGTCGAACGGGACCGGCTCGCCCGGCGCACCTCCCCGCTCACCGGAGGCACGCTTCCAGCGCGGCGAGGAAACGGTCGTTCTCGGCGGCGGTGCCGACGGTCACCCGGAGGCAACCGGCCAGCTCGTCCCGGCCCGAGACGTCGCGGATCAAGACCGAGCGTTCGAGCAGGCCCTGCCAGACCTCCTTGGCCGAGCGGGCCCGGGGCCGGAACAAGATGAAATTGGCGTCCGACGGCCACTGCTCGACGTCGAGGCCGGCCAGGGCTGCGGCGAGGCGGCCCCGCTGCTCGGCCACGAGGGCCACCCGGGCCTCCATCTCGGGCCGGAAGCGCAGGGCGCAGAGCCCGGCCGCCTGGGTGTAGGCCGACAGGTGGTAGGGCAGGGCCACCGCCTGAGCGGCCTCGACGATCTCCCGGTCGGCGAGGAGGTACCCGAGGCGGGCCGCCGCCATCGCCCAGGTCTTGGAGAAGGTCCGCACCACCACCAGGCCCTCGGCTCCGGCCCGCCCGAGGAGTGCCGCTGCCGAGGCCTGGGCGAACTGGCCGTAGGCCTCGTCCACCACCACGAGGCCCGGGGCCATGGAGAGGATCCGCTCCACCAGTTCGGGCGGGTCGGCGTTGGCCGTCGGGTTGTTGGGCGAGCAGAGGAAGGTCACCGCCGGCCGACGCTCCTCGAAGAGGGCCTTGGCTGCGTCGACGTCGACCCCGAAGCGCGCGTCGCGCGGCGCGCTGGCGATGGGCGTCGCGGTCAGGCGGGCGATGAAGGAGTGCAGGGCGTAGGTCGGCTCGAAGGTCGCAACCAGCCGGTCGGGTCCGCCGAACGCGAGGAGCAGGCACTGGATGACCTCGTTGGAGCCGTTGGCGCAGAAGACCTCCGACGGCGAGACCCCGTGCAGCTCGGCGAGGGCGCGGCGCAGGTCGTCGGCGCCGCGGTCCGGGTAGCGGTTGGGGGCGATGCGGGCGACCTCGGCGCCGAACGCCTCGGCCCAACCGGCCGGCGGGGGCAGCGGCGACTCGTTCGTGTTCAGCCGCACCTCGGCCGGGACCTGCGGCGAGTGGTAACCCTCGAGGGAAACCAGGTCGTCCCGACGGGCCACGAGGGGGCTCATGTCCGCAGCTCGATCGACCGGGCGTGTGCGTCGAGCCCCTCGGTCCGGGCCAGGGTCACCACGCACGGACCGAGGAGGTCGATCGCCTCGGCGTCGGCCTCGACCACGTGGATGTGCCGGCGGAAGTCACGGGTGGAGAGGGCGGAGGCGAACCGGGCCGACCGGTTGGTCGGGAGCACGTGGTTCGGCCCGGCCACGTAGTCACCGAGCGAAGCCGGCGAGCGGGTGCCGAGGAAGACCGCCCCAGCCGAGCGGACCCGTTCGAGCAGCCGGCGCCCGTCGTCCACCATGAGCTCGAGGTGCTCGGGCGCCACCACGTTGGCCACCGCCACCGCCTGCTCGGGCCCGTCGACCAGGCACCCGTAGCCCCCGGCCGCGAGGGTCGCCGCCAGCTCGTCGCGACGGGCCGAGTCGGCCACCACCGCCTCGAGGGCGGCGTCGACCTCCTCGAGCTTGTCCTCGGACCAGGTGACGAGCCACGCCGCGCCGTCGGGGCCGTGCTCGGCCTGGACGGCCAGATCGATCGCGGCCAGCTCGGCGGGGGTGTCGGGTCCGGCGACGACGAGCACCTCCGAGGGCCCTGCAGTCGCCGCCGGGATGCCGACCACCCCGGAGACCTGGCGCATCGCCTCGGCGACGTAACGGTTGCCCGGTCCGACGATGACGTCGACCGCGCCCACCGACTCGGTGCCGTAGGCCATGGCCGCCACCGCCTGGGCCCCGCCGACCCGGTAGACCCGATCGACGCCGGCGATGGCCGCCGCCGCCAGCGAGGCATCGTCGACCCGCCCGTCTCGCCCGGGCGGGACGCAGAGCACGACCTCGTTCACCCCGGCGACGCGGGCCGGGGTTGCGCACATCAGCACGGTCGAGGGGTAGCGGGCCAGGCCGCCGGGCGCGTAGCAGCCGACCCGGGCGACCGGACGGACCAGTTCGGTGACCCGGACTCCCTCTGTGTGCAGTTCCCATTCGGCCACCACGTCATGCTCGTGGTAGGCCGAGATCCGCCGGTGCGCGACCTCGAGCGCGCCTCGGAGCTCGTCGTCGATCCGATCCAACGCCGCCTTGGGTGCCTCGGGGTCGAGCTCGATCGCGTCGAGGACGACGCCGTCGAACCGCTCGGTCAGGGCCCGCAACGCGGCATCGCCGTGGCTGAGGACCTCGGCGACGATCTCGGCCACCGCCGCGCTCACCGGGCCCGGGGGTGCCGGGCGCGGCAGCACCGCCTCCAGAGGTTCGTCGAGGCCGCGCACGTCGAGACGCCGGAGCACCATGGCCCCAAGGCTACCTGGGCCCCTGAGCCGTCCCGAGAGGAGGAGCGGCCGTTGCGCCGGGGCCCGCCGGCCTGAGCCATCATCGGAGGATGCCCGCACGCGCCGAGATCGGCTCGATCGCCACCACCCTCGAGGAGCTGACCGCTCGGATCGGTGGCCTCGCCGAGGCGGCCGAGGCCGCGGACGAGGAGATGGCGGTCGAGCTCTACGGGATCGAGAGGTCCTTGGCCGGGGCGCTCAGACGCCTGCGCAAGCTGTCGGACCCCGGGCGGGGTTGAGCGCGCGGGGTTTCTGCTTCACAGCGCGTGGAGCACGAGCTTGTGGCCGAGCAAGCGCGACGAATTGGCCAGCGCGTTCTGGCGTGAGGCGACCACCGCGCAGTTCCGTCGGGCGGCCACCTCGGCGACGCTCGCCGCCACGAGGTCGGTGGTGGCGGCCTTGACCGCGAGCTCGCCGATCCGCCGGGCGGTCTCGGGGTCCAAGGGCTCTATCTCCGAACCGTCGAGGAGGTCCTGGATCCGGTCTCCCCTCGCCTCGGTGCGAAAGCCCTCGGCGACGGCCGTGATCGGGATGACCGGGACGATCCCGTGGATCAGCGCGGCCCGGTGCATGGCCCAGAAGACCCGGTCTCCCCGGGCGGCAGCCCGGAGCGCCCCGACCCCGTAGACGAGCCCCGAGCGGATGGTCGCCATCAGCGCCGGCGGACCCGGGAGGCCATCCCCGACACCCCCGAGAGCAGCCGGGCCAGCAGGTCCTCGCCGGCGGCGATCTCCTCGGCGCTCAGCGCGCCGGCCTCGGCCTCCCACGCGGCCACGCCGCGGAGCCCTTCGCGCACCCGGAGCTGGCGCTCGGCGGCACTCGAGAGCCAGGCGCTGAACGAGACCCCGTCCTCACGGGCCGCCCGCTCCACCGACGCCGCCACCTCGTCGCCCAGGGAGACCGACCGCTTGACCACCATGGACAAAAAGTAGCACCTCAAGTACTACTGGGAGGTCGGGGTCTCTCGCTTCGCCGCCCCGCCGCCCGGGGGGCGGGTCCTCCGGGGCCGCCCGGCTGGCCCGGGGGCGCTCGGTGCGGTGGAGGACGGGCAGATGTCGTTCAGGATGCACTCGACACAGCGCGGCCTGCGGGCCGCGCAGACCGCGCGGCCGTGGAGGATGAGGCGCAGACTGAGCGGGCCCAGCTCCTCTGGGGCGAGGAGCGACGACACCTCGGTCTCCACCTTCACCGGGTCGGTGGCCGTGGTCAGTCCGAGCCGGCGGGTCAGGCGGCCCACATGGGTGTCCACCGGGAGGCCGGGCAGGTCGAACGCCACGCTCCGGAGCACGTTGGCCGTCTTGCGCCCCACGCCGGGCAGGGTCACGAGCGCGTCCATGTCGGTCGGCACCTCCCCGCCGAACCGCTCCTCGAGCGCGGCCGCCATGCCGATCAGGCTCTTCGTCTTGGCCCGGAAGAACCCGGTCGACCGCACGATCTCCTCCACCGCCTCGGGATCAGCACCGGCCAGGCTGGCCGCGTCGGGGTAGGCGGCGAACAGCGTCGGGGTCACCATGTTCACCCGGACGTCGGTGCTCTGGGCCGAGAGGATGGTCGCCGCCAGCAGTTGGAACGGCGTCTCGAAACGCAAAGCGCAGAGCGCCCGGGCACTACCCGGGTAGGTCTCGGCGAGCCGGGCGGCGACCGTGCGGGCCCTCGTCCTGCGGGCCCTCGCTCCCGGCTCCTTCGGCGCCATGCCCGAGGAACGATATCGGGGTCGCTCGGCCGGCGGCCCGCTTCGAGCGGGCCGATCGACGCCCGGTAGGGTGCCAGCGTGTCTCCGGACGCCCACCGAAGCGGCGTCGTCGACCTCGACCCGAAGGACCCCGACGCCCGGCGTCAGGTCGACGAACTCCTGTCGCTCGTCGCCGAGGTCTCAGGCCATCCGGCCATGGGCGAGCCCAGCCTGCTCGCCTGGCGGGCCGGCACCGAAGCCGACGACCTCGTCCATCGCGACGGGACGGTCGACGGCTACGCCCGCCTCGAGCGGCACGGGACCTCGGTCACGGTCGAGGTGGTGGTGGCCCCGGGCCGACAAGAGGCTCGTCGGGCGCTCCTGTCGGCGGGTGTGGCCCGGGCCAGCCGGCCGCCGACGACCGAGGTCCGCCACTGGATCTACCGCCACACCCCGGCCGACGACGACGCCCCGTTGTCGCTCGGCTTTCACGTCGAACGGGACCTGCTCCAGCTGCGGGCACCCCTTCCCCTGGCGGTCGAGCGGCCGGAGGTCGACCGGGCCCTCGTGCTGCGGACGTTCGTGCCCGGGACCGACGAGGCGGCGTGGCTCGAGGTGAACAACCGGGCCTTCGCCGCCCATCCCGAGCAGGGTGCCTGGGACCTCGAGACCCTGCGGCGCCGGGAGGGGGCGCCGTGGTTCGACCCTGACGGGTTCGTCCTGGTCGAGGTCGACGGCCGCCTGGCCGGGTCGTGCTGGACCAAGGTCCACCGGGACCACGAGCCGGTGCTCGGCGAGATCTACGTGATCTCGGTGGACCCGGCCTTCCAGGGCCGCGGGCTCGGCCGGATCCTCGCTGTCGCCGGGCTCGACTGGCTGACCGCCCACGCCGAGGTGGGCATGCTCTACGTCGACCGGGCCAACGACGGCGCCCTCGCCCTCTACGACTCCCTCGGGTTCGTCGTCGATCACGTCGACCGCTGCTACCTGCTCGAGCCGGGCCGCCCGGGCGGGGCCGCCGGCGGCTAGGCGCCGGCCCCCACCCCGACGAGCCGCCCGATCCCGTAGGTGACGGCGGCGGCCAGGGCGGCCACCCCCAGTTGGCGGACCGCGCTCTTCCACCGGGACCGGCCGGTCATCGCCCCGAGGAGGAACCCGACCAAGAGCGCCGTCACCGCTCCGATGCCCACCGAGGCGACCGTGGCCCCGGTCCCCGAGCCGACCAGCCACGGGATGAGCGGCAGGATCGCGCCCAGGGCGAAGGAGAAGAAGGACGACACCGAGGCCTGGACCGGTGACCCGATGGCGCGGGGGTCGAAGCCGAGCTCCTCTCTCGCGTGGGTCTCCAACGCCAGCTCGGGGTCGGCCATGATCTCGTCGACCAGCTGTTCGGCGACACGTTGGCGGATCCCCCGGTTCACGTAAATCGCCACCAGCTCGTCGCGCTCGTCGCTCGGCCAGTTCCTGAGCGCGACTCGCTCCACCTCGAGCTCGCGCTGCATGAGCTCGGTCTGGGCCCGCATCGAGACGTACTCGCCGGCCGCCATGGAGAAGGCGCCGGCGACCAGGCCCGCCACCCCGGCCAGCCGCACGAACGGGCCGCCGGGGTGGGCGCCGGCGACCCCGAGGATGAGCGAGACGTTGGTGACCAGCCCGTCGCTCAGGCCGAAGACGGCGGCCCGGAACCCCCCGCCCGAGATGTTGCGGTGGTCCTCTTCGCTGTGCCTGGTCTCCTGCATCTCTTGCACGACGTGCCCCCCTTGCGCTCCTCTGAGCGTAGGCGACCCGCACCGGGGCGCCCGGGCTGGCAGAATCGGACCGTGGCCAATGAGCCCCGGAAGTGGTTCGACCAGAGCCAGCCGCAGACCCTGCAGGCAGCCGTCCTCTTGTGCTACCTGAACGCCGCCCTGGCGATCATCTACGTGATCGCCTTCGGGGCCGCCCTCCCGTTGATCCTGCTCGCCGCGGCGATCGGGGCGAACGGCATCGCCAATGAACGGCGCTGGGGGTACTGGGTCGCGGTGGTGGCGGCCGCGATCTATGTGGCGAGCCAGCTGGTCCTGTTCGTGATGATCTCCCAGAGCCTGGGCCAGATCCTCAACCTGGCCTTCGCCGCCGTCCTGATCGCCCTGTTGCTCCATCCCGAAAGCCGTCACTACCAGCGCATCTGGTTCAAGTGAGCGCGGCGGCCGGGCGACCCGCGGGTCCCTCCGGCCGGCCCTCGAAGGACCAGGGGCACCGAGGGGTTTGGGGTGGACGGGCCACGGTGATCTAACGTGCAAGGGGGCCGGACGCGGGCCTACACCCCCTTTGACCAGGAGCCGGACAGATGACCACCGTGATCGACGTCGACGAGCTCCCGGCCAAGGTCGGTGAGCACCTCGGCTACAGCGACTGGCAGACGATCTCCCAGGAGCAGGTCAACCGGTTCGCCGAGGCGACCGGCGATCACCAGTGGATCCACGTCGACCCCGAACGGGCCAAGGCCGGGCCGTTCGGCGGCCCGATCGCCCACGGCTACCTGACCCTGTCGCTCATCCCGGCGCTGCTCGGCCAGGTCTTCGGGGTTCAAGGGATCACCATGGGCGTCAACTACGGCGCCAACAAGGTTCGCTTCCCGGCCCCGGTCCCGGTGGGCTCGGCGCTGCGGATGGGGCTCACCCTCGCCGCCGTCGAGGAGGTCCAGGGCGGCGTGCAGGTCACCCTGGACGCGGTCCTGGAGGTCCAAGACGCCCCCAAGCCGTCCTGCGTCGCCCAGGTCGTCTACCGCTTCTACCGATAGGGCGTGGTCGTCGGTGGCCCGGTGATCGAGACGAGCGGGGGCGCCCTGAGCGGCCTCCCGGCCGACCTCCCCACCGGCCCGGACAAGACCGCCTCGGTGCGGGCGATGTTCGATACCATCGCCGTCCGCTACGACCTGGTCAACCGGATCATCACGCTCGGGCTCGACCGCAGCTGGCGGCGACGGACCGTGGCCGCGCTCGGGCTCCCCGCCGGCTCGGTGGTCCTCGACCTCGCTTGCGGGACCGGCGACCTCGCCGTGTTCGCCCGCCACCGCGCGCTGCGCAGCGTCGGGGTCGACCTGTCGAGTGGGATGCTGGCCGCCCGGCACCCCGGCATCCCGGCCGCCGAGGCCGACGCCCTGGCCCTCCCGCTTCGAGACGGCGCGCTCGACGGTGTCGTCTCGGGCTTCGCCCTGCGGAACTTCACCGATCTCGGGGGCTCGTTGGCCGAGGCCGCCCGGGTGCTGCGGCCCGGAGGGCGCCTCGCCCTGCTCGAGGTGGCGACCCCCGAGCGCGGCCTCCTCCGCCGGGGCTTCGAGGTGTGGTTCGGCCGCTGCGTACCGGCCATCGGCGGCCTCATCTCGGACCGCGACGCCTACCGCTACCTTCCCCGCTCCACCGCGTACCTGCCCCCGCCCGACGAGCTGCGCACCCTTCTCCGCCGGGCCGGCTTCGCCACTGTCGGCCGCCAGCTGCTCCACGGCGGGCTTAGCCAGCTGCTTACGGCGACCCGGGCCGGCATGCCCGAGGGGGCCTTGTGAAGGCGGTCACCCGGGCGCTCGAGGCCGGACCGCCGCTCGACCCGGTAGCACTGGCCGGGTCCCGGGGGGTGTGCTTCGTCAACCGCTCGGTGACCCTGGCCGGGACCGGCCGGGCGGCCGTGTTCAGCCTGGCCGGCGGCCTGCTCGACCCGAGCGGCCCGTCCGGTCTCATGCACCGGCTGGGCGCGATCGAACGCGACGACCCGCTCGGGCTGCCCGGGACCGGCCCGGTGGCCTTCGGCGCCCTCCCCTTTGAGTCCGGGGCGGCCGGGGAGATGGTGGTCCCCTCGCTCCTCTACGGCCGGGACGCCGACGGGGTCGAGTGGGCCACGAGCGTGGGCGAGCACCCCGTGGAGCCCACCCGTGCGCTGGTAACGGCGGCACTGGAGCGGCCCGTCGCCGAGCCGTTCGGGCGGCCCACCCTCGTCGCCTGTGATCCGGCCGACTACCCGGCCGCCGTGGCCGTGGCCACCCAGGCGATCGCGGCCAGCCGGCTCCGCAAGGTCGTGCTGGCCCGGCGCCTGGTGGTCGACCTCGGCGCGGCGCCGTCGCCTCCCGCCGTGCTCGCGCGCCTGGCGGCCCAGGAGCCCTCGGCCACCGCCTTCCTGGTCAGCCGGGGACCGGGCGTCTTCGTCGGCGCCTCTCCCGAGCTGTTGGTGTCGCGCCGGGGGGCCTCGGTGCGCTCGCACCCGCTGGCCGGCACCGCCGCCTCGGGCGCCGGGGCAGCGGCGTGCCTGCTCGCCTCGGCCAAGGACCTGGAGGAGCACGCCCTCGTGGTGGCGGACATCGCCCGGGTCCTCGACCCCCACTGCAGCGAGCTGGTGGTCCCGGCCGAGCCCTCCCTCGTGTCCCTCCACTCGATGAACCATCTCGGCACCCGCATCGAGGGGTGCCTCATGGCCGAGGGGGGACGGCTGCCGAGCGCCCTCGAGCTCGTCGCCGAGCTGCACCCGACGCCGGCCGTCGGCGGGGTTCCCCGGGAGCCCGCCCTCGAGCTCATCGAGCGCTTGGAGCCCGGCCCCCGCGGCCCGTGGGCCGGGCCGGTGGGCTGGCTCGACGCGGCGGGCGACGGGGACTGGGTGGTCGGGCTGCGCTCGACGGCCATCGAGGGTTCGACCGCCGTGGTCTGGGCCGGGGCGGGCATCGTGGCCGCCTCGGACCCGTTGGCCGAGCGGGCCGAGACCGACCTCAAGCTGGCGCCGGCGCTCGAGGGGCTGGCTCCCGGCGCGAGTGCCCTGTTGGAGGGCTGCCCGCTCAGATGGTGACGACCGCGGGGCGCGGGAGGCTGGGCGCCGCCTCGTCGGCCGGCGGGGCCTTCGGGCGGTCGAGGGGGATCGCCACTTCGAAGGTCGCCCCCTGCCCGGGCTCGGAGCGGACGACGGCCGAGCCGCCGAGCACCTCGGCGATTGCCCGCACGATCGACAGCCCGAGGCCGCTGCCTCCCCCGGTGCGGGCCGCGTCGTCGCGCCAGAAGCGGTCAAACGCCCGGAGCGTGCCCTCTTTGCTCAGTCCCGGGCCCTCGTCGGACACGCTCAGGTAGCCCTGCTCGCCCTCGGCCCGGACGCTCACCGCGACCGGGGTGCCCGCCGGGGTGTGGTCGAGCGCGTTGCGCACCAGGTTGTGGGCCACCTGGCGGAGGCGGTCACGGTCCCCCGAGACGACCACCGGCCCCGTCGCCACCAGGTCGACCGGGCGGCCCGGGTCGAGGACCCGGGCGTCGAGCACCGCCTCGGCCCCGATGCGGGCCAGGTCGACCGGGACCTGCTCGAGGGGACGGCCCTGGTCCAACCGGGCGAGGAGCAGGAGGTCGTCGACCAGCACCCCCATCCGGCTCGCCTCCCGCTCGACGCGCTGCAGTGCCCGGACCTTGCCCTCCTCGTCGTTGAAGGCCCCCTTGCGGAGCAGCTCGGTGTAGCCCTGGATCGAGGTGAGCGGGGTGCGCAGCTCGTGGGAGGCGTCGGCGACGAACTGGCGCAGCCGGCGCTCGGACATCGACTTCTCGGCGAAGGCCTGTTCGATCCGGGCCAGCATCGCGTTGAGCGCCCGGCCCAGCCGGGCCACCTCGCTCGACGCCCTGCCGACCGACACCCGCTGGGTCAAGTCACCCGCCGCGATGGCGTCGGTGGTCTCGGCCATGTCCTCCAGGGGGCGCAGGCCGCGGCGCATGGTGAAGAGCACCACCGCGCACAAGACCGCCAGCACGCCGAGCGACGCCACAATCTGGATCCGAAGCAGCGAGGCGAGCGTGGCCGAGGTCGAGCTGAGCGAGCCGGCGACGACCAGCACCCCCTGAGGGACGCTGACCAGCGCCTCGCGGTAGCGGACCCCGGAGTGCCCGGCGCTGCCGACGTCGAAGCTGTTGGACTCGGAGTGGTAAGCGCCGGTGTTCGCGCCGAAGCGGTGCAGGCGGGGAAAGGGGGCCGGCCGCAGCGAGCGGGGCACGAGCGGCCGGGGCCCGGCGTTGATGCTCGAATCCTCGGGGACGACGACGCTCCCCGAGCGGGACACCACCATCACGTAGAGGTCCGGGCTCACCCGGGCGTCTAGCTGGGCCTGCTCGAACGCAATGGAGTTGTGGAAGCGCGGGTCGTGGGCCAGGCGCTCGGGGCGCTGGATCGCGAGGTAGGTGTACGCCTGGACCTGGGCCCCGTCGAGCTGGTCGTCCAGGCGGCCGTAGAGGAAGGACCGCAGCGAGCTGTAGGTGAGCACGTTGGCCACCGCCAGCGCGACCACGAGCACGATCGCCATGGAGATGGTGAGGCGTTTCCGGAGGCTCATGGGCGGTGCTTCGTACCCGGAGGTTCGACCCTCACGAGCGGGGAAGCCGCAACGAGTACCCGACCCGACGGAAGGTGTGGATGAGGGGCGGGTCGAACTCGTCGATCTTCTTGCGCAGGTAGCTGATGTAGGTCTCGACGATGTTGGGATCGCCCTCGAACCCGTACCCCCACACCTGGTCGAGGATCTCGAACTTGGACACCACCCGGCGGGCGTTCTCGAGGAGGTACCGCAGCAGGTTGAACTCGGTCGCCGTCAGCTCGATGGACACCCCGTCGCGCCAGACATCACGCGAGTCGACGTCCATCACGAGATCGGCAAAGCGCAGCGGCCGGTCCTCGGCGATCTCGTCCCGGCTCCGGCGCAGCACCGCCCGGATGCGGGCCACCACCTCGTTCAAGGAGAACGGCTTGGTCACGTAGTCGTCGCCCACCGCCAGTCCGACGATCTTGTCCTCGGCGGCGTCTCTCGCCGTGAGGAACAGGACCGGCACCGCCTCGCCCTCCTCCCGCCAGCGCCGGCAGATCTCGACCCCCTCGATGTCGGGGAGCATCACGTCCAGAAGGACCAGGTCGGGCCGGAGGGAGCCGACCTTCGCCATGGCCTCCATCCCGGTCGCTGCCACCTCGACCGCGAACCCCTCGAACTCGAGCCCAGTGACGAGGAGGTCGGTGATGTAGGGCTCGTCGTCGACGACGAGGATCCGGTCCTTCTCGGGCACCCCACCATGATCGCAGGTTCTTTGGCGAGAGGGCCCCCGAGCTCAAGGTGGCGGGACCGGAACCTCGTGGGCGACACGGCGGCGGCGCTTGGACCCCGGCGACGTCAGCTTGGCGAGGCACCGGCCGAGGGCCCACCAGGTGACGAGCGCGAACGCCTCCACCACGATGGCCCACGACATCTTGGACTCCCCGATCTCCCGGTCGACGAAGCAGATGGGCACCTCGACGATCGACGCGCCGGCCTCTTTGGCCCGGTAGGTCATCTCGATCTGGAAGCCGTAGCCCTCGGCCCGCACCGCTTCGAGATCGATCCGGGACAGCACGCTCGCGGCGTAGGCCCGGAACCCGGCGGTCGAGTCGGCCACCTTCAGCCCGAGGGCGACCGAGGCGTAGACGTTGCCCCCCTTGGACAACAGGTGGCGGTGGAACTTCCAGTTCGGGATGGACCCCCCGGGGACATAGCGCGACCCGATGGCCACCTCGTGGCCGGCCTCGATCGGTGCTAGCAGGTCGCCGAGGGCCCCGGGGTCGTGCGACCCGTCGGCGTCCATCTCAACCATGACCTCGTAGCCGTGCCCGAGACCCCAGGCGAACCCGGCCCGGTAGGCGCTGCCCAGTCCGGACTTGGCCGACCGCTCCAGGAGGTGGAGGTCGGGGACCGAGGCCCGGAGCTCCTCCACCCGTTGGGCCGTGCCGTCGGGGCTGCCGTCGTCGACCACCAGGATCCCGGCCCCGGGCACCGACGCCACGGTGGCCTCGATGGTGCGGGCGATGTTCTCCACCTCGTTGTAGGTGGGCACGATGACCAGGACCCGCACGGCGGCAGCTTAGGGGAGTGGCGCCGGGGCCCCGGGTCGGGACCTGAGCGTCTCGCCCCGACGTGCCAGCATTGAGCGATGACCGAAGAGGCTCGGCGACGGTTCCACCTCCCCAAGATCCGCCGCGAGGTCCGCTGGACGATCTCGATCTTCGTCCTCTTCTTCGTCTTCGAGTACCTGCTCTTGCCGGAGCTGGCGAGCGCCCGCCGTTCGGTCAGCATCCTCGGCCACGTGAACGTGGCCTACCTGCTCCTCGGGGTCGGCCTCGAGGTTCTGGCCCTGGTGGCCTACGCCGAGCTCACCCGCACCGTGCTCTCCCCCGACGCCCCCGGCCGGTTCCGACTCCTGCGGATCAACATGGCCAGCCTGGCCGTGAGCCACGTCGTCCCCGGTGGCACCGCCCCGGGCACCGCCGTCAGCTACCGCCTACTCACCGAGGCCGGGGTCCCCGGGAGCACGGCCGGGTTCGGCCTGGCCACCCAGGGTGCCGGCTCTGCGGTGGTGCTCAACGCGATCTTCTGGCTGGCGCTCATCATCTCGATCCCCCTCCGGGGGTTCAACCCCCTCTACGGGATCGCCGCGGCAGCCGGGGCCATCCTGATCGGGGCGTTCGCCGGCACCATCTTCCTGCTCACCCGGGGTCGGACCAGGGCCATGCGCTGGATCGAGGCCCTTGCCCGCCACATGCCCTTCCTGAACGCCGAGACCGTCGCCCAGCTGCTCCAGAAGCTCGCCGACCGGGTGCACGTGCTGCTGGCCGACCGGGCCCTGCTCCGCCGGGCCATCGTGTGGGCCGCGGCCAACTGGCTCCTTGACGCCGCGTCGCTGTGGGTCTTCCTGTTTGCCTTCGAGTCCAAGGCGGTGTTCCCGATCGACCTGCTGGTCGCCTACGGACTGGCCAACATCCTGGCCGTCATTCCCATCACCCCCTCGGGGCTCGGGGTGGTCGAAGGGGTGCTCATCGCCACGCTGGTCGGGTTCCAGCTGACCAAGACGACCGCCATCCTGGGCGTGATCAGCTACCGCCTGGTCAACTTCTGGCTGCCGATCCCGGTCGGGGGCATCTCCTACCTGTCGTTGCGCTGGCGCCCCGGCCAGCGCCGCAACCGGCTGGAGGAGGCGACACAGGCCGAGGAGCACCCGGAGGAGGAGCCGGGCCGGCGGCGCCGGAACAGGGCGAACGAGGAACGGGGCGAGAGCCGCCCGAGCGCTTCGGGCGACGAACAGGGCCAGGGCCAGCCGAGCGTAGAACCGGACCTGCACCAAGCCCCCAAGGCGACGGCCAACCGCCCACGGATAGCCGACTGACGCAGTCGGGCGCTAGCCGAGCGACTGGGTTCGGGTGTCGAGGTCGCGCCGCCGACGAACCCGAGCGACGGCCAGTTCCTTCAGGCGCTCCTGGATGCTCACCGAACGGACGGTCGGCACCCGGCTCCACCGGTCGTCGGTGAGGGTCCAGGCGTTGGTGTCGTCCGCCAGTGCCAGCTCGAGGATCTCAAGCAGCCGGTCGACGAGGCGACGGTCGGTGACCGGCGCCATGACCTCGATCCGGCGGTCGAGGTTGCGTCGCATGAGATCCGACGAGCCGACGAAGAGGTGCAGCGGCGGCCGGGGACGCTGGCCGTCGTCCTCCCTGTCTGCGCCGAGGGCGTCGCGGCCAAAGACCTCGCCGTCGAACCCGTCCGCCCCCTCCTGGGCGGTCCCGAAGCTCCCGAAGCAGAGGATGCGGGAGTGCTCGAGGAACTGGCCGACTACCGAGCGCACCCGGATGGTCTCGGACAGCCCGGGCACGCCGGGGCGGATCGAGCACAGCCCCCGCACGATGAGGTCAATCGGCACGCCGGCAAGCGAGGCGCCGTAGAGGGCGTCGATCACCGCCGGGTCGGTCAGGCCGTTCAGTTTGAGCACGATGCGGCCGGCCTCCCCCGCCGCCGCCTGCTCGTCGATCATCTCGATCACCCGGTCCCTCGTGGTGACGGGCGACACCAGGATCTGGCGGTAGTCGGTGTGCCGGGAGAACCCGGTCAGGTGGTTGAAGAGGTCGCCCAGGTCGGCGCCGATCTCCTCGTCCGCCGTGAACAGGCCGAGGTCCTCGTAGACCCGGGCGGTCCTCGAGTTGTAGTTGCCCGTCCCGACGTGGCAGTACCGGCGGACCCCGTCCTCCTCCCGGCGCAGGACGAGGCAGGTCTTCGAGTGGGTCTTCAGGCCGACGAGGCCGTAGACCACGTGGACCCCCGCCTCCTCCAGCGCCTTGGCCCACCCGATGTTCGCCTGCTCGTCGAAGCGGGCCCGCAGCTCCACCACCGTGGCGACCTGCTTGCCGAGCTCGGCCGCCCGGATGAGCGAGGCCACGATCGGGCTGTCGCCCGAGGTCCGGTAGAGGGTCTGCTTGATC